>NZ_JALJXF010000001.1:2865714-3472142 GCF_024169925.1 Methylorubrum extorquens
GGGTGTGCTCGTCGATGCCGTCGGCCGTCTCGACCATCTCCTCGGCCCAGCGGCCGAGCAGCAGGTAGCTCTGCTTGATCAGGTCGAAGACCGGGTTCGCGCTCCAATCGGCGTGGGCGAAGCGCTTGTCCGTGGGTGGGGGCTGGACGATCGGCTCGGTGACGGCCCCCTGCATTCGGGTCAGGGTCGAGGCCCAGAGTGCGGCGAAGGATTGGCCGAGCTTGGTCTGGGCCTGGAGCGCCTTCTCGGGATCTTTCATCCACGTCTCAGCGACCCGCGTGAGGGTGCGGGTCATCTCGTCGATCTCGTCGGCGCCCTGAAGTTTCGCGCCCGGAAGCAAGGCGCCCTGGCCCGCTTGCTCGAACGGCTTCAGCGAGGCGGCGGCCGATTGCCTGAACACCTCCGCCAGTTGATTCGCGTTGTGCGCGATGGTCTCGAAATCCGGCGTTGCCGGCCTCGTCCGCTCCGTGGCCACGCGACACGTCCTCCCAAGGTCCGCCCGCATCCCGCCCCTAGTGACGGTCCGAGCCTCGTTTCCGACAAATTAACGCTCCACCCAGCCAATGTCGCCCGCCCCAGGCTCCATTTTCAGACCGTTGTCATGACCGTGCGCCGCACCGTCCGCGCCATTGCGATCGCCTTGCCGGTTTTTGCCGCCGCGGCGGCGACCGGCGGCTGTTCGGCCGACGTGAACCCGCTGAAGGCGGCGATGGTCGGTGCGGGGTCCGGCATCAAGCCGGTGGAGGCGCCCGATTTCGTGGCGCAATCCCGCAAGAGCGATGCGAGTTACATGCCGGTGGGCGAATCGGCGCCCCGTCGCGCCGTCCGCGCCCGCAATTCGGCCGGACAGAGCGCCCTGCAGGCCGAGTTGGAGGGTGCGCGCAACCGCAACGAGTCCAAGGGACGCGCGGCGGAAGGGGCAGCCAAGAATGCCGCCCAGGGGCTCGCACCCAACCCGGTTGAGTGAGCGTTCCGCCCCGATCCCGGCGGGGCATCGCGATTTTTCAGTCGGCGCTCGAACGCGTCGATGGTAAACAGGCAGGCTCCTCACCGCCGACGCATCCTCGCGGGAGGATCAGTTCCGCGACACCGGACAGACCGACGCCATGACCGATTTCCACCGCATCAAGCGCCTTCCGCCTTACGTCTTCGAGCAGGTGAACCGGATCAAGGCCGCCGCCCGAGCCCGCGGCGCCGACATCATCGATCTCGGCATGGGCAATCCCGATCTCGACGCCCCGCGCCACGTCATCGAGAAACTCGTCGAGACCGCCGGCAAGCCGCGCACCGATCGCTACTCCGCCTCCAAGGGCATTGCCGGCCTGCGCCGCGCCCAGGCCGGCTACTACCAGCGCCGCTTCGGGGTGAGCCTCAACCCGGACACGCAGGTCGTGGCGACGCTCGGCTCGAAAGAGGGCTTCGCCAACATGGCCCAGGCGATCACGGCGCCCGGCGACGTGGTGCTGGTGCCGAACCCGAGCTACCCGATCCACGCCTTCGGCTTCCTGATGGCCGGCGGCGTGATCCGCTCCGTGCCCGCCGAGCCGACCCCGGCGATGTTCCCGGCACTCGAGAAGGCGGTCGCCCACTCGATCCCGAAGCCCGTGGCGCTCGTCGTCTGCTACCCCTCGAACCCGACGGCCTATGTCGCGAGCCTCGACTTCTACCGGGATCTCGTGGCCTTCGCGAAGAAGCACGAGCTGATTCTGCTCTCGGATCTGGCCTATGCCGAGGTCTATTTCGACGACAACAACCCGCCGCCCTCCGTGCTGCAGGTACCGGGCGCGATCGACTGCACCGTGGAGTTCACCTCGCTGTCGAAGACCTTCTCGATGGCGGGCTGGCGCATGGGCTTTGCCGTCGGCAACGAGCGCCTGCTCGCGGCGCTGACGCGGGTGAAGTCCTACCTCGATTACGGCGCCTTCACGCCGATCCAGGTGGCGGCCACCGCCGCGCTCAACGGGCCGGACGACTGCATCAAGGAGATGCGTGCGACCTACAAGAAGCGTCGCGACGCCCTGGTCGAGTCCTTCGGCAAGGCCGGCTGGAAGCTGCCGACGCCGGAAGCCTCGATGTTCGCCTGGGTGCCGATCCCGGAAAAATTCCGGGAGCTCGGCAGTCTGGAATTCTCGAAGCTGCTTCTCGAAAAGTCGGATGTCGCCGTGGCGCCGGGGATCGGCTTCGGCGAGCACGGGGACGATTACGTCCGCATCGCGCTTGTCGAGAACGAGCAGCGCATCCGGCAGGCGGCCCGCAACGTCCGCCGCTTCTTCGATAACGCAGACCGCACGCTCCACAACGTCGTGCCGTTGCAGAAGGCTGTCTAGTATCGCCTGGCGCCGCTCCCGGCCGGTGGGTGGGAGCGGCGCGACCGGACGAATCGCCCCGAACGTTGTTGCGGCGGGGCGACAGGGCCCGGCAATCGGCCCTGTCCGAGTGGGCATCGGGCGGGGGAAGCTTGTCAGTGACCGCCCGTATCCGCAGGGTCGTCTCCGGTTTTGCCGCCGGTTGTCCCGGCGGACGGACGCGTTTCGAGGTTCCGCATGCGCCGCCTGAAGCTCTTCGCCGCCCTGGCGCTCGCCGGCGCCGCCGTCGGAGCCTGTGCGCCCCACCCGATCGTGGCGCGCGATCCCGTGCCCGCCCCCTCGCCCGAGGAGGCCTATTCCTGCAGCTCGACGTCGCTCCCGTTGAACGCCTACAAGTCCGATTGCAGCCCCATGGTGCGCGAACCGCGCGCTGTCCTGCAGTCGAAGGGCTGAGGCGACGTTTGCCGAGAGCCGGGAGCGACAGGCGTCCGCACGTCAACGTTTCCTTGTCACGTTCCGGGGTCTGATCGCACCCTCGAGACGTCAGTCCGAGCCGATCCCGATTGCGCGGCAATCCGGATCGGCTCATGTCCTGTTTCAATGCGTTCTCACGGGTCGGAGCGGCCGTCGCTCCGGTCCGAAGAGTGCGCCGACGACGGAGCAAGCCCATGGCCCGTGCCCGCCTCCTCCTTGCCGCCTCCCTTTTCGGGCTCGTCGCCCAGGGGGTTGCTGCGCAGAGCTTGCAGGATCGCCCCTACGGCGATGCGCGCGGGCCGACGGTGTACGAGGTCGATCCCGAGAGCGGCCGCTTCCGGGGTCCGCCGATCAGCACCGACGGTCAGGATCTGCGCGCCATCGGTGCCGTGCCGGTGCCGACCGTGATGAATGGCGGCGGTTTCGGGCTCACCGGCAACGATTATTACGGCAACGTTCTCATCGCGACGCCGCAGGGTCCGCGCCGTGCCTCGGACGGCTACGTCCTGGCCCCCGCCTACCGGGCTCCGCCGCTGCGCTGAGGTGCCTGCTCGAGGCGCCCGCCTGACGATCCGGCCGAATGCAGCCGGGCGCGCGGCGTTCTCCACGAGGGGCAGGTCGCACGCGGTCTGGGATCGAGATGCTTTCTCCTGAGCCGGCCGTCGGGAGATGCGCGGGGAACGCGCTCGTGCATCCCCTCGGTCGTACCTTTCTGACAGAGTCTCTGCGGCCGAGGATCCGGCGCGAATGTCCCGAGAATGCGCTGCGCCAAGTCCTATGCGCCGATTTCGATAACGTTTTTTGGCCGGGTATCGGGGACAGGCATCAACGGCGATTTCCGAATTTCCGGTCATTTGTGCCTGATCGCATCAGATCGGCTTCATCGCTTCTTTGTGAAGAGCCGAAGGCCGGCGCGTGCCGGCAAGGGGGTTGCTTGTTGCGGCACCTGTTCCCTTGGCGACGATTGCCCTTGCTCTTGGTGGCTGCAGGCCACGAAGCGAAGTTGGGCAACCAGAAGGTATGTTCGGGCCTCCACTTTGCCGGACATCACCGATTCCACGCAATTTTCGATCACGCGTCATTTGCGGCAATAGCGTCTTTCATCTGTATCGCATAATGGAAGCGGATCGATAAAGTGTCATCAGAGTTATGTCGGAAAGTTTGGATGAAACCTGATATCTATTCGAAATTGTGAGCCGTCGGCGGCCATGAGGCTTTCAGGATACCTTCGTACTAACCTATGAAACTTGAGATGCCGGCACGACTCCGCTATCTCCCCGATCGTGATCGCAGCCGATCGGGCCGGCACCATCCCGGCGGCAGTGAAGCGATCTCCCACACTTTCCGATCGGTCATGCGCCTCGCACCAGCCTTTCGAATCAACGCGAGCCTGATCGTGCAGGTGGGCCGGATCCGATCCCGCGGCCGCGATCAAGGCAGCCGAGTCGGTCGGGCCGAGGCGAGCCTCCGGTCCGCCGTCGGCGCTCGGTGGGCATGGTGCGAGGCTTGCGAGGTACGTCGTGTACACGTTGCGTGACGACCTCGATGGCCTGCGCTTGTCGGCGCCGGACAGTCCGGATGTCTGGCTGGTTTTCGGAGGCCGGCGGCACCGGGTCGCGAGTCCGAGCGTCTACCAAGCCCTGTTCGCGGGGGCGGACGATCTCATCTTCAGTGAGGACATTCCGTCGATCACGATGGGGCCGGAACTGAACGACGGGACCTGCCTCGTCCGTCCCATCGGCTCCCACACCATCTTTCTCGTCACCGGCCGCGCCCCGCCGCGCCGGTACCATGTTCCGACCTACGAGAGCTTCACCGATTTCGGCTTCAACGAGCGGGCCGTGATCGACGTGCCGGCCTTGATTCTCGAGGCGGTCGAGCTCGGGGGGGAACTGACCAGCACCTTCGATCGGACGCGCCGGGCGCCGGCCCCGATGGAAGAGGGGTAGGCTTGGGCGACCGCAGCGTCACCATCGCGATTCCCGTCCACAACGGCGCGAACTATCTCGGCGAGGCGATCGAGAGCGCACTGTGCCAGAGCCATCCGGAGACGGAGATCATCGTCGTCGATGACGGCTCCGACGACGATGGGCAGACTTTGGCCGTCGCGCGCGCCTTCGGCGACCGCATCCGTACCCTGCAGCAGCCCAATATGGGGGTGGCGGTCGCGCTCAACACCGCCCTTGCCCACGCCTCCGGCCGCCTGTTCTCCTGGCTGTCGCACGACGACCTGTTCGAGCCTGGGAAGACCGAGCGGCAGGTCAGGATCCTCGACACGCTCGACCGTGAAGACGTCTGCCTGTTCTCCGATCTGTCTTGGATCGACGCGGCGGGCTGCATCACCGGCGAGCAGCGGCTCGACCCCGCTGCGCTGGCGCTCAACCCGCGGCTCGCCTTCTACGAGGGACTGATCAACGGCTGCACGATCCTGATTGCCCGCGATCTGCTTCTGCGCGTCGGCGGCTTCGATACGCGCTATCCCTACACCCAGGACTACCGGATGTGGTGGAGGCTGACCCGCGAGGCCCATTTCGTCCACGTTCCGCACTGCCTCCTGCGTTCGCGGCTCCATCCGGATCAGGGCTCCCACCGCCGCGATGCCTTGTCCGAGAACAGCGCCTTCTGGAGCGACGTGCTCGACGAGACGAGCGAGGTCGAGGCCGCGGTGGTGGACGGAAGCCGGGAGCGCTTCCTGAGGCGGACCGGCGACTTCCTGCGCTACCGGAGTCCGAACCGACGGGTCGCCGATCGGGCCGACCGGATGGCGCGCAGCTGTGCTGCGGAGGCCTCGGTCTCGGTGGTCATCGATGTCGGAACCGATCTTGAGGCCGCACGCCGCACGATCGACAGCGTGGAGGGCCAGACCCGGCCGCCGGACGAGATGATCCTGGTCGGAGACCCCTCGGTCCTCACCGCCCTCGGCCGAGGCGGCTGTGACCGGGTGCTGCGGCCGACGCCGGAGCCGCGGCTTCCCGCCCGCCTTCGCCTTGGGCTCACGGCGGCCCGCGGCGCCTACGTCGCATTGCTGATGGCCCCGGATGTCTTCGTTCCCGAGAAGATCGCTCGTCAGGTCGCGCGCATGTCCGCTCTGGGTTGTCTCGCCTCGCACAGCTCCTATCGCAGGGGCGGCGAGACGGTCGCGACTGGCAGCTTCGGCGGGCGCGTCTATCCGGAGATCGTCGGCGAATGCCATGTCGAGATCTCGACCGTGATGATACAGCGGGTCCTGTTCCTGTCCGGCCTGTTGTTCATGGACGAGGACGCCCCGCTCGCATCGAACTGGATCGAGGCCGCGGCTCGTCACGAATGGCTCGGTCTGGAGGAACCCTTGTCCGTCATTGAGACGCCGCGCGCGCCCGCAGAGATGGCGCCGCTGCTGGCATGGCTGCGCGCGTCGGCGGAGTATCGCCACCATGCCGCGCAGATCGGTCGTCTCGAGAGCCGGCTCGCCGGCACGTTGACGCCGGGGACACGCCGCTCGGATCAGGGCGATCCCGGTGCATCGCCGCCGATGCGCGCGTCGCTGGGGGGCTCCGATGCCGCTGCGTGACCTGCTTCAGCGGGGGCGTGCCCTCCTCACGCGAATTCCGACGACGGATGAGGGCGTAGGAGTCGTCGTGACGTCCGACACCGATTGCGAGGCGATCCAGGCGCTGTTGCGCGAAACGCAGCGCCGGCTGGCGGTGGCCGACCATCGGCTGGCGATCCTCGAGAGCAGCAACCGGACGGCGGTGCGGGCCATGCGCCGATTCCTACAGGATCGGGAGAGGCTCGTTGCCGAGCGTGAGGCCGCCCTCATTCAGGTGTCGATCGCCGTCGGGGATCGGCAGCGAACGATGGTGCTCAACGATCACCTCCTAGCGACGCTGCGCGACGGCGAAAAGGCTCATGCGCGTCTCGAGGACGAGAACCGGCATCTGCGCCGGCAGGTGGCTGAAAGCGGCTCATCGTCGGCACTGACCGTCGATGCCTCCGGCTTCACGAGCTGAGCCGAAACCGGGCGGCCTCCGAGGCGCTCCCGGCCCCCGATACTCTGCGCCGACAGAGGGAAAGATCCGCGTCGGAACTGGCCGGAAGGAACGCGGAAGCGGTTCCTTGTTCGTGCCTGGCGCCGCAGAGATTGCACTGCAATAACACGAAACTTGTCATTATTTTGCGTCTTGGCCGTTTCGAAAGGTTCTCAACGGCACGAGGCATTTGCGCTGGACGCCGAAGTTTGGCAGTTAAGTTCAGGTTCTCGAGGGAGGGCGCCTGAAGCCGAGCAACGTCGCAGCAACGTCCGACGGCCATTCCGGCCGGGCTCGGCAAACCACAATCAAAAATCTAAGGACGCACGCATGACCGCACTTTTGCTGATCATCGTGGGCGGGCTCTGCGCCGTTGCCTACGGTGTCGTGACTATCCGTGACGTAATGCGACGCGATGCCGGCACCCAGCGCATGCAGGAAATCGCAGGCGCCATCGCCGAGGGTGCGCAGGCTTATCTCAGGCGCCAATACGCCACGATCGGGATCGTCGGCGTCGTCCTCTTCGTCTTTCTCGCCTACTTTCTCGGCATCAAGGTCGCCATCGGCTTCCTGATCGGCGCGGTGCTCTCGGGCGCAGCCGGCTTCATCGGCATGAACGTCTCGGTTCGCGCCAACGTCCGCACGGCGCAGGCCGCCACGCAGTCGCTCGGCGGCGGGCTGGAGGTCGCCTTCAAGTCCGGTGCGGTCACCGGCATGCTGGTGGCGGGCCTCGCGCTGCTCGGCGTCGCGCTCTACTACCTGTTCCTCACCCGGGGCGCCGGGCTGGCGCCGGGAAGCCGCGAAGTCATCGACGCGCTGGTGGCTTTGGGCTTTGGCGCCTCGCTGATCTCGATCTTCGCGCGGCTGGGCGGCGGCATCTTCACCAAAGGCGCCGATGTCGGCGGCGATCTCGTCGGCAAGGTCGAAGCCGGTATTCCGGAAGATGATCCGCGCAACCCCGCCACCATCGCCGACAACGTGGGCGACAATGTCGGCGACTGCGCCGGCATGGCCGCGGACCTGTTCGAGACCTACGCGGTGACCGTGGTCGCCACCATGGTGCTCGCCGCGATCTTCTTCGCCGGCAACGCGCCCGTGCTCGAAGCGATGATGATCTACCCGCTCGCCATCGGGGCGGCCTGCATCGTCACGTCGATCGCCGGCACCTACGCGGTGAAGCTCGGTGCCAACCAGTCGATCATGGGCGCGCTCTACAAGGGCCTGATCGCGGCGGGCGTGCTCTCGATCGCCGCCATCGCCGCGGTGAACTTCGCCCTGTTCGGCGGCTTCTCGACCAGCTTCACCACCAATACCGGCGTGACCTTCACCTCAGGCGCCCTGTTGGCCTGCGCGGTGCTCGGCCTCGTCATCACGGCGCTGATCGTCGTCATCACCGAGTACTATACCGGCACGAACTTCCGGCCGGTGAAGTCGATCGCCACGGCCTCCGTCACCGGGCACGGCACCAACGTGATCCAGGGGCTCGCGATCTCGCTCGAATCGACGGCGCTGCCGGCCCTGGTCATCGTGGCGGGCATCATCGCGACCTATGCGCTCGCCGGCCTGTTCGGCATCGCCATCGCTGTGACCGCGATGTTGGCGCTGGCGGGCTTCATCGTGGCGCTCGATGCCTTCGGTCCGGTCACCGACAACGCGGGCGGCATCGCCGAGATGGCGGGCCTACCCCCGGACGTACGTAAGGCGACGGATGCGCTCGATGCGGTCGGCAACACCACCAAGGCCGTCACCAAGGGCTACGCCATCGGCTCGGCGGGTCTCGGCGCCCTGGTGCTGTTCGCCGCCTACACCTCGGACCTGAACTACTTCATCGCCAATGCTAGCCCGACGCAGTACCGCTTCTTCCAGGGCGTGAGCGTCGATTTCTCGCTCTCCAACCCCTTCGTCGTCGTTGGCCTGCTGCTCGGCGGCCTGATCCCGTTCCTGTTCGCGGGCATGGCGATGACGGCGGTCGGGCGTGCTGCCGGCGCTGTGGTCGAGGAGGTGCGCCGCCAGTTCCGGGCCAAGCCCGGCATCATGCAGGGCACCGACCGGCCGGATTACGGCCGCGCGGTGGACATGCTGACCCGGGCGGCGATCAAGGAGATGATCCTCCCCTCGCTGCTGCCGGTGCTGTCGCCGATCGTGATCTTCTTCGTGATCCAGGCGATCGCGGGCAAGTCACAGGCTTTCGCCACGGTCGGCGCTTCGCTGCTCGGTGTGATCCTGACCGGTCTCTACGTCGCGATCTCGATGACCTCGGGCGGCGGCGCCTGGGACAACGCCAAGAAGTACATCGAAGACGGCCACCACGGCGGCAAGGGCTCGGACGCGCACAAGGCGGCCGTGACCGGCGACACCGTCGGCGACCCCTACAAGGACACGGCGGGCCCCGCCGTGAACCCGGCGATCAAGATCACCAACATCATCGCGCTGCTTCTGCTCGCCGTGCTCGCGCACGCCTGAAACCGACCATCACAAAAGAAGAACCCGCCGCGGTCCTCCGCGGCGGGTTCTTCGTTTTCAGGACCGAAACTCCGAACGAATCAGTCGCAGTTCTCCTTGGTGACCGTCTTGCGGTCGCCCATGTCGTTTTCCTTCGTCACCGTCTTGCTGGAGCAGCCATCCGAATGCTCGCGCCGCTCGACCGTGGTCGAGGAACTGCTGGGCGCGCGATCCACCACGACCCGATCCGGAGCGTCGCGCTCGATCACGGTGGTCTGGGCCACGGCGCCCGAGGCCCCGGCGAGCGTCAGGAGAGCGGCGGCGGCGAGAAGGGATTTGCGCATGACAATCCTCCGATTGGGATAAATCTGCGCCTGTAACGGCGAGCGAACCTGAACCGTTCCAGCGAACTCCGGGTCGGAACTCGCGCCGCCATCCGGTTCATCAAAGATGCGCGATGAGAAGTTGCAGGCCGGGGTTCGGTCCGAACTTTCACGCGTTCCCCCGGTTCACTCTCTCAGATCTGCTGAGACGCGAGAAATTCCATGAGCGCCGCACCGATTCGCTACCACGACGGTATCGAGACGCCGAGCCCCGACGAGAACGAGATCATCGATCGGATCATCGCCTCGATGACCCACGAGAGCGAGATCACCGCCGAGCGCTACGGGCACGCGGTGCGGGCGTCGCACGCCAAGATCAGCGGCGTTGCCGTCGGCGAGCTGGAAATTCTCCCGAACCTTCCGCCCGAATTGGCGCAGGGCCTGTTCGCGAAGGCCGGCACGCATTCCGTCATCGTGCGCTTCGCGCAAGGGGCCGGCGAACTCCTGAAGGACCGCGTCTCGACCCACCGCGGCATGGCGATCAAAGTGCTCGGCGTCGAGGGCGACAAGCTGCCCGGCCACGATGCGCCGACCCAGGACTTCGTGTTCGCCACCGGGCCGGTCTTTCCCAATCCCGATGCCAAGGGTTTCTTAGGCAGCATGAAGCAGCTGGAGGCCGCAACCTCCGCGCCGGAAGCGGTGAAAGCGGCGGTTTCACAGGGCGCGCGGGTGCTCGACGGGGTGGTGAAATCGGTGAAGGGCGAGAGTTCGCCGCTCCTCGACTTCTTCGGCCACGTGCCGCACCATCCACTGGCCGAGCCGTACTACTCGCAGGCCGCGCTCCGCTACGGCGACCACGTTGCCAAGCTCGCGGCCTTTCCCGCTTCCCCGGCCCAAGCGGCGCTCGCCGACGAGCGGCTCGACACCGGCAGCGAGGACGGGAACGTCTTCCGCCACGCGGTGCTGAGCTATCTCGAAGGCCGCGAGGCGGTGTTCGAAATCCGCGTCCAACTCTGCCTGAACCTCGACGACATGCCGGTCGAGGACGCCTCGAAGCGCTGGGACGAGGCGCTGAGCCCCTACCGCACCGTCGCCCGCCTCGTTCTGCCGGCGCAGGACGCGTTCAGCGAAGCGCGTCGCCACTACGCCGACGACGTGCTCTCCTTCCGCCCTGCCCACAGCCTTGCGGCGCACCGCCCCCTCGGTTCGCTGATGCGGGCACGATTGAAGACCTATCAGGCCCTCTCCCGCTTCCGCCACGAGCGCAACCGCGTGCCGGAAGCGGAGCCGGGCTCGATCGAGGAGGTGCCGGCCTGACGGGGGCAACGGTTTCGTGAAGGACCCCGGCCGACCGCGCCGGGGTTCCGACGGACAACTGCGACCGATGCTTTCGCCCAAGGCTGCCCGACCATGACCAGAACCCTGACCGCCCTTGCCGTAGCCCTCCTCGCGGGCACGATGGCGAGCCCCCTCCCCGCCCGAGCGCAGGAGGGAAAAGCCACGCTCACCAAGGTCGCCAGCTTCGAGCATCAGGTCACCGGCATCACGGTGGCCCGCGACGGGCGCATCTTCGTCAACTTCCCGCGCTGGAGTGAGGATGCGCCGGTCTCGGTGGCTGAGTTGAAGGACGGCAAGCCCGTCCCCTTCCCCGACGACCAATGGAACGCGTGGCGCAACGCACGGGCCGACGAACTCTCGCCGAAGGACCATTTCGTCTGCGTGCAGAGCGTCGTCGCCGACGGGCAGGACCGGCTCTGGGTGGTGGATGCTGCGGCCCCCGCCATGGCGCATGTGATCAAGGACGGCCCAAAACTCGTCGGGATCGACCTGAAGACCAACAAGGTGATCAAGACGATTCCCTTCGACACCAGCACGGTGCTCCAGGCCTCCTACCTCAACGACGTTCGGATCTCGCCGGACGGCAAGACCGCCTACCTCACCGATTCCGGTGCCGAGGGCGCGCTGATCGTCGTCGATCTCGACAGCGGCTCGGCCAAGCGCATTCTCTCGGGTGATCCCTCGACCATGCCCGACACCTCGGTGACCGTGAGCTACGACGGCAAGCCGCTGCGCCGTCCCGACGGGCGCGGCGTGGCGTTCTCCGCCGACGGCATCGCCCTCTCGAACGACGGCAAGACGCTCTACTGGCAGGCGATCAAGGGCAAGACGCTCTACAGCCTGCCGACCGATGCGCTCACCGGCTGGGCCGCCGCCTCGATGGTGCCCGACACGCTCACCGACAAGAGCCTCTCGGGCAAGGTGGCGAAGGTCGGCGAGAACGGCGTTGCCGACGGCCTGCTGATCGCCCGCCGCGACGGGCGGATGTACGTGACCTCGCCCCAGGACAACGCGGTGAAGGTGCGCGACCTCGCCGGCGGCAAGGACGGCCTGACGACGTTGGTGCAGGACCCGAGCCTGCGCTGGCCCGACACCTTCAGCGAAGGACCGGACGGGACGATCTACGTCACCACCTCGCACATCCAGGATTCGGCCGATTACAAGCCCGGCGCGCCGCTGAGCCTGCCAACCGAGCTGTGGGCGATCAAGCCGCCCGCTTCCGACGCCACCGGCTCGACCAAGACCGCTCCGGGCCGTTGAGCCGACCCTCTCCGACCCCGACGGACCAAAGGGGGGCGCGTCCGCGTCCCCCGTTCAAGGAGACCGGCATGCCCTTCATCGAGACCAGGGACGCGACGCGCCTCTTCTACAAGGATTGGGGCAGCGGGCCTCCGGTCGTGCTGATCCACGGCTGGCCGCTCGATGCCGACATGTGGGAGTATCAGCAGCCGGCCCTGACCCAGGCGGGCTTTCGCACCATCGCCTACGACCGGCGCGGGTTCGGGCGCTCGGACCAGCCCTGGAGCGGCTACGACTACGACACCTTCGCCGACGACCTGAAGGCCGTGCTCGACGGGCTCGACCTTCAGGAGGTGACGCTCGTCGGCTTCTCGATGGGCGGCGGCGAGATCGCCCGCTACCTCTCGCGCCATGGCGGCGCACGAGTGGCGCGCGCGGTGCTCGTCTCCGCGGTGACGCCAATGCTTGCCAAGACGCCCGATCATCCCGACGGCGTCGATGCCAGCGTTTTCGAGGGGATGATCGAGGCGATCGAGAAGGACCGGCCGCATTTCTGGTCGAACTTCGTCAAGAGCTTCTTCGGCGCCGGGCTGCTCTCCTCGCCGGCCTCGTCGGAGCTGATGGCCTGGACGGGGCTGCTGGCGATGCGAGCCTCGCCAAAGGCGACGGTCGATTGCGTGCACGCCTTCGGCGGGACCGATTTCCGCGCCGACATGGCGGCGTTCCGGGTGCCGACCCTGGTCATCCACGGCGATGGCGATCAGACGGTGCCCTTCGACATCAGCGGCAAGGCCGCGGCGGATGCCATTCCCGGCGCCCGTCTCGAAGTCTACGCGGGCGCGCCGCACGCCATTCCGTTCACCCACAAAGACCGGCTGACCGAGGATCTCTTGGCGTTCCTGCGCGCGTAGAGGTTGGACCGATCAGCCGTCCTGAAGCGCGGCCGACGCGTCGGCACCGATCAGGCGCGCCCTGAGCGGTTGGGCGCGCCCCGTCAGCGTCAGCTCCTGAAGGGTGTCGGTGCTGAGGCCCGCGGCCTCGTAGACGGCTTCCGAGACGATCGCGACCTGCCGCATCGGCCCGGTCAGACCCTCGAGACGGGCGGCGACGTTGACCGTGTCGCCAAGGACCGTGAAGCGAGATTCGGTCTCGTCCCCGAACTCGCCGACGATGGCCATGCCCGCATGCAGGCCGACGCCGTAGCGCAGGCGCTCGCCGAGATCGGCGGCGAGCATGCGGTTGAGCTGCTCGACGTGGCGGGCGATGCCGTCGACGGCCTTCAGGGCATCGCGGGCCGCGTGCTTCGGATCGCGATCGAGGCCGAAGATCGCCATCAGCCCGTCGCCGAGATGCTGGTTCACCGAGCCGCCCGCCTCGCGCACCGCCCGGCCGACCGCGCCGAGGAAGCGGCCGATGACGAAGACGGTGTCGTAGGGCAGGTGCTCCTCCGCGAACCGGGTCGAGCCGCGCAGGTCGGCGAACAGCACGACGACGAACCGCTCCTCGCCGGTCGCGGCCCGCTCCGGATCACGCGCGGACGCGGCGCGGGCCTGCGGCGTGAACAGCGGCGCGACGGTGAGGTCGCGGTCGGGCCGGAGCTGGCATGCGAGCCGGATGCCGGGGCTCGCGCTGATGCGGTCGAGGACGAGGCGCTCCGCCCGTTCCGGTTCCGGCAGGGGTCGGCTGCGCTCCGTATCGACGACCCGGATGCGGCAGGTCGAGCAGCGGCCGCGCCCGCCGCAGACGCTCGCATGCGGGATGCGGCCGCGTCGGCTCGCCTCCAAGACGCTGCTCCCCCGCGGCATGCGGACGGTGCGCCCGTCGGGATAGCCGATGCGCACGAAGCCGCCCCGCGTCTCGGCGAGGGTGCGGGCGCCGCGCGCGAGCAGGACGAGGGCGAGCGCGGCCAGGTAGACCGAGAACAGCCCGCGCCGGATCGCCCCCAGCCGTTCGGTCTGCTCGGCCAGGCCGAGATGGGTCGGCCCGAGTTCCTGCACCCGCCATGCGGCATCGGCGGCAAGTGCCGCGACGCTGCGTCCACCCTGCACCAAACCGAGGAGCGCCAGCACCGGCACCAGCACTGCGCCCGCGAGCAGCCAGGGCGCGGCGCGGGGAAAGCCGCGCTTCAGCCTGAGCCAGAAGTAAAGCCCGAAGCAGCCGTGCAGCCACGCCACGACGAGGCCCGCCGCCTGCATCATCCCCTGGCCCGGTGCGGCGACCCAGGTGGCGTAGAGAATCTGCGCATAGCCTCGGTCGAGCCCTTCCACGCTCCATGCGAGGCGCGTGCCGACGACATGGCTGAGCAGGAGCAAGGGGACGGCAAGGCCGAGCAGAAGCTGCGCGGTCTCGGCCGGCCGCACCCGGTAGAAGCGCCGCTCGTAGAAGGCGTGAAGCCCGAGGACGAGGTGGAGGAGAAGAGCCCCGTAGAGGAGGATCAGCGCGGGCGGCGTGCGCCAGAGCGCGACCTTCACCGCGAGCCCGGTCTCCAGCGCATCGAGCGAGATGTTGCCCAGCGCGTGGCAGAGCAGGTGCGTGAGGACATAGGCGAACAGCACGAGGCCGCTGCCGAGACGAAGCTGACGGAAGGTGGGCCAAGTGGACATGCGCAGACGGAAGAGGCGGCCAAAGCCCGGACGCGCCGCCTGCCCCACCGCCCCCGATCCCTTGCTTGAGAGACTCTTCCGCAGCCTTCATAGCGCGGTCCGAGGCGGCAACGAAACCGTATGGTCGCCCGCCCCTCACGGCGGGGCGGCCAGCACCTCGTCCAAGGTGACGCCGCGCCCGGCCTCGCCGAAGCGGCGCAGCAGCGCCGATTGGCGGAAGCGCGGGTCCCCGGTCACTTCGCGGCCGAGCCAGGCCGGACGCTCGAACGCCTGGGCCTCGTGCTCCAGCTCCACCTCGGCCAGGACCATCCCGGCCAGACTCCCGCCATAGACATCGACCTCCCAGACGAGCCCGGCATGCGGCACGCAATGGCGCGTCTTCTCGATGAAGCAGGTGTCGCAGACGAGGCTCATCATCGATTCCGCGTCCGCCCGCGGAATCTCGTACTCGTATTCCGGCCGGCCGAGGCCGACGCGCGCGCCTTTGATGGTGAGCCACGCCCGGTCCTCGTCGAGCCGAACCCGCACCTTGCCGGTGTCGAACTGCCCGATCAGCCCGTCGGTCAGCCGGCGCCGGCTGACGACGCCCGCCTTCCAGCCGTCATCGGCCACGAGGAATTTTCGCTCGACCTCGAAACGCATCGATACAAAAGGATCCTGGCGGCGGGATGTCTCCCCGCCCCCTTCCGTCGCCCCGCCTTACGGTACTCACAGGTTGAGCGCCATCGCCTCCCGCGTATCGCCCTCTCGCGATTCGGGGTAACCTCAACGCCAGAACGGCTTGGTGTCGACGAGATCCTCGTGCGCCTCGGCCGCTTCCTCCAGGAGCTTGCGGCTGCGCGCCTCGATATCGGCCGCCGTCATCCCGGCGGCGAACAGCGTCGTGGCGCCGGTCGGCTCGACCGTCAGGTCCCGCATCAGTTCGTGGCCGGTGGCGATGTCGTTGAGCGCGCCGAGATGGTCCTGCAGGTCGGAGAGCGCCTTGCCGAAGGCGCCGTGCCGCTTGCCCGCTTTCTTGCCGGGAAACAGGGGCGCGAAGAACTCCGCGCCGTAGCGCAGCTTCTTGGCGGCGATGCGCACCCGGTGGCGCTCCTCGGGGTCGAGGTCGTCGAGATGGCGCCCGCGCCGCTTCACCTGCCGCCGCCGCCGGTCGAGTTCGCGGGCGGCGAAGACGCGGGCCGGCTCCGCGCGCAGGGCGACGCGGCCGGGGCTCTCGTCCCGCAGCCAGGGGCCGGCATTGATCCAGCCGATGAGGTCGAGCAGCAGCATCCGCCACGCATCGGAGCGCAGCAGCTTGGCGATGTCGTCATAAGCCTTCGCGCGCTCGTCTTCGAGTTGCCGCTCGATGCCGAGCAGCCCGGTCTCGTCGGGATGCCGCTCGCGCTCGGCCGGCAGAATGGTGGCGAGGAAGACATCGAGGTTGCGCCCCCGGCCCAGCGGCTCGGTCATCGCCTTCAACTCGGCGCGGATGCGAACGCCAAGCGGGTCGTCCACGAGGTCTCCGAACAGCGAAAACGCCGAGCGCAGGCGTCGGATCGCGACGCGCATCTGGTGCAGCGCCTCGGCGTCGCGGCTCTGGAGCAGGATGTCCTCGTTGATGCGCATGTGGCGCAGGCAGGCATGAGCGACGGCGCGGAACGCGTCGGCCGCGCTCATGTCGTTGCGCAGCGGCACGGGCTCTGACTTGCGCACCCGGTCGATCTTGCCGGCGGCCAGCGCGTAGCCGCGCTCGGCCTTGCTGCGCACCCCGAGCCGCACCGGCACGAGGGCGGCGACGGCGTAGGCGAGGGCGAACACGTCGCTTGCGATTCCCGCCTTCAATTCGAGCTCGATCTCGCAGATCGACAGGATGCGGTCGCCGGCGGCGGGTGCCTCGATCCGGCCGGTGTCGAGGGCGACCTCGATACGGGACTCACCCTGCTCGACGAGGTAGGTCCGCCGGGTGATCCGGGTGGTGAAGAGCGGCTCCAGCGCGGCGTCGGCCGCGATGCGGCGCGCGAACGGCGTGTCGGCGAGCGCCGCCCGGTCCGGCTCGGAGCTCTCGACCGGCTGCTCCCATTCCGGCCGGTCGAACAGGCCGTCGCCCTCGGCCTTGAGAGTCTGGACGAAGCGCCCCTCGCTCTCGCGCACCCGCAGGCCGAGGCCGGCTGCGTGCAACTGCCGGTCCGGCGTGTCGAAGTAGACGGAGGCGAGCGCGGCCTCCCCCTGCACCGCTGCCTCCCGCAGGAGCGGATGATCCTGCAGGACGGCGAGGTCGGAGGGCTCGCATTCCAGCTTCAGCTCGATCTCGCGCGGGTCGCTCATGCGGTTTCGTCCTGCTCCTCTTAAGGGTTGTGGCGGATGCGAGCCTGCATCCTGCCGCATCGTCCGGGACAGGCACAACGCGGCGGAACCCGCGATGGATCACGCATCCATGTGACGATCCAGCGACAGATGCGGGGATATGGTGCGCACAACCTCCGCCATCGACGGTCGCGCCCGCGGATCGGCCTGCCGGCAGGCCTGCTCCAGCGCGCGCAAGCCTGCGATGTCGGCGGGTTCGGTCGCGCAATGGTCGAGCAATTCGCCGAGCAGGATGCCCCAGGCGCGGGTCTCGATCCGCTGCCAGGGGGCGCCGGCCTCGCCGGGCGGCAGCACCGAGGCGGCCCCGAAATCGCTCAGTACCGCCTCGCCCGCGCCCCCGTCCCAAAGGGTGTTGTGCCCGTAGAGGTCGCCGTGGAGCACGCCGCTTCCGTGAAGATGGGCGGCCGCCCGCGCCACGCCGGCCGCGATGCGCAGGGCCGTCTCCGGCGGCAGGGCGAAGTCCGGCGCGTAGACGTCGCGGCTGCAGCTTTCCAGGCTCGGCGATCCGGCCAGGACCCGCCAGCCCTCCGGGATCAGCGGCATCAAGAGCCCCTGCACCCCGTCCGGATGCCCCTCGATCCGCCCCAGCGCGCCGGTGAGGTGGGGATGCCGGCCGGCGGCGAGGCAGGCCGCCATCTCTTGTTCGGGCAGGCCGTCGCTGGTCATGCGGCCCTTGAACAGTTTCACCGCAACCGCCGCCTCCCCGTCCGGCCGACGCCACAGCGCCCGGTGGATCCGCCCCGAGGCACCCTCGCCGAGGCACGGGCCGACTGCCAGCGCCTCCCACGGCACCTGCGGCACGCGGGCCGGCGCCGGATCGCCGTCGAGTGGATTGCCGGCCCAGGCGATCCAGGCGAGCCGCGGCAGCGCCGTCAGCCACGCGGGCAGCGCGTCGAAGCAGTTGGCGGAGAGGCGCAGCAATTCGAGGTTTTGCGCGCCTTCGAGCGAGGCGGGCAGCGCCTCCAGCCGGTTTCCCGCCAGCATCAGCTTCTGCAGGTGCGGGCGCCGGCCGAGGGCGTCGGGCAGATGCGCGATCCGGTTATCGGTCAGCGTGAGCCAGCGCAGGGCCGGCGGCAGCGCCTCGCCCGGCACCTCCCGCAAGCCGGTGGCGCGGAACCCGACCTGGCTCAGCGCCGGGCAATCCCCGAGGGCGGGCGGCAGTCGTTCGAAGCGGTTGCCCGAGCAGAACAGGACGCGCAGCCGCTTGAGCCGGCCGAAGTCGTCCGGGAGTTCGGTGAGGCCGCAATCGCTCAGATCCAGCAGTTCCAGAGTGTCGGCGAGGCCGAAGATTTCGGGCGGGAATTCTTCGAGTTTTCCGCTGAGGCGCAGCACTTTGGCCCCGGCGAAGTGGCCGCGGCGGAGTGCGTGCAGCGTGGGGGGCGGTGGGGTGTTCATAGGGATCTCGCGCGGAGCTTTCCCGCCGGGATGACCGCGCGGCGGCCGGCGATCAAGCGCCTTCAAGGGAGGGGGCGACGGAACCGGCTTCATGCCGTCCCCAGGCATCTCTCGGGACATTTCCTGCCTCCGAAAGACGTGCCATCGTAACGTTCGGCGGGATTTCCATGCGTCTCAATCAGTCAGAGCAGCATTGCCGCGACGTTGAGCGAAACATAATAAGCAGGGAGACACAGTTATGGCGGCATGGGCACTGCGATCAGCTTCAGTCTGTTATGCTGTCATCTATTTGGCCGCTGCTGCTGGCGGCTTCTTGCTCGCCCCTGGGGAGGCCCGCGCCGTGACGGTGGAGGACGGCACCGACAAGGCGATCGGCGCCGAGAGCACCCGAACGGTGATTGGCCTGATCGAACAGCACCTCAAGAACCCGGACGCGAAGGTCACGGTGCTGCGCCACAGCGGCGCATCCCTGATCTGCGGGTCGGTCAACGTGAAGAACAGAGAAGGGCTCTACACGGGCGAACGCGGCTTCGTGGTCGATCTGTCCGATAAAAGCTTCGGCCGGGTGCCGGACGGGCCGGAACTCCTCAGCTCCCGCAGTGCCGGTTTCGACGACAAGGAGCGCATCCGGCAAATCTACTTCGAGAAATGCCTGGATTGATCGCATTGGCCCTACGATCAAGGCGATGGCGAAGCAAGATCGATGGTGAGCGCGCTGGGACTCGAACCCAGGACCTACAGATTAAAAGTCCGTTGCTCTACCAACTGAGCTACGCGCTCGCACCCGGTTCGCGCAGGGCCGCCGTGGGGCGGGCCGGTTGCGCTCGGGGCGTGGGGCTCGCAATAGGGGGTCGGGCCGGGAGGGTCAACACGGCTTCCGCATGGTGCCAACCGCTGAGTCGATACGAAACCCGATGACGAGAGCGAACCCGGCGGGTGCGCCGCCGGAATGGCGTCGCTTCGTCTTGCTGTTCCTGAGTGTGGCGGCGGTTCTCGGCGCTGTCTGCATCGGCTTCGTGGCCGCCCTCGACCCCTACGGATTGCGGGCCGGGCCGGGGCGGGTGCAGGGGCCGTTGATGGATGGCAACCAGCGCTTTATGTACCCGCAGATCGCGCGCAGCGGCGCCTACGACGCGGCGGTGTTCGGCACCTCGACCCTGCGCCTGCTCGACCCGGCGGATCTCGGCCACGCCTTCGCGGGGCGCTTCGCCAACCTGTCGATGAATGCGGCGACCCCCTACGAGCAGAGCGAGCTGGCCCGGCTCTACCTGCGCCACGAGCGGCCGACGACGCTGCTGTTCGGCATCGACCCGACATGGTGCGAGCCGGATGCGGCCGAGCGCCGCCTGACATTCCGCGCCTTTCCCGCGTGGCTCTACGGACGCATTACCCTGTGGGACGCCCTGCGGCAGGTGAACTGGCAGAGCCTCGGCACCGCCGTCGAGGGCGCATTGCACCGGCTCGGGCTCGTGCGCGCGCGGCTTGCAGGCAACGGCTACGCGGTCTTCACCCCGCCCGAGGCGCTGTACGACGCGGCCCGCGCGCAGGCGCATATCCGGAACGCGCAGGCGATCCAGGCCGCCGCCGAGGCTGCGCCGGACTACCGGCCGACGCCCGCCGACGCGCCGATGCCGGCACTCGGCTGGCTCGACGCGCTCCTGGCGCAGGCCCCGCCCGAGACCCTGACGCTTCTAGTCTTCCCGCCCGTCCACGTCTCGCAGCAGGCTGCGCCCGGCTCGCTCGCTGCGGCGCGGGAGGCCGCCTGCAAGACGCAGGTGACGCGGATCGGCGCCGCGCACGGCGCGACCGTGGTCGATTTCCGCATCCCGTCGCCGATCACGGCGCAGGACGCGAACTACTGGGATCCGCTGCATTACCGGCTGCCGATCGCAGGCCGGATCGTGGCCGGCCTAAAGGCGGCCCAGGCGACCGGGCGCGACGATCCCGAGGGCACCTACCGGGTTCTGGCGCACGCGCCGTAGGCCGGAGCAGGACGCCGCCTCGGACGAAGAATCGATGAACTGCGCCCGGAACGGGTGGTTCTCGGTGGCGGATACGTGGCTTGGCCCGTGTGGCTTGGCCTGCCACGAGCCGGCCGCACTCTCGCCCGATCGGCAGGCTCTACACCCCGCGGCCCAGCCATGCCGGGTCGTCCTCCTGCCGCGCCCGCCCCGAAAGCGGAGGCGAACGGCAGCCGTGATATCGGAGTTGCAGAGAGTCCCATGATCGCACGCACAGCCATCGCCCTGATGATTGCCACGAGCGCGGCTCTGGCCGGCCCGGCGGCGTCACCGGCGGGGGACCGCGACGCCCTGCGGCAGCACTGCACCGGGGATTACCTGAGCTATTGCGGCGAGTTCGCGCCCGACAGCACCGAGGTGCGCGCCTGCTTCAAGCAGAACAAGGCCAAGCTCTCGCCGGGCTGCCAAGCGGCCATCACCAGCTACAACAAGGCCCAGAAGCGCGCCGACCTCCGCTGAGGCCGGCGACGGGCTCGGTTCAGAGCGCACCTCGACGAAGTGGTCACCGGTTCGTCGAAAGAATGCGCGTCAAAACAGAAACCTCGAGCATCGTCAGCCCTTCGCGGCGGCCTCCGCCCGCGCCCAGCCTTCCTTGGTCTCGGCGACGAAATCCGCGAGCCGCCCGGCCGCAATCGCCGCGCGCATGCCGGCCATCAGCGCCTGATAATAGGCGAGGTTGTTCCAGGTCAGCAGCATCATCCCCAGGATCTCGTCGGAACGGACGAGGTGGTGGAGATAGGCGCGCGAATAATCCCGCGCCGCCGGGCAGTCCGAGGCCTCGTCCAGGGGCCGGGTGTCCTCGGCATGGCGGGCGTTGCGCAGGTTGATCCGGCCGTGCCTCGTATAGGCGAGGCCGTGGCGGCCGGCGCGGGTCGGCATCACGCAATCGAACATGTCGATGCCGCGCATCACCGACTGCATCAGGTCGTCGGGGGTGCCGACGCCCATGAGGTAGCGCGGCTTGGCGGACGGCAGATACGGCTCCACCGTCTCGATCATCGCCAGCATCACCGCCTGCGGCTCGCCGACGGCAAGCCCGCCGATGGCGTAGCCCTTGAGGCCGAGATCGGTCAGCGCCCGCGCGCTCTCGACGCGCAATTCGGGCACGTCCCCGCCCTGGACGATGCCGAACAGTGCCTTGCCCGGCTGCTCGCCGAAGGCGACGCGGCAGCGCTCGGCCCAGCGCAGGGACAGGTGCATCGCCTTCTCGATCTCCGGCCGCTCGGCCGGCAGGCGCACGCATTCGTCGAGCTGCATCTGGATGTCGGAGCCAAGCAGGCCTTGGATCTCGATGGAGCGCTCCGGGCTCATCCGGTGGGCGGTCCCGTCGATATGCGAGCGGAAGGTGACGCCCTCCTCGTCGATCTTCCGGAGCGCGGAGAGCGACATCACCTGGAAGCCGCCGGAATCGGTGAGGATCGGGCCGTCCCATCGCATGAAGCGGTGGAGGCCGCCGAGCCGCGCCATCCGCTCGGCACCGGGTCGCAGCATCAGGTGGTAGGTGTTGCCGAGCACCACGTCGGCACCCAGATCGCGCACCTGATCCGCGTACATCGCCTTGACGGTCGCGGCGGTGCCCACCGGCATGAAGGCCGGCGTGCGGATTCTTCCACGCGTCGTTGAGATATGTCCCGTGCGGGCCTGGCCGTCGGTGGCGGAGACCGTGAAGGAGAAGTCGGTCGGGGGAGCGAGCGGTTCGGTCATCGGTCCGGGGATGTGGGAGGCTCGGGGCGGGCGAGATAGCCCGGTGCGGCATCGATCAGGAAACGCATCGCATCGAGGCCCGCTCGCATCGTCGCCTGCGACACCTCCTCCAAGTCGCCGAAACGGGCCGCCAGGGCGTCCTCGACCGCCTCGTGATAGGGCTTCGGCAGCAGGGCCGTCAGGCGGCGTCCGGCCTCGGTCTTCGAGACGATCCGGCCGCTGGCGAGGGTCTCGATGATGCGGCCCACCCCCAGCACGCCCCATTCGAGGGCCCCCGCATCGCCGGCATCGTCTGGCGCCTTGCCGGCCAGCGCCGTCTCGTGATGCGCGAGCCAGGGGCGCCAATGGGTTTCGAGATGGGCGAGGCCGTAGGCGTGCAGCGTCGCGTCGTCGTCGGCGATGTTCAGCGCCGCCGGCGTCGCCCCGAGGATCGGTCGGCTCGACCGGGCGAGGCAGCGCCAGGTGGCCGGGTTCACCCCGCGGCAGGGCTCGCCGCTGCGAAGCTGCCCGTCCAGGCTGAAGGGCACGACGGCGTCGGGTTCCGGTGGGTGCCGCAGGGCCTCGACGGCCAAGTAGAACCCGTCGAAAGGCGGCCCGCCGGCGCGCGCCAGGGCGGCGTGGACCCGCGCCAGCGCGTCCGTCTCCGCCTCGCTAAGGGGGCCGTCGAGGAGGGCGACGAAATCGATGTTGCTGCGGCCGGGCCGGAAATCGCCCAGCGCCACCGAGCCGACGAGGTAGAGCCCGCGCAGCTTGGGGCCGCCCGCGCTCGCCATCAGGCCGAGGAAGCGATCGACGGTGCGGGCGACATCGACCCGGAGCGGCGGGCGCCGGCTGCTCATGGTGCGCGCTCCGGAAACAGCAGGCTGGCATCGCCGTAGGAGTAGAAGCGATAGCCGGTTTGGATCGCGTGGGCATAGGCCGCGCGCATGGTGTCGAGGCCGGCAAAGGCCGAGACCAGCATGAACAGGGTCGAGCGCGGCAGGTGGAAGTTCGTCACCAGGGCATCGACCGCGCGGAAGCGGTAGCCCGGCGTGATGAAGATGTCGGTGGCCCCGGAGAACGGGCGGATCGTGCCGTCGGGCCCGGCCGCGCTCTCCAGCAGCCGTAGGGCGGTGGTGCCGACAGCGACGACCCGGTTGCCCCGCGCCCGCACGGCGTTGAGCCGCGCGGCGGTCGCGGCATCGAGGAGGCCGATCTCGGCGTGCATCCGGTGGGCGTCGGTATCGTCCGCCTTCACGGGGAGGAAGGTGCCGGCCCCGACATGCAGGGTGAGGTGGACCCGCTCGATCCCCGCCGCGTCGATGCCCGCGAGCAGCGCGTCGGAAAAGTGCAGGCCGGCGGTGGGGGCGGCCACCGCCCCGGGCTCGCGGGCATAGACGGTCTGGTAGTCGGTCGTGTCCCTCGCGTCGGTGGGTCGCTTGCCGGCGATGTAGGGGGGCAGCGGCAGGGCGCCGAGCCCGGCAATGGCCTCGTCGAGCGCCGGCCCGGACAGGTCGAAGCGCAGCAGGATCTCGCCGCCCTCCCCCCGTTCCTCCACCGTGGCGTCGAGCCCGGCTAGAGCGCAGACTTCGCCGGCTCCTTGGCTGGTGCCCTCGCCGCCGAAGCGGATGCGGTCGCCGGGGGCGAGGCGCTTGGCGGGCCGAGCGAAGGCGCGCCAGCGGTCGGGCGCCTCGCGCAGATGCAGCATCGCCTCGCAGCGCTGCCCCGAGCCGCCGGCCCGATGGCGGATGCCGGAAAGGCGCGCGGGGATCACCCGCGTGTCATTGAAGACGAGGGCGTCGCCGGGGCTCAGCAGGGCGGGCAGGTCGCGCACGCCGCGATCCGCCAGAGGGGCGCCGGGGCGCACCACGAGCAGGCGGCTCGCGTCGCGCGGGCTCGCCGGCCGCAGGGCGATCGCCGCCTCCGGCAACTCGAAATCGAACAGGTCCACACGCATCCCAGGGCCATCAGCACGGATGGGCGCCCGACGCAAATGGCGGATTGATCGCAGAAGCCGGCCGGAGCAGCATGACACCGGAGGCACCGCCAATGGCAGACGTCCTCATCGTCGGCGCCGGGCCGGTCGGCCTGACGCTCGCCTGCGAGCTGGCACGCTACGGCGTCGGCGTCCGGCTGATCGACCGCGCGCCACAGGCGACGCAGACCTCGAAGGCCCTCGTCGTCTGGTCGCGCACCCTCGAATTGATGGACCGGATGGGCTGCACCGAGGCCTTCCTCGCGGCGGGTCTGCGCGCCCGCGGTGCGACCCTGCGCGGCGGCGGCCGGGTGCTCGGCGGCCCGGACTTCTCCGACATCGCCAGCCCCTACGCCTTCGGGCTGATGATCCCGCAGAGCGACACCGAGCGGCTGCTGGCCGAGCACCTGCGCGGCTTCGGGGTCGCGGTCGAGCGCGAGGTCGAACTCACGGTCTTCTCGCAGACGCCCGACGGGGTGGAGGCACGGCTCTCCCACGCCGACGGGCGCGAGGAGCGGGCGGCGGCGGCCTTCCTGATTGGCTGCGACGGCGCCCACAGCGTCGTGCGCCATGGGCTCGGCCTGCCCTTCCGCGGCACGGCGCAGGGCGACGAGTGGCTGCTCGCCGATATCCGCCTCGACGGCGCAGGCGCCCCGCCTAGAGCGCTTTCCGACGAAGTGGTTTCCGGTTCGTCGAAAGAAAGCGCCTCAAAACAAGAGGATAGAGGCGTGATCCGACCCAACGTGGTCGGGCACGGCTCTAACGACAGGATCGCGGTCTATCTCCACCGGGACGGGCCGTTCGTGATCTTTCCGATCCCCGGCGGCCGGGCGCGGGTGGTCGCCACGGTGGGACGCGCGGACGGCCAGCCGCGGCCCGATCCGACGCTGGCCGAGGTGCAGGCCCTGGTCGCCGCGCGGGCCGGGCCCGGCATCCGGGTGTCCGATCCGGTCTGGCTCAGCCGCTTCCGCATCCACGAGCGGAAGGTCTCGGAGTACGGCCGGGGCCGTGTGTTCCTGGCGGGGGACGCCGCGCATATCCACAGCCCGGCTGGCGGCCAGGGCATGAACACCGGCATGCAGGACGCGGTGAACCTCGCTTGGAAGCTCGCCCTGGTGCGGCGCGGCGCGGCCGCGCCGAGACTCCTCGACAGCTACAGTTCGGAGCGCAACGCCGTCGGCGAGATCGTCCTGCGCAATGCCGGGCGGCTCACCGCCATGGCGACGCTCACCCACCCCCTCGCCCAGGCCGTCCGCAACCGCGCGCTGCATTGGCTCCTCGGCGTTCACGCCGTGCGGCGCCGGATGGCGGCGACGATGAGCGAGATCGCGATCGGCTACCCCGCCTCCCCGCTCTCGGTCGGCACCGGCGCCGGCCGGCGCTGGCGGCCGGAGAATGCGGCCGGCCCGCCGCCGGGCGCGGGCGCCGACCCGCGCTTCGTTCTTTACGCGGCGGATGCCGAGCGCGGGACGGCGCTCGCCGCCCGTTTCCCCGGTCTAATTCAGCCCATTCCGCGAACGAACCCCGAGCCGGGGCGCCTGCATCTGGTGCGCCCCGACGGGTATGTCGGCCTCGCGGCGGCCGCCGCCGACCAGGATGCCGCGGCGCACTACCTGAAAGAATTGGGATCGGCCTGAACCCAGTGCAGCCGAGGCGCCTCTTCGCGCGTTGAGGGCCCGATTCGACGTAAGGACGCTGCCCACGATGACTTGGTTTGCCATAAGCCCGCGCGATCCCGCCGATCCGCGGTGGCCGCTTCCGGAAACGCCGCGGATCACTCTCAAGGCCGAGAATGCGGATGATGCCCGCCGCCGCTTCGAGGAGGCCTATCCGAGCAAGCCCTTCGGCACGCCGGGCCACCCCACCGGCGACGTCGGACCCGGCAGCTTCCGGGGTGATGCGGAGGCGCTGGTGGTCGAGGAGACCGACACGCCGCCCACACCGGAAGCGTGAGCCGTGCCGCCGGCCACAGGGATCGTCGTGCCATGACCGAAACCGGCAGACAACCGCCGCACGAGACGCTCGACGCGCAACTCGTGCGCTACTGGGAGCGGGAGGCCTCTCGCTTCGACGAGCTGGCCGCGCGGTCGAGCTTCGGCTGGATCAGCCGCAACTACGCCCGCCGGGCGCAGCGTGCCCGCGAAAAGGCCGAACGCAGCCGGGCCAAGGAGGTCGCCCGCGGTCGCCTGCCCGCCTCCGCGCAGGCGGCCGACCGGGACGGCGATAGCCCGAGCTAAAACCTTTGCCGTGGCCTTCCGGGGCCACGGATCGTAAGGGCGGGGCCGTCCCCTCCCCACCCCCTTGAGCTGCATGACAGGAACCGAAAAGGCTGCCCTGGCGAGCGCCGCCGTCGGCGTGCTCGTCACGGCGCTGAAATTCGCCGCCTATTGGCTCACCGGCAGCCTCGCGCTCTATTCCGACGCGCTGGAGAGCATCATCAACGTCGTGGCCGCGGCCTGTGCCTTCCTGGCCGTGCGCGTCGCCGCGCAGCCGGCCGACGAGGACCACCCCTACGGACACCACAAGGCGGAGTACTTCTCCGCGGTGATCGAGGGCGCTCTGGTCATCGTCGCCGCCCTGCTGATCCTGCGCGAGGCGTATTTCGGCATCCTTGACCCGAAGCCGCTCGACGCGCCCGCGCTGGGGCTCGCCGTCAACGGCGTCGCCACCGTCATCAACGCGGTCTGGGCGATGCTGCTGTTCCGACACGGCCGGCGGCTGCGCTCGCCCGCCCTGTTGGCCGATGCCCGCCATATCCTCGCCGACGTGGTGACCTCCGGCGGCGTGCTGATCGGCCTCGGGTTCGTCCTCGCCACGGGAACGCCGGTGCTCGATCCCGTGGTGGCGGGCCTCGTCGCCCTCAACATCCTCTGGTCGGGCTGGACGATGGTGCGCGATTCGGTCAACGGCCTGATGGATCAGGCCGCCTCACCTGAAATGGTCACGCGCATCCGCGCCCTGATCTCGGCTCACAGCGAGGGCGCCCTGGAGGCCCACGACGTGCGCACCCGCCATGCCGGCAGCGCCACCTTCATCGATTTCCACCTCGTCGTGCCGGGCGAGATGACCGTGTTCGAATCCCACGCGATCTGCGACCGGCTGGAGGGGGTGATCGAGGCGGGGATCGAGGGCGCGGTGGTGGTGATCCATGTCGAGCCGAGCGATCAGGCCAAGCTGCGCGGCGTCCCCGTGATCTGAGACGGTTTCCGCTCGATCGAAGCAGAGGTCGTAATGCAGCCGGCGCGGCGCTCGAGCGAAGTCGGCATCCGCCATCCCGAAGGGATCCCGTGGATATTGTATGAAGCCGGCTTCGGGCGAGACGCTGGCCCCGTCCCCCGGTTATAGGGACCCTCATGAAGCGGGTCTTTCTCACCTCCACACCGAGCCACCGCAACGCCTACGACCTGTTCGACGGCCGCTGGGCGAGCGATCTCAGCGAACTCGTGCCCGATCTGCCGGTCGGCGGCGGGCTGCCGGGCTTCCGTGCCGATCCGCGCCCGCGGCAGGCGGCGGAGATCCTGGGACGCGACGGGCGATTCGACGGCTACGACATCCTCGAACTCGGGCCCCTCGAAGGGGCCCATACCTGCCAGCTCGAAGCGCTGGGGGCGGGCAGCGTCACGGCGGTGGAGTCGAACTCGGAGGCCTTCCTCAAGTCGCTCATCGTCAAGAACATCGCCGGCCTCAACCGTTCGACCTTCCTGCTCGGCGACGTCAGCCGGCATCTCGCCGCGCCGGGGCCGCGCTACGACCTGATCTTCGCCTGCGGCATCCTCTATCACATGCTCGACCCGCTCGAACTGATCCGGCTCGCCGCCGCGCGCTCCGACCGGTTGTTCATCTGGACGCATTACTACGCCCCGCAGGCGCGCCTGCGCCGCCACGTGCCGCGTGCCGTCGAGCACGAGGGCTTGCGCCTCACCCTGCACGAACTGACCTATCGCGACCGCGGGCTCGCCACCTTCTGGGGCGGCAACCAGGGCCGGACCCGCTGGATCGAGCTGCCCGACCTCATCCGGGTGCTCGCCCATCACGGGCTGACCGAGACGACGATCATCGCCGACGACCCCGACTTCGTGAACGGCCCGGCCGTGACGCTTGCCGCGCAGCGGCCCGGCGCCGCTTCACCCGCTTGACCCGTCCGGCACGGGCTCCCTACACACTCGGACAGGCGCCGATCCGGCGGTGCCGGCACTGAAGTCGAAGAGAATGACCGAGCGCGTCGATCCGAAGAAGCTCATCAAGGGCGGCCTGCACGACTGGGAGGTCGTGATTGGCATGGAGATCCACGCTCAGGTCACGAGCCGCTCCAAGCTGTTCTCCGGCGCGTCCACCGCCTTCGGCGGCGAGCCCAACGACCACGTTTCGCTGGTCGATGCGGCCATGCCCGGCATGCTGCCGGTCATCAACGAGGAATGCGTCGCCCAGGCCGTGCGCACCGGCCTCGGCCTGAAGGCTAAGATCAATCACCGCTCGGTGTTCGACCGGAAGAACTACTTCTACCCGGACCTGCCGCAGGGTTACCAGATCTCGCAGTACAAGGACCCGATCGTCGGTGAGGGCGAGGTGCTGGTCGATCTGCCCGAGGGCGAGTCGATCACGGTCGGCGTCGAGCGGTTGCACCTCGAGCAGGATGCCGGCAAGTCCCTGCACGATCAGGATCCGACCAAGAGCTTCGTCGATCTCAACCGCTCCGGCGTGGCGCTGATGGAGATCGTCTCCCGGCCCGATCTGCGCTCCTCGGAGGAGGCCAGGGCCTACGTGACGAAGCTGCGCACGATTCTGCGCTACCTCGGCACCTGCGACGGCGACATGGAGAAGGGGAATCTCCGCGCCGACGTGAACGTCTCCGTGCGCCGCCCCGGCGAGCCGCTCGGCACGCGCTGCGAGATCAAGAACGTCAACTCGATCCGCTTCATCGGCCAGGCCATCGAGACCGAGGCGCGCCGCCAGATCGCGATCCTAGAGGATGGCGGCAAGATTGATCAGGAGACGCGCCTCTACGACCCGGCCAAGGGCGAGACCCGCTCGATGCGCTCGAAGGAAGAGGCGCACGACTATCGCTACTTCCCCGATCCCGACCTCCTGCCGCTCGAATTCGATCAGGCCTACGTCGATGCGCTGGCCTCGGGCCTGCCGGAACTGCCGGACGCCAAGAAGGCGCGCTTCATCAAAGATTTCGGCCTCAGCGCCTACGATGCTGGCGTGCTCGTCGCCGAGCGCGCCTCGGCCGACTACTTCGAGGCGGTGGCCCGCGGACGCGACGGCAAGGCCGCCGCGAACTGGGTCATCAACGAGCTGTTCGGCCGTCTCAACAAGGAGGGGCGCAGCATCGAGGAAACGCCGGTCTCCGCCGAGCAGCTCGGGGGCATCGTCGATCTGATCGGCGACGGCGTGATCTCGGGCAAGATCGCCAAGGATCTGTTCGAGATCGTCTGGTCCGAAGGCGGCGACCCGCGCGAAATCGTCGAGACCCGCGGCATGAAGCAGGTCACCGATACCGGAGCCATCGAGGCGGCGGTGGACGCCATCATCGCCGCCAACCCCGACAAGGTCGAGCAGGCCAAGGCCAAGCCGACCCTGCTCGGCTGGTTCGTCGGCCAGACCATGAAGGCGACCGGTGGCAAGGCCAACCCGGCGGCCGTCAATGCGCTGCTGAAGGACAAGCTCGGTATCGAGTAGGGCCGGAGCCTAATCGCGCGTGGGATTTCGCGGCAAATAGCGATTTCGGGCCGCCGTCGAAGAAATTTGCGGTTGGCGGCCGGCGATCAGGACCGCATCAGGACGCCCGGGCGGGGAAAAAGACCTTTCCGGGATTAGCATCGGCCATCGAACGTCCTTTAACCTCGAGCTGAGACGTTTCGCTTCATTCCACAAGCCTCGGGTGCCGGTTTTGGTCCGGCGCCTGTGGGGAAGCCAAGCTATGACAGCGTCCCGTCCGGTGCCACCCAGAGACCGTGGAGCCGCCGCACTTGTGCGGCGCGTACCGGGGGCGACCGGCCTGGAGAGCCATCTCGAGGCCCTGTGCCGCTCCGCCGCCGAATTCTTTGCCGTTCCCATGGCGGCGATCGCACTCGTCGACGAGGATCGCTTCCGTTTTCGCGCCCGCTACGGTGTCGAGGATGACGGCATCGACCGCGAGGGCGCCTTCTGCAATCACACGATCCGGCGGCAGCGCGGCGATGCCCTCGTGGTGCCGGATCTGATCCGCGACGAGCGCTTCGTCCGCTCTCCCCTCGTCGTCGGCGCGCCGCATGCCCGCTTCTACGCGGGTCTGGCGATCACTTCGGAGGCCGGCCGGCCCATCGGCACGATGTGCCTGATGGATCGGGTGCCGCGGCACGATTTCTCACCCGACCAAGTGCGGATCCTGCAGGAGTTGGCGCTCGTCGCCGAGGCGCATCTCCGACTGGACGAAGCCCGACTGGCGAGCGAGGCCGAAGCGGCGGAACGCTGGCAGGCGGAGGCGCGTCTCGTGGAATGGGAAGCGCGCCTGCGGGTGACCGAGGCGGCGCACGCCATGGCCGAGCGCATCGCCGCCTTCGGCCACTGGCGGATCGACGTCGCCGGCCGCACCATCGCTTGGTCGGAAGGGATCGCCCGGATCTTCGGGCGCAACGCCGGACTCGCGACGCTGCCGCTCGAAACGCATTTCGGCTTCTACCATCCGGACGACCTCGTGCGGGTCCGGGCTTCCATCGATGCGGCACTCGCCGGTCGCGGCCGGAGCTCCAGCGGAGGCTACGAGCACCGCTCCCGCCTCCTCCGTCCCGACGGCGAGGTGCGGGTTGTGGCCGTGCACGGGCTCGGCGAGCACGACGAGTCCGGTCGTCTCGTCTCGATCTTCGGCGTCTGCCTCGACGTGACCGAACTGGTCCATTCCGAGCAGCGCCTGCGCCAGACGGGCGAGGCGATGCGCGCCACCCTCGAAGCGATGGACCAGGGCCTCGTGATGATCGGCCCGGACGACCGGGTCCAGGTCCACAACCAGCGCGCCCGCGACCTTCTCGACCTGTCGGACGAGGTTCTGCACGAGGGCGCGTCCTTCGAGATGGTCAGGCGTCACTTCGCGCAGCGCGGCGAGTTCCGCACGGCCCCGCCCGAAACCCGGGAATGGCTGGAACGCGGTGCGCCTCCGTCCGGGATACAGAGCTACGAGGGCACGCGGCCCAACGGGACGATCTTGGAGACGCGGCTCGCGCCGATGGCCTCCGGCGGCCTCGTCTGCACCTACACCGACCTGACCGAGCGCCGCCAGGGCGAAGCGGCCCTGCGCTCGGCCGAGACCGACTACCAGTCCTTGTTCCAGAACGCGGTGATCGGCGTTTACCGTGCCCGGCTCGACGGCGGCATCGTCCAGGCCAACCGGGCGCTGGCCCGGCTGCACGGCTATGACGGCGGGCTCGCGCCGGCCGAGGGCTTCAACCACGATTGGTATGTCGAGCCGGGCCGGCACGCCGCCTTCCTGAAATCTCTGGAGACGGAGGGCCATGTCGAGGATTTCGTGTCCGAGGTGCGCCGTCACGTCGGCGGCGAGCGCATCTGGGTCGCGGAGACCGCCTGGGTCGTGCGCGACGCTGAGGGCAAGCCGGTCTGGTTCGAGGGCACCGTCGCCGACGCGACCGAGCGCAAGCGCGCCCAGGCGCTGATCGAGCACATGGCCCGCTACGACGCGCTCACCGGGCTGCCCAATCGCCGGCTGTTCCAGGAAACCCTGAGCCGTGAGATCGACGGGGCCCGGCGCGACGGCGGCTGGGTGGCGGTGCTGTGCTGCGACCTCGACCGCTTCAAGGCGGTCAACGACACCTTCGGCCATCCCGCGGGCGACGCTTTGCTCCGCGTCGTCGCGGGCCGCCTCCGCGGTGCCTTGCGCGATGACGACGTGGTGGCCCGGCTCGGCGGCGACGAGTTCGCCATCATCCTGCCGGGCCGGGGTGAGCCCCGCCGCATCGCCGCCGTCACCCGCCGGTTGACCCAGGCCGCCGGCCGGCCGGTCGATCTTGGCGGCCCCGCCGCCACCGTCGGCATCAGCATCGGCGTGGCGGTCTGGCCGAAGCACGGCGACAGCGCCGATACCCTGTTCAAGAACGCCGACATCGCCCTCTACCGGGCCAAGGATTCCGGGCGCAACACCTTCCGCTTCTACGAGAGCGGGATGGATCTCGCGGTTGCGACCCGCAACCTGCTGGAGATCGACATGCGCGAGTCGATCCGCTCCGGCGGGTTCGCGCTGCACTACCAACCGATCTTCGCCCTCGCGGACGGGGCGGCGCAGGGCTTCGAGGCGCTGCTGCGCTGGGATCATCCGGTGCGCGGTCCGGTCTCGCCGGGCACCTTCATTCCGCTGGCGGAGGAGACCGGCCTCATCACCCAACTCGGCGCCTGGGCGCTGCACGAGGCCTGCCGCGAGGCGGCCTCGTGGCCGGGCGATCTGCGGGTCGCGGTCAACGTCTCGGCGGTGCAGTTCCGCAAGCCCGGGCTGGAGCAGAGCGTCGTGCGCGCGCTCGCGGCCTCGGGCCTGCGGGCCGACCGGCTCGAACTGGAGATCACCGAGAGCGTGCTGATACAGGATGCGGAGGCCGTGATCGGCTGCCTCCACCGCCTGCGCGCCATGGGCGTGCGGATCGCGCTCGACGATTTCGGCACCGGCTACTCGTCGCTAAGCTACCTGTGCCGGTTCCCATTCGACAAGATCAAGATCGACCGCTCCTTCGTCCGCGACATCGACGAGCCTGTGGCGGCGGCCGTGGTGCGGGCGGTCGTAGGCTTGGGTGAGCGTCTCGGCATGGCCATCACCGCCGAGGGCGTGGAGACGCAGAAGCAGTTGGCGCGGGTGCGGCGCAAGGGCTGCACCGAGGTGCAGGGCTTCCTGCTCGGCCGGCCGCTGCCCGCCGCGGAGGCCATGATACTCGTCGCGGAGTGGGCGGCGGCGTGAGCCGATGCGCGAGGAGGCTCGACGGCGGTACCTGTCGAGGACGGATGTGTGTAAGTCCTCAGCGGAGAGCGAACCGGTACGTTGACGGGAAAGGCTGAAATTTAAGAGTAATCGGCTATCCCTTCAGTCGTGACGTCGCGGGTGAGAGCGGTGCCCGCCCACGTTGGGTCGGGCACCGCTCGATCCTCTTGTTTTGCCGCGCTTTCTTTCGACGAACCGGGACCCGCTTCGTCGGACAGCGCTCGAGGGGCGGTGATGCCGGGACAGATGCAGCAGGCGGATCCGGACCTCGACCGCGCCCTGGCTCCTGCGCACCGCGCCTGGGAGGCGCTCCGGGAGCATGCCCTGCCGCCCTCCCCGCGGAACTACGAATTGCTGCACGTCTTCTTCACCGGTGCCAATCCACCGCTGAGTGAACGCCTCGCGCCCTGCCTTGCACCCGGTGGGACGCTGACCGAGGAGCAGGCGAGCGCGCTCTACGACACCTGCATCGCCGCGACCGCGTCGGAGGCCTCCGTGCTCGACGGGGCCGGCCGGCTCGCGGAAGCGGCCGGTGCCCTGGCGGAACGCGTCGCGGGCAGCCGGAGGGCGCTTGCCGGCTATGGTGATGCCCTGACCCATTGGTCCGGCCGCCTGAATGCGCGTCCGACCGCCGATGAGCTGATGACGGCGCTCGTCGCGCTCATCGGCGAGACCGAGCAGGCGCAGACCCGAAACCACTTGCTCGAAGAGCAGCTCTCGGCCTCCGCCGCCTACATCGCCAAGCTGCACAAGGATCTCGTCGATACGCAGCGCGCGGCGGCGACCGATGCGCTGACGGGGCTTGCCAACCGCAAGGCCTTCGACGGGTTCCTGCGCGACTCGATCGCCCGGACCCGGATCGATTCCGGCAGCACCTTCTCCCTGCTCATGCTCGACATCGACCACTTCAAGGGTCTCAACGACCGGCACGGCCACCGCTTCGGTGATCAGGTGCTGCGCCTCGTCGGACGGTTGCTCAGCGCGAAGACGACGGATCGCGACCTCGCCGCGCGCTACGGCGGCGAGGAATTCGCGATCGTGCTCGGCGAGGCCGACATCGGTGCCGGCGTCGCGCTCGCCCAAGAGATCTGCAGCCGGCTGCGGGGCCAGCGGCTGGTCAAGCGCGGCACCGGCGATGTCCTGGCACAGGTCACGATCTCGGCCGGCGTCGCACAGTACCGGCCGGGCGAGGCCGCCCGCGATGTGATCGAGCGGGCCGACCGCGCGCTCTACGAGGCCAAGCGGACCGGCCGCGACCGCGTCTGCCCGACGCCGCGGGCTGCGGTCACGTGAGGTCTCGCGGCAATCAGAGCATCGTCCTGGATATCGGATCCGGGGCCGATGCTCGAGCCTTCTGACTTTGCATCGTCTCTTTCCGAAAGCCGGGGACCACCTTTCGGGACGATGCTCTAGCGGAAGTCGGTCGGCGCGAGGCCGTAGCGGGCGATCTTGTCGTAGAGGGTTTTTCGCGGGACGCCGAGGGATTCAGCGGCCCCCCGCACGTCGCCGCCGGCCATGATCAGCTCCTCGCGGATCAGGCCGCGCTCGAACCGCTCGACCTGTTCGGACAGGCTGAGAACCGCCGTCGGCGCCGCCTCCGGGGCGGCCTGGCCCGCAAGACCCAGCGCGCAGCGTTCGGCGAAATGATCGAGTTCGCGCACGTTGCCCGGCCAGGAATGGCGCAGGAGGTGGTCGCGCACCGCCGCCGTCACGGGGGGCGCCTCGCGGCCGAACCGGGCGGCGGCGCGGGCCAGGAAGTGCTGGAACAGCAGCAGGATGTCTTCCCGCCGCTCCCGCAGGGGTGGGATCACGACCGTCACCACGTTGAGCCGGTGGAAGAGGTCGTCGCGGAACGTGCCGGCGGCGGCCTCCTGGCCGAGATCGACCTTGGTGGCCGAGACGACCCGCATATCGACCGGCCGCTGCTCGTTAGTGCCCAGCGGCTCGACCACCCGCTCCTGCAGCACCCGCAGCAACTTCACCTGAAGCGCCAGCGGCATGCTCTCGATCTCGTCGAGGAACAGCGTGCCGCCCTGCGCGTGCTCGATGCGCCCGACCCGGCGCTTGAGCGCTCCGGTGAAGGCGCCGGCCTCGTGGCCGAAGAGTTCGCTCTCCACCACGCTGTCGGGCAGCGCGCCGCAATTCATCGCGACGAAGTTCTTCGAGGCCCGCCGGCTCCAGCGGTGCAGGGCGTTGGCCACCACCTCCTTGCCGGAGCCCGTCTCGCCGAGGACGAGCACATCGACGTCGGCACCGGCCACGTCGCGGACGAGGCGGCGCAGGCGCACGATCTCCGGCGAGATGCCGAGGAAGGCGGGATCCTCCTCGATCGCCGCGTCGAGCCGGGCGATGAGCCGGCGGTTTTCCAGAATGAGCCGTCGGCGGTCGAGGGCGCGGCGCACCGAACCCATCAACGCTTCGGCCGGGTAGGGCTTGGCGAGGAAGTCGTAGGCGCCCGAGCGCATCGCGGCGACCGCCATCGAGATGTCGCCGTGCCCGGTGATGAGGATCACGGGCAGATCGGGGTCCTCGGCCCGGATTCGCTCGAACAGGGCGCGCCCGTCGAGGCCCGGCAGGCGCACGTCGGTGACGACCACCCCCGGCGGTTCGGCCCGGATCGCCGCGAGCGCGGGCTCGGCCGCTTCGAAGGTTTCGACCCGGAAACCGTCGAGTTCGAGGCTCTGGCGGTTGGCGCGCCGCACATCCTCCTCGTCGTCGATGAAGACGATCCGCTCGGCGGCGCCGTCCGGCTCGTTGCTCATATCGCCTCCAGGCTCCCGACCGGCTTTGCGTTCCGCTTGTGCCCCGCCTCGTCCGCCGGGGCCGGGGCGCGGGTCAACTCCATCCGGAAGGTCGTGCCCTCGACGCCCGAGCGCAGCCCGAGCGTTCCGCCGCACTCCTCGACGATGCCGCGGCAGATCGCCAGACCGAGCCCGAGCCCTTCGGATTTCGTGGTGAAGAACGGATCGAACACCTGCGCCCGCACGGCTTCCGGAATGCCCGGTCCATTATCGGCGACCTCGACGGCAATCCGCGCCTCGCTGGCCTCGACCCGTAGGGTGATCCACGGCTCCGGACGGCCGGTCACGGCATCGAGGGCGTTCTGCAGCAGGTTGACGACGACCTGTTCCAGGCGTGGCCCGTCGCCGAGCACGGCGAGATCAGGCGCAGGCGGCGGCGCATCAAGGGCGATGCCGGCTTGCGCGGCGCGCCAGGAGACGACTTCGAGGCTTCCGCGGACGATGTCGGCGAGGCGCACCGGCTCGCGCCGGCCCGAGGCGCGGCGGGCGAAGCCCTTGAGCTGGCGGGTCAGCGTGCCGATGCGCTCGGTCAGCCGACCGATCGCGGAGACGTTCTCCGCCGCATCCTCGATGCGCCCGCGGCGCACGAGGATCGCGGTGTTGTCGGCATAGGAGCGGATCGCGGCGAGCGGCTGGTTGATCTCGTGAGCCATGCTGGCCGCGAATTGCCCGAGTGCTGCGAGCCGCCCGGCCTGAGCCAGTTCGCGGCCGAGGCGCTCGCGCTCGGCCTCGGCGCGGCGGCGCTCCTCGATTTCCGCGAGAAGCTGCCGGTTGGCCTCGCTGAGCGCGTGCGTGCGTTCGGCCACCCGTGCCTCCAGCTCTTCGCGCCGGGCGGCGGCCTCGGCAAGCCGGGTCCGCATCCGCCGCCGCCGGCCCATCAGCATGGCGAGCCCTGCCCAGGCGAGACTCGTCGTCAGCAGGGCGATCACCCGCCCCTGCGCCCGCTCGCGCTGAACCGCGGCGGCGATCGGGGTCAGGGTGTGGAGGCGCCATTCCGTTCCGGGGATCGGGGCGTCGAGCATCAGCGCCGGCCAAGCGGGCTTGGCGCCGCTGCCGACCCGCACGAGGTCACCTGCATCCGAGGCCGCGTAGAGCGGCAGAGGCGAGAGCGGCGCCTCGCCGAACTCGAGTGCTTCGCGGATGCGCTTGCGCTCCGCCTCATCGACGGTGCGCAGCGCCTTGAAGCGCCAGCTCGACTCGCTCGCCACCAGCACGATGCCGCGGGCATCGGTGACGAACACGCTCTCGCGGCTCGCACGCCACGCCGCCTCGATCGCGTCGAACTCGATTTTGACGACGACGACTCCGGCTGCGCGGGGCAGCCGGCGGGCGAGATAGTAGCCCGGCCGGCCGCTGACCGTGCCGAGGGCGAATTGCGAGCCGGAGCCGGTCGCCATCGATTCCTTGAAATACGGGCGAAAGCCGTAGTCGCGGCCGATGAAGCTCTTCTCGGCCGTGGCGTTGCTCGCGGCGACCGTCACGCCGTCGGCGCTGATCACGTAGATCACGGCCGCACCGGTCGCCTCGGCGATTTGCGCGAGGCGATCGTTCACCCCCTCCACGAGGCTGCGTTCGGGTATGGGTTCCACGACGCGGGAGATTTCGGGGTCCGCGGCGAGCGCGAGCGGCAGTGAACTCTGCGTTTGCATCTCGGCCCGAAGCGCCGCGACTTGGAGCCCGAGGGTCGAGGAGGCCGAACGCCTCAGATCGGCGAGCGCCCACCGCTCCGCCACCCGCCCGCCGAGCCAACCCGCCAGCACGAGAGCGGCGAGCCCCGCCACCACCACGAGCGCGCGGCGGTAATCCTTCGCGGACAGCGGAGCGGCGACGATCACCGCGGCAAATCCAGTCCGAAATTCCGGAACGATCCGGGACCCTGCGTGCGGTTCACCGCAACCGGCCTTCCGACGCCTTGTGCGTGCGAACGTGAAATATCATTCATTTCAGTGCTTTAACAAAAAGTTATCACCGCCGAAGAATTGGCATGCCGGTTGCCATTCCCTGATCGTAACGCAGCCATGACTGAACTGCAGAGCTGTGTGCCGAGAGGCCAAAAACAAGAGCGGACGGTACCGGAATCCTCCCTGGGAGGCGTTCGACGAACCGATCCGACGGACCGTCCATCGTCCGACAGGGAGCAACGCCCATGGCCACCGTGCCGTCCCCATTGACCGCGCCTCACGCGCCGCCCGCACCCAAGCCGCTCTACCGCACGCTGTACTTCCAGGTGCTGGTCGCCGTCGCCATCGGCATTGCCCTCGGGCATTTCTACCCGAAGCTCGGCGCCGACATGAAGCCGCTCGGCGATGCCTTCATCAAGCTCGTCAAGATGATCATCGCGCCGGTGATCTTCCTCACCGTGGTCTCCGGCATCGCCGGCATGACGAACCTCGAAAAGGTCGGCCGCGTCGGCGGCAAGGCGCTCGTCTACTTCATTACCTTCTCGACGCTGGCGCTGATCGTCGGCCTCATCGTCGCCAACATCCTCCAGCCCGGCCACGGCCTGCATATCGACCCGAACTCGCTCGATCCGAAGGCGGTCGCGACCTATGCCGGCAAGGCCAAGGAGCAGAACATCGCCGACTTCCTGATGAACATCATCCCGACCACGGCGGTCGGCGCGTTCGCGGGCGGTGAGATCCTCCAGGTTCTGTTCTTCTCGGTGCTGTTCGGCTTCGGCCTCGCCTTCCTCGGCGAGCGTGGCAAGCCGGTGCTCGACATCATCAAGGTGATGTCGGAGGCCATCTTCGGCGTCGTCAACATCATCATGAAGGTCGCCCCCATCGGCGCCTTCGGCGCGATGGCCTTCACCATCGGCAAGTACGGCATCTCGTCGCTCGCCAACCTCGCCTACCTCGTCGGCGCCTTCTACCTGACCTCGGCGATCTTCGTGCTCGGCGTGCTCGGCGCGGTCGCCCGCTACAACGGCTTCTCCATCCTCAAGCTCATCCGCTACATCAAGGAAGAGCTGATGCTGGTGCTCGGCACCTCCTCCTCGGAGTCGGCCCTGCCCTCGCTCATCGACAAGATGGAGAAGGCCGGCTGCTCGCGTCCCGTCGTCGGCCTCGTGGTCCCGACCGGCTACTCGTTCAACCTCGACGGCACCAACATCTACATGACGATGGCGGCGCTGTTCATCGCCCAGGCCACCGACACCCCGATCACCTACGGCGAGCAGATCCTGCTTCTGCTGGTTGCCATGCTCTCCTCGAAGGGTGCGGCGGGCGTGACCGGCTCGGGCTTCATCACGCTGGCCGCGACGCTCGCCGTCGTCCCCTCCGTGCCGGTCGTCGGCATGGCGCTGATCCTCGGCATCGACCGCTTCATGTCGGAGTGCCGCGCCCTCACCAACTTCATCGGCAACGCGGTGGCCTGCATCGTCGTCGCCCGCTGGGAAGGTGAGGTCGACGAGGCCAAGCTTCACGCCGCGCTGGGTGGCAAGCCGATCGCCGAGGCGGCCCTCGCCCCGGTCCTCCAGCCGGCTGAGTGATCCGGTCAGGAGGGCGCACCGTCCTGCGTCCTTCGTCCGGTATGGGAGCCGCGGCAGCCGGAATAGGGCTGCCGCGGTTTCTCGCTTTTCGGGACACACCCCAGGCTCTATAGACCGGCGCGTCGCGGCACTGCGTCGCGATTTAGGGAGGTTTCATGCTTAAGGGACGCTGCCATTGCGAGGCCATCACCTACGAGATGCCGACCGAGGTGGCCCATAGCGCGCTCTGCCACTGCTCGGATTGCCGGCGCCATTCCGGTGCGCCGATGGTCGGCTGGGCGATGGTGCCGGCCGAGCGCGTGACGATCTCCGGCGAGCCCTCCGTCTACGCCTCCTCCGAGCACGGACGGCGGCATTTCTGCGGGCGATGCGGGACCAGCCTGTTCTACGTCAACGAGCAGATGCTGCCGGGCATGATCGACGTGCTGACCGGCACCCTCGACACGCCCGAAGCCCTGCCGCCGCAGGTGCATATCCAGGTGGCCGAACGCCTCGCCTGGATGGAGGAGGCGCACCGGCTGCCGAGCTTCGAGCGGTTTCCGGCTGGCTGAGGTCGCTCAGAACGCGCTCAGCCGTCGGCGAACCCGCTCGACGAAACGCGCGCGCATCGGCTCCGTGGCTCCGTCCATGCCGGTGAGCGCGATCCAGTCGAGCCGGCAGCGCCGGGCGCAGAGTGGGCGGATGCCGAAGCGGAACAGCCGCCAATCGGGCCAGCCGACGAGCCAGAGCAGCCAGCGCGGCGAGCCGTAGGTCGTCACCACCGCGATCCTGCGGATGTTGGTGAGGCGCGGCTGAAGCACCTTCGCGCCACCCAGCGCGAAGGCCACGCCGGGCAGCCAGACTCGGTCGAACCAGCCCTTCAGCATGGCCGGCGGCCCGAACCACCATGTCGGGTAGACGAGGACCAGCGCCTCGGCCCGGCGCAGGGCGGCGACATGGCCGGCGATGTCCGGCCGCTCGGCGCCCTCGTCGTAATAGGCGCCCCGCTCCTCCGCTCTCAGCCGCGGATCGAAGTTCTCCTCGTAGAGATCGAGCCGTTCGACCCGGTGGCCCGCCGCTTCGAGCGCCGCGGCGGCGGTGTCGCGCAGCGCCGCGTTGAAGCTGTCGCGGCGGGGATGGCAATGGACCAGCAGGACGCGCATCGGCTAAGGGGCCGGCGCGTCCGCCGTCCGCACCCGGTCGAGTAGCGCGGCATCGGCGTAGCCGTCGGGCACGAGGCCCTTCGCTTCCTGAAAGGCGCGGATCGCGGCGCGGGTCTTGGGGCCGATTTTGCCGTCGGCGCCGCCGGCTGGATGGCCCAGCGTCGTGAGCCTCGTCTGAAGGTCGGTGCACTCCTCGGTCGTGAGCATGCGGTCGCTCCGCGGCCAGTCGCGGGTGAAACCGGGCGCGCCACGCAGCCGGTCGGAGAGGTGGGCCACGGTGAGCGCGTAGGCGAGCGCCGTGTTGTAGCGCAGGATTACCCGGAAGTTCGGCTCCAGCAGGAAGGCCGGCCCCTTTGCCCCCGTCGGCAGCAGCAGGGCGGCGCGGCGCTCCGCATCGTCAGGGAAGGTGCCGTTGGTGGACTTAAGGCCGAGCGTCCGCCATTCGGAGAAGGGCCGCTCGGTGGTCTCGTCGGCGAGCCGGTAATCAAACCCGTCCGGCAGCAGGACCTCAGAGCCCCAGCCCTCGCCCGCGCGCCAGCCGGACTGCTTCAGGAAATTGGCGGTCGAGGCGAGCGCGTCAGGCACCGAGTGCCAGATGTCGCGCCGGCCGTCGCCGTCGAAATCGACCGCGTGGCGCAGGAAGGCGGTCGGCATGAACTGGGTATGGCCCATGGCGCCGGCCCAGGATCCGCGCATCCGTTCCGCGTCGGCATCGCCGTCGGCGAGAATCTTCAGGGCCGCGACGAGTTCGTCGCGCCACAGGCCGGGCCGGGCGGGATCGCCACAGGCCAGCGTCGCCAGCGCCGGCACGACGGGACGGATGCCGGAGCCTTCGAGGGCGGCCCCGTAATTCGACTCGACGCCCCAGAAGGCGACGAGAACATGCCGATCGACGCCGTAGGCCGCCTCGATCCGCCCGAGAACTTCGGACCACTGGGCGAGCTTGGCTTGGCCCGTCGCGATCCGCTCCGGCGTGACGCTCGCCTCGATATACTCCCAGACCGGCTTCACGAACTCGGCCTGCGATCGGGTCGCCGGCACCACGGCCGGATCGGGTGCGACCCCCGACAGGGCCGGCCCGGTCACCGTCCGGGGCACGCCGCGCTCCTCGGCGAGCGTCTTCAACTCACCGAGGCAGCGCGCGAAATCCGGCGGCGCCGGATCGGTCGGTGCCTCGGCCCGCGCCGGGATCGGCCCGGCGAGGATCGCGGTGGCGAGAAGGAGCGCTTTGGCAGAGGGCTGCATCGGGGCAGCCTTAACCATTTCTCCGGCTGATCGCGAGGCCGGGCGCGTCAGCTTCCGAAGGCGCTCGCCCGGGCGAAGGCAGCGGCGAAGCCGGAGAGCGGCACGGTGATGATCGTCGGCTCCTTGGCGTCCGGCTTCGTCGCCGAGATGGTGAGGCTGGTCGCCGTCTTCATCGTGTCGGTGGCCAGCGTCGGCAGGCTGACCGGCACCAGGCAGCCGTCGCTGACGCAGAACGAGTAGGGCGCACCCTTGCCGAGTTGCCGGTCGTCGAGCTTGAACGAGACGCCGGGCTCGATCTGAAGGCCGAACGGCATCAGGATCAGCCCCTCGCTCTTCCCGTCCTTGGGCGGCCTCAACTCGAGGCTGAACAGCCGCTTGCCCGTGCGTCGATCACCCTGCGACTGGATGATCACGCAATCGGTGCGCGCCTCGGCGCGGTTGCAGTTCATCGTCCAATCGCCGTAGCTCTCGCTGACCGAGCTGGCGCCGGGGGGCCACTGGGCCGATCCGGAGGCGGCCGCGGGCTCCAGCACCGTACCGGAGGGGGCGGCGCTCGCCGGCTCTTTCGCCTCTTCCTTCTTCGGGGCCGGCTTGCGCGGGCGCGGCTTCGGTCGCGCGGCCGGCTCGGCGGGGGCGGCCTCCGGAGCGGTCTCGGCGGCGCCATCCTGAGCGACGGCCATGTCCGGCCCGACCAGGGCCATCAATCCGGCGAGCAGAAGCGCCGTGGAGGACGCGGTTCCGCGAGACAGGGACGGCATGGTGGAGCTCCTGCGAGTGTCGTCCGGGGCTCTGGGGGTACCTCACAAAACGCTACAGCACCGATCGTCTCCCTTGCGGGGACAGCGGCGCGGCAGGCGGGTCGTGAAAACCACTAAGCCCTTGTTTTATCGTGCTCTATTGTGCCGAACCGTATCCACTTCGGCGGCTAGCGCTCTAGCTCCGCTTGCCCGAGGATGCAATTGCATGAACGCCGCACAGCACTGCGACAATGGACTTTGCGGTCGAGCCTGGAATGATTCCACGAAAATCAGGACAATATCGCATCTGAAGGTGGGACTATTGAGCAATCGATGGCGTTGGAAACGGTCATGAGCAGCCTCTACGATCACGTCCCGCGCGATGCGCGCGGTGTCCCCCATCCCCTGTCGCAATACCGCGGCAAGGTGGTCCTGGTGGTCAACACCGCCTCGAAATGCGGGTTCACACCGCAATATCAGGGCCTCGAGACCCTGTGGCGGCGCCATCGTGCCCGTGGCCTCGTGGTGCTCGGCCTGCCCTGCAACCAGTTCGGCGCCCAGGAGCCGGGCGATGCCGCCGCCATCGAGCAGTTCTGCTCGCTGACCTACGACGTGACCTTTCCGGTCCTCGCCAAGGTCGAGGTCAACGGCCCCGGCGCCGACCCGCTCTACGTCGATCTCAAGCGCGAGAAGCCCGGCCTGTTCGGCACGCAAGCCATCAAGTGGAACTTCACGAAGTTCCTGATCGGCCGGGACGGCCGGGTGATCGGCCGCTTCTCGCCGTCAACGAAGCCCGAGGCCTTGGACGGCACGATCGAGCGGGCCCTGGCAGAGGCGGGCGAGTAACCCTTACCGCCCCGCCCGCGCCGGATCGATCGCCGGCAACTCGCCGGGGGGGAGGCCGGGGATCGCGGCGGATGCCTGCGGCGCCTCAACGCCGCGGGCGCGGTTGGCAAGCGCCACGGTTAGCTTCTCGGCGGGGTCCGAGCCCATCAGGGCCAGCACCTCGGCCATCTTGCGCGGGTTCATCGCCAGCACGATCGGCACCAGCGTTTCGAGGTTCAGGCGGTCGAAGACCCGAGCCGCGTCCTTCGGCTTCATCGTCTCGTACATGAGGACGATGCCCTTCATCCCGGCCTTCTCGGCCTCGGCGCGCTTGGTCCCCTCGGACCCGACCTTGTCCTCGGCCCCCTTCAGGTCGGCGACACCGGTTTCGAGCTTGCGCTCGGCGTCCTTGAGCATCTGCTCGCGCAGGTCGAGTTCGTCACGGCGTTGCTTGAGGGTGTCGCGGCGTGCCGCGAGCTTTTCCAGGATCGCCCGCTCGCTGTCCGACACCGGCTCCTGCACCTGCGGCTGGTAGACCGGCGGCGGGGCGGGTTCCGCCTTCTTCGGCGGCGCCGAGACGGAGCCCGTGGTCGTCGGGTCGGTTGGCTCGTAATTGGTGCGTGCCTTGGCCAGCACACGGGCGAAATCCGGCAGCGGCGCGCCGGGCGCCGGCTCGTCTGCGGCGACCAGCGCGGTGAGCTTGAGCACGAGAAGCCCGATCGCCGCCAGGGTCACGGCGTCGATCAGGCGCAGCCGGAAGGGGCGCGCCGGAAGGCTCGCGAGACGTGCGAGTCGGCGCGCGGGAAGGGTCATGCGGCCCTGGCCCGGAGGCGATCGAGGGCGCGTTCGGACAGAGCCTGGGCCGCGGCGAGTGCCGCGCCGACGCGCTCGCCGTTGCCGATGGCGGGCACGGACTCGACGGCCACCGGACGCGGCGCGGCGGCGGGCGCTGCCGTGGCGGTGGTCCGCGCTTGGCCGACGATGGCCGCGATGCGGCTGATGACGCTCTCCCCCGCCTGCACATGCGCGGCGAGATCGGTGCTGGTGCGCTCGGCACCGGCGAGACGCTCGGTCAGCGTCCGGTCGCACTCGTCGAGGGTGGCGCGCAGGCCGGCGATGGCCCGCTCGGCGGTGGCGCTCGCCACCATGAGGTCGCCGATGGTGGAGCGCAGGGCCGCCTCGTCCGCCTTGAGCCGGTTGATGCGCCCCGACAGCTTCACCGAGGAGGCGATGGTGGCAACCAGAAGAACGGCGACGAGCACGTCGGCGGCCATCGAGACGAAGAAGGTCATCATGGTCTTCCCTGCCGCTACCCGTCGTTACGGTTCTGCATCGAGATCTCGTAGGCCTGCAGCGTTGTGCGGGACTGCCGCAGCGGCCGGGCGATCTGCACCGCGATCGCGTCGTCGATCCGGCCGATCCGCCCTTGCGTCAGCGCCCAGTCGCCGCAACGCACGGTGATGAGGTCGGAAGGCTTGCGGTCGAACATCAGCGTGTCGCCGACCTTGAGGTTGAGCACCCGCTTCAGGGGCAGCGTGACCTCGTGCAGCACCGCCTCCATGTCCACATCCGCCTGCCAGATCTCGGTGGCGAGGTGGCTCTCCCAGACCTGATCGCGCCCGAGCCGCTCGCCCATGAAGCTCTGCATCAGCAGATCACGGATCGGCTCTACCGTCGCGTAGGGGAACAGGATCTGCATCCCGCCGCCGCGCCCGTCCATGTCGAGCTTGAGCGTGATCAGGATCGCGGCATTGCCGGGCCGGGTGATGGTGGCGAAGCGCGGGTTGGTCTCGATCCGGTCGATGCCGAAGCGCACCGGCGAAAGCGGCTGGAACGACAGTTCGAGGTCGGTGAGGATGATCTCGACGAGGCGGCGCACGAGGCTCATCTCGATCGTGGTGAAGGGCCGCCCGTCGAGCCGGCTCGACGAGCCGCCGCGTTTGCCCCCCAGCAGCAGATCCATGGTCGAGTAGGCGAGCGTCTGCTCGACAGTGACGAGGCCCGAGCCCTCCCAGGAATCGGCCTTGAACACGCCGAGCAGGGTCGGCAACGGGATCGCGTTGAGATAGTCGCCGAAGCGGACCGAGGTGATGTTGTCGAGGGTCACCTCGACGTTGTCCTGGAAGAAGTTGCGTAAGGACGTCGACAGCAACCGGATCATCCGGTCGAAGACGATTTCCAGCATCGGCAGACGTTCGTACTGGACGACGCCCGAATCGACGATGGCGCGCACGCCCCCCGCGCCGGAGGCGGAGAGTTCGCGTAGCGAGAAGCCGAGGACGCCGTCGATCTCGTCCTGATTCAGGATGCGGTCGTTGCCGGCGAGTTCGGGGAGATTCTCGGTCTCCCCGTCCTCGATCATCGTCGCCCATTCGGCGGCGACGTCGCCCGCACTCTTGGTCGTGCCCTGCTCGGCGAGCGCCGCGCCCCACTCCTCAGCCAGCGACGCGTCGCCGCCACCGCCCTCGCCGCCCTGCTCGGCAAAGGCGGCCGCCCAATCGTCCTCCAGCTCGTCCTCGGGGCCGATCATGCCTGTCGCGCGCTCGCGTCTATCTTACGAAAGGGGGATTCGGAGAGATCTGTGTTTCGGGACGGGATGGCCGCGCGGTTCACTGAACGATCACGTCCTTGAACAGCACCGCCTCGGCCTTGGCCGGGTGCAGCGCGATGTTGACCCGCCGCAGCAATTCCTCGCGCAGGCGGTAGAGGCCGGCGGAGCCGGCCAGATCGCTCGCCCGGATCTCGCGCAGGTAGGTCTGGAAGGCGTCCTCGACCCGCGGCATCAGCGGCTTGACCGTCGCCTCGACCTTGGCGTCCTTCAGCTCCAGCGCGACGCGCAGCTTGAGCACGTTGGCCTTGGTCGCCCCCGGATCAGGGCTCAGGTTCACCAGCATGTCGCGCATGTCGAGGAACACCGCCTGCGCCTTCGGGTCGAGCTTCTCGGCCCCGTGCTCGCCGTGATCGGCATGCGCGGCCCGGCTCTTCATGAAGAAGAACCCGCCCCCGCCGCCGCCGAGCAGCAGCACCGCGGCCGCGATGATGATGAGCTTCTTCTTGGACTTCGGCGCTTCGCCTGAGCCCTCCTCGCCGTCCGCCGCGGGCGCCTTCTTCGGCTTCTTGGCCATGTTCTGCTCGTCGGCAAACCGGGTCGGGGCGGTGGGCGGGGCTCGCGCGCGGCGCGCAATCCCCTTGCCTCCGTTCTCGGCCGACGTGGTTAACCTTCGGTTAAGGCGGCAGAACTTGCCGGGTCGGACTTGCCGCCGTCCCGCGGCGGGCTGGGGTCGGTCCAGGGCTCAGCTTCCAACAAACCACTGATCATTAAGGTAAAAACCAAGTTTTCGGGATTGGCACGGCCCCTGCGGTGGAGAGCACGAACCCGTCGCCATCCGAGGCACACCATGCAGAACGCGCTCTTCGTCGGAGTCTCCGCCCAGACCGCCCTGGCTCGCGAACTCGACGTCATCGCCAACAACATGGCCAACGTCTCGACCACCGGCTTCAAGGCGCGCTCGGCCCGCTTCCAGGAATATCTGATGCCGGTGGCCTCCGCCGACAGCTTCCAGCGAACCGACCGCCGCGTCTCCTACGTCATCGACCAGGGCACCCCGCTCGACCTGACGCAGGGGCCGGTGGAGTCCGACAGCAACCCGATGCACGTGGCCCTGCGAGGCGACGCCTTCCTCACCGTCCAGACGCCACAGGGCCTGCGCTACACTCGCAACGGCGCCTTCGAACTCGACGCCACCGGCAACCTCGTCACCTCGGACGGCCATGCGGTGCAGGGCGACGGCGGCCCGATCACCATCGGGCAGCAGGAGACGGGGCTCGCCATCGCCCCCGACGGCACGATCTCGACCAATCTCGGCATCCGCGGCCGGCTGCGCCTCGTCACCTTCGCCAACGCGCAGGCGCTGAAGTCGGAGGGCGCCAACCTGTTCTCGTCCGAGGCGCCCGCGCGGCCCGCCGGCCCCGGTGTCCATCTGGAGCCCGGCGCGCTGGAGCGCTCCAACGTGAAGCCGGTGGTGGAGATGACCCGGCTGATGGATGTGAACCGCACCTACTCGATGGTCTCGAGCGTGATCTCGCGCCTCGACGAACTGCGCGGCACGGCGATCCGCCGTCTCGCCGACGTCGCCTGACACACCGGCTCTAGCCTTCTGTTTTGTCACGCTTTCTCTCGACGAACCGGCCTCCACTTCGTCGGAAAGCGCTCTAAGGACCGACGCCGATGCGCGCCCTCTACGCCGCCGCCACGGGCATGGCGGCCCAGGAACTCAACGTTCAGGTCATCTCGAACAACATCGCGAACCTGCGCACCACCGGCTACAAGCGCCAGCAGGTGCATTTCCAGGATCTGCTCTACCAGAACCTGCGTCGCTCCGGCTCCTCGACCTCGGACCAGAACACGATGCTGCCTGCCGGCCTCGCGCTGGGCTCGGGCGTGAAGACCACCTCGACCGCCCGTGCGATGAGCCAGGGGCCGCTGGCGCAGACCGAGAAGGATTACGACGTCGCGATCCGCGGCGAGGGCCTGTTTCGCGTCCGCCTGCCGGATGGGCGCACCGCCTATAGCCGCGACGGTTCGTTCGACCTCGACGCGCAAGGGCAGATGGTCACCCGCGACGGCTACCTTCTCGATCCGGGCGTGACGGTGCCCAACACCGCGACCTCGGTGACAATCTCGGCCACCGGCGCGGTGCAAGCGACCATGCCCGGCCAGACCGCGCCGCAGGCGCTCGGCCAGTTCCAGCTCGCCCGCTTCGTCAACAAGGTCGGCCTCGAATCGATCGGCGACAACCTGTTCGTCGAGACCGCGGCCTCGGGCCCCGCCATCACCGGCCTGCCGGGCTCGGAAGGCTTCGGCAATCTGCAGCAGCGCTACCTCGAAGAAGCCAACGTCAACGCGGTCACCGAGATCTCGTCGCTGATCGCGGCGCAGCGCGCCTACGAGATGAACTCCAAGGTCGTCACCGCCGCCGACCAGATGCTCTCCACCACCTCGCAGATGTTCCGCGGCTGAGGATTCGACCCGTGATGCACGCCCTCCGGCCGATCCGCCGTCCCGTCCCGCTGGCCGTCACCCCGCTCTCCCGCGGCGTGATCGGCCGGACCGTCCTCGCGCTGGCCGCCTTCCTCGCGGTGACCCTGTTCACCCTGCCGCTCATGGCCGCCGGCACGACGCTGCGCCTGCGGGGCGACGTCACCGCCCGCGGCGACACCCTCAGCTTCGGCGACCTCGTGGAAGGCGCCCCCGCCGAGCTTGCCGCCCGCGCGCTGTTCCGGGCGCCGGCCCTCGGCGCGGTCGGCACGATCCAGGCACGCCGGATCATCGAGGCGGCGGCCTCCCTCGGCCTGACCGGAATCGAGACCGGCGGGTGGGTCCAGGTGACGGTGCAGCGTGCTGCCCGCCGGGTCGGGGCGACGGAGATCGAGGCGGCGCTCAAGCGCGCGCTGGAGACCGGTTACGGCCTCGATCAGAAATCCCTCTCGGTGCGCCTCGACGGCGATGCGCCGATGCTGCTCGCCCCGCTCGATCTCGACGGGCAGGCGGCGGCGGTCGATGTCACCTACGATCCGCGGACGCGCCGGGTCGCCGGCCTCGTGGTGCTCGGCGAGCGTCAGGCCTCGCTGCGGGTCGCCGGCGTGGCGGTCGAGACCCGCGAGGTCGCGGTGCTGACCCGCAGCCTCAATCGCGGCGAGGCGGTCGCCAGCGCCGACCTCACCGTCGAGCGCCGCCCGCGCGACGGCGTGCCCAACGACGTGCAGGGCGCGCCGACCCTGGTCGTCGGGCAGGTGGCGCAGCGTCCCCTCAGCGCCGGCGCCGTCCTGCGCTCCGGCGACGTGGCGCCGCCCGATCTCGTCGCCCGCGGCGACAGCGTCGCCATCGTGTTCGAAACCCCCGGCGTGTCGCTGTCGCTGCGCGGCATCGCCAACGAGAGCGGCCGGCTCGGCGCCAGCGTCTCGGTGACGAATGCCGCCTCGAAGAAGGTGCTGCAGGCCGTGGTGATCGCCCCGGGGCGGGTCTCGGTGGGCCCGATCTCGCAGCCTCAGCCGATCCTTCAGGCCAGCGCGGCCCCGTGAACCGCGCCTCCTCCCTTCCGTCTCTCTCCCCTTCCCGCCAGCGCCGGACCCATCCGATGACCGCTCGCCGTCCCCGTCTCTCCCGCCTCGCCGTGATCCTGGCGCTCGCGCCGCTTGGCGCCTGCAACACCGTGGACCGCCTCTCGCAAGTCGGCGCCACGCCGACGCTCTCGGCGATCGAGGACCCGACCGCCCAGCCCGGCTACCGGCCGGTGCGCATGGCGATGCCCGACACGAGCCCTGTCTCCTACGCGCCGAACTCCCTGTGGCGCACGGGTTCGCGGGCCTTCTTCAAGGATCAGCGCGCCGCGCGGATCGGCGACCTGCTCACCATCAAGGTCAACGTGACCGACCGGGCCAACCTCAACAACGAGACCAAGCGCTCGCGCACCAACGCGGAAGGCTTCGGCCTGCCCAACGCCTTCGGCCTGGAGAACAGCGCGGGCGTGGCCGCGGCCGGCATCGCTCCGGACAAGCTCATCAACGGCACCTCGACCTCGTCGAGCGACGGGGCCGGCTCGGTTCAGCGCGCCGAGACGGTGACCACCAACGTCGCCGCGGTCGTCACGCAGGTGCTGCCCAACGGCAACCTCGTGGTCGAAGGCAAGCAGGAAATCCGCATCAATTTCGAGGTGCGCGAGCTGATCGTGGCCGGCGTGGTGCGGCCCGAGGACATCGAGTCGGACAACACCATCGATTCGAGCAAGATCGCGCAGGCCCGCATCGCCTATGGCGGCCGTGGCCAGATCACCGACGTGCAGCAGCCCCGCTACGGCCAGCAGCTCGTGGATATCCTGCTGCCGTTCTGATCGGCTCTCGCGAAGCGCCCGCCCCATCGCCGTGCCCGATGGGGACATGAGCGGTGACCGGGCGCTCGCTGAAGCGCTTCCAAAAGGAGGGAGCCGGCGCCCTCCCCAAGCGAAAAGCGAGAGCCGCGCCTTGGATATCGGATCCAGGACGCGGCTCTCGCCTGTTGTTCCGCATCGTCGTCTTCCGAAAGCCGGCCTCCGTTCGGGGCGCGGCTCCGGACGCGTCAGTGCTCGGTGCCGGGCCGGTTCGGGCGCGGTGCTTCGCCGTGGGCCTCGGTGAAGGCCGAGCGGTGCGGGTCGTTCTTCGACTGCGCCACCCGGCCCCGCTGCCAGATCGCGAAGGCCGCGACGAGGACAATGGTGACGATGGCGAGCAGCGGAATTAGCACGTCGTTCGACATCGCCATTTCCTCCGATGATTGTGTTCGGGGGCAAGCGGCGCGCGGATGAAAAGGTTCCGGAAGATCGCGCTTAGATATCACACCGCGCTGCGGCAAGTTTTCACAAGTCTTTGACGGGCTTCGGAACGATGCCACTTCACGGCTTCGCGAGCGAAAAGCGTTCGTGAGCCGGCCGTAGCGCCGCGGGATGGCGCGCACTCAGGGCCCGGCTCCGCCGAGGCGGCGTTGTCCGCTCGCGTCCGGTTTCTCGCCCCATCGATGCCAGGCCATACGAGGTCGATGTCGCACGGCGACCGCCGGGGCGTCATCGCAGCCCCGGACCGTGTCGCCGATGCTTACAGGCTGCGCGAGAACACCAGCGGGCCGCCCTGCGGACCGCGACCGTAGGGCGAGGGCGAGAGGGAGGGACGGCCGTAGACGGTGGGCGTGCGCGCTTTGGCGACTTCCTCGGCCAGCGCCTTGATCAGCCCCTCGGAGACGGCGCGGGCGGTGGCGAGCACCTGTTGGTTGGTTTCCACCACGGCGGCGAAGCGATGCTGGGCCGCTTTCAGCGCCTCGAGCCCCTCCGGTGCGAAGCGGGCGAGCGCGATCGCGTTGGCCTTGGCCGCCTCCAGGCCGTTCATGTAGGCGGAGGCGAGTTCGGATTTCGACACGGAGTCCGTCAGCGCCTGGGCGATGCGCCCAGCCCGCACGCCGTCGCTCTCGCGGGTCAGCACCGCTTCCAGCTCGATCATGGTGGCGAGCAGCCCGCGCACGAAGGTCTGGGCCGAGGGGCGGTCGGTGAGGCGCAGGGCGAGGGTCCGATCAGCGGCCATTGCCCGCCTCCTGCATGCGCATCATCTCGGAATAGACCTGATTGCTGATGCCGACGCCGCCGGTCTTCACGATGGCGTTGGCGTATTCCTTGGTCATCATCGAGCGCCAGACGCCGCCGCCGGTGCCGTTCTCGCCGAGGGGGCCGTCGGTGCCCTCGCTCTGCGTCAGCTTCTCCAGGCTGTCCTCCAGGAACATCTTCTCGAAGTCGTCGGCGGTCTTGCGCGCCTTGGTCGAGGCGGTGGACTTGGCCGCATCTATCGTGTTCGCGTCGGTTTTCGCGAGCGTGTTGAGCAGGTTCTTGCCGACGCCGACGGCGGCCGACGCCGCGAAGGTTGCGAGGGGCAGCATGGTGCGATCTCCCAATCCAAAAAAAGTTACATCAGCTCGATGTCGGCCTGGAGCGCGCCGGCCGTCTTGATCGCTTGAAGGATCGAGATCAGGTCGCGCGGGCCGACGCCGAGGGCGTTGAGGCCGTCGACGAGTTCGCGCAGGCTCACGCCCTCCTTCACCAGGGCGAGCTTGTTGCTGTCGCCGGTATCCACCTTCACCCCGGTGCGCGGCACCACCGCGGTCTGGCCGTTCGACAGCGGCGCGGGCTGGCTCACCATCGGCTGCTCGGTGATCGTCACCGTGAGGTTGCCTTGCGCGATGGCGACCGTAGAGACGCGCACGTCGCGGCCCATCACGATGATGCCGGAGCGCTCGTCCACCACGACGCGCGCGGTCTGGTCGGGTTCGACCTTGAGCTGCTCGACCTCGGTGATGAGGCGGATCATGTTGCCGCGGTACTTGGCCGGAATCTGGAGAGTGATCGTCGCCGGGTCGGTCGGCTCGGCGGTGTCGGCACCCATGAAGTCGTTGATCGCCGAAGCGATCCGCTTGGCGGTGGTGAAGTCGGGGTTGCGCAGCGACAGCCGCAGCGAGCGCGCCTCGTTGAGCTTGAACGCCATCTCGCGCTCGACCAGCGCGCCGTTGGAGATGCGCCCGTTGGTCGGCACGCCGCGGGTGATCTTGGCGGCCTCGCCCTCCGCCGCAAAGCCGGCGATCGCGACCGAGCCCTGCGCCAGGGCGTAGATCTCACCGTCGGCGCCGAGCAGGGACGTCGCCACCAGCGTGCCGCCCTGAAGCGACTTGGCATCGCCGAGCGAGGAGACCGTCACGTCGATATGCGTGCCCTGAGTCGCGAAGGGGGGGAGGTTGGCCGTCACCATCACCGCCGCGAGGTTCTGGGTGCGCATGGTCGCGCCGCGGGTGTTGATACCGAGCCTCTCCAGCATCGCCTGCAGGGACTGCTTGGTGAAGGGGATGTTGTTGAGGGTGTCGCCGGTGCCGTTGAGGCCGACCACGATGCCGTAGCCGACGAGCTGGTTGGTGCGCACGCCCTCGACGGCGGCAAGATCCTTGACCCGCGACAGGGCGCTGGCGGGGGCCGGCGGAAGCAGGACCGCGAGGCAGGCGAGCACCGCGACGAGACGGCGGGCGAACAGGGCAGGAGACAGGGGACGAGGCAGGGGCATCGGAACTCGGCAGCCGGACCAGGCGACTTTACGCCGGTTCGATCTCTGCCAGGGCCGTGCCAAACCATAAGGTATTGATAGTAGGCAAGTTTTTCTTTTTCGGTGCTGCCGGAGCGGCGTGAGGGACGAGAGCGTTTCCTGCCGCCCCGGCAGCTTCTGCCGGGCTGTTTACCGGCGCTTAACCCTGTCGGCCGATGTCTTCGGAGATCGGCACCCGCCGTGCATCGGCGGGTGCGAGAAGGTTTCGAACCATCATGCGCGTCGACACACGCTTTGCCGCGGCCGCCGCGGGTGCGCTCAACGCCACCCGCCGCGCCGCCGCGCCGGGCGCCTTCGCCCCAGCGACGGGCGCGGAAGAGACGCCTCGGGCGGCGACCGCGGGCGCGAGCCAGACCGGCATGCTCACCGGGCTCGACGCCCTCCTCACGCTCCAGGGCCAGGACGGGGCCGACGCGCAGAAGGAGCGCCGCCGCCGCTCGGTGCAGCGCGGGCACGACCTGCTCGACGGGCTCGACCGGCTGAAAGCCGCGCTGATCGGCGGCCGGGTGGCGACGCGCGACCTTCAGGCCATCGCCGGCCGCCTCGCCGAGCGGAATGCGGAGAGCGGCGATCCCCGCCTCGACGGGCTGGTGGCCGAGATCGAACTGCGCGCCGCGGTGGAACTCGCCAAGCTCGAAGCGGCGCGCGGCGCCTGAACACGAAAAGGGCCGGACCCCTTTTCGAGGTCCGGCCCGCACGATCACCAGTAATAGGGTCGCGGTCGGTAATAGCCGTAGGGCCGGTAGAGCGGCCGCGGGCGATAATATCCGGGGGGCGGGCCGCCCCAGTAGCGCCGTGGACCCCAGTTCGGGCGGCAGATGCCCCAGGGATTGGGGTGGAAGCCCGGCCCGCAGCCACCGGCGGTGCGCTCCACGAGCGCGTTGTCCGTCGTGGTCGCGAGGGGCGCGGGGCTGAAGGGCGCCGCCTGAGCGCTGCCCGCGACACCGAGGCTGCCGGCGATCACCGCAGCCAATGCGAACGCCTTCGCGTGCGTCATCGTACGATTTCTCCGTTGCGGCCGGAATAGACGGCCGATGCCGGAAGCTAGGTTTGCCTCGATGAACCGAAGCTGACTGGATCCCCGCCTCCCGCGGTGCTGTGCGATCACTGTTCGCGAGCGCAGTACACATCGATGTGATGGGTGAAGGGGGCTTCCGTTGCTTGTCGGGTGGCTGCCAAGCGCCTTACCCAAGCCGCAGACTCTGCGAGGATGCTGCCGTCCCTTCCGCTCAGTGTCTCGGCGCGATTGACGGCCCCGCTCCGATCTCCGACAAGGCTGCCCGCGTGAGCGGGCGCGCGCCGGTCTCGCCGGATCGCCAAGGGAATCGTCCGCGCCGCGATGCTGTTCAACTCCTTCGTCTTTCTGCTCGCCTTCCTCCCGGCCGCGCTGGTGCTGCACGCCGCCGCCGAGCGCTATCGGCCGCAGGCGCGGCTGCCGCTTCTCGTCGGGCTGTCCTTCGTCTTCTACGCGTGGTGGGATTGGCGCTTCCTGCCGCTGCTCCTCGCCTCCATCGGCGTGAACTGGCTCGTGGCCCGCGCCCTGCCGCGGGACCGCACCGGCTGGCTGTTTCCGGTGGCGCTCGCGGGCAACCTCGCGGTGCTCGGCGCCTTCAAGTATCTCGGCTTCCTCACCGATCTCGCCGACCTGATCCCCGGCATCGATCTCCCGCGGATCGATCTCGCCCTGCCGCTCGGGATCTCGTTCTTCACCTTCCACCACATCATGTACCTAACGGACCTCAGGGCCGGGCGCGCGCCGGCCTTCGGGCTCACCCGCTACGCCCTCTACATCGCCTTCTTCCCGCAGGTTCTCGCCGGCCCGCTCGTGCGCTGGAGCGAGATCATGCACCAGTTCGAGGAGCGCCCCTATGCGCGCCCCGACGCCGCCGAGCGGATCGGGCGCGGGTTGATGCTGCTGACCGTGGGCCTCACCAAGAAGGTGTTCCTCGGCGATCCGCTCTCAGGTTACGTCAACCCGGTGTTCCAGGCGGCCGCCGCCGGCAAGGCGGTGACGATGGCCGAGGCGTGGCAGGCGACGCTCGGCTTTAACTTCCAGATCTATTTCGACTTCTCCGGCTACACCGACATGGCGCTCGGCCTCGCGCTCCTGTTCGGCATCGTGCTGCCGCAGAATTTCGACGTGCCCTACCGCGCCACTTCGCTGCGCGACTTCTGGCGGCGCTGGCACATGACGCTGTCGCGCTTCCTGCGCGACTACCTCTACATCGCTCTTGGCGGAAACCGCCGCGGCCTCGCGATGCAGGTCGGCGCGCTGTTCGCCACCATGACGCTGGGCGGCCTCTGGCACGGGGCGGGCTTGACCTTCGTCGCCTGGGGCGCTGCCCACGGTGTGGGCCTCGGGGCGGGTGTGCTCTGGCGCCGGGCGGGCGGACGGCTACCGCATCTCCTCGGCTGGGCGCTGACGGCCGGATTCGTGATCCTGACCTGGGTTCTGTTCCGTGCATCCTCGTTCGAGGCGGCTTTGGCGATCTACAAGGGGCTGTTGGGGTTGGCCCCCGCGGGAACGGGCTTCAAGTGGCGCACCATCGCGATTGCCGCCGCCGTCGCGATGATCGGCCCCACCGCCTGGGCCGCCGTGCACCGCCTGCCGCCGAATCGCTGGCTCGCCGCCGCCTTCGGCCTGTTGTTCGTCGTCGTGCTCCTCAGGATCGGGGACGATGCGAACTACGAATTCATCTACTTCCAGTTCTGAGATGGCATCCGTCTTCGGCAGTACTGGGCCGCGGGAATGGGCGGCCTTCGCGCGCCTGTTCGGGCGCACCGCAATCGGCCTCATCGCGGGCTACCTCGCGCTCGCCTTCCTGATCGATCCCTACGACAGCGGGCGCTCGACCCTATTCTCTGCCGGCGCCGTGCGCCCGCAGGGCCCGCGCACCGCCGCCGCGTCACGCGGGCGCGACCCGGCTTTCGCGGGGGCGGTGTTCGGCAATTCCCACATCCAGCTGATCGAGCCCGCGCGGCTTACGGCGGCGACCGGCATTCCCTTCGTTCAGCTCTCCGTGCCCGGAACCGGCCCCGGAGAGCAACTCGCACTGCTCGGTTGGTTTCTGCGCCACCATCCGGCGCCGAAGGCCGTGATCCTCTCCGTGGACGACGCGTGGTGCACCGGCGATCCGGCGCTGCCCAGCGACAGGCCGTTCCCGTTCTGGCTCTACAGCTCCGATCCGCTCTCCTATCTCCGGGGTCTCCTGCGCGTGTCCGTGGCGCAGGAGGTCGCCGGCCGCGTCGGCTGGCTCGTCGGCGCGCGCGCCAGGCGCGCGGTCGCCGACGGCTGGTGGGACTACGAACTAGATTACCTGAGGTTCGGTGCCCTCGATGACGAACGCGCCCGCGCCGCGCGCGAAACACCGGTCCCCGACGTGGTCGCTCCGGGCAAGGCCGGGCCGGACTTTCCCGCCGCGGACCGTCTGGCCACCGCCCTCGCCGCACTGACGGCCGAGACCGCCGTGGTCATGGTGTTCCCGCCGGTCTACGCCGCCGGCCTCCCCCGGCCCGGCACGCCGCGCGCCCACGCCGAGGCTGCGTGCCGGAATGCAGCGGCGGCGGCGCTGCAGCGGCACGGACGCAGCGCGCTCATCGACGCGCGTCGCGAGCGGCCGGCCCTCCACGATCCCGGCTTGTTCTTCGATCAGACCCATTACCGGCACGCCCTCGCCCGCCCCCTGGCTGACGAGATCGCCGCCGCCCTCATCCGGCTGCGCGGTGTGCCCTGAAGCGGGATGGCCTCATCGTCGAACACATCCCTGCCTTCGAGAGCAGCGTACACCGTGCGCCTGCGACAGCGAATTCGCCGGCTCAACCTGATGTCGGGTCGGGGGCCACCTAAGCGTGTCGTCTTTGCCGCATCGCGAGAGCTTTTTACGCGAGATCGTGCGAGGCGGCATCCGCGCGTTGTAGAGCTTGCCCGGCTCGATTATAGCCTCGCCGACGATCGCCGCTAACCGGCAGGGAGCGCGAGGATAAGACGATGGCGAAGGTCACGATCGAGGACGGCTACAGGCCCTCCGACGACGAGCCCTTCATGAATGAGCGGCAGCGCGAGTATTTCCGGCGCAAGCTGCTCAATTGGAAGAGCGAGATCCTGCGCGAGGCGCAGGGGACTCTCACCGCGCTTCAAAGCGAGAACGAGAATCATCCGGATATCGCCGACCGCGCCTCCTCGGAGACGGATCGGGCGATCGAGTTGCGGGCCCGCGACCGCCAGCGCAAGCTGACGAGCAAGATCGATGCGGCCCTGTCCCGGCTGGAGGATGGCTCCTACGGCTTCTGCGAGGAGACCGGCGAGCCGATCTCGCTCAAGCGACTCGATGCGCGGCCGATCGCGACTCTGTCGCTGGAAGCGCAGGAACGCCACGAGCGCCGCGAGCGCGTCTATCGCGACGACTGACCCGGCGCGCTCCGGCGTTCCTCAGCGCTGTCCCGCCTCAGGTGCCGCGCAGGCTTGCTGATGCGGTTCCCGTTTGGATCAAGCGGAAACCGTATCACCCCACCGATCGACCGCGGTGCGACCCTGCACGGGGATAGCAGTACGGCGCGGGCCGATATCAGCATTCGCGCTCGCCCGGCCCGATAGGCGGATGCAGGTCGCCCTCCCCTGCCCGCACGGAGCCGACCCGCATCAGTAATGCGGTGGTGGCGGCTCCGGTGCGCCGCTGGCGCTCCGGAAGGCGCTGTCCTCGACTTGCTCCTGCAACCGGCCGAGCTGCCGGGTGAGCCGGTCGATCACCTTCCACTGCGCGGTGATGGCCGCGTTCAGATCCTCGATCACGGTCTCCTGCTCGGTCAGCCGAATTTCGAGACGTGCAAGGCGATCGGTGTCGGGCGGAAGTTCGCTCATCGCCCAATCATGCCTGGAGCGGCCGCTGCCTGACAACTGGCTCTGACGAAAGGGGTGGATGAACCCCGTCCCGTTCACCATCGGATGCGAGCATGAGCGTTATGCTCCCTCGGAATGGCTATCAGATGAGGGCCGGACTCATACGGTCTGAGATCGCGCCGTCGAATTCTATCTCATGTTGGTGTTGGCATCTTGTTCGTGTGCCGACATGACTGTCGTGTATAGATTTTGTCGATGATCGGGCTGGCATTGGCCGAATTTGCCCGAAGTCGATCCCCTTCGATCTCAAGAAAAGTATGATCGGACCAACCGTAAATCCCAGTGGCTTGTGTTCGCATTTGAGCGCTCGATCCGCCAAATAGCCCGCTGAATTTTTGGAAAAATCGAAGAAATCTCGATGTTTTCCCTTCAGGGTCATGAGGCCAGTGTTGCGCAACGATGACACATGGCACCATGATCGAGCGTCCAGCCTCCAACATTCATACGGTGTTTCTCCCTGCGCTCTGTTGGAGCCGGCGGCAGCCCGACTTCTACGCGGTGACGCAGGATCTTTCGCGGGACGGAATCACTTTCCGCTCGGCTTCCGATCCGGCGATCGATGAGCCGCTCACCTGCAGCATCCGCTACATCGGGCAGATCGAGGCCCGCGTCGTCAGCAGCGGTGACAACCTGTTCGTCGTCCGCCTCATGGCATCCCGGCAGCGGGCGGCCGAGGTTGCCCGCACCATGCTGGCGCTGGCCCGCGAGCAGGGGCGGACCTTCGAGGCGGAGCGGGCGCATCCGCGGATCAACCCGGCGCGCAAGGACGTGCTCGTGACCCTCGACGACGGTCGCGTCCTGCCGGGTCGGCTCATCAACATCTCGGCGTCCGGCGCGGCACTGGCGCTCGATCACACGCTCGCGCGCGGGGCGCGCATCACCATCGGCGGCACGGCCGCGCAGGTGGTGCGCATCTTCCGCGACGGCATCGGCGCCGCCTTCGTCTTTCCCTTCGATCCGGGGCAGGTTCATGCCGGGATCCGACTCTGACGGTGCAGCCTCTCCCCTCGCATCCCGGCCGCGGAAGGACTAAGTGCCGGGCGTGCCCTGCCCGATGACGCGGCCGAAAGCCTGCCCGTGACCGACTACATCAAGAAGATCCTCTCCGCCCGCGTCTACGACGTGGCGATCGAGAGCCCCCTCGATCCGATGCCCCGCCTGACGAAACGGCTTGGCCGCCCCGTGCTGCTCAAGCGCGAGGATCTCCAGCCGGTCTTCTCGTTCAAGCTGCGCGGCGCCTACAACAAGATGGCGTCGCTGCCGAAGGAGCGGCTCGAGAGCGGCGTGATCTGCGCCTCGGCCGGTAATCACGCGCAGGGCGTGGCGCTGGCCGCGGCCAAGCTCGGCGTGCGGGCGGTGATCGTGATGCCGCGCACGACGCCTGCGATCAAGGTCGATGCCTGCCGGGCGCGGGGCGCCGAGGTGGTGCTGCACGGCGACGCCTTCGACGAGGCTCTGGCGGAGGCTCGGCGCCTCGAAGCCCAGTGGGGCCTGACCTTCCTGCACCCGTTCGACGATCCCGAAGTGATCGCCGGACAGGGTACGATCGGCATGGAGATCCTGCATCAGCATACCGGGCCGATCGAGGCGATCTTCGTGCCGATCGGCGGCGGTGGGTTGGCCGCCGGTATCGCCACCTTCGTGAAGTACCTGCGGCCCGAGACGAAGGTGATCGGCGTCGAGCCGGACGACGCTGCCACCATGTCCGAGGCGATCCGGGCGGGCGACCGGGTGATTCTGCCGAGCGTCGGCCTGTTCGCCGACGGCGTCGCGGTGCGGCAGGCCGGCGAGGAAACCTTCCGCCTCTGCCGCGAGCATCTCGACGCAGTCATCACCGTCGATACCGACGCGATGTGTGCCGCCGTCAAGGACATCTTCGACGACACCCGCGCGATCTCCGAGCCGTCGGGAGCGCTGAGTCTGGCCGGGGCCAAGGCCTGGTCTGCACGGAACCCCGGCGCCGGGCCGCTGGTGGCGATCTCGTCGGGCGCAAACCTCAACTTCGACCGTCTGCGCCATATCGCCGAGCGGGCGGAGATCGGCGAGGAGCGTGAGGTGCTGCTCGGCGTCACCATCCCCGAGCGGCCCGGCGCCTACCGCGCCTTCATCGGGGCGCTCGGCCCCCGCGCGATCACCGAATTCAACTACCGCTACGCGCAAGGCAGTGACGCGCGCATCTTCGTCGGCATCAACCTGCCCGGGGGCAAGTCCGAGAAGCGCGACCTGATCGCCGCCCTGGAAAGTGCCGGCTACCGTGTCGCCGACATGAGCGATAACGAGATGGCCAAGGTCCATGTCCGCTACATGGTGGGCGGGCGCGCCCAGGGGCTTGCCGACGAGCGGCTCTACCGCTTCCAGTTCCCCGAGCGGCCGGGCGCGCTGATGAAGTTCCTCGAAGCACTCGGCGACGGCTTCAACATCAGCCTGTTCCATTACCGCAATCACGGCGCCGATTACGGCCGTGTGCTCGCCGGGATCGAGGTGCCGGCGGTGGAGCGCGCCCGTTTCGACGCCGCCCTCGAAGCGCTCGCCTATCCCTATGTCGACGAAACCGACAACCCGGCCTACCGGCTGTTCCTCGACAATGGCATCGGCGCGGCCGGCCACTGACGCACCGTCCCGCCGGGCGAGGGCCGGCGGCGACCGATACGCCGGAGAGGACCGGTCACGCCGTGGCGGGTGCGGGCTGGCTGCGGAACAGGGCCGTGCAGCCGGCATCCCGGTGCATGCTCAGGATCGAGGCACGGTCGATCTCGGGATGCTCGGCGAGAACGCGGCGCACATCCTCCACGACCTTGTCGTAGCGGTGGGCGTCGAAGTTCTTCTCCAGTGGACTGACGGCGATATAGGCCTCGACTACGAGCACCCGTTCGGTGCGCTCCTTGGTGACATCGACGGCGATCCAGGCCGATTTGACCAAGCGGTTGGCGGCGAGCATGGGACGACCCTCCGATGCCGCCGCGTTGTCCGGCGGCTTTCGAAGACGAGCATGTACCGCGCCGAAGAGCTTGCCAAGGGATTCCCAGGTCGAGGGTAGCGTAAATCCTCACGGATCCTGCGGAAACCGTCCCGGAACCGGTGCGGAAACCATCCCGGTCCTCGGCCGGCTTCGACATGAGCGTCGCACGCCGACCGTGATTGCAAGACATCCGCGCTGCGGTGGCCTGATTGTGCACTGGGGCTCCGTGCGAGGGAATCGAGCGCGTGCCCCATGGAATCGGCGCTTCCCCTGACCTCTCCCGTCACATCAAGAGTCGGAGACGATCCGCAGGCCGCCGTATCCGTTCGGCCGGGACGGCGGCGCGTAGCTTCCCGTGCCGTCCTCCGCGTCGGCTGTGGCCGATCCCTTCTTGCGCCCCTTCATCAGCGTCGGGCGTGCGATCCACCGCACCACCTTGTCGCCGTCGTATCGCCCGGTCCGCCGCTCGTCCCTGCGCAGGACCCAACGCGGATGAACCGCCCCATTCCTCATCATGACTCGTCCCCCTCGGGGGGGCACCGCGCCGCAGCCGGCGCCCCCTTGGCGCGCCCCGGTCTCACTGCGGCCCGTTCCCCTCGGGACGTAGCAGGCAACGATTTCGGGACAATTGCATCCTCCAAATTAGGGATATCCGGCATCATTTGCACTTAAGTAGCCGCAGGCATCTCTAATGACATTTCTGAGCTTCGCAGCGCATGACGGCCCGCCCGTCACCGCATCCGACCCGGCGTGCACTCAACGCAACATTTGACGCAACATGCTCGCAAACAGCCAAGGCTAACCCGCTTCTTGCGAAACGTGAGATGTCGTGAGGGGAAAGATGCCGAAGATCGTCGTCGCCGCCTGGGCCGCCTCGATCATTCGGATCGTATACTGCCTTGTTCCATGCCTCCCGGCACTCGGCGCTGTACGGCAGGCTCGCTCCGAGGATGGCGGTTCCGTCGGCAGGCGGGGCCCGGTCCGGAGCACGACGCGCCCGCCGGATGCGCCACGAGGCCTCGTGCCGTTCCCGCTGGCCCACCGTCGTTCTGTCCTGCACGGCGTGACGCGGCCATGACCCTGTTCGTGATCCTGCTCGCCTGCAACCTCGCCCTCGGTCTGATCTTCTCGCTGATCGCCGCATCGGTGGAGTAAACCTGATCGGCGGCATCGGGGCTTCCACGGCGCGCTCGACCGGCATGCTTGACCTTGGTGCCGGCTTGCGCGCACGAGATCCTATGCTGACGCTTGTTCGCCTGATGGCATGGATCGTGGCCATCGGCCTCGTCGCCGTGACGCTTTCGCCGCTCGAGGCGCGTCCGGTCCTGGCTTCGCCGACCCTGGAGCGGGCCGGCGCCTACGCGCTGTTCGGCTTCCTGCTCGTGCTCTCCTATCCGCGACGTTGGGGATGGGCGCTCGTTGCGGCCGTCGCGCTCGCCGGGGGGCTTGAGGCGGCACAGGGCCTGACCGTGAGCCGGCATGGCCGGCTCGTCGATTTTCTGGTGAAGGGCGGCGCGGCGGTGGCCGGAGGGCTCGCGGCGCAGGGGATGCATCTCCTGCTAGCCCGCCGCGCGGCGCGATAGAGCATCGTCCCGAAAGGTGGTCCCCGGCTTTCGGAAAAAGACGATGCAAAATTAGAAGGCTAAAGCATCGTCCCGAAAGGTGGTCTCCGGCTTTCGGGCTGTTGCTCCGCGGACGGATCGAACGACGGCCGGGTCAATCGTAGAGGGCCAGGGCGCCGACGCCGACATGGCGAAGGCCTTGGCGGCGGGCCTCTTCCGGTGCGTAGACGTTGCGGAGATCGACAAGGACCGGGGCGCGCATCAGGCTCTTCAGTCGGGCGAGATCCAGCGCCCGGAACGCGTTCCACTCGGTCACGATCACCAGCGCGTCCGCCCCTTCCGCGCAGGCATAGGCGTCCTCGGCGTAAGCGACGCCCTGCAGCAGAGACCGGGCCTGCTCCATCCCCTCCGGATCGTAGGCGACGATCTGCGCGCCCGCATCCTGCAACCCGGCGATGATCGACAGCGAGGGCGCGTCGCGCATGTCGTCGGTGTTCGGCTTGAACGTCAGACCCAGGAGCGCCACCCGCTTGCCCCGGACGCTGCCGCCGCAGGCCGCGATCACCTTGCGCGCCATCGCCCGCTTCCGCTGATCGTTGACCGCCACCACCGTTTCGACGATCCGAACCGGCGTGCCGTAATCTTGCGCCGTCTTCACCAGCGCCAGCGTGTCCTTCGGGAAGCACGAGCCGCCATAGCCCGGCCCGGCATGCAGGAACTTGGAGCCGATGCGGTTGTCGAGGCCGATGCCGCGGGCGACCTCCTGCACGTTGGCGCCGACCTGCTCGCACAGATCCGCGATCTCGTTGATGAAGGTGATCTTCGTGGCCAGGAACGCGTTGGCGGCGTACTTGGTCAGCTCGGCCGTCCGCCGCCCGGTGAGCAGGATCGGCGCGGCGTTGAGGTAGAGCGGGCGGTAGACCTCCTGCATCACGGCGGCCACTCGGTTGTCCTCGGCGCCGATGACGATGCGGTCGGGCCGCTTGAAGTCGTCGATCGCCGCGCCCTCGCGCAGGAATTCGGGGTTGGAGGCCACGCCGACGTCGAGGTCGGGCCGGGCCTCGCGAATGATGCGCTCGACCTCGTCGCCGGTGCCGACGGGGACGGTCGATTTGGTGACGACCACGGCGTAGCCGGTCAGCGCCTCGGCGATCTCGCGGGCCGCGGCGGTGACGTAGGAGAGGTCGGCAAAGCCGTCGCCGCGGCGGGACGGGGTGCCGACCGCGATGAACACGGCCTGGGCGCTCGCCACGGCGGGTCTGAGGTCGGTGGAGAAGGTGAGGCGTTTGGCGCGGACGTTCTCGGCGACGAGGGTGTCGAGGCCGGGCTCGTAGATCGGCATGCGGCCCTCGTTGAGGGCGGCGATCTTGCCGGGATCCTTGTCGATGCAGACGACCTCGTGGCCGAAATCGGCGAGGCAGGCGCCCGACACGAGGCCGACATAGCCCGAGCCAATCATCGCGATGCGCATCGGTGGTCCGTCTCCCTGAAGCGGCGGATCCTGATCCTCGAGAACTGTCGAGGAGACCGCCCGTCACGAGGGTCGGCATATTTTCCGGTGCGGGCAATTCGCTCAGCGTGGCCGGTGTGGGCGCATCCGGGGAAGGTAAGAGCCCGAAAGGCTGTGATCCGTTTTCGGGAACAAGGGCGGAGCGATGCGCCATCCAGTGCCTCGTCCCCGCAGGCGCCGGCCCGCAAGGGCTCTATGGGTCCCCGTAATAGTCGAGATACCACCTCACGAAGGCGGGGATGCCGGTCTCCAGCGGCGTCTCGGGCAAGCGGCCGACGAGGTCGCGCAGCAAGTCGGGGCTCGCATGGGTGCGGATCACGTCGCCGGGCGGCAGCGGCTTCAGCACGCGCTCGGCTTTGCGCCCGAGGGCCGTCTCCAGGGCGCCGATCATGGCATCGAGCCGGACCGGACGGCCGCCGCCGATATTGACCAGACGATAGGGCGCGACCGTGCTCAGGGTGTCGGCGGCCGAGACCGGGCCACCCGCGGACGGCATCGGCGGCGGGCACTCCGCCAGCGCGACGATCGCGTCGATGAGATCGTCGATGAAGGTGAAATCGCGCTCCGCCGCCCCCTCGCCGAACACCTCGATCGGCTCGCCCGCCAGGATCTTCCGGGTGAACAGGAACAGGGCCATGTCCGGCCGCCCCCACGGTCCGTAGACCGTAAAGAAGCGGAACGCGGTCGTCGGCACACTGAACAGGTGGGCGTAGGAATGCGCCATCGCCTCGTTGGCGAGTTTCGAGGCGGCATAGAGGGTGAGCGGCGAGACCGCACGGTCGGTCTCGCGGAACGGGACGCTCGCATTGCCGCCATAGGCCGAACTGGTCGAGGCGACGAGCAGGTGCTTGACGGGGTGCGCGCGCACCGCCTCCAGCAGGTTGGCGAAGCCGACGAGGTTCGCCTCGACATAGGCGCCGGGGTCGATGAGGCTGTAGCGAACGCCCGCCTGTGCCGCGAGATGGAAGACGAGGTTCGGCTTGACCCGCGCCATCACGTCGAGGAGCGCGCCGGGCGTCTCGAGCCGCGCCTCGACCGCCTCGAAGCCGGGATATCGGGCGAGATCCGCGTGCCGGGCTCGCTTCAGACCGACATCGTAATAGGGCGAGAGGCCGTCGAACCCCGTCACGCCGAAGCCCGCCGCCAGCAAGCGGCGGCTCAGCGCGTGGCCGATGAAGCCGGCCGAGCCCGTGACGAGAGCATGCATGCGGGGCCCGGTGCGCCGTCTTCCAAAGGATTCGTGCCTTTCACTCAATGCCCGCTGCGCCGCCGTGCCAAGAGGAGACACGATCGGTGACGGGGATTTTCATGAGGCACTCCGCAGCGGGATAGCTTCCGCCCGTCCGCGTCGCAAGGAACGCGATGACCCGTCGTGCGGTGGGTCGCCGGCGGGGTTGGGAACGTTGTGTCTCAACGTTGATTATCGTTTTCACAGGGTTTTTCAGGCAAGTGGCCGCCTGCCTTTCACCCGGTGAACAGGGTAACCCTGCTTCCAGCGCGCAGCTGTCGCGCCGGCTTAGGGGTTGTTTATCGGGAAATCAGGTATACTTACGCCAGACTATCAGCCGACCTTCGTCTTGCGCCCGCTCGCGACGTCGGTCCCGCACTCCGCCGGGACTGACCGTCGTCGTACGGATCATGTGAGACGCATGGGCCGGCCGAAACATCCGTCCAGGCCCAGGGCGCTGTGCCGCCCCTCGCTTGGGTCCAGCGAGTTCGAACACCGAGTGTCCGCACGATGAACCAGCTTTTCCGCCTGCCGCAAGTCGGTGAGGCCGATGCGATTGCCGAACCCTCCGCCGATCTTCGTGTCCCCTTCGCGCAATCCGGTACCTTCGTCTGCAAGTTCATCATCGGTGAGCCGAGTGACCAGGCCGTGTGCTGCGGGGCTCCGGTCGCCGATGGTAAGAGCTGGTGCGCCTATCACCGCCGCATCGTGTTCGAGCCGGCTCGCCCCGGCCGCGCTCGCTGAAGCGCGCCTCACGTCTTCAAGACCAAGGCTCCGCCTCGTCGAAGGGTGGGGCCGACCACCTTATTCCTCACCGAATTGGTCGAACGGAGATGGGTGGTTGATCACGAAGCCGGTCGGCACGCCCGGTCCGCGCCAGCGCATGACGAGGTGGCCGTCTCCCCGCATCCCGACGGTCCGGTAAGCCGGTCCGCCCTCTGGAGGCAGACCGAGATCGCGCGGTCTGCTCCCGGCGGCCCCGAAGCGGCGCTGTTCGTAATAGACATAGGCCGGGGCGTCGGGCGCGATGGACCCGTAGACCGGACTCGGGCGGCGTCCCGTGACCCTCGTCGTCCGCGGTGGCGGCGTCATGCGGGCCACGATACGCCTGCTCGGTGGACGCTCCGCTTTCCGCGACACCTCCACTGCTACCTGTCGTATCGGCCTGGCGCGGCTCGTGGCTGTCCGGATCCGTTCCCGCCGGATCTTGGCCGTGCGTCGCATTGGGCGCGCCTCGGGGCGGGCCGAGACCCTGGGCTCGTCGATTTTCGCAGGGGTCGCGGCCGGTTTCGCCGCGGCGTTCATCGCCGGCGTATCCACCTTGGCCGGTGGATCGGTCCATTGACCGGCAGGCTTGTCCTGGGCGCCCGAGGGGGATGCCGTCAGCATCGTGCCGAGCACGAGGAGAAGGGTCGGAAAGCGGATGCCGCGCGACATGGAAAATCCTCTCGGGGTCGGAGAAGGACAACGCCGGCCTTAGGCTTTCACGCCGGTTGCACAGGCACCCGCCGCGGAAGCGTTCGTAAGAATAGGGGCACCCCTGCGCGGCGTCCATAGATCCATGTATCAAACCGCGCAGCGCATTCGCCTCTTTCGCCCCCCTGATCGTCGGCAAGCCGGTTTCTCCTCGCCGTCTCAACCTCTAATTCTGCCGCTCGATGCAGCCGGAGCGGTAACGGGTCCGGTCTCACCTTCGAAGATCTCGGGAGTCGGCATGGCAGCGGATGGCACGGCGGCGCGGCGCCTCTGGATACGCGATCCCCTGGCGATTCTGGCGGAGGGAGCCGGCGGGGGCGTGGTCGTCGAGGGCAGCCGCATCGCCGAACGGGTTCCGGCCGGCGGGCAGCCCTCCGCGCCGGTGGACGAGACGTTCGAGGCCGGGCGGCACGTCGTCATCCCCGGCCTCGTCAACACGCATCACCACTTCTTCCAGACGCTGACACGCGCCCATCCGGCGGCAATCAACAAGCCGCTGTTTCCCTGGCTTCAGGCGCTCTACGGCATCTGGGGACGGCTGACGCCGGAGGCGTTCCGGCTTGCCACGCGGCTCGCCTACACCGAGTTGCTGCTGTCCGGCTGCACCACGGCGGGCGACCATCACTACCTGTTCCCGCAAGGGCTGGAGAACGCCGTCGACATCCAGGTCGAGGAGGCGCGCCGCCTCGGCATCCGCGCCGTCGTCACCCGCGGCTCGATGAGCCTGTCGCAGGAAGAGGGCGGCCTTCCGCCCAAGGCGCTGGTGCAGGACGACGACACGATCCTCGCCGACAGCGAGCGGGTGCTGCGCCTGTTCCACGATCCCGCGCCCGGTGCGATGGTGCGGATCGGGCTCGCCCCCTGCTCACCCTTTGCCGTCACCAAGCGGCTGATGCGCGAGAGCGCCGTGCTGGCCGAGCGCTACGATTGCCCGCTCCACACTCATCTCGGCGAGACCCGTGACGAGAACGCCTTCTGCCTGGAGGCGTTCGGGCAGCGACCGGTGGACTATCTTGAAGAGGTCGGCTGGATGACCTCGCGGGCCTGGCTCGCCCACGGCATCCATTTCAACGATGACGAGGTGAGGCGCCTCGGCGCGGCGGGCGTCGGCGTGTGCCATTGCCCGACCTCGAACATGGTGCTGGCCTCGGGCCAGTGCCGGACCTGCGAGTTGGAGGCGGCGGGCTCGCCCGTCGGCCTCGGCGTCGACGGCTCGGCCTCCAACGACAGTTCGAACCTGATGGAGGGCGTGCGCCACGCCCTGATGATCAACCGCCTGACCTACGGCGCCGAGGCGGTGACCCATCTCGATGCCTTGCGCTGGGCGACAGAGGGCTCGGCCCGCTGCCTCGGGCGCGACGACATCGGCCGGATCGAGCCCGGCCGGGAGGCGGATCTGGCCCTGTTCACCCTGGACGAACTGCGCTTCTCCGGCGCCCACGATCCGCTCGCGGCGCTCGTGCTGTGCGGCGCCCACCGGGCCGACCGGGTCATGGTCGCGGGCGCGTGGCGGGTGATCGACGGGCAGCCGCTCGGCCTCGAGACCGGACGCCTGCGCGAGGATCATTCGCGGCTCGCCCGGTCCCTGTTCGGCGACGATCAGCTTCCACGATAGGTCTGGTCGCGCCAAGGGCTGGCCACGAGGGGCACCACGTCGAGGAAAGCGGGCTTCGGCAGGGTGAGCCCGGCGTAAAAAATTCTCGCCGATGTCGGGGTGGAGGTCCTGCGTCGCGACCGGCTCCGATCCATTCCCAACGATCTCGACGGCTTCGGTCGTGACGCCCGCCGCCGGCCGGCGACCGTCAAGCACGACAGTCCGATCAAGCAGGTGCCATTCGGCCTCGTGCGTCCGGGTAGGGTATTTCGCCCACCGGCGAACTGCAGGCGCAGATCGGGGCGATGGTCGGCTGAAAGGGGTGATCGCGGCCACCCTGGTGATTCTCAACGGAATGCCGCTCGGGTAATCCCGTCAGCAACGCGCTCCGTGTCCGCCCACACATAATGGGAAAGGATCATGCCACATGCCAAGGGATCAGGCAGCCTTTCCATTTTTCTATTAAGTAACTGAAAAATATACATCATATTTTGCGTTGCGCTCTCGCTCGTTGGTCGAAGACTCCGCGGGGTTCTTCCAGTGCCCATATCGTGTGCATGTTGTGGCTATTTGTCGGACACGGCTGCACAAATTCTGTGAGCATCCTGCTTCTGTCGTGCTTAACTCCCTGACCGAAACACCTCGTTCGGGAGACAACAAAATGTCCGTACGCATCTTCTCCGCCGCACTCATCGCGCTCACTGTCTCGGCGGGTGGCGCCTTCGCTGGCGACCGGGGCCGGATGGCCGGGGCGCAGCAGCCGGAAACGACCGGCAGCGTGCCCCGCTCGGCCGAGGGGCTGAACCTGTTCGGCGTTCCGGATCGCGATCCCGGTTTGGTCGCGTCGCAGCGTCCGGCCCGCAGCACCTTCAACGCCAACACCGCCCGCGCGCGCCACTACGAGCGCTGAGCGTCTGTTACGCGGCGTTGCTTCGGGAGGCCCGTCCGCTCCTGGCCGAGCGGCCGGGCGCAAGCTCGGTCTCGAAGCACGCGCGAGCCGTCGATCCCCGGCACCTTTAGACTGCGGGAGACGTCGCGGCGAGCTTCAAGGACGCTGGTGCTGCGCCTCGATCGAGGGCCGTTGCGAGATAAGCCTGCTCCGCGCTCAGAGACGCGGCCTGCTTTCCGCCCGTCTAAGGATTATCAATCGTCCTTGGAATCCGGGCGCGGCAGCACGCGGTAGTGCCGCCCGGCATAAAGCAGGCTGGCGCCGCCGCCGGTCCCGGTGAGCGCTTCGACTTCGCAGATCAGCACGTCATGCGTGCCGACCTCGTGGCGATCGACGATCCGGCAATCAAAGGCGACGAGGGCATCCGGCAGCACCGGAGCCCCGGTTCGCAGCGTGCGCCAGACCGTCCCATCGAAGCGCGCGCCCTGGCGCACCCGGCCGGCGAAATCGGCGGCGAGGCTCTCGTGGGCTGCCGTGAGCGTGTTGATGCACAACACGCCGTTGTGCCGGAAGGCGGGATAGGCGGACGAGCCGCGGTTGAGGCAGACCAGCAGTGTTGGCGGTCCGTCGCTGACGCTGCACACCGACGTCGCCGTGAGACCCATCCGGCCGCCGGGCCCGTCCGTGGTCACCAGATGCACCGCGCTCGCGATCTGAGCCATCGCTTCGCGGTAGGCCGAGGCAGACACGGCTTCGGAGTTGGATGAAGTCATGACGGTCGCCTCTCGGGGCCGGATGAGGTCCCGATCGTTGAGCAGGACGTCGCAAGGCTCGGTTGAACGCCCTTGAAACGATGACGCGGTGGGCGTTCCGGCCGCTCCGGTCAAGAGGAAGAGCAACTCTCTGATAGCCGGAAATGGTCGACGCTGCCTGCTCCCTGCGCGTTCGATGCCGAAGATCGGTGCGGGATGGAACCGGACCGGTGGTGCCCGCCACCTTGCGGACCGGGGCTCCGGTGGCCGATGAAGCCGGCACCCGCTTCGCCGGAGGCCGTCCGATCCCTGCCGAACCGCTCCGCCCCGCCCTGTCCCGCCAGCGCTCGCAGGGCGCGGTGGATCTGCGCGTCGCCCCGGCCGGAACGGCCGCGGACGCGCCGACGCGGATCGTCGATCTCGCCGAGAGCGGCCCCTTGCGCCTGCGCTGTCCCCGCCAGGGCGCCGAGCGGATGCTGGAGGGGGTGCTGGTCAACACCGGCGGCGGCGTTGCCTGCGGCGATGTGTTCGCGGTGTCGGTGACGGTCGAACCGGGCGCGGCCTGCGTGCTGACCACGACCGCAGCGGAGAAGATCTACCGCTCGGACGGCCCCTGTGCCGAGATCGTCAACCGGGTCAGCGTCGGCGCGGGCGGGCGGCTCGATTGGCTGCCGCAGGAGACGATCCTGTTCCACCGTGCCCGGCTGGTGCGCCGCTTCGAGGCGGATCTTGCACCCGACGCGTCGCTGCTTGTCGCCGAGATCGCTGTACTTGGCCGTGCCGCCCGTGGCGAGACCCTGGGAGAGGCCCTGTTCGAGGATCGCTGGCGCATCCGCCGCGACGGCCGCCTCGTCTACGCCGACAGCCTGCGCCTCGACGGAGCGGTCACGGCTCTCATGGGCCGCCGGGCGATCGGCGGCGGGGCCCGCGCACTGGCGACGATCCTCGACCTGTCGCCGCGTGCGGAGGGCCGGCTCGACGAGGCCCGCGCCCTCCTCGACGCCCTGCCGGCGCAGGTCGAGGCCGGGGCGAGCGCCTGGAACGGCCATCTCGCCGTGCGGATGCTGGCCCCCACCGTCGCACCCTTGCGCGACGGCGCCGCCCGCTTCCTCGCCGCATGGCGCGGGCAGCCGATGCCGCGCGTGTGGCAGACCTGACCAGCTTGACCTTCCTGACCAGCTTGACCTCAGGCCGAGCATGATCCTTGCTCGGCGGACCTTCAGGCCCGGCCGACTCTCAACCCAGGACGCACGCCTTGCTCCTCACGCCCCGCGAGAAAGACAAGCTCCTCGTCGCCATGGCCGCCCAGGTCGCCCGCAACCGGCTGGCGCGGGGGGTGAAACTCAACCATCCGGAGGCGATCGCCCTCATCACCGACTTCGTGGTGGAGGGCGCCCGCGACGGGCGCTCCGTCGCCGAGCTGATGCAGGCCGGCGCCCGCGTCCTCGATGCCTCCCAGGTGATGGAGGGGGTGCCGGAGATGATCCACGACATCCAGGTCGAGGCGACCTTCCCAGACGGTACCAAGCTCGTGACCGTCCACCACCCGATCCGCGGCGCACCCTCGGCGGACGTGCCGGGCACGGTGACGACGCTTCCCGGCGAGATCGTCTTCAACGCAGGCGCGCCGCGCACGGTGATCGAGGTCGCCAATACCGGGGACCGCCCGATCCAGGTCGGTTCGCACTACCATTTCTTCGAGGCCAATCCCGGTCTCGTGTTCGACCGCGACAAGGCCCGCGGCCAGCGCCTCGACATCGCCCCGGGCACGGCGGTGCGCTTCGAGCCGGGCTCGACCCGCGAGGTGGCGCTGGTGCCGCTCTCGGGCGACCGGAAGGTCTACGGCTTCCGCGGCGACGTGATGGGGCCGCTGTGACCGGGCTCGGTCCGACTTACCGGGAGGACGTGGCGCTCGTGTCCCGGGCGGCCGATTTCGCAGCCCGCCGGCATGCGGACCAGCAGAGGAAGGGCGCCGCCCGCGAGCCCTACCTCAACCATCTGGCGGAGGTCGCGTGCCTTCTCGCCGAGACAATGGGGGAACCCGATGCCGCCCTCGTGGCCGCCGGCTGGCTCCATGACACGCTCGAGGACACGCAGACCGACCGCGAGGAGTTGGATCGGCTGTTTGGCCCGCGCGTGGCCGCCCTCGTCGCGGAGGTGACGGACGACAAGGCTCTCCCCAAAGCGGAGCGCAAGCGCCGACAGGTCGAGGGGGCGCCGCATAAGTCGGCGGGTGCCAAGGCGATCAAGGTCGCCGACAAGACCAGCAATCTCCGCTCCCTGACGGCGAGCCCGCCGGAAGGCTGGGAGCGGCAGCGGATCGCCGACTACATCGCCTGGGCGGAAGAAGTCGTGGCGGGCTGCCGCGGCACCAACGCCGCCCTGGAAGATCGCTTCGACCGCACCGTCGCCGAGGCGAGAAGGACTCTTTAGAAATGGCCGACACCCGCAAGCCCGCCGCCCTCCCCCGCGCGGCCTATGCCGCCATGTTCGGGCCGACCACCGGCGACCGTATTCGCTTGGCCGACACCAGCCTCGAGATCGAGGTCGAGCGCGATCTCACGACCTACGGCGAGGAGGTGAAGTTCGGCGGCGGCAAGGTGATCCGCGACGGGATGGGCCAGTCGCAGGCGACAAACGCCGAAGGCGCCGTCGATACCGTCATCACCAACGCGGTCGTGCTCGACCATTGGGGTATCGTGAAATGCGATGTCGGCATCGTCCGTGGTCGTATCTTCAAGCTCGGAAAGGCCGGCAACCCGGACGTTCAGGCGAATGTCGACATCGTCGTCGGCCCCGGTACCGAGGTGATCGCCGGCGAGGGCAAGATCCTCACGGCGGGCGGCTTCGACAGCCACATCCACTTCATCTGCCCGCAGCAGATCGAGGAGGCGCTCTGCTCCGGCGTCACGACGATGCTGGGTGGCGGCACCGGGCCGGCACACGGCACCTTCGCCACCACCTGCACGCCCGGCCCCTGGCACATCGCCCGGATGATCGAGGCGGCGGATGCCTTCCCGATGAACCTCGCCTTTGCGGGCAAGGGCAATGCCTCGGTGCCCGGCGCGCTGGAGGAAATGATCCGGGCCGGCGCCTGCGCGATGAAGCTGCATGAGGATTGGGGCACGACGCCCGCCGCAATCGACAACTGCCTCTCGGTGGCCGACGCGTTCGACGTGCAGGTCATGATCCACACCGACACGCTCAACGAGTCGGGCTTCGTCGAGGACACGATCGCCGCCTTCAAGGGCCGCACCATCCACGCCTTCCACACCGAAGGCGCGGGCGGCGGCCACGCGCCGGACATCATGCGGGTGGCCGGCTTGGCGAATGTGCTCCCGTCGTCGACGAACCCGACGCGGCCCTTCACGAAGAACACCATCGACGAGCATCTCGACATGCTGATGGTGTGCCACCACCTCGACCCGTCGATTCCCGAAGACCTCGCCTTCGCCGAGAGCCGCATCCGCAAGGAGACCATCGCGGCCGAGGACATCCTGCACGATATCGGCGCGCTCTCGATGATGTCGTCCGACAGTCAGGCCATGGGCCGGGTCGGCGAGGTCGTGATCCGCACATGGCAGACGGCGGACAAGATGAAGCGCCAGCGCGGCGCTCTGCCCGGAGATGCCTCGGGCAACGACAATTTGCGCGCCCGACGCTACGTGGCGAAATACACGATCAACCCGGCCATCGCGCATGGCGTGTCGCGGCACATCGGCTCGGTGGAGCCGGGCAAGCTCGCCGACCTCGTGCTGTGGACGCCCGCCTTCTTCGGGGTGAAGCCGGACCTCGTGCTCAAGGGCGGTATGATCGCCACCGCGCCGATGGGCGACCCCAACGCCTCGATCCCGACGCCGCAGCCGGTGCATTACCGCCCGATGTTCGGCGCCTACGGCCGCGCGCCTTTTGCCACCGCGCTCACCTTCGTCTCGCGGGCAGCGCTCGAGGACGGCGTGAAGGAGCGGCTGCGCGTTTCCAAGGAGCTGGTGGCGGTGGAGAACGTCCGCGGCGGGATCTCGAAGAAGAGCATGATCCTCAACGACGCGACCCCCACTATCGAGATCGACCCCGAGACCTACGACGTGCGCGCCGACGGTGAATTGCTGGTCTGCGAGCCGGCGGAGGTTCTGCCGATGGCGCAGCGCTACTTCCTGTTCTGAACCATGATCCGCGCCACCCGCGTCATCCGCCGCGACCGTCTCGGTTCCGGCGAGATCGTCGACCGCATCGTGCTCGATTCGAACGACCGGCACCGCCGCCGCATGGTGATGCGGGGCGTCGGCGGCACCGCGTTCCTGCTCGACCTCGCCGAGGCCACCGTGCTCGATGACGGCGACGCCCTCGCGCTGGAGGATGGGCGGCTCGTCTGGGTCGAGGCGGCGCCCGAGGCGCTGCTGGAGATCCGCGCGCCCTCCCCGCATGCCCTCAAGCGGCTGATCTGGCATATCGGCAACCGGCACATCCCCGCCGAGATCGGCGAGGACGCGGTCTGGATCGGCCACGACCACGTGCTCGCCGAAATGGTGCGGGGTTTGGGCGGGAGCGCCGAGCCGGTGACCCGTCCGTTCCGGCCCGAGGGTGGCGCCTATGCCGGCGGGCATGGGCATGACCACGGTCACGGGCATTCGCACGGGCACCCGCACACCCATGATTGACGCCCTGCGGCTGATGGCGTGGCTCTCGCCGACCTATCCGGTCGGTGCCTTCGCCTATTCGCACGGGCTCGAATGGGCAGTGGAGTGCGGCGACGTGCGGGACGCCGCCACCCTCGCCGACTGGCTCGCCGACGTGCTGGAGCGGGGCGCGGGGCGCAACGACATGATCCTCTGCGCCGCCGCGCATCGCGCTACTGAGGCCGGAGACGAAGCGGGGTTGGCCGAGATCAACGACCTCGCCCTCGCGCTCGCCCCCTCCCGCGAACTCCACTTGGAAACGAGCCAGCAGGGGCGCAGCTTCCTGGATGCGACCCTGCGGGCCTGGCCCTGCCCCGCCCTCTCGACGGTCGCCGAGCGGCTCGACGTCAAGGTCGCCTACCCCGTCGCCGTCGGCGCGGCGGCGGGCGCGCACGGCGTCGTGCGGGAGGCGACGGTGGCGGCCTACGGCCTCGCCTTCGTCCAGAACCTCGTCTCGGCGGCGCTGCGGGTGGCGCCCGTCGGCCAGAGCGCGGGCACGACGATTCTCGCCGCGCTCACCCCCCGCATCGCCGGAATGGCCGCGTCGCTGCAGGGGGCCGGGCTCGACGCGCTCGGCAGCGCGACCCTGCGGCTCGATCTTGGTTCCTTCCGGCACGAGACGCAGTATTCCCGCATCTTCCGCTCCTGAGGATTTTTTGGAAGCCATGGCATCCGTGAACGGACCCCTGCGCGTCGGCATCGGCGGACCCGTCGGCTCCGGCAAGACCGCGCTGATGGAGCAGCTGTGCCGCCGCTTCCGCGACACCTACGAGATCTGCGCGATCACCAACGACATCTACACCAAGGAGGATGCGCGGATCCTCACGGTGGCCGGGGCGCTGCCCGAGGAGCGCATCCTCGGCGTCGAGACCGGGGGCTGCCCGCACACGGCGATCCGCGAGGATGCCTCGATCAACCTCGCGGCGGTGGCCGAGATGCGCCGCCGCTTCCCGAAGCTCGACCTCGTGCTGATCGAATCCGGCGGCGACAACCTCGCGGCGACCTTCTCGCCGGAGCTGGCCGATCTCACCCTTTACGTCATCGACGTGGCGGGCGGCGAGAAGATCCCGCGCAAGGGCGGCCCCGGGATCACCCGCTCGGACTTGCTCATCGTCAACAAGACCGACCTCGCCCCGCTCGTCGGCGCCGACCTCTCGGTGATGGAGGCCGACACCCAGCGGATGCGCGGCGCGCGGCCCTACGTGTTCGCCTCCCTGCGCGACGGGCACGGGGCGGATACGGTGGCCCGTTTCATCGTAGAGGCCGGCGGGTTGGGGTGACGTCGGTTCGCGAGACCTGATCGGGTGAGTGCATCCCCTCTCCCCGCACGCGGGGAGAGGGGGACCCGGCTGCACCCGTTTACTTCACGACGCGGCCGAGCGGCGGAAGGCGTCGCGCTCTTCCAGCGCTTCGATCAGGTCGAGCACCCGCACGACCTGCCCCGACACGTTCCACCACGGCGGCAGGCGGCGCGCGGCCGGGACCGGATGGTGCGTCACGGCCTCCACGAGGAAGGCGGTCTCGGGCAGAGGCGGCGCCGGCAGGCCCCGTCGGTTGCCCGCGGGCAGGAGGGCGGCGGCCAGCAGCCCGGCCTTGCGCGCACCGGTGACGCGGGCGCGCTGGGTGACCGAATCGAGCCCGTTCGCCTCCACGGCGCGGCCGATCTCCGCGTAGATCAGGCCGGCCGCGCGGATCGCCGGGCGGCAGCTCAAGGGGAGCGCGGCGATGCCGGGCTCGGCGCGCGCATAGAGTTCGTCGGCCGCGGCCAGCAGATCGGCCACCACCCGCTGCAGGCAGGGGCCGAGCTGGGGATTGGCGAGAAACGCGTTCGCATCGATACCCGCCGCGTCGAGCCATGCGCGCGGCAGGTAGAGGCGCCCGGCGCGGGCATCCTCGCCGACGTCGCGGGCGATGTTGGTGAATTGCATGGCCACGCCGAGATCGCAGGCGCGGGCGAGCGCCGGGCCGTCGCGCACGCCCATCACCAGCGTCATCATCGCCCCGACCGCGCCCGCGACCCGGGCGGCGTAGGCGGCCAGCTCCGGCAGGGTGTCGTAGCGCCGGCCTTGCGTGTCCCAGGCCAGTCCTTCGAGCAGCGCCCGCGGCAGGGCGTCCGGGATTGCGTGGCGGGCGAGCACATCGGCGAGCGCCCGGTCGGCCGGGTGGTTGTGGGGCCGGCCGGCACAAGCCGCGGTCAGCCGCCGCTCCAGGCGGGCGAGGGCTGCGGCACGGTTGCCGCCCGACTCGTCCACCGCGTCGTCGGAGAGACGGCAGAAGGCGTAGAGGCCGTAGGCCGAGACCCGCACCGAGGGCGGCAACAGCAGCGAGGCCGCGAAGAAGCTCTTGGAGCCGGCGCGGATCGCGGCCCGGCAGGCGGAGAGGTCGGCCGCGCTGGCGGTGGAGGGATCAGGCACGAACACGGGCATCCGGCACCACGGAATCGAGAACACGGGCCGAGGACAGCACACCCGGCAGACCGGCGCCGGGATGCGTCCCCGCGCCGACGAGGAAGAGGTTCGCCACGTCTTCCGAGCGGTTGTGCGGACGGAACCAAGCCGATTGCGTCAGCACCGGCTCCAGTCCGAACCCGGAGCCGCGGAAGCTCAGGAAGTCTTGGGAAAAGTCCTGCGGCGTCGTCACCCGCGAGGTGACGAGGGCGTCGGAGAGGCCCGGCAGCACCGAGCCTTCGAGGAAGCGGGCGATCCGCTGGCGGTAAGGCTCGGCAAGCTGCGCCCAATCCTGGCCGCCTTCGAGGTTCGGCACCGGCGCCAGCACGTAGAACGCGTCGTGCCCCGGCGGGGCGAGCAGCGGGTCGGTCGCGGTCGGGCGGTGAAGGTAGAGGCTGAAATCCTCCGCCAAGTGCTTGGCGTCGAAGATGTCCTGCAGCAGGCCGCGATAGCGTGGGCCCATCAGGATCATGTGGTGATCGACCTCCGGGTATTTCTTCCGGGTGCCGAAGTACCAGACGAACAGCCCCATGGAGGACGAGGCACGCGCCAGACGCCGCTTGCTCCAGCGCCGGGTCCGGCCGCCGAGCAGCGTGCCGTAGGTGAAGGCGGAATCGGCGTTCGAGACGACGATGTCGGCGGGGATGGTCTCTCCGCCCGCCATCACGACGCCGGTCGCCCGCGCGCCCTCGACGCGGATGCGAGCAACATCCTCACCGCAGCGGATGCTGCCGCCCTGCCCCCGGATCAAGCCGCAGAGCCCGTCCACCAGCCGCCCGGTGCCGCCCATGGCGAAGTGGACACCCCATTGCCGCTCCAGATGGGCGATCAGGCAGTAGATCCCGCTGGCGCGGAACGGGTTGCCGCCGATGAGCAGGGGATGGAAGCTGAAGATGGTGCGCAGCCGCTCGTCGCGGATGAAGCGGGACACCACGTCGTAGACGCTGCGGTGACCCGAGAGGCGCAGGAGGTCCGGCGCGATCCGCAGCATCGAGCCGAGACTGCCGAACGGGACGTGGCCGAGTTCCTCGAAGCCCATCCGGCAAACGGCCTCGCTATGGGCCATGAACCGCTCGTAGCCGGCCACGTCTTCGGCCGAGAAGCGGGCGACCTCGGCCCGCATCGCCGCGCGGTCGCCGCTATAGGCGAAGCTCTGCCCGTCCTCGAAGCGGATGCGGTAGAACGGCTGCATCGGCACGAGGGTCACGTCCTCGTGCATGTCCCGCCCGCACAGCCGCCACAGCTCCTCGAACAGGAACGGCGCGGTGACGATGGTCGGCCCTGCATCGAAGGTGAAGCCGTCCTGACGGTGGACGCGGGCGCGGCCGCCCGGTTGGTCGAGCCGCTCCAGAACGGTGACGCGATAGCCGCGGGCGCCGAGCCGAACCGCCGCCGCCAGCCCGCCGAAGCCGGCCCCGATCACGATCGCATGCGGCCGGGCATTGGGGCCGGACGCGACAATCGGTTTGTCGGCGAGTGTCAACATAGGTTGACACTATGGCTGGGATTTTCGTCAGCGCAAGAGGCGTCTCAGGGGACTGCGGCGCGAATGGCCTCCGCTTCCGCCAGAATGATCTCCGCCACCCGCTCCGGCGCCTCCTCGTGGGCAAGGTGGCCGAGCCCGCGCAACAGCTCGACGCGGGCGTTCCGCAGCCGCTCGCGCAATGCGAAGGAATCGTCCGGCTTGATCGCCTTGTCGTCCCCGCCGACGATCAGCAGGGTGCGGGTCTCAATCCGCGGCAGGTCGCGGGCGAGCGCCGGAAGATCCCAGTTCGCCATCATGCCAAGCGCACCCGAGACATGGCCGGGCCGGGTGAACAGCCGCCGGTAGAGGTCGAGCCCCTGCGGGTCGAGGCGCGAGCCGGTGCCGTCGATCAGCCGGCGCACCGCCGCCCGGTCGGCGCTCCAGGCGAAGATTTTGGGGGTCACGGGGTTCAGGAACAGCATCCGGGCGATGCCGGGGAAGAGGAAGCTGGCGACGCCCGGAAACGGCGTCAGCGCGCCGTTGAGCGCCACCAGCAGGTCGGGGGCGATGCGCCGGTCGAGGCACATCCGCGCGAGAATCGCCGCACCCGCCGAATGGCCGATGGCGAGCCGTGGGGTCGAACCGAGAGCGGTGACGAGGTCTCCGACCGCCTCGGCCATGCCCGGCAGGGAGAGCCGGCGGGGGGGAAGCGGATCGGTGAAGCCGTGGCCCGGCAGATCGGGCGCCACGACGCGAAAGCCGCCCTGCGCCAGGAGCGGCGCCAGCCCGCGCCACGAATGGGTCGCGGCGCCGGTGCCGTGTAGGAGCAGCAGGCCGGGTGCGTCGGGATCGCCGAATTCCTGCACGTGCCAGCGCAGGCCCGCGGCCTCCACGAAGCGGCTCGCCGCCCGGTGCGGCCAATCGCGGCCGTCGCGCTCCCAATCCGGCCGGTCGTCGTTCAAGGGCAAGGGCAAAGCGGGCCTCAGGCTGTGGCGGCGCGCACCGCCGCGCTGACGCTGCCCGCATCGGCATGGGGCAGCGGACAGTAACGCCCCTGCGCCGCCTCGGCGAGGCCGCGTGCCCCGTCGGGCCGAGCGCCGGTGTCGATCACGAGGATGGGAAGCGCCTGCACCCGAAGCACGCGGGCGGCGGCCAAAGCCTCCTCGCCGGCCAGCGCCCGGCCGCCGAGGCCGGAGCGGGCGACATTGGCGCGCCCGTCGGTGAGCAGGACGATGACCGGGCTGCCGCCCGCGCGCCGGATGCCGAGGGCCAGGGCGGCGGCGGTGTCGAGCCCGGCGGCGAGCGGCGTGCCGCCTCCGCCGGGCAGACCCGCGAGAACGCGCTTGGCCCTGACCAGGGAGCGCGTCGGCGGCAGCACGGTCTCGGCCCGCGCGCCGCGGAAGGCGACAAGGGCGATGCGGTCGCGCCGGACATAGGCCTCGGCGAGCAGGAGTTCGACGGCGCCCTTGGCCTCCGCCAGCCGTTCGAGCGCCGCCGAGCCGGAGGCATCGACGCAGAAGATCGTCGTCGTCTCGCTGCGCCGCTTCAGCCGTCGAATCCGGAAATCCTCCGGGGTGACGAGGACGCGGCACGGATCGGCTTCGCCCCGGCGCAGACGCTGCCACGGGGCTGCGGCGCGCAGGGTCGCGATCAGGTCGAGCCGTCCCCGGCGCGGATCACCGGGACGGCTTCCGACCGGGCGGCCCGTGAGCGGCGAGGCGGAGGCCGCCCCCATCCGTCCGGCTGCGCCCGTCCGCAGCGGCGGGCCGCCGGCAAGGAGCCGGGCGAGCAAGTCCTTCGGGAGGGCGGCGCGGACCGCGTCGAGCACCGTCTCGTCGGGTTCTCTTGGCGTTGCGTCCGCGCGCTCAGGCGCGTCCTCCGGCGTTCGGTCGGTGTCCTGCGGCGGCTCCGGCGGCGGTGGCTCCGGCGCCTCTTGCTCGGCCGGCGGCGGTGCGGGCAGGCGCGTCGCCCGCGGCGCCAGGACGAGGCGGGCGGCCTCGATCAGGTCGGCCTCGTTCGGTTCGTCGCGGCCGGCCTTCCCGGCGATGATCCGGGCGATCCGCAGGGCGAGAAGCGGCGCCCGCAGCGAGGCGATGCCGAAGGCTTCCGCAATGGCGCAGAGGGTGGCCGTCGCGTCGGGCGCGGGTTGGTTCGCTTCTTTAGCCGCTTCGCCGTTGGGATGGGCAGGGTCTACGTTCGCATCCCGCAGGCTCACGCCGGTGAGGTCGATGCGGAGTGCCAGCCGGTCGGCGAGCGACTCCGCGACGGTCTCTTCCTCTTGGCCCTCATCGAGCAGCACGAGGCCGAACCGGGCCGGGAGCCGCGCGGCGAGGCCGTCGCGTTCCAGCGCCAGCGTGCCGGTGTCGAGGGCGCCCGCGAGCCGGGCGACGGTGCCGCGCTCGAGGCGTTCGGCCATCGGCACCACGACGACCCCGCCATCGGCCTCCGCCAGCAGGCCGCGCTGGATCACCGGGCGGCCGGCGCGCAGGGTGGCGGGCAGGTCGAGGCCGCCGATCAAACGGTCGTCGGCGATGCCCGGCGGCATCCGCCGCACCGGGCCGGTGAGCAGGGCGCGGAGACCATCGAGCCAGAGGTCGCGCACCGGACCCGCCCCGGCCCGAACCACGATCCCGCCGAGGCCGTGCGGGTCGGCGGCGAACAGGGCGGCGGCGCGCAGCGCATCGGTCCAGGCCCCGGCCGGATCGTCGGGTTCCGGGGCCGTCACGGCTAGCGCTTGAACATCGGGTGCTCGACCCGGTCGCCGGCGCGGATGCCGAGCTTGGCGGCGGTGCCGGCGTTGAGTTCGAGCACCGCGAGAACCGGCTCGCCCGACGGGATCACCTTGGTCGAGAGCGGCTCGGTATCCGGGGCGATCCGGGCGATCGAGCCGTCGGAGCGGATGAACACCATGTCGAGCGAGAGGTAGGTGTTCTTCATCCACATCGTGGCCGGCGCCGGCCGCTCGAAATCGAACAGCATGCCGTGGTCGGCGGCCATGGAGCGGCGGTACATCAGCCCCTTGGCGCGCTGCGCATCGGTGCGCATCACCTCGACCTGGAAGGCGTGGCGCCCATTCTTGGCGACGACACCGAGCGGCTCGGTCGCGGCCTGCGCGGCGGGGGCCGCCTCCTGCGCACGGAGCGGGAGCACCGGCAAAGCCGCCAGCGCAGCGAGGCAGGCGGCGAGGCGCAAAAGCTTTGACGCAGAGGGAAGCACGGGCACGCGGATCACCGTCAATGGGAAGCCGGAAGCGCCCCGTCGACGAGGCGGACTTCCGCCGCCATAGCACCCTTCGAGCCGTCGCCGTAGCGCACCATCACCTCCTCGCCGGGCTTCAGCTCGGCGATACCGTAGCGGCGCAGGGTCTCCATGTGCACGAAGATGTCCGGCGTGTCGTCGCCGCGGCTGAGAAAGCCGAAGCCGCGCAGGCGATTGAACCACTTCACCACCGCGCGTTCCAGGCCACTCGTCGGTATGACGACTTCGTGGGTACGTGCCATCGGCAGTTCGGAGGGGTGGAGCGCGGTCGATTGATCGAGCGAGAGCACCCGGAAGGCCTGCCAGCCGCGGGCGCGCTGCACCGCTTCGACCACGATCCGCGCGCCTTCGCTCGCGGCCTGGTGCCCGTCCCGCCGCAGGCAGGTGATGTGCAGCAGCACGTCCGCCGAGCCGTCATCCGGCACGATGAAGCCGAAGCCCTTCGAGACGTCGAACCACTTGATGCGCCCGGCGACCTCCAAGAGTTCGGCCGGACGCTCGTCCTCGCTCTCACGCTCCATCGCGCGGTCTCGCGTCTCCGGCATACGAAGCCCGACGGCACTCAGTTCGTGTTCGTTCGACATGTAAGCAACCCGTGCCGAATCGCGCGGCGCAATCCCGGCGCTACGTTAACAAAGTCAGATTACGCGGGAAGCCCGTTTGGCCGGCAACGGGACAGTGCAAGTGATCATTTTTCGGTTGCATGGCGTCAATGCCGCATTGCCCACGCGCCCGATTGCCCGCCCGATCAACTGATCTAGTGTCGATCCGGGCCGGGAGAGCATGGCCGGACAACGGCTTAGGATCACCCGCGCCGCCGTCGGCTTGGGTGCGGTCTCGCATCGAGCTGATTCGAATGGCCGCAAGGCTGCCTCTGCAACGGGCAGCGGCTCCTGCGCGCGCCCTTCGCCTCGGCCGGGGAACAGTGATAGGGCGCGGCTATGCCTGCCTCCTCCGCATTCACGCCCCCCCGTTCGAGCCGGCGGATCGATGCCCTCGATCTGGCCCGGGGCGCGGCGCTCGCGGCGATGGCGGCCTATCACGGGCTGTGGGATCTGGGCTTCCTGCAACTCACGCCGCAGAACTTCGCGCTGACCCCGCCGGGACGGCTCGCGGCACACGGCATCGCAGGCTCCTTCCTGCTGCTGGTGGGCATCGGCCTCGTGCTCGCCAACGGCGACGGCGTGCGCTGGCGGCCCTTCGCCCTCCGGCTCGCGCGGATCGGCGGGGCGGCGCTCCTCATCACGGGGGCGACGTGGATCGCGTTTCCGCAGAGCTACATCTTCTTCGGCATCCTGCACTGCATCGCCGTCTCGAGCGTGCTCGGCCTGCCCTTCGTATTCCTGCCGGCCCCGGTGACGGCGCTCGCGGCCGCCGCCGTGCTGGCGGCGCCCCGCATCGTGGCCCATCCCCTGCTCGATGCGCCGGAACTCTATTTTCTAGGCCTCGGCCGGGGCCTGCCGGACACCAACGATTGGGTGCCGCTGTTTCCCTGGTTCGGGATGGTACTGGCCGGGATCGCGCTCGCCCGGATCGCGCGGCCGGCTTTGGCCGGATCGTGGCTCGGCCGTTGGCGGGCCCGGAGCGCCGTGGCGCGCGGGGCAGCCTTTGCCGGGCGGCACAGCCTTGCGGTCTATCTCGTCCACCAGCCGGCTTTGCTCGCCCTGTTCACCGGCCTCGTCACGCTGACCGGGCCGCATCCGAAGGCGGGGCTCGCGAACTTCCGCAAGGATTACGTCGGCAACTGCACCCGCACCGGCGGCGAGGCGGAGGCTTGCCGGATCGCCGCCCGCTGCACGGCGGAAGCCCTACGGCGGGAGGGGCTCTGGGGCTCGGGCAAGCCCTATTCTGCGGAGGAACGAGCGAAGGCGCAGGGGCTCTCGCAGCTTTGCTACGAGGCCGCGGAAGGCACCGCGGCCCCGCCGTAAACGTTAGTCCTTGGCGCGCTCCACGTAGGAGCCGTCCGCCGTCATGATGACGACGCGGGTGCCGGTGCTGACATGCGGCGGCACCGAGGTCTTCACGCCGTTCGACAGGAGCGCCGGCTTGTAGGACGAGGAGGCGGTCTGGCCCTTGGTGACCGGCTCGGTCTCGACGATCTCGAAGGTCATGCGCTGCGGCAGCTCGATGGTCAGCGGCACGCCGTTATGGGTCGAGAGGGTCACGGTCATGCCCTCCTGCAGGTAGGGGGCGGCGTCGCCGACCACGTCCGCGGGCACGGCGATCTGCTCGTAGCTCTCGGGGTTCATGAAGTGATACCCCTCGCCGTCCTGGTACAGGAAGGTGTGGTCGCGGTCCTCGACGAAGGCGCGCTCGACCTGCTCGGTGGTGCGGTAGCGCTCGGAGATCTTCACGCCGTCGGTGATGCGGCGCATGTCGAGCTGCGTCACCGGTGTGCCCTTGCCGGGGTGGATGTTCTCCGCCGTCAGGATGACGTAGAGCTTGCCGTCCTTATCGACGACGTTGCCCTTGCGAAGGGTACTGGCGATCACTTTCACGAGCGTGGACCTTGGCTTGACGAGAACGGCGGCTCTTCACCGGCGTCTCGGCCGGATGAGCGGAATCATCCGCGAGGCCCTACCCTATCCGCGGCTCGGTTGCCAGCCGGAGGCTGTTTTCGCGTGAGTCACGAGTCTTCGCCCTGGTGGCATCCCGGCCTCCATGCGGATCGCCGGCCTCTGCTGCTTACCCGCAACCGCATCCTGGCGGGGCTTCGGGCGTGGTTTTCGGAGCGTGACTTCGTCGAGGTCGAGGCCGCCGCGTTGCAAGTCTCGCCCGGCAACGAAGCGCATCTCTCCGCCTTCGCCACGGAGGCGATCCTGCCCGATGGCGGCCGCGAGCCGCTCTACCTCCACACCTCGCCGGAATTCGCCTGCAAGAAGCTGCTGGCGGCGGGCGAGCCGCGCCTGTTCAGCCTCGCCCACGTCTTCCGCAACCGCGAGCGCGGCGCCTTGCATCATCCCGAATTCACGATGCTCGAATGGTATCGTGCGGGCGAGCCCTACGACGCGCTGATGCAGGATTGCGCCGCCCTGCTGGCGCTTGCCGCCGAAACCGCGGGCGCCCGGCGCCTCACCTTCCGCGGGCGCGAGGCCGATCCGTTCGCACCCTTCGAGCGGCTGACCCTGGCGGAGGCGTTCCAGCGCTTTGCGGCCATCGACCTCCTCGCCACGGTCTCGCCCGACGGCGCGACGGACCGCGATGGCCTCGCCGATGCGGTGATGACCCGCGGCCTGCGGGTGGCGCCGGACGACACCTGGGCCGACCTGTTCAGCCGCGTCCTCGTCGGGCTGATCGAGCCGCATCTCGGCCAGGGGCGCCCGACAGTCCTGTGCGAGTACCCGGTGAGCGAGGCGGCGCTCGCCCGGCCGAGCCCGCGCGACCCGCGCGTTGCCGAACGCTTCGAACTCTATGCCTGCGGCGTGGAACTCGCCAACGCCTTCGGCGAACTCACGGACCCGGCGGAGCAGCGCCGCCGCTTCGAGGCGGAGATGGCGGAGAAGGCTCGCGTCTACGGCGAGCGCTACCCCATCGACGAAGACTTTCTGGAAGCGCTGGCGGTGATGCCCGAGGCGAGCGGCATCGCGCTTGGCTTCGACCGGCTGGTGATGCTGGCCACCGGCGCACCGCGCATCGACGACGTGATCTGGACACCGGTCACCCGGAACCGGTCGCGGTGAGCCTCGTCCTGAAGAGCGCCACCGCGCTGGCCCGTGCCGGGCTGGTGGATGCAGCCGCCCTCCCCGCCCTGGAGCGGGTCGCGGCGCGCTACGCCGTCTCGGTGACCGCCGACATGGCCGAGTTGATCGACGCCAACGACCCCGGCGACCCGATCGCCCGCCAATTCGTGCCGCGTGCGGAGGAGATCGAGACGCGGGCCGAGGAACGCGCCGACCCGATCGGCGACGACGCGCACGAGGCGGTGCCCGGCATCGTCCACCGCTATCCCGACCGGGTGCTGCTGAAGCCGCTGCACATCTGCCCAGTCTATTGCCGCTTCTGCTTCCGCCGCGAGCGCGTCGGGCCCGCCGGCCAAGGTTCGCTCGGCGAGGCGGAGTTGGCGGAAGCCTACGGCTACATCGCCGCCCACCCGGAGATCTGGGAGGTGGTAGTGACGGGGGGCGACCCCTTCGCCCTCTCGCCCCGGCGGCTCGCGGCGATCGCGGAGGCGCTCGGCGCGATCCCGCATGTGCGGGTGCTGCGCTTCCACACCCGCGTCCCCGTGGTCGAGCCCGCCCGCGTCGATGCGGCCCTGGTCTCTGCCCTCAAGGGCTTTTCCGGCGCGGTGTTCGTGGCGCTCCACGCCAACCATCCGCGCGAGTTCACGCCGGCCGCGCAGGGCGCCATCGCCCGGCTGGTCGATGCCGGAATCCCGATGGTGAGCCAGAGCGTGCTCCTGCGCGGCGTCAACGACGATGCGGAGACGCTGGAAGCCCTGATGCGCCGCTTCGTCGAGAACCGGATCAAGCCCTACTACCTCCACCACGGCGACCTCGCGCCGGGCACCGGCCATCTGCGCACGGAGCTGCCGGAGGGGCAGGCGCTGATGCGAGCCTTGCGCGGTCGCCTCTCCGGCCTCGCCCAGCCGCTCTACGTGCTCGACATTCCCGGCGGCCACGGCAAGGTGCCGGTGGGGCCGGGCTACCTTGACGCCGCGGGCGCGTCCTGGCGTGTGACCGATCCGAGTGGGGCCGTTCACGCCTATCCCCCGAAGAGCGACGACGAGGACCGAGGATGACGCTGAAGCTGTGGGGGCGGGCCAGCTCCGGAAACGTCCAGAAGGCGCTCTGGGCGCTCGACGAGCTGGGTCTGGCCTACGAACACATCGAGGCGGGCGGCGCCCACGGCATCGTCGGCGACGCCGCTTACCGCGCGATGAATCCCAACGGCCTCGTGCCGACGCTGGAGGAGGATGGCTTCGTCCTCTGGGAGTCGAATGCGATCCTGCGCTACCTCGCCTACGCCCATGGCGGCCCGCTGGCCCTGCCGGAGGCGCCCCGCGCCCGCGCGCTGATCGACCAGTGGCTCGATTGGCAGGCCACCGCCTTCACCCCGACGATGCGCGACGCCTTCCTCCAACTCGTGCGCGTCGCCCCCGACAAGCAGGACGCGCGGCTGATCGAGGCGTCGCGGGCCGGGTCCGAGCGCTGTGCCGCCCTGCTCGACCAGCATCTCGCGGAGACGCCCTTTGTTGCTGGCGAGCACTTCTCCATCGCCGACATCGCCGTCGGGCTCGCGGCGAACCGCTGGTTCCAGCTGCCGCTGGAGCGGGAGGAGCGCCCGAACATCCGCCGCTGGTTGAGCCTGCTCGCGCAACGGCCCGCCACCTCGGCCGTTCTGTCGCTGCCGCTCACCTGACTTTTCCCGGCGGAGGTCAGCCTGTGTCGAACCCCGGACGAAAGAAGACGATGTTCTTCCCGCTCTCGAAGCTGATCTTCTTCGTCCTCACGCCGTCGAACTTCCTGATCCTGCTGGGGCTTCTCGGCTGCCTGCTGCTCTTCACCGAGGTCGGCCGCGGGGTCGGACGGGTTCTCACGGTCGCGGGCCTCATTGGGCTCCTGGTCGCCGGGCTCTCGCCGCTTTCGGCCTGGACGCTGGCGCCGTTGGAGAACCGGTTTCCGAGCTTCACCGATGACGGCACGCCGGTCACCGGCATCGTCGTGCTCGGCGGGACGGTCGAGGCCGACACCTCGATCGGCCGTGACCAGATCACCGTCAACGAGGCTGGCGAGCGGGCCATTGCGCTGGCCGACCTTGCCCGGCGCTATCCGCAGGCGCGCCTCGTCTTCTCCGGGGGCGCCGGCAGCACCCGCGAGGACGCGGTCTCGGAGGCGGAGATCGTCAGCCGCTACGCCGACACCCTCGGCGTGCCGCGCAACCGCCTGATCCTGGAGCAGCAATCGCGCAACACGCATGAGAACGCGGTGTTCTCCGCGCGGATGGTGCAGCCGAAGCCCGGCGAGCGCTGGCTCCTCGTCACCTCAGCTTGGCACATGCCGCGCTCGATGGGCTGCTTCCGCAAGGCCGGCTTCGACGTCACCGCCTACCCGGTCGATTACCGCACCAACTGGCCGCGCGACGCGTATCGCCTCGCCAGCTTCGCCTCCACCGGTCTGGCGGAACTCGATATCGGCGTGAAGGAGTGGATCGGCATGATCGCGTACCGGCTCACCGGCTACACCGACGCGGTGATGCCGGCGCCGTGAGCCGCCGTCACGCCCGCGGCAGGCTCAAGCGATAGATCCCACGAAAATCGTCGGGATCGTCCACCGGCTTGCCCTTGCGCATGATTTGCACCCGGCCTTCCTTCGTCAGCCGCACGGCGACGCGGCGGACCGGCTGCATCAACGGGCTCCAGCCATCGGGATGCGGGCCCCCGAGCGCGCGGGCGATCTCGGAGGGGCAGCAGGTCTTGTCCGCTCCGCGCTCGTTCACGAGCCGCAGCATCGTCTCTTCGATCGCGGCTTCATCGGCCATGCAAGTCTTCCTCGGCGAGCAGAAAGGCGCGAATCCGCGAGGAGAACTGGCGCTGCCACATCACCCAGACAACGCTGGCGGTGGCAAGCATCAGAACCGGCGCGCTCACGAACCAGCCGAGATAGGCCAGCGCGAACAGGAAAGCACGCTGGCCTTTGGCGAAATGCGAGCCCGCGGCCACGTTCATCGCCCCGGCCCGCTCGGCGGCGCGGAGCATCACCGCCTCGGAGGCGCCCGAGCCCTTGGGCGGCACCGCGCCGATGAGGATCGCGCCGTAGTTGAACAGACGGTAGGCCCAGGCGAACTTGAAGAAGGCGTAGACGAACACCACCGCGAGCCCGGCGACCTTGATCTCCCAGGTCTGGCGGGTCGTCCCCGCCCCGAAGGGGAGTGCGGAGAACAGGTTGAGCACGTCGTCACCCGAGCGCGAGAGCGTCAGCACCGAGCCGAGCGCGATCAGCGAGGTGGAGGCGAAGAAGGCCGTGCCGTTCTGAAGCGAGGCGTTGATCGTCGTGTCCACCACGCGGTTGTCGCGGGTGATCATCTGGGCGGCCCATCGGTGCCGCTGCCGGTTCATGATTTGGCTGAGGCTCAGCCGGCTGCCCCGCCGCCGCTGCACGGCGAGGCTGTAGCCGACCCAGGACGCCACGAAGAAGACGAGCGCCGCGAAGTCGAGCGGGGAAAAGGCGTGGAGGTCCCACATGGTCAGGGCGTCGTCATCGCGGTGTCGTCTTGCCGGTCCGGATGGGCATGCTGCTCCGGCGGCTACAGGCCGAAGGCCCGGTGGGCAAGCCCTCGATATGTCTACGCGCGGATCTCGAAACCCGTGATCGGGGCGGGCACGGCCTCCTCGCTCACCTCGATGCCGTCGACGCGCGCCGCGAACGGACCGCGCCGGCACGCGGCGAGCAGCGCATCGACCGACTCGGCGGGGCCGGAGAACAGTGCTTCGACGGTCCGGTCGGGCCGATTGCGGACCCAGCCTGCGACGCCGTGCCGGTCCGCCTGCTTCTTGGTCCAGGCCCGGTAGGACACGCCTTGCACACGGCCGCGGATCACGAGGCGGATGGTCTTGCTGTCGGTGCTCAAGATGGAGGGGACTCCCGGTTCCTTGCCGGAGCCGGGCGCCTCTCGCTCCCGGCTATGGGGTTGTCATGGCGGCGCGCGATCGCCGCCTGCGGTCGGTTGGTGAGATACCACGCCAGCGATACGCTTTCCGCTTGATCGAAGCGAAAAGCGTATCGCTCAGCCCGCGCGGCGCTCGAGCGAGGCCCAAATCCGCCACCCCGAAGGGATCAACCGGATTTGTTACGAGATGACGAGCACGCCGCCGACGCAGTTGCCGAAGCAGCGCGGCGGAGAGCCGACTGCCGATCAGGTTTTTCGAGGACGCTCCGGCCGGAACTGCGCCGTTCAAGTGCCAAGGGTCGCTTCGGGTCGTGCGCGTCGCGCCGATCAGGCCGGAGTGCGGCGCTGCCAGCCGCGGATTTCCTGGAGGTAGGGGCCGGGCAGTTGCGCCGCCTGCCCCGCCGCGAGCACGGCTTCGAGATAGCCCGGCCGCGGCAGGCCGCCGGCTCCGCTGCGGCCGAGATAGATCAGGGCGCGTTTCGTGCCGCCATCGCCGACGATCGGCTGATACGCCTTCACGTAGAGGCCGCTCGCCACGCCCTCGTAGCGGTCGAGGGCCGGTACGTCGGAGAGCGCGAGTTCCCACAGCACGCCCCACACGGTGGCGCCCGGCGCGCGGACCACGGAGGCCCAGCCCTCGCGCATGATGATGAAGCGGTGCCGCGGCAGGCGCCCGCGCCCGATCAGCCGCGAGGCCGGGCAGCGCTGGGCCATGGCGGCGGCGTCCATGTTGGCGCCGTAGGCGAAATAGAGGGGCATGGCTTTTCGGCAGAGGGGGCGGCGCGCCTACGCGCCGGGTGTCCGATACTCGCGCTTCACGGCCCGCTCGTTGGCAAGCATGGCGAGATAAGCCATCGACAGGACGACGGCGGGGATCGCGAAGGTAACGAAGATCTCGCCGGAACTCATGGCAGAAGGCTTCTGAGAATCCGTCTGCCGTTCCAATGCAATCCTGCCGCGGTTGAAATTCAAAACACGGCGGACGCGATCGTTCCGAAGCTGAGCGACGGCGCAGTCGCGGCACCGAAGCTCATGGCGGTGACCGGCTTTACGCCGCCGAGGACGATCAACGCCACGGCGACGGACGGTCGCTGGTCCGATCAGGCGAATTCCAGGATCACCGCATCGACCGCGAGGCTGTCGCCTTCCTTGGCGGCGATCTTGGAGACGGTGCCGTCGCGCTCGGCGCGCAGCACGTTCTCCATCTTCATCGCCTCGACGATGGCCAGCGGCTCGCCGTTCTTCACCTCCTGGCCCTCGGTGACCATGATCTGCTTGACCAGGCCGGGCATCGGGCAAAGGAGTTGCTTGCCGGAGCCGGCATTCTCCTTGACCGGCATCAGGTCGGCGAGTTCGGCCTCGCGGCGGGTGAAGACCCGCGCTTCCGCCGCCGCGCCCGCGTGCTGCAGGAACACGCCGTTGAGGAGCGGGCGCACCTGGATCGCGATCGACTGGTCGCCGACCGTGCCGCTCCAGACCGGCGCGCCGGGGCGCCAGTCGCTGCGCACCGGGGCGACCGTGCCGTCGTCGAAGGTGACGACAAGGTCGTTGCCCGCGGTCTCGACGGTGACGTTGAAGCGCTGGCCGGAGAGCACCACCACGCGCTCGCGTTGGAAGGTCAGAAGGCTCGGATCGCGCATCTGGCCGGAGATGCCGCGCTTGCGGATGTTGAGCTTGTGGTCGATCGCCGCCGCGACCGCCGCGAGCCGATGGGCCACCGGCCCCTCAGGCTCGGGTGCGATGAAGCCCTCCGGGAACTCCTCCTTGATGAAGCCCGTCGAGAGCCTGCCTTCGCGCCAGCGGGGATGGGCCATCAGGGTGGCGAGGAAGGGGATGTTGTGGCGGATGCCCTCGATGGCGAAGGCGTCGAGCGCGGTCGCCTGCGCGTCGATGGCTTCCAGGCGGGTCGGCGCCCAGGTGACGAGCTTGGCGATCATCGGATCGTAGTGGATCGCGATCTCGCCGCCCTCCTCCACACCGGTATCGTTGCGCACGGTCGCCCCGCCGAGCGGGCCTTCCTCCGGCGGCTGGTAGGTGGTGAGCCGGCCGATCGACGGCAGGAAGTTGCGGGTCGGATCCTCGGCATAGACGCGGCTCTCGACCGCCCAGCCGTCGAGCTTCACCTCGGCTTGCGTCAGCGGCAGCGGCTCTCCGGCGGCCACCCGGATCATCAGCTCGACGAGGTCGAGCCCGGTGATCATCTCGGTGACCGGGTGCTCCACCTGAAGGCGGGTGTTCATTTCGAGGAAGTAGAACGACTTGTCCTGGCCGGCGACGAACTCCACGGTGCCGGCGGAGTCGTAGTTCACGGCCTTGGCGAGGGCGACGGCCTGTTCGCCCATCTTGCGGCGGGTCTCCTCGTCGAGGAGCGGCGACGGCGCCTCTTCGATGACCTTCTGGTTGCGGCGCTGGATCGAGCACTCGCGCTCGCCGAGATAGATCACGTTGCCGTGCTTGTCGCCGATCACCTGGATCTCGATGTGGCGCGGGTCGGTGATGAACTTTTCCACGAACACCCGGTCGTCGCCGAACGAGGACGAGGCCTCGGACTTGGCGCGGGCGAAGCCCTCGGCGACCTCGTCGGCCGATTCGGCGATGCGCATGCCCTTGCCGCCGCCGCCGGCCGATGCCTTGATCATCACCGGATAGCCGATCTCGTCGGCGATGGTCACGGCGTGCTCAGGGCTCTCGATCACGCCGAGGAAGCCCGGCACCGTCGAGACGGTGGCCGCGGCTGCGGCCTTCTTCGATTCGATCTTGTCGCCCATGGCGGCGATGGCGCCGGGATTTGGGCCGATGAAGACGATGCCGGCCTCGGCCAGCGCCTTCGGGAACGCCTCGCGCTCGGAGAGAAAGCCGTAGCCCGGATGGACCGCCTGGGCGCCGGTCTGCTTGCAGGCGTCGATAATCTTGTCGATCAAGAGATAGGACTGCGCGGCGGGTGCCGGGCCGATATGCACCGCCTCGTCGGCCATGGCGACGTGGACCGCATCACGGTCGGCGTCCGAATAGACCGCCACCGTCTTGATGCCCATCTTCCGGGCCGTCTTGATGATGCGGCAGGCGATTTCGCCCCGGTTGGCAATCAGGATCTTATCGAACATCGCAGCCGCTTCTTGAGGGAGACTGTCTCGGCCTGCCCCTCCCGAAGGCAAGCCCGAACGCATCCCGATAAAGCAGTTGCGCGAGAGACGGAAGCTGTGCGCCACTCCCCAAAAGGCCGGCTTCGATGAAATCCGATTGAAGAGCGGTCAATTCGAATTTCGACGGTGCCCGGATGCTGGCCGCAGGGCCGATGCCGTCGCCGCATCGGGCCTCAAAACTGAATTCATCATGCAGCGCAGGGCAGGCGACCGGTGCGGCACGCGACGGACTTAGCGGCCGCGTTCTTGGCGGTGGCACTCTTGGCCTTGAGGGCAAAGGCGATCAGCGTCTCGTCGCTGGTCTCGGCCTCGCGCACGATCTCCATGGCGATGCGGCTGCCAAGCGCCGTCGGGCCCTTGCGGCCGGCGATGGAGGCAGAGAGCCACGCGGACATCTCGCGGGTGATGATGCCGGTGGGGCGCTCGCCGTAGACGGCGAAGTTCACGACTTCCGCGGTGACGAAGGCGGAGAAGCCCTCGTGGGTGTCGGTGACGGCGCGGTCGAGCGCCAGCAGCAGGTCGGCCTCGTCGCGGCCCATGATGCCGTCGGGGAGGATGTCGCGGGCGAGTTCGCGAACGTCGTCCTGGTTCAGGCTGCCGGCGTCGACGATGCGGGTGCAGAACAGTTCAAGCGCAGTGTTGGTCATGGTCTGGTGCCTTTCGAGTTCGTCGTTGCCGGTGTTCGTTCGTGTCTGTGCTGACATTACGGACCGACAACGCTCGAAGAGGTTAATGGCTAAATCTGAACCCGTGTTCAGGTAAACGGCTGCTCACGATTGAGCCTTTCGAAAAGCTTGCTTTGCGAAAGTAAGACTCTCTTCAGCGAACCACGACCTTCGTCCCGACCGGCACGCGCTCGTAGAGGTCCATCACGTCCTCGTTGAGCATGCGGATGCAGCCGGAGGAGACCGCCTGCCCGATCGTCTCCGGCTCGTTGGTGCCGTGGATACGGTAGAGCGTGTCCTTGCGGTTCTGAGCGAGATAGAGCGCGCGGGCGCCGATCGGGCTGAACGGGCCGCCCTCCAGGCGCGGCGGCAGATCCGGGTGGCGGCCGATCATCTCCGGGGCCGGGTTCCAGTCCGGCCATTCGAGCTTGCGGTCGATCTCGGCCCGTCCGGTCCATTCGGCTCCTGCCCGGCCGATCGAGACGGGGTAGCGCATCGCCTTTCCGCCGGGCTGCACGAGGTAGAGCCGCCGCTCGGCCGTCTCGACGACGAGGGTGCCGACGGGCTCGCGGGTCGCGAAATCCACGGTGGTGCGGGCCAGAGCCGGATCGAGCGGGGCTTTCGGCGCCAGCTTCATCCAGGCCGCATCCCGCTCCGGCCCCGGCGGCAGCGGGGGAACGGCGGGCAATTCGGCAACCACGGGGACGGGTGGAGCGACCTGCGCCGTCTGTGACTGGCAGGCCGCCAGGGGCACGAGCCCCACGAGAAGAGCGAGGGCGGGTGAAGCGCGCATGACGGGGGGCGGTCGTTCGAAGAAACCACCGCAGGTTGAAGGATCGTTTGTGGCCAAGCTTGGACCGTGGCACGGCCGGTTGTGGACGAGATCGATCCGCGCGCCTGTCCCGGTTTGCGCTGTTGCGCGCGGGCGACAAGATCGACAAGTTCGAGACAGCGAGCGCGGTGGCAGGTCCGGCGGAAGATCGGACACGCCGCATCGGCAGCAACACGCTCGCCCCGCTTTCGCAGGGCGGCAGGTGACGAGGCGGGGCGCCCGAACGGGCATCACCGTCTTGGGCACCGGGAGAAACGGCCCTGAGCACCCTCTACGTCACCCATCCGAGCGCCGTCGAACACGCGGTCCCGACCGGCCATCCCGAGCGGCCCGCCCGCATGCAGGCGGTCGAGCGCGCGCTCGAGAACGAGCGCTTCGCCGCCCTCGTGCGCTGCCACGCGCCCAAAGCCGAGGCGGCGACCGCCGAACTCGTCCACCCGGCCTCCTTCGTCGAGACCATCGTCGCGGCCTCGCCGGACGAGGGCTTCTTCCAGATCGACGGCGACACGCTGATGTCGCCGGGTTCGCTCAATACCTGCCTGCACGCCATCGGTGGATCGAACCACGCGGTCGATGCGGTGATGAAGGGCGAGTGCGCCAACGCCTTCGTCGCCATGCGCCCGCCCGGCCACCACGCCGAACGCGAACGCGCCATGGGCTTCTGCCTGTTCAACCACGCGGCGATCGCCGTGCGCCACGCCCAGAAGGCATTCGGCGCCACGCGCGTCGCGCTGGTGGATTGGGATGTCCACCACGGCAACGGCTCGCAGGACATCTTCTGGGCCGACAAGACCGTGATGTACGCCTCGACCCACCAGATGCCGCTGTTTCCGGGCTCCGGCGCCACGGGTGAGCGCGGCGACCACGACACCATCGTCAACGCGCCGCTCAAGGCGTTCGACGGCAGCGAATTGTTTCGCGAGGCGTTCGAGGCGCGCATCCTGCCACGGCTCGACGCCTTCGCGCCGGATCTCATCGTGATCTCGGCCGGGTTCGACGCACACAAGCTCGATCCGCTGGCCAACATCCAGCTCGAGGAGGCGGATTTCGGCTGGGCCACGCGGCGGCTGATGGAGGTCGCCGACCGGCACGCGGGCGGGCGCATCGTCTCGATCCTGGAGGGCGGCTACAGCCTCGACGGGCTCGCCCGCTCGGTCGCCGCGCACATGGATGCACTGATGGGGCGGTGACGGGCACCGCCCCGGCTCGATCGGCCTATCGGTGGGCGAGGATCAGGGTGATGAGCACGGCGGCGACGCTGAGGAACATCACGCTGCCGAGGATCGCTCCGGTCACGGCGTTCGCCGACACGTAGGTTCCGGCGACGCGGCTCAGCGCCGGCACGACCCCGTGCCGGTCGGCGGCACGGCCGGGATGCCCGCAGGAGGGGCAAGCGAGGGCTTTCTCCGAGACGCGGTGATCGCAGGCGGGACAGGGGACGAGGGCCATGCGGTGCTCCCTTCCGTTGTGCAGCGATGTCGCCGCCTTACAGGACCTGGGAACGGCCGCGCTTGGCCGCAAGAGGTGAAACGAGTGTCCGAGTGAGCGCCGAACTCGGTGCGCATCCCCTCGCCCCCACGCGGGGAGAGGGGCACCCCGTCGGCGCGCGCAGCCGCTTAGCCTTCCAGCGGTTCCTCGCTCACCAGCTCGATGCCGAAGCCCGACAGGCCGACATAGGAGCGCGACGACGAGGACAGGTTGCGGATCGAGACGACGCCGAGGTCGCGCAGGATCTGCGCGCCCAGACCCACCTCGCGCCACTGGCGCACGCGCTGCGCCTCCGCGCCCTCCTCAGCGTACCGGTTGAGCGGGACGCCCGCCGTGCCGTCACGCAGGTAGACGAGGATGCCGCGGCCTTCCTTGGCAAAGCGCCGCATCACGCTCTCGATTTGCCCGCCGCCCTCGATCACGTCGGCGACGACGTTCGAGCGGTGCAGGCGCACCGGCACGTTGCGGCCGTCGCCGATGGCGCCGTGGACGAAGGCGAATTGCTGGATCGGCTCGAACGGCGTGACATAGGCGTAGCCGGTCATCGCGCCGAACTCGGTCTTGACCGGGAAGGAGCCGACCCGCTCGACCAGCCGGTCGCGGGCCTGCCGGTAGGCGATGAGATCGGCCACCGAGACGCGCTTGAGGCTGTGCTGCTCGGAAAACGCATCGATCTGCGGCCCCTTCATCACGGTGCCGTCGTCGTTGGCGAGTTCGCAGATCACGCCCACCGGCGGCAGACCGGCGAGCTTGCACAGATCGACCGCCGCTTCCGTATGCCCGGAGCGCATCAGCACGCCGCCGTCGCGGGCGATGAGCGGAAAGACGTGGCCGGGCCGCACGAAGTCGCCCGCGCCCATGTTGCCGTTGGCCAGCGCACGAACGGTGTTGCAGCGCTGCTCAGCCGAGATGCCGGTGGTGAGGCCGTGACGCACGTCCACCGTGACGGTGAAGGCGGTGCCGAGCGGCGCATCGTTCGAGGCCACCATCGGGTCGAGGTGGAGACGGCGCGCCTCGTCCAGGGTGATCGGCGCGCAGACGATGCCGCAGGTGTTGCGGATGATGAACGCCATCTTCTCCGGCGTGCAGAGCGAGGCGGCGACGACGAGGTCGCCCTCGTTCTCGCGGTCGTCGTCGTCGGTGACGACCACGATCTCGCCGCGGGCGAAGGCTTCGATGGCCTCGGTGACGCTGCAATGGGGCACGGGCTTCGTCTCGTTCAGCGGTTCGAAAGGAGCAGTCAGGCGCGTTCGCCGTTCTGCCCGCGATGGCGAAGATAATGGTCGGCCAGCACGCAGGCCATCATCGCCTCGGCAACGGGGACGGCGCGGATGCCGACGCAGGGGTCGTGACGGCCCTTGGTGATGAGGTCGATCTCGGCCCCATCGCGGTTCACGCTCCGGCGCGGGGTCAGGATCGAGGAGGTCGGCTTCACGGCAAAGCGTACCACGACCGGCTCGCCCGACGAGATGCCGCCCAGGATACCGCCGGCATGGTTGGCGAGGAAGCGCGGGCGGCCGTCATTGCCGGCGCGCATCTCGTCGGCATTGTCCTCGCCGCGCAGAGCCGCGGCGGCGAAGCCGTCGCCGATCTCGACGCCCTTGACCGCGTTGATCGACATCATCGCCGCGGCGAGATCCGCGTCGAGCTTGCCGTAGATCGGTGCGCCGAGTCCGGGCGGTACGCCCTCGGCGGTCACCTCGATCACCGCGCCGACCGAGGAGCCGTCCTTTCGGATTTCGTCGAGATAGGTCTCGTAGAGTGCCGCCGCCTTCGCGTCGGGGCAGAAGAACGGATTTTGGCCGACCTGCTCCCAGTCCCAGTTCGCGCGGTCGATGGCATGCGGCCCCATCTGCACGAGGGCGGCGCGGATGGTGATACCGGGGATGACCTTGCGGGCGACGGCGCCGGCCGCGACCCGCGCCGCGGTCTCCCGCGCCGAGGAGCGTCCCCCGCCGCGGTAATCGCGGATGCCGTACTTCGCGTCATAGGTGAAGTCAGCGTGGCCGGGGCGGTAGCTGTCGCGAATTTCCGAATAGTCTTTTGAGCGCTGGTCGGTGTTCTCGATCATCAGCGCGATCGGCGTGCCGGTGGTGAGCTGACGCCCGCCGGTGCGGTCGTCGCTGAACACGCCGGACAGGATCTTCACCTGATCGGGCTCGCGCCGCTGGGTGGTGAAGCGCGACTGGCCGGGCTTGCGCCGGTCGAGTTCCGCCTGAATCTCCTCGGCTTCGAGTGCGAGGCCGGGCGGGCAACCATCCACCACGCAGCCGAGCGCCACCCCGTGGCTCTCGCCGAAGGTGGTGACGCGGAACAGGTGGCCGAAGGTGTTGTGCGACATGGCGCGCGTGCCTTAGCGCGGGATGCCGGCCCGCACAAATTTGGCCGATCCCCGAACCAACGAGAGGCGCTACCCGTCCACTTGCGGATCGAGATGTTGCCTGATCGTAGCCTATGGACTACAGTTTGAGATGCCGGACATCATCCGCACCCGAACGTTCGCGGATTGGCTCAAGGGGCTTCGGGACGATCGCGCGAAGGCACGGATCGCCTTGCGGATCGATCGCCTCGCACTCGGCCATGAAGGTGACGCGAAATCGGTCGGCGGTGGCGTCAGCGAAATGCGGATCGACTACGGACCGGGCTACCGCGTCTACTTTACGTATCGTGGAAAGACCCTGGTCGTGTTGCTGTGCGGAGGGGACAAGGCGAGTCAGAAGCGCGACATTTCCCGAGCGAAGACCCTGGCGACGATGCTGGACGGAACGGAATGATGACGGAAACCAGCCCCTACGACTCTGCCGAATTCCTTGATAGCGATGAGGCGGTTGCCGAGTATCTGGCTGCTGCCATCGAGGAGGGAGATGCCGCGCTGTTTCGCCGGGCGCTCGGTGTCGCGGCGCGCGCGCGCGGTATGACCCAAATCGCTCGCGAGACGGGTTTGTCGCGGGAGAGTCTTTATCGGGCGTTGTCGGATGACGGCAATCCGAGCCTGGATACGGCTTTGCGCGTCCTCAATGCGTTGAACGTCCGACTTACGGCTTCGGTCGCTTTTCCTCACTGATCGGCTCGGTGTTGCGCCGTGACGTTGCCGTCGAGCCCACCCCGCGCCTTCAGCGCCCGATAGGCGGCGAGGCCGTTGGCGAGGTCGGCGTGCAGGCGCCGCTCGTCGCCGAGTTCGGCCAGCTCGTAGGTCAGGCCGAGGATGTGGGCGGCCTCGTAGCCCTCGGGCAACTCGCCTGCGGTGCCGAGTGTGATCGCCGGAACCGGCATGACATCCGAGAAATCCGAGAGCCGTTCGCGCAGCCGGGCTCCGCTGGCGCGCAGATGCTCGCCCGAGCGCGGCCCGTGCTCGCGGATCGCCGCCACCGTCCCTTGCGCCAGCGAGAGATGCACCGCCTCGCGATGCGCCGGGAACAGGTAGACGAGATAGTAGCCGCTTGTGGCGCTGGTGGTCACGGCGGGGTCGAACACCGCGAGCCACGGCACCGCGGCCCAATGGCTGCCGCGGCCGGGGCTGCCCTTGACGAGGAACGGCCCGTCGAGCGGCGCCAGCGCCCGGCGCAGCTCGTCGGGCGCGCCTTTTCGGATCACGTGCGCGAGCGGATGCCCGGCCGGCGGATCGGTGCGCGCGAGCGGGTATTCCTCGACGATGCGGCGCAGGGCGTGGCCAAGACTCAACGGGCGAGGCTCACGGCTCGGAAACGACCCCGCCGGTAACCGGCGCGGCGACGCCCGTGGTCGTCGGGTAGGTGAGCGGCAGGCCTTCCAGAGCGCGCAGCGCGAGATAGGCGAAGGCCTGCGCCTCCAGAAAGTCGGAGGACCAGCCGATGTCGTCCGCGTTCAGCACCTCGGCGTCGAGGAGCCGTTCCAGCATCGCCATCAGCGTGCGGTTCTTCGCGCCTCCGCCCCCGACGATCCAGCGGGTCGGGTGTTCGCTGGCGAAACTGAGGCTGCGGGCGACCGCGTGGGCGCTGAAGGCCGTCAGCGTCGCCGCGCCATCCTCGACCGTGAGGTAGCCGGCGAGCCGGTGCGAGAACCAGTTGCGGTCCAGCGATTTCGGTGGCGCGCGCCGGATCAGCGGGTGGCCGAGCAGGTTTTCGAGCAGATCGTCGTCCACCGTGCCGCGGGCGGCGGTGGCGCCGCCCTCATCGAAATCCTGGCCCACCCGCTCCTTCATCCAGTCGTTGATCGGGCCGTTGCCCGGCCCCGTATCGAAGGCGAGCAGGGTACCGCTCGAATCGATCAGGGTGACGTTGGCGAGCCCGCCGATGTTGAGGATGCCGAGCGGGCCGGCGATTCCCGCGGCCTCGGCCAGCGCCCTGTGGAACACCGGCACCAGCGGCGCGCCCTGCCCGCCCTGCGCCACATCGTTGGCGCGCATGTCGGACACGACGCGGATGCCGAGGCGCTTGGCCAGGGCCGCGCCGTCGCCCACCTGAACCGTAAGCCCGAGCTTCGGCCGGTGGATCACCGTCTGGCCGTGGAAGCCGACGACGTCGATATCCTCGGGCCGAAGATCGTGCTCCGCCAGGAACGCTTCGATGGCCTCGGCATGGGCGCGGGTGACGAACGCTTCCGCCTCCGCGAGGCGTCCCGGCCGGTCGGTGCGCGTCCGCAGCCCTTCCGCGTCACGGGTCGCCTCGCGCAGCAGCGCCTTCTCGGCCTCGCCGTAGCCGCGATAGCCCGTCGGCCCGAGCGGTGCGACGAAGCCGTTGGCGGATTTGACGAGGCGGATGTGCTCGCCGTCGCTCTCGATCAGCGCTACGTCGATCCCGTCGAGAGACGTGCCGCTCATCAGGCCGATCGCGCGCTTCATCGCCATGGCCGCCCCTCTCCGCCGTTCCGGCTCGTGCCTTTCGCAGCCTGCCCTGCTAAGAGCCCGCGCGAGCGCTTCCCCTCGCGGGATAGCATTCCGGCCGCGCCCCTGTCGCGCCGCCAAACCATCCGAGACCGATCACGATGACCGCCGAGAGCTTCGCGCCGAAATCCGACTTCATCCGGGTGCTGCAGGAGCGCGGCTACATCCATCAGGCCTCGGATCTCGCCGGCATCGACGCGCTGGCGGCGGAAGGGGGGCTGACGACCTATACCGGCTACGATTGCACGGCGGCCTCGCTCCATGTCGGCCACCTGCTCTCGATCATGATGCTGCACTGGCTGCAGCAGACCGGCGGCCGGCCGGTCGTGCTGATGGGCGGCGGCACCACCCGCGTCGGCGATCCCTCGGGGCGCGACGAGGCGCGCAAGATCCTGACGCTGGAGCAGATCGAGGCCAACAAGGACGGGATCAAGCAGACCTTCTCCCGCTTCCTCTCCTTCGGCGAGGACGGCAACGGGGCGGTCATGGTCGACAACGCCGAGTGGCTGACGAAGCTCAACTACATCGAGATGCTGCGCGACATCGGCCGGCATTTCTCGGTCAACCGCATGATGTCGATGGACAGCGTGCGGATGCGGCTGGAGCGCGACCAGGAGTTGTCGTTCCTCGAATTCAACTACATGATCCTGCAATCCTACGACTTCGTGGAGCTGAATCGCCGCCTCGGCACCCGCCTGCAGATGGGCGGGTCGGACCAGTGGGGCAACATCGTCAACGGCATCGATCTCGGCCGCCGCATGGGCACGCCGCAGCTCTACGCCCTGACCTGCCCGCTGCTGACCACGTCGTCTGGCGCCAAGATGGGCAAGACCGCGGCCGGTGCCGTCTGGCTCGATGCCGGGATGCTCTCGCCTTACGATTACTGGCAGTTCTGGCGGAACACCGAGGACGCCGATGTTGGGCGCTTCCTCAAGCTGTTCACACTGCTGCCGCTGCCTGAGATCGAGCGCCTCGCCGCGCTTCAGGGCGCTGATATCAACGAGGCCAAGACGATCCTCGCCACCGAGGCGACGGCGCTCATGCACGGCGCGGCGGCAGCCTCGGCTGCCGCCGAGACCGCCCGCAAGACCTTCGTCGAGGGCACGCTGGCGCAATCCCTACCGACCATTCCCGTGCCGTCCGCGGTGATCGAGGCGGGACTTGGCGTGCTCACCGCTTTCGGCCCGGACTACGCCAAGCTCGTCCCCTCGACCAGCGAGGCGCGCCGCCAGATCAAGGGCGGCGGCTTGCGGGTCAACGACGTACAGGTGAGCGACGAGAAGGCGGTGTTGCGGACCGAAGACCTGACGGCGGAGGGCGTGATCAAGCTTTCGTTCGGACGCAAGAAGCACGTGCTGCTGCGGCCGGAATAGCCGCTCCGCCCGACCGGTACGGGGGACTGCGCCCCGTGCCCCTCAGGCGGCCTGAAGCCCGCGCACGCGGGCGAAGCCGACCATCTTGCGCGCTTCTTCGTCCCAGAGCGCCAGCTTCAGGCAGCGCAGGCTCTCGCGCAGGGTCAGGCGGCCCACCCGCCCGAGAACCTCGTGGCCGTCGAGGCATTCCTGCAAGCGGTAGTTCGGGATGCGGCTGTTGAGGTGGTGCACGTGGTGCAGGCCGACATTGCCGGTGAACCACTGCAGAACCCGCGGCAGCGCGTAGTAGGAACTGCCGCCGAGCGCCACGCGGTGAAAATCCCAGGCGTCGGCCTCTTCCCAGACGGTCTCCTCGTACTGGTGCTGGACATAGAACAACCAGCCTCCGATCCAGGCGGCGATGGTGATCACCGGCAGGAACACCCAGAGCACCGGCCCGATGCCGCCGACTGCCAGCGCCAGCACCGCCAGGGCGGTGAGGAGCACGGCGTCGAGTGCCAGCACGTCGCGCCACGCCGTCCGCCACGGGAGGCCCACGCCGGAGGGCAGGCGCTGCAGGATGAGGAAGTTGATCGGAGAGCCGAGCACGATCAGGATGAACGGATTGCGGTAAAGCCGGTAGCGCAGCCGGCCCCAGCGCGGCAGCGCGAGGTACTCGCGCACGGTCAGGGTATGGACATCGCCGGTGCCGCGGCGGCTGAGATCGCCGGTGGTGGCGTGATGCAGGGCATGGGCGCGCTTCCAGCTGTCGTAGGGCGTCACCGTCAGCAGGCTCAGGGCGCGACCGAGCCCATCGTTGCCGCGGCGTGACGGCAGAAACGAGCCGTGCCCGCAATCGTGCTGGATGATGAAGAGCCTCACCAGGAGACCGCCCGCCGGCACGGCCAGCGGCAGGGCGAGAAGCGCGTAGCCGTTCGCCGCCGCGACGAGCATGGCGGCACAGAGGATCAGGTAGGGAAGCAGCGTATCGGCCACCTGCCGAAGGGCCATCCGGGGAATCGGTTCGCGGAACGCGGCGCAGTGCCGGGCCACCTCGCGCGCGAGCCGCGCGTCGTCGGTCCGGGAGGCCTCGTCCGCGTGCCGGCCTGTCGCGGTCGGGTTCGATGGTGTGGCAATCACAGTGGCCGGCAATCCTGTTCGTCGAACGCCTTGCGAGGCGGGATAGGCGTGCGAAGGAACCGACCGCGTGATGCGGACGAGGCCGATGCCGTCGGTCCCGTTTCCACGGTCCGGACGGGTCTTCATCGACGTTGGGGGCGAGCCGCTCGGAGGGTGCGACCCACTCAGCCGCGCGCCATGACCTCGCAGGGAATTACGTCGAAAAAATCTCTTCCCCGCCCTTCGATATCGCTGCGATGAGCGCCGGGCTCGGACGCGGTTACCGGTCAGGCCGTACAAACCGGTTGGCCTCAAGGCCGTATGCGAAAGGCCGAACCTTGGAAAGGCGCGACTTGAAGCACCGTTCCGCCTCCGATCCGCGTCGGTTTTCGATGCGGGCTCCTGCGCGTGCCTCATGAGGCTCAACGCGCTCGATGAGGGTCGCTGTCACCCAGCGCTGTTGTGTCGCGTCGCGCCCGTTCGAGGCCGCTCTCGGCGCAGTTCGGATGTCATCCGCCCCCACCTCGACCGGGCTCTCCAGGCGGTCGGAGGGCCTCGGCTCCGGATCCTACCGTTCCGGCCCTTCCTGCGTGGCGCCGGTCGCGAAGGCGTCGCCACTGCCGGCGCCGAAGAGCTTGCGCAGGAAGCCGGGGGCGACCGCCGAGAGCGGGTTCACGTTGACCGTCGGTTTGGCAATCGGCCCCGAGACGTTGAAGTTCACCGCGAACAGGCCCTCGTTGCTGCCGCCCGCGAGCAGAGGCCCGAACAAAGGCACCTGCGCCACCACGTTGTTGAGCCCGTAGAGCGGCACGAAGGTGCCGTCGATCTGCGTGCGCTCCTTGGCGGTGTCGAGCCAGCCGCCGGCGGTGAAGCCCATCGCCGCGTTCGAGATCGCCGCGTCGGAAAAGCTCACCCGCGGGCCGTTGCGGGTGAAGTTCGCGCGCATCTTGTCGAAGTTGACGTCATTGGCGTTGGGGGCCGCCCGCCGTCCGTCCGAGGGCGGCGGCGCCTGGGCGACGATGCTCGACAGGGCCGGCTCGTTGCGCAGGGCGAAATCCTTGATCTGGACAACGCCGGCCTGCGGGCCGTCGTTGAGGTAGATGTTGAGCGCGAGCCGCCCGCCATACATCCGCTTGTAGATGTCGAGGAAGCGCAGCGTCGAACCGGAATCGGCGGAGTCGAGGGTCAGCAGCGGTGCGCCGCGCTCGCTTCGGACCACGGCACTGAGCGGTGCCCCGCCGAAACGACCCTTGAACTGGGCGGCGCGCAGATCCCCCCCCTTGAAGCTCGCCTTCAGCGTCGCGTTGGTGAGGGACTCGCCGTTGAAGCCGGAGATGATGTTGGCGGCGATATCCGCCTCGATGTCCTTGCCGGGATCCTTGTTGCTTTTGCCGTCGTCCGTCATGCCCTTGAGGAAGGGCCGCGCATCGACGACGGCGCCCTTCACCGCGACCTTGTAGGTCGAGCCGGCCCGGTCGAGGCTGACGCGCATGTCGTCGCCCGGCGAGAGCTTGAGCGCGGTCAGGTCCGCCCGCTCCAGATTGCCCTCGGCCGAGATCGTGGCGCTGCCGCGGGCGAGCGCGGGCGCGGCGTCGAGGGTGATGTCGCGCAGCTCCATGCCGCCGCCCGCCGCCTCCACCAAGGTGAAGCCGAGGCGCCCGGCCTTGCCCGCGGGCTTGGTCCAGCCGGGCATCAGCCCGTTGATCGAGGCGCGGGTCAGGTCAGCCTCGACCCGGGCCGGCGGCTTTCCGGCGGAGGCGGGGCGCCCCACCGGCACCACGACGCGGGCCGGAATGACGCCGCCGAGCTGGGGCGCGGTGGGCAGCCCGCGCTTTGCCCGGAAGGCGTCGTCGAGATTCAGGCTCACCACCGCCTCGCCGGGGGCGCCGGGCTTGGGCTGTTTCAGGTCGATGGCAACGGCGGCACCGAGCAGCCGCCCGTCGCCCTTGAGGGCGAAGCCGCTGCGGTCGAAGGAGAGCGTGAAGCGGCCCGCTTCGAAACGGTCCTTGCCGACCGCCTTGTCCATGCTGAATTCGGTGACGGAGCCGGTCAGCGTCACCGGCATCTCGGCGAGATCGGGCACGTGTTTGAGGTTGATCGGCACGTCGAGGCGCAGGTCCGCCTTGCCCTTCAGCGTGGCCGGATCGATGTCGGCGCCGGTGAGCCCCTTGAACATCGGGGTTTCGAGGAGTGCGGCCAGCGAATCGACCGAGCCGGACAGCCGCAGGCCGAGATGAGCGATGATCTTGTCCGGCTGCGGATCGCGGATCAGGAAGGAGGCGTCCGAGATCGTCAGGGCCCGCGTGTCGGAAAGGCGGATCTCGGCGGTGGCGTTCTGGATCGTCGTGCTGCGGCCGGTGATCGTGCCGGTGACCCGGCCGTGGCTCAGCGGCGGCGCATCCTGAGAGACGTTCAGGCTGGCATCCGAGACCGCGAAGGTCACGTTGAGCGCGGCATCCGGCATTGGGTCACCGCGGGTCGCCGCAGCGAGTTCCGGTCCGCTCATGTCGATCTGGATGTCGGCCTGATCGAGCCGTCCGCCGCGCAGCTCGTCCACGAGGTAGTTGCGCACGCCCGGCGCGATGTTCTCGGGCCAGAGCCGCATGGCCTTGCGGCCGTCGGTGTCGTTGGCGACGATGTGCAGGGTGATGCCCTCGTCGTCGGCCCGCGTGCCGACCGTCCCGCTCAGGCGGCCGTGCAGGCCGTCGCCCGCCAGCGCGATCGACTCGATGTTCACGCCCCCCGCCCGGCCGGTGATCCGCCCGCTGATCTCGCCGACGCGGAAGGACGGGTCGCTGCGGGCGGCGCCGCGCAGCAGGGCATCCTTGCCTGAAAAATCGAGCGTCCAAGCGTCCTCGGCTCCGGGCGGGCCGATGGCGAAGGCGCCGGTGAGGTGCGCGTCGTTGCCGCCGCCCTTGTAGTCGATGGCGGAGATGGCCAGCGCGCGCCGCGCTTCGTCCCAGCCCGCCTCGGCGCGCAACTCGTCGATGACGACCGGGTTGAAGTCCTTCTCATCGATGAGGAGCGTGCCGCCGCCGGTCTTCACCTCGGCCTTCATCGTTTCGATGCGCCCCCCCGACAGCGAAACGTCGGCTCGGGCCGAGAACTTGAGATCGGTCTCCACCGGCATCTTCGAGTGGCCTGACAGCAGCAGGAGGTCGGTGACGGGCAGGTCGTCCAGGGTGATGACGCCCGCGCGCCGCCCCTCCCCCGCCTCGTGGACGCGCCCGCCGAAGCGCCACTCGCCGTTGGGCCCGTCGATGCGCAGCTCGAACACCCGCGAATCGTCGCTGGTGCCGCGGCGGAACAGGCCGTTCACCCGCTCGAAGGTGGCCTGATGCCGGGCATCGTCGACGAGGGTCAGGCGCCCGTTGGTGATCCGCGCCCGGTCGAGGGCGCCGATGACGCCGGCCGGATCGAGCACCACACCGAAGATCGAGGCGACCGCCGCCGAGACCGGCGAGACGGTGCCGCGCGCGGCGTCCACGCTCGGCAGGGTGTGAGGCTTGGCTGCCTCCCCTGCCCCTTCCCCGAGCGTCGGTGACGAGGCCGCGAAGGCGATGGAGCCATCGTCGTGGACGAGGGCGGTCATCTCGATGTCGCGGAATTCGATGGAGCGCGGCTGGACCGAAAGACGCAGCAGACTCCACGTATCGAGGCTGACCACGGCAAGCGGGGCGCGCACCACCAGCGCGCCCTCCGGATTGAAGATGTCGAGCCCGCCGACCCGGAGTGCCAGCGAGGATTCGCTGTCGAGTTCGAGCGCGCTGTCGCGCAACGCCACGCGCCAGCCCGGCCCGAAGCGGCCCGCCACCGCCTCGGCGACCTGATGCGTCAGGCCGTCGATGCGCAGCGGACCCTGCGACAATCGCAGGGCGACGAGCCCGCCGCCGAGCCCGAGCAGGAAGACGAGCAGCAGCGCGCACCACAGCACCGGCCGCCGACGGCGGCGCGCTTGGCGCGGCGCAGGCGCCTCGACCGCCTCCTGGAGCAGGGTCCTGGCCGTTTCCTGATCCATCACTCGTTCGCTGCTGCACCCGTGGGTTCGGGCGGAGGTCCGTTTGCCGCGGCCTCTTTCCTCAGGATTCGAACCACTCCGGCATGGCGTCCCGGGAGGTCTGCGTGCATGGGGTCAGGCACACCATCAATCGGCCGAAAGGAAGGCGAGATGCCGCTGGAAACTGGCAATCCCGCACCCCTGTTCTCGTTACCCGGAGCGGGGGGAGAGACCATCTCTCTCGAAAGTCTACGCGGTCACAAAGTCGTGCTTTATTTCTATCCCAAGGACGACACGAGCGGTTGCACCCTCGAGGCGCAGAACTTCAACGCCCAGAGCGAGGCCTTCGCCGTGGCCGAGGCGAAGGTGGTCGGGGTCTCACCGGATTCCGTCAAAAGTCACGATAAATTCAGGACGAAGTACGGGCTGACCTTTCCGCTCGCCTCCGACGAAGCCAAATCGATGCTGGAAGCTTACGGCGTCTGGGTCGAGAAGAGCATGTACGGCCGAAAATATATGGGCGTTGAGCGTACGACCCTGCTCGTCGACCGCGAGGGGCGGATCGCGCGGATCTGGCACAAGGTGAAGGTGCCGGGCCATGTCGAGGAGGTTCTGGCGGCGGTTCAGGCATTGGCCTGAAGACGGATCGCCCGCCGACATCATCCCGAAAGACGGTCATCGGCTCTCGGGATGGTGCAATGTTGCAGGCGGAAGCTTCTTGTCTCCTTCGGGGCGGCGGATCGCTCGGAAATGCGAGGCTTCCTTAACCTTAATCGTCTGTGATCGGGCCCGTCTTCGAACGTCCGACGTGCCATGCCATCGACTGCTCAGGCCTGCCGCAGTGCCGGCCTTTCCCCTCTCTCCCAGCGCCGTCTCGTCCGGGCGCTCGGCCTCGGGTTCGCCGTCTCGACGCTCTGGGCGGCCGCCGCGAGCTATACTCTCGTCTTCCACGACGAGATGCTGGCCCGCTTCGTTTCGCGCCAGAGCGCGATGCAGTTCACCTACGAGGAGCGGATCGGCATCCTCCAGCGCGCCCTCGACCGCGCGGCGGCCGAGCGCAACGCGGAGCGCGGCAGCGTCGAGAGCCGGCTCTCCGCCCTGACCGAGCGGCAGGCCCTGATCGAGAAGCGCCAGGGGCTGCTCTCGGGGCTGGGTGGGGCCGCAGCACCCATCGATGTGCCGCCGCCTGCCCCGGTCGCGGAGCCCGCGGCCCGTGTCCAGAAGCCGTTCCCGACGCCGGAACTGCGCATGGGCGGCGAGGACCGGGCCGAGGCCGCCGGACGCGCCGCATCCGCCCGCCTGTCGCGCCTGGAGGGTGCGCTCCAGCGTATCACCGAGGCTCAGTCGCGCGCCGCGGCCGGCCTTGCTCTTGAGGCCGGGCGCAGCGCCGAGCGGTTCCGCGACCTGATCGCCCGCACGGGTCTCTCCCCGGCTCGGTTCGATCCGCCTCCGGGCGGCGTCGGCGGCCCGCTGGTTCCGCTCGGGCCCGATGCCTTCGAGCAGGCGCTGGCCGAGGCTCGGCGCCAGATCGAGGAGGAGACGCATCTGCGCCGGGTGACCGCCGCCCTCCCCTTCCGCCAGCCGCTTCCGGGCGAGCTTGCCTTCACCAGCAGCTTCGGCGCCCGGCTCGACCCCTTCACCCGCGGCTACGCGCTCCACACGGGCGTGGATATGCGTGCCGAGACCGGCGCTCCGGTCCGGGCCACCGCCGCCGGGCGGATCACGGCGGCCGAGTATGCCGGCGGTTACGGCAACATGGTCGAGGTCGATCACGGCCGCGGCCTCGCCACGCGCTACGCGCATCTTTCCGGCACCGCGGTCTCGGTCGGCCAGCGGGTCGAGGCGGGGAGTGTGGTCGGGTTTGCCGGCTCGACCGGTCGCTCGACCGGCAGCCACCTGCATTACGAGACCCGCATCGATGGCGAGCCGGTCGATCCGCAGCGGTTCCTGCGGGCCGGTGCGCAGCTCGACTTCGCGGATTGACGCCCCCTGTCTCCTCCCCGCGCGGGGAGGAGACAGGGGGCGTCATACCAGATCCGATCGATCCCTTCGGGATAGCGGATCTGGGCTCCGCTCAGGTGCCGCGCGGGCTCACTGATAAGCTTCCCGCTCGAATCGAGCGGAAACCGTATCAGTCGATGTCCGCGACGTCTTCGCTGCCGCCGAACACGCGTTGCGCCAGCGAGGCTTCCATGAACGGGTCGAGGTCGCCGTCGAGCACCTCGTCCGGATCGGTGGATTGCGTGCCGGTGCGCAGATCCTTCACGAGCTGGTACGGCTGAAGCACGTAGGATCGGATCTGGTGGCCCCAGCCGATCTCGGTCTTCGAGGCCGCCTCGGCGTTGGCCTTCTCCTCGCGCTTCTTCAGCTCGGCCTCGTAGAGGCGGGCGCGCAGCATGTTCCAGGCGGTGGCCCGGTTCTTGTGCTGCGAGCGCTCCTGCTGGCAGGCCACGACGATGCCGGTCGGGTTGTGCGTGATGCGCACCGCCGAATCGGTCGTGTTGACGTGCTGGCCCCCCGCGCCCGACGACCGGTAGGTATCGATGCGGCAGTCCGATTCCTTGATCTCGATCTCGATCCGGTCATCGACGACCGGATAGACCCAGACCGACGCGAAGCTGGTGTGCCGCCGCGCGTTGGAATCGTAGGGCGAGATCCGCACGAGCCGGTGCACGCCCGACTCGGTCTTGAGCCAGCCATAGGCGTTGTGGCCCTTGATCAGGAGCGTGGCGCCCTTGATCCCGGCCTCTTCACCATCGGTCATCTCGACGATCTCGACCTTGAACTTCCGGCGCTCGGCCCAGCGGGCATACATGCGCTGGAGCATGTTGGCCCAGTCCTGGCTCTCGGTGCCGCCCGCGCCCGCATGGACTTCGAGATAGGTGTCGAAGCCGTCGGCCTCACCCGAGAGCAGGGTCTCGACCTGACGGCTCGCGGCTTCCTTCTCGACCGCCTTGATCGTGGCCTCGCCCTCGTTGATGGAGGCCTGGTCGCCTTCCATCTCGCCGAGTTCGATCAGCGTCGCGCCATCGTCGAGATCGCGTTCGAGCTTCTTGATCGCGGTGACGGCCTCGTCGAGCTCCTGGCGCTCGCGCATGACCTTCTGTGCGGCCTCCGGATCGTTCCAGAGGTCGGGGTTCTCGGAAGCCGCGTTCAGCTCCGCGAGACGTTTATCGACGGTGTCCCAGTCAAAGATGCCTCCTCAGCAGCCCTATAGACTGCTTGGCGGCATCCGAGGCCTGTTCGATCTCGGCGCGCATCTGGTGTGAAACTCGTTTGTCGGTGTGGTCCGGGGTGATACCGGGCGCCTCCCGCCCTGTAAACCGCTGCCCTGTAAACCGCCGCGATGCCGAGCCTCCGATCACGCCGCCTTCTCCTGCTGGCCGCCACCCTCGCCGTGATCGCCGCCGGCGTCGGCCTGCGCCTGTTGCCGCTCGGCCTGCCGAGGGAGGTCGTGAAGTATGGAGGCTCGGTCCTGTGGGGCGCGATGGTCTACGGGCTCGTCGCCTTCGTCCGCCCGAGGGCCGCGACCGGCCGGCTCGCCGCTGTGGCCCTGCTCGCCGCGGTGCTGGTCGAGCTGTTCCGCCTCATCCACACGCCGGGGCTCGACGCCTTCCGCCTGACGCTGGCGGGGCAGCTCCTGCTGGGGCGTATTTTTTCGGTCTGGAACATGGTCGCCTATGCCGTTGGCATCGGGCTCGCAGCGACGCTCGATGCGGCGACGCGACGGCGTTGATCGCCGCTGGGAGCGCTCCGTCTGCGTGATCCGATGGAGCAGTCCGCCAACCCGTGTCGGCCACAGGTTGAAATCATAGTAACAAACCTACAACTCAAAAAATGTCTGTTCAGGTGCTGTCGTAACCATCACGACCTTCTCCCGTCGCGAACTCAATCAGGACGTGACCCGCGCTAAGAAGGCGACCGAGCAGGGCCCCGTCTTCATCACCGATCGGGGCAAGCCGGCCCATGTGCTGCTGACCATCGCGGAGTGTCGACGGCTCACGGGGCAGCGGCGCAACATCTCTGATGTCTTGGCGATGCCGGGCGCGGCGGAGATCGCGTTCGAGCCACCGCGGATCGATGTCGAAGCTCGGCCCGCCGACTTTTCGTGATGTACGTTCTCGCCACCTGCGTCCTGTCCGAGGTGCGGAGGATTCGCCTCGGCCGGGCTGATCGCGGCGTTGCAGCGTTCGCTGAGGCTATCGAGGCCGGCGACCTCTACATCTTGGCCGCGACGGCGCTGGTGCACGGGATGGCGGTCGTGACCCGCAACGTGGCCGATTTCGAGCCGACGGGTGCGCCGGTGATCAATCCGTGGACGAGCTGAAGGTTTTTTCGCCTGCGGCCAAGCCTGAATACGGCTCAACGCCCGGAGATCGCTCGCACCACCGCTTGGTTCGGCGCGATGTAACGCTGGAAGTACGTCTTCCCCCGCGCTTGCGCTTCCTGGATCTGTGTGCCGTTCAGCATGCCCGCCGCCTGGATCGCGTTGGCCATGGCGGATGGGTCCATGATCGAGGCGTGGGTGGCCGGGTAGATCCAGGCCATGCCTTCGACGGGGTCGCGCGATACGCCGTTGCCCTCGATGTAGAGGATACCGAGTTCGTTGCCGGCCTTGTAGTGGCCGCCCTGGGCTGCCTGCTCGTACCAGTGGGCGGCCTGCGCCGGGTCGGCGGCAACGCCCTGCCCCTTGCGATAGGCTTGGCCCAGGTTGAAGGCGGCGAGCACGCTGCCGCCCTCCGCCGCCTGCCGGTAATAGCCGAGGGCGCGGGCCGGATCGGCCGGCACGGCGCGCCCTTCCGCGTAGGCGACGCCGAGATTGTAGAGGGCTTGGGGATCGCCCTTTGCCGCGCCTGCCTCGAAGGCGCGCATCGCCGCCGGGAAGTCGCCGCGCGCATAAGCCTTGATGCCCTGCGCGACCTGCGCCGAGGCGGAGGTGTCGAACAGGGTGGCGAGAACGCCGAGGATGCCTGCCAATGCCCTCATCCTCCGCATCCGCCCCATCCCGCGCTTACGCCGCTGCGGCCTTGCGGCTCTCGAGGAAGGCCGCATGCTCGGCCACCAGCGCGCCGCTCAGCGCCTTCTCGATCAGCGCTCGCGTGCCCGCCACGCCGTAGAGGGCGATGAACGAGCCGAAGCGCGGCCCCTGCGCCTCGCCGAACAGCACGTTGTAGATCGAGGCGAACCACGTCTTCGAGACGCCGGGCCGACCGTCCGGGCTCTTGGCCTTGCCCGAGAGATCGGGGAAGTGCCGCCGGCCGACCTCGTAGACGATGGCCTGCAGCGCCTCCGGATCGGTCGAGTCCTCGTGCTCGGCGAGCGTCTGCGACAGGTCGCTGAGCGCCGCGGCCTCCTCCTCGGTCGGGGGGCGGTACTGCTTTTCCGGGCGCACGAAGTCCCGATAATAGGCGAGAGCCCGCGTCACGAGCCCGGCGAGCCGCGGATGCGTCTCCGGCCCGACGTTCGGCGCGTAGCGGCGGATGAAGCCCCACAGCACCGCCTCGTCCTCGGCATTGGCCACCGCCACGAGGTTCAGGAGCATGCCGAAGGAGAGCGTCGTGCCGGCCTCGTCGATGGTCTCGACGGCCGGCGGCGCGCCCGCGTGCAGGTGCCAGACCGGGTTGCCGAGCCGGTGCTTCGCCTCCTGGCCCGCGTAGCGGCCCAGGAAGTTGTCGTACTCATCGACGTGGCGCGGGATCACGTCGAAGAACAGGCGCTTGGCCTCGCGCGGCTTGTTGTACATGAACAGCGCGAGCGATTCGGGCGTGGCATAGGTCAGCCACTCGTCGATGGTCAGGCCGTTGCCCTTCGACTTCGAGATCTTCTGACCCTTCTCGTCGAGGAAGAGTTCGTAGTTGAACCCCTCCGGCGGCTCGGCGCCGAGCGCGCGGGCGATCTGGCCCGAGAGCTTGACCGAATCGATCAGGTCCTTGCCGGCCATCTCGTAGTCGATGCCGAGTGCGACCCAGCGCATCGCCCAATCGGGCTTCCATTGCAGCTTGACGTGGCCGCCCGTCACGGGAGTCTCGTAGGCCTCGTTCGTCGCCGGGTCGCGCCAGACGATGGTGCCGGCGCTCGGGCGCACCTCATCGATCGACACCTGCATCACGTGGCCGGTTACGGGGTGGATCGGCAGGAACGGCGAGTAGCTCGCCGAGCGCTCGGCCCGCAGCGAGGGCAGCATGATCGCCATCACCGCCTCGTAGCGCTCCAGCACGAGGCGGAGCGTGTCGTCGAAGAGGCCGGCCCGGTAGCACTCGGTGGCCGAACGGAACTCGTAGTCGAAACCGAAGGCGTCGAGAAAGCGGCGCAGCTCGGCGTTGTTGTGCGCGCCGAAGCTGTCATGGGTGCCGAACGGGTCGGGCACCTGGGTCAGCGGCAGGTTGAGGGCCTCGCGCAGTCGTTCGCGGTTCGGCACGTTGTCCGGAACCTTGCGCAGGCCGTCCATGTCGTCGGAGAAGGCGATCAGCCGGGTCGGCACCGCGTCCTTGGTCAGCACGCGGAAGGCGTGGCGCACCATGGAGGTGCGGGCGACCTCGCCGAAGGTGCCGATATGCGGCAGGCCCGAGGGGCCGTAGCCGGTCTCGAACAGAACCTCGCTCTTGGGCTTGCGCTCCAGCCGCGCCACGAGCTTGCGCGCCTCGTCGAACGGCCAGGCGGCGGCGGAGGCGGCAGCCTCCAGAATGTCGGGGTCGAGACGGAAGGGCGCGGACATCGGACGGGAGCTTTTCGGGGTTCAGGACGGGCGCCGCACCGGCCGATCGGGCCGGGGCGCAAGAGCGGGCAACCTATGGAGCGAGGGGGCCGGGGTCAACGCAGCCCGGTCATCCGCGCCCGAGCACCAGAAGCCAGCCTACCGTCGTGGCGGTCGCGGCCAGCGTCGAAACCAGCACGGCCGCGGCGACCAGGCCTTGCTCGCTCTTGTAGCGCACGGCCAGCAGGTAGGCGTTGATGCCCACGGGCATCGCCGCGAACAGCACGGCGACGCCGGCATAGGCCGGCGGCATGGTGAAGACATGGAAGGCGAGCCCGTAGACCGCGAGTGGGTGCAGGCCGAGCTTCAGGGCCGCGACGATGCTGGCGCCGCGCAGGTCGTGCAGCACCTTGTAGCGGGTGAGGCCGGCGCCGAGCGCGATCAGCGCGCAGGTCGAAGCGGTGCCGGCCAGCGAATCGACCAGCGCCTTCGGGATGCCGGTGAAGGACAGGCCCGCGGCCTTCATCGCCATGCCGACGGCGAGCGCCAGGAAGATCGGGTTCTTACCGAGCGCGAGGCCCAGCGCCTTCAGCCGCTGGCTTAGGGGACGCCCGCCCTCCGATTCGATCAGGAAGGTCGCCGCGCCCATCATCAGCGGCAAGTGGACGGCGAGCAGCATGAACAGCGGGAAGGCGCCCGATTCGCCGTAGGCCTGGAGAATCATCGGCACGCCGACGAAGACGGTGTTCGACTGGCTCGCGGCAAAGCCGTGCAGCACGGCGCCGCGCCGGTCCACGCCCTCGGTGCGGCGCCCGATCAGCGAGCCGGTGGCCCAGGCGATGGCGGCGCCGCCGAAATAGCTCGCCCAGTAGCCCCAGGCGATCTCGCCCGACAGGCCCGGCCGCGTCAGCGTCGAGACGATGAGCGCCGGCACCGCCAGTGCGAAGACGTATTCGGACAGCCCGTCGCCGACGCGCTCCGAGATGATCTTCGTCAGCGAGGCGAGCCAGCCGACCAGCACGAGGCCGAAGATCGGGATGATGAGGGTGAGCGCCGTCATCGGCCGGGGTACCCTGTCGAACGGAAAAGGCCACCGGGCGCGATCCGCGCATCCGGTGGCCTCTCGATTCGGTTGGACGATCGTTCAGGCGTTAAGCCGGCCCGATAAGACTTACGCGGCGGCGGGCGTGGCCGGCTCGGCGATCTTCTTCTCGATCTCGCGCTTGAGCAGGCGGGCCGTCTGCGACAGCTCGATCTCACGGGCCTTCACGAGGAAGGCATCGAGGCCGCCGCGATGCTCGACCGAGCGGAGCGCGTGGGCGGTCACGCGCAGGCGAACGCGGCGGTTGAGGGTGTCCGACTGCAGCGTGACATTGCAGAGGTTCGGCAGGAACCGGCACTTGGTCTTCCGGTTCGAGTGGCTCACGAGGTGACCGACCTGAACGGCCTTGCCCGTGAGTTCGCAGCGACGCGACATCGTTACAGTCCTGTCAACGTTAGGCCGGGTCTCGGCGCTGAAGCGTTTCGGCAATGCCACACGGCTCTCGCGCCGAGGGCGTCGAACCCTCGCGACAATCGATACCGGCGGAGTCCTATGGAAGTGGCGAGCCTATAGGGGAGATGCGCCGGTTTCGTCAAGGTCGGCGGGCAAAGATGAAGGCTTTACTGGATCGCCGACCGTGCGAGCTGCCGCCCCGGCGTCGCAGTGGCGGCCTGGGCCGTCTTCGGTGCCGCACGGCGGGCTGCCATGGCGCGCATCTCGCGCATGTTGGCCGCCGCTTCCGCCGGACCGAGATCCTGAGCCAGCACTTGCTCCGCCTCGTCGTAGCGGCCCTTGAGGCCGAGCACCAGAGCGAGATTCTGGCGCACGCGGGCATCGGCCTTCGGCTGGGCCACGGCGAGGCGCAGGGTCGTCTCGGCGTCGTCGAGCCGGCGGGAGAGTGCGTAGGACAGGCCGAGATTCGACAGGATCCGCGGCTCGTTCGGCGCGATCTTCAGGGCGGTGTCGTAGAGGCCCTGGGCCCGGGCGTGGTCGCCGGTCTCATCGGCCACCATCCCCTGCGCCGAGAGTACGCGCCAATCGGGCTGGGCCGGGCTGTGGGCGTTCTGAAGGACTTCGTTGGCCTCCTGGTAGCGGCCGGCGTCGGCAAGGCTCTTGCCGTAGGCGGCGAGCACGACCTTGTCCTTCGGGTTGCGCAGGGCGACCTGCTGCAGCACCGCCACGGCTTGCGATTTCTGGTCGGTCGCCCGCAGGGCCGCGGCATAGCGCATGGCGGAGCGCACGTCGTTCGGGTCCGCGTCGTAGCGCGCGGCCAGGGCATCGATTTCGGCGCGGGGCGAGCGTTCGGCACGGTTCGCGCCGAGCAGGTTGGGGCTGCCGATCGAGCCGGTCGTCTCGGGTGAGCGGCTCTGGCATCCGGCCAGCCCGAGGCCGACGAGGGTCAGGGCGAGCAGACGCCGTGTCCGGACCATTCCAGGCTGGCTCGGAGCCGCGCTGCCAATGCCGGTCATGGTGTCCTCTCCCCCCAATGCCACGGCCGGCGCTTGCGCCTTGCCGATGGCGGGGTGATAGAGCGTTAACCCTAATGGCCGGTTAAGCTTATTTTCCATGTCCGCACCTCGAACCCAGCACGGTCCCTCTCTCCTCGATTCCGGCGCGGACGCGGTCCCGATCCGCTGCGTGACGGAAGACGGATGGGACGCCGTCGCGGCCGGATTGCCGCCGCTCCAGCGCAGCTTTGCCGAGGCCACCGGCTTTGTGCCGAAGGCCGGCCGCGTCGCCCTCCTGCCGGGAGAAGACGGCGGGCTCGGCCGCGTGCTGTTCGGCCTGGGCAACGCGAAAGCAGGCGGTCGCGACCGCTTTCTCGCCGGCAAGCTTCCGGGTGCCCTGCCCCCCGGCGATTACCGGTTCGAGCCGTGCGACGGTCTCGATGAGAGCGAGGCGGCGCTGGCTTGGCGGCTCGGCAGCTACCGGTTCGAGCGCTACCGCAAGCCGGGCGAGCCCCGCCCGCGCCTCGTCGCCCCGGATGGAATCGACGCGGCGGCGATCGAACGGCTGGCCGTTGCGGTCGCGGCCGGACGCGACCTCGTCAACACGCCGGCGAACGATCTCGGACCGGCCGAGGTCGAGGCCGCCGTGCGGGCTCTGGGCGAGCGGTTCGGCGCGTCGGTCTCCGTCACCGTGGGCCAGGAACTCGAAAACGAGTTCCCTCTCGTCCACGCGGTGGGCGTGGCCTCGCCGCGGGCGCCCCGCCTCATCGATCTGACCTGGGGGGCCGAGGACGCGCCGCGGGTGACGCTGGTCGGCAAGGGCGTCGTGTTCGACACCGGCGGGCTCGACATCAAGCCGGCCTCCAACATGCTGCTGATGAAGAAGGATATGGGCGGCGCTGCCGCGGCCCTGGCGGCGGCCGAGATGATCATGGGGGCCGGCCTGCCCGTCTGGCTGCGGCTGATCGTGCCGAGCGTCGAGAACGCCATCGCCGGCGACGCCTTCCGGCCCGGCGACGTGATCCGCTCCCGCGCCGGCCTCACCGTCGAGGTCGGCAACACCGACGCGGAGGGGCGCCTGATCCTTGCCGACGCACTGGCGCTGGCCGATGCCGAGGAGCCGGACCTCATCCTCGATTTCGCGACCCTGACCGGCGCCGCTCGGGTGGCGCTGGGCCCCGATCTGCCGGCCTTCTTCACCGAGGACGAGGAACTGGCGGCTGCGGTCGCGGAGGCGGGCCTGCGCGTCAACGATCCGGTCTGGCGCCTGCCCCTGCACGCGCCCTATGCAAGCCTGCTCGATTCCAAGGTCGCCGACCTCAACAACGCGCCGGGCGGCGGCTTTGCCGGGGCGATCACCGCCGCCCTGTTCCTGCGCCGCTTCGTGCGCCGGACCAAGGCGCACGTGCATTTCGACCTCTACGGCTGGAACCCCTCGACCAAGCCCGGACGGCCGGAGGGCGGCGAGGTCCAGACCGCCCGCCTCGCCTACGCCCTGGTGGCCGAGCGGTACGGCCGCGACGTCTGACGGCTCTTTTTCCCACGGGGCGTCGGCGATCGCCGATCAGCGGCGCCCGGTTGGATGCGGGGGAGTCGGCACTTGCCGCTCCTGAACCCGTGCCACGCTTGGCGGAAGCCCCACATCCGGCTTGGCCGCATCCGGTGCCGCCGGTACGGACGGATCCCGGCTTCCGCTGCGTTCGAACGCCCAGCCCGCATTCACGCCCGCGTAGAAGCCGGAAAAATCCTCTGCTGCGGCGGGTGCCGTGCACAGGAGGAACAGGCCGAGCACGCTGACGGTCCGACGCATCGCGTTCTCCCTCACCGTCGTTGCCGGCTGAAGCCAGCCGAAACAGCCAACTCGACAAACGAAAACGGCGGCCCTGAGGCCGCCGCTTCGGAAGCTGTCATTCGGGCCGCCGCGCGACCCTTCGTCGATCAATACTCGACGGTGATGCTCGAGGCCTCGCGGCCCTTCTGGCCCTCGACGACGCCAAGGGTGACCTGCTGGCCTTCGGCCAGCGAGTCGAGGCCGGCGCGGGAGAGCGCCGAACGGTGGACGAACACGTCCTTGCCGCCGTCGTTCACCGAGACGAAACCAAAGCCCTTGGCCGGGTCGTACCACTTCACGGTGCCGGTCATTTCGACCGACGGGCCGGAGGCGACGCGGCCACCGCCGCCGCCACCACCGAAGCGATCACGGCCGCCGCCACCGAAACGGTCGCCGCCACCGCCGCCGAAGCGATCACCACCGCCGCCGAAACGGTCGCCGCCACCGCCGAAGCGGTCACCGCCGCCACCGAAGCGCGGAGCCTCGCGCCGGGGCGGAGCCTCCTCGGCCGTGGAGGTGTCGACGCTGTTCACTGCGGTGACCTGCGGGCCCTTCTGGCCCTGCGCGGTCTGGACCGTCAGGCGTGTGCCGGGAAGGAGATCGTCGTGACCGGCGGCCTCGACTGCGCGGATGTGGAGGAAGGCATCGCCGGAGCCGTCGCCGAGCTCCACGAAGCCGAAGCCCTTCTCCTTGTTGAACCACTTGACCGTCGCATCACGCTCCGGTCCCGTCGGTGCAGCCGCCGCGCGCGCCGGGCCGCGGTCGAAGCCGCCACCGCCGCCGCCGAAACCACCACCACCGCCGCCGAAGCGGTTGCCGCCGGCGCTACCGCCGCCGCCGAAGCGGTCACCACCGCCCGGGGGAAGTTCGTCGGGCCAACGCGGCTCGGAACCACCCTCGTCGAAGCCACGCTTCTGCGGCCCCCTGAAATCACGACCACGTCCCATTGAAAGCTCGCAAAAACCGTCCGCTCGCCAAGTCTCGAATACCGCGTGCGCGCTATCTCGAGACAGCCGACGCGCCGCACTATCATCCCCCCGGCTGCGGCTACCGGGAGCGATGCCTTAGGTCTGACGCAATCCCGCGCATACCGCAAGGTTCTTCTAACCGATCCGTGCTGCGGGCTCCTCATTTTCGCGGTGAAACTGCGTACGTACCCCCTTTGGGTTGCCGCCGGCCCCGAATCCCGCTTGCACGCAAGGCACGCAGAGGGGGGCGATTCTCGCCCATGATTCCCGCGCGAGCGGCCGCGCTTTAGGAAAACGCAAACCCGACGGAGCTAGTCTCGCCGCGAAACCGCCCGGATCCGAACCGGGCACCGGCTGCCGATGATCGCAACTCCGACTTTCCCGGATCTCTCCGCCCTCGTCGTGGACGAGAGCCTCTACATCCGCCGCATCGTGCGCGACATGCTGATGCGCGTCGGCATCAAGCGCGTGCTGGAGGCGCCCGACGGCGCGGAGGCGCTCGGCGTGCTCGCCGAGAGCAAGCCCGACCTCACCATCATCGATTGGGACTTGGCGATCCTGTCGGGCGAGGAGTTCATCCGGCTCGCCAGAACTCCGGCCACTTCGCCTTCGCCGACGGTGCCGATCATCCTCATGCTGGCCCAGCCGCGCCGCAACGTGGTCGATCGTGCGATCGCGCTGGGCGTCAACGAGATCATCTCCAAGCCGTTCTCGCCCAAGACCCTGTGGTCGCGCCTCGACGAGGTGATCAACCGGCCGCGGCCGTTCTCGCAGGTGAAGAGCCTGCTGCGGCCCCTGCCCCGGGCCAACGGACTGTCGAAGATGGGCGCGCTCTGACCCGAACCGGGCCGGTTCAGGTGCGCCGCCGCCGATGGTTCAGTCCGATCCGGTCGGCGGGCGGCGTCTCGATGTCGAAGCCGGACAGCTCGCCGATGCCGCCGGCCTCGTCGAGGCCGCGCTCGGTCACCGCGATCCGGAAGCCGTTCTCGCCCGGCGTGATCGTGTAGAGGTAATAGGAGGCGCGCCGGTTGGTGAGCAGGGTGCGCGCCGAGGCCGAGGGCGCGCCGACCACCGGCACCTGCCGCCCGTCGGGCCCGGTGATCCGGGCCACGCTGCCGACATGGTTGTGCCCGTGCAGGATCAGGTCCGCCCCGGCCCGGCCGATCATCGCGGCGAAGGCGGCCGCATCCTTCAATTCGCGCCCCGAGGCCGCCCCGCCCGGATGGGGCGGGTGGTGGATCATCACCACCCGGCAGGGCCGATCCGGCGCCAGGGCGAGGTCGCGCAGCACGCGCTCGGCCGCCTCGATCTGCACCGGCCCGAGCCGGCCGCTCGCGACGAACGGCTTGGTCGGGATCGCCGAGGACAGCCCCACCAGGGCGAGCGGCCCGCGCCGCCGCAGGTAGGGAAAGAGGCGGATCTGCCCATCGTCGGCTTCCGTCCAGCCGCCGCAAGCGGCAAGCAGCCCCTCCAGCGATCCGCGGACATAGGCGTCGTGGTTGCCCGGCACGAAACTCACGCGGTCCGCCGGACCCAGCGCTTCGAGGAACACCCGAGCGCTCTCCCATTCATCCGGAAGGCCGAGATTGCACAGGTCGCCGGTGCAGGCGACGTGGTCGACGGCCTGGCCGTGCAGGTCGGCCACGAGGGCACCCAGGAGGTCCATGTCGTGGTGGCGTCCACGGCCCCGGCGCCAGTTCACGTAGCCGGTCGCCCGCTTGCTGAGAAGCTGGCGCAGGCGCGGCCGCGGCAGCGGCCCGACATGGGGATCGGTGAGATGAGCAAGACGGAACATACGCCGCCTCGCATCGCGGCAACGCGGGCCGGCGTCAATATCGGGCATCCTGCCGCATCGCGCCGCTGAGCCCGTTTGGCTTCGTGTCAACCAGCTGACGATGTGAGGGCCGCTCCGTTGCGTACCCCGCACGGTCGGGTCTAGACAGCCGCCGACCCCGCAGTTCGGCGCGGGAGACCGGCGGTCGGTCGATTGAGCGAATCGGGACAGAGCGGTCAGAACCCATGGGCCTGATCAAGACCATCGGCCGCAAGCCGAGCGTCCAATGGGTGCTCAGCCATCTGGCCTCGGGCTATCTCCGGCTCGTCCGGCGCACCAACCGCTTCAGCCTGGAGCCGGCCGACGCCTATGCGCGGCTCGATGCGTTCGGCCCCTTCATCGCGGCGATGTGGCATGGCCAGCACATCATGATCTCGTTCATGAGCCGCCCGCAGGATCGGGTCGCCACGATCATCTCCCGCTCGCCCGACGGCAACATCAACACCATGGCCCTGACCCGGATGGGGGTGCGGGTGATGCGCGCGTCCGGCGCCCGCGGTCGCGCGGTCAAGGACGCCCGTGCCAAGGGCGGCGCCGAGGGCCTGCGGGCCATGGTCAAAGCGCTGAAGGGCGGCGAGACCGTCGCGTTTTCAGCCGACGTGCCCAAGGTCTCCCGTGTCTGCGACGCCGGCATCATCCAGCTCGCGCGCTTCTCCGGTGCGCCCATCGTCCCGGTGGCGGTGGTGACGAGCCGGCACATCCGTTTCAATTCCTGGGACCGGGCCTGCCTCGGTCTGCCCTTCGGCCGCGGCGCGATGGTGTTCGGCGAGGCGACCTTCGTTCCCCGCGAGGTCACGCCCGAGGCCGTCGATGCCCTGCGGCAGCGGGTGCAGGCCGAACTGAACCGCGTCCATGACCGGGCCTACACCCTCGTCGGCCGGCCGGACCGGGTCGGCGGCGTGTCCGCTCCCGCATCACAGGGCAGCCCGGCGTGAGGGTCCCGAAGCTTCCCGTTGCGCTGCGCGCCTACCGCTACGGCCTCTATCTCGGCGAGCCGGCCGTGGCGGGGCTGCTGGCGTGGCGCTCGCGCCGGGGCAAGGAGGATCCGGGGCGGTTGCCGGAGCGCCGTGGTCTGCCCGGCCGGGCGCGGCCGGTGGGCCATCTCGTCTGGATGCACGGGGCGAGCATCGGCGAAGCGCTCTCCCTCGTCGGACTCATCGAGGGCATGATCGCCCGCGGCTGCTCGGTTCTCGTAACCACCGGCACGCGCAGCGCCGCCGACCTGCTGAGCAAGCGCCTGCCCCCCGGCGCCGTGCATCAATACATGCCGCTCGACGCGCCGCGCTGGATCGAGCGCTTCCTCGCGCATTGGCGGCCCGATCTCGCCATCGTCGCCGAATCCGAGATCTGGCCCAACACCATCGTGTCGCTGCACCGCCGGGGCATCCCGCTGGTACTCGTCAACGGCCGGATGTCGGAGCGCTCGTTCAAGGCCTGGACGCGTTCGCCCGACACCGCCCGGGCGCTGCTGGCTCGGATCGCGGTCTGCCTCGTCCAGACCCGCGAGGACGGGGAGCGCTTCGCCCGACTCGGTGCGCCGCGCATCAACGTCGTCGGCAATCTCAAATACGATTCGGCCGTGCCACCTGCCGATTCCCAGCAACTCGCCTACCTCGGCGACATGATCGGGGATCGCCCCGTCTGGGTCGCGGCCAGCACCCATTCCGGCGAGGACGAGGTGATCGCCCGTGTCCATGCCAGCCTCAAAGCACGTTTCCCGCGCCTGCTGACGGTGATCGTGCCGCGCCATCCGCGGCGGGGCGAGGAGGTGGCGCGGATCGCCGCCGCCGCCGGCCTACGGGTGAACCGGCGCGCCAAGGGCGGACGCCCGCTGCCCTCGATCGACCTCTACGTCGCCGACACGATCGGCGAACTCGGCCTATTCTACCGGCTCTGCCCGCTGGTCTTCCTCGGCGGCTCGCTGGTGCCGCACGGGGGCCAGAACCCGATCGAGCCGGTGCGCCTGGACAGCGCGATCCTGCATGGCCCGTATGTCCACAACTTCCTCGAACCCTACGGTGCACTCGACACCAGGGGCGGCGCGCGCACGGTCACCGACGAGGCGGAACTCCAGAAGGCCGTCAGCGAACTGGTCGCCGACCCGCGCGCGCTGGCGGCGATGTGGGCCAAGGGTCAGGCCGCGCTTCTGCCGTTCGAGGGCGCGGTGGGGCGCACGTTCGCAGTGCTCGAACCCTATGTCGTGCAGATGAAGCTCTCCGCCCGCGAGCGCGACTGAGGCCGCGATGCGCCCGCCCGGCTTCTGGTCCCGGCCGCCCACGCATCCGCTCGCCCGGCTGTTGGCTCCCGCCGGGCGGGTCTATGGCGGCCTGACCGCGAACCGGATGGACAGGCCCGGCGCGGCACCGCCCTGCCCGGTCCTGTGCGTCGGCAACTTCACCCTCGGCGGCGCCGGAAAGACGCCGACGGCGCTCGCCCTCGTCCGCCTGCTGCGCGATCTCGGCCGAACGCCCGCCCTGCTCAGCCGGGGCTATGGCGGCCGGCTCGCCGGGCCGCTCGTCGTCGATCCCGCACGCCACGGGGCGGCGGAGGTCGGCGACGAGCCGCTGCTGCTGGCGCGGGCCGCACCCACCATCGTCGCCAGCGACCGTCCGGCCGGCGCCCACCTCTGCGCCGCGTCCGGCGCCGACGTGATCGTCATGGATGACGGCCTGCAGAATCCGAGCCTGACCAAGACGCTGTCGCTCGCGGTGGTCGATGGCGGCGCTGGCCTCGGCAACGGTCTGCCCTTTCCCGCCGGGCCGCTGCGGGCGCCGCTGGCCCGGCAATGGCCCCATGTCGCCGGCCTCGTGCTGGTCGGCGAGGGGCCCCCCGGCGAGGCGATGGCGGCGGAGGCGCAAGCGCGCGGCCTGCCGGTCCACCGCGCCCGTCTCGTGCCCGAAACCGGACCGGACTGGGCCCGCTGCCGCGTCGTCGCCTTTGCCGGGATCGGCCGTCCGCAGAAGTTCTTCGAGACGCTGCAGAGCCTGGGCGCCGAGATCGTAGCGGAGCGGGCCTTTGCCGACCATCACCCCTACCGGCCGGAGGATTGGGCAGCCTTGTCGGCGCTCGCGGCGCGCGAGGGCGCTCGCCTGGTCACGACGGAGAAGGATGCGGTGCGTCTGCCAGCTGAGGCGCGCGGGGCGGTGGAGGTACTGCGGGTCGCTCTCGCCTTCGCCGATGAAGCGCATCTTCGCCAGCAACTCGCGGCAGCGTTCGCCCAGGCCTGACGCGGGCGCCTTTCAGCGGCAGGAGCCGGAATCGGCCCGAACCCAGCGGTACACTTTGCGCCGGCCGGCGACGGCCGTCTCGCACTGCGCGTAGCCGTGGTCGAGCAACACGGACCGCCACGTCAGCAGGTACGGGATCGGCAGCAGGAGCATCAGCGGAATGCAGGCGAGTGCGACCGCCATGAGCTGTGTGTCACCGCGCGGCGTCCCTCGTCGCCGCAGCAGCATCGCCGCGAAGGCGCCGAGCCCGACGGCCGCCGGCAGCGCCGCGGGTGCGTGGCTCGAGACCTCGATCAATTCCTCGCCGGCCGAAAGCCCGGTGATGACTGCGCCGAAGTCGCTGGCGGCGATGAAGAAGAGGCCCGCCGCCCCGCCGAGGAAGCCGAGCCCGACCCAGTCGGTTGAAGCCGGGCGACGGAACGACCGTCGTGCCGTCAACGCGCCGCGCCGGTCTCCTTGAGGCGCTGCATCGCCGCCTCGGGGGTGGCATAGGCCTCCTGGCGATCGACGTTCCAGTAGCGCAGGGCGTCGAGGGCGATCGGCTCGCCGGTGACGGCGCAGCGGACGTAGGTGCCGGGCTTGACCACCCGCATGGTGCCGTCGCCGTACTCGACCTTGGCCTCGCCGCCGGTCGATCCCCGTTCGTAGCGTCCGAGCATTGTGTGGGCTCCCGGTGCCGCGCCCGCGCGCGCTCGGCCTGCCTTAGAAGCCGTGCGCGCCTCTGTCGACCGTTGCCCCCCTCGACAGGGCCCCTTTCCTCGGGCCAAACCGCAGGATGCACCGCGAACCGCTCAGGCCTCATCCGTGACCGAGCCCGATCTCGATGCCCTGTTCGCGGCCGCCGCTTCCGTGCGCGGACAGGCGCACGCGCCCTATTCGGGCTTTGCCGTCGGCGCCGCGCTGGTGGACGACACCGGCCTCATCCATGCCGGCTGCAATGTCGAGAATGCCGCCTACCCGGTCGGCACCTGCGCCGAGGCCGGCGCCATCGCCGCGATGATCGCGGCCGGCGGCCGGCAGATCCGGGCGATTCTCGTCCTGGCCGACAGTCCCGCCCCGGTGACGCCCTGCGGCGCCTGCCGCCAGCGCATCCGGGAGTTCGCGCGGCCTGACACGCCGATCCTCTCAGCCGGTCCCGACGGCGTGCGGGCGCGCTACACGCTGGAACACTTGCTGCCCGCCTCCTTCGGCCCGGAGCATTTCGTCCATGGCGCCTGACGAGGCGGCGACCGCCTATCTGCGGGCGGAAGGCTTTGCCGGCCCCTACGACTTGGCGATCGTCACGGGGACGGGACTCGGCGCCCTGGTCGAGGCGATCGAGGATCGCTGCAGCCTCGCCTACGCGACCATCCCAGGCTTTCCCGCCCCCGGCGTCAGCGGCCATGGCGGGCGGCTGCATCGCGGGCGTCTCGCGGGGCGGCCGGTGCTCGTATTCGAGGGGCGGACCCACGCCTACGAGACCGGCGATGCCGCTGCCATGAGGGTGCCGCTGGCCGCCGCGCGGGCGCTCGGCGCGGCGCGGCTGCTGCTCACCAACGCGGCCGGTTCGCTTCGCCCAGAAATCGGCCCCGGCCGCCTCGTGATGCTGGCCGACCACATCAACCTGTCCGGCCTCAACCCGCTGATCGGGGAGCCGAGCGACGCCCGCTTCGTGCCGATGACGGAGGCCTACGATCCGGACTTGCGTGCTCTCTTGAGTGCGGCGGCCGAGGAGATCGGCCTGCCGCTAGCTGCCGGCGTCTATGCATGGTTCTCCGGGCCGAGTTTCGAGACGCCGGCCGAGGTGCGCATGGCCGGGATTCTCGGCGCCGACCTCGTCGGCATGTCCACCGTGCCGGAGACGATCCTCGCCCGTTTCCTCGGGATGCCCGTGGCGGCGATCTCCGTGGTGACCAACCTCGCGGCGGGGATCGCGGGCGGCGACCCGCACCATGCCGAGACAAAGGCGGTGGCTGCCCGCGCCGGGGCGGATCTCGCTCGGCTCGCCACCGGCTTCGTCGGCCGACTGCCCGAAGCGTAAGGAACGCCGATGACCGCTTCAGCCCCCCTTCCCCCGCAGGATGCGGCGCGCGTGGCGCGACGCGCCCTGCCGCTGCTCGATCTCACGGATCTCAGCGACGCCTGCACCGCCGCTTCCATCGAAGACCTGTGCGGTAGAGCCCGCTCCAGCGGAGTCGCGGCCGTCTGTGTCTGGCCGCGATTTGTTGCCGATTCGGTCCGTGCGCTTCGGGCAAGCGGCGTGCGGGTCGCCACCGTCGTCAACTTCCCGGAGGGCGGCGAGGCGGTGGCGCGCACGGTGGCGGAGACCCAGGCCACGCTCGCGGACGGCGCCGACGAGATCGACCTCGTCCTGCCCTATCGCGCGTTGATGCGCGGCGACGTGGAAAGCGCCCGCGCCATGGTGGAGGCCGTACGTGCGGCTTGCGCGGGCCGGCTCCTCAAGGTGATCCTGGAGACCGGCGAACTCGAAGACCCGGACCTGATCGCGCAGGCGAGCCGCCTGTCGCTTGAGGCCGGGGCTGATTTCATCAAGACCTCCACCGGCAAGACGGCTGTTTCGGCAACGCTGCCGGCGGCCGAGATCATGCTGGGCACGATCCGCGCGCGCAGCGGCCGAGCGGTGGGGCTCAAGGTCTCGGGCGGTCTGCGCCGGGTCGAGGACGCCGCCGCGTATCTCGCGCTCGCCGACGGGATCATGGGGCCGGATTGGGTGAGCCCGACGACTTTCCGCATCGGTGCCAGCGCGCTCCACGCCGAACTCGTTCGCGCCGGGGAGGATGCGCGATGAGGCTGCCCCAGGAGATCATCCGCGACAAGCGCGACGGACGCGTCCTGTCCGAGGCCGACATCGCCGGCTTCGTCGAGGGGCTGACGCGGGATGAGGTCACCGAGGGGCAGGCCGCGGCGTTTGCCATGGCGGTGTTCTTTCGCGGCCTCCCGCTCGACGAGCGCGTGGCGCTGACCCGCGCCATGACACATTCGGGCACGGTGCTCGCATGGGATCTGCCCGGCCCCGTCCTCGACAAGCACTCCACCGGCGGCGTTGGCGACACCGTGAGCCTGCCGCTTGCCGCGATGGTGGCCGCCTGCGGCGGCTACGTGCCGATGATCTCCGGGCGCGGCCTCGGACATACCGGCGGCACGCTGGACAAGCTTGCGAGCATTCCCGGCTACGATGTGGCGCCGGGCCTCGACCGCTTCCGCAAGGTCACGGCGGAAGTCGGCTGCGCCATCATCGGCCAGACCGCTGACCTCGCGCCGGCCGACCGGCGCCTGTACGCGATCCGCGACGTGACCGGGACGGTGGAATCGCTCGATCTCATCACCGCATCGATCCTGTCCAAGAAGCTCGCGGCGGGGCTCCAGGGCCTCGTCATGGATGTGAAGACCGGCTCCGGTGCCTTCATGGCGAGCCGCGCCGATGCGCAAGCGCTCGCCGAGAGCATCGTGACGGTCGCCAATGCGGCGGGCCTACGCACGCGCGCGCTCATCACCGACATGGATGCCCCGCTGGCTTCCTGCGCCGGCAACGCGGTCGAGGTGGCCTATGCCGTCGACTACCTCACCGGCCGCGCCCGCGAACCGCGCTTCCACGCCGTCACACTGGCGCTGGCGGCCGAGATGGTGGTGATCGGGGGGCTGGCTGCAAACGTCGCGGAGGCGGAGGGGCAACTGACGGCGGCGCTCGAATCGGGCCGCGGCTGCGAGGTCTTCGCGCGGATGGTGACGGCGCTCGGCGGCCCCAGCGATTTCGTCGAGGCGGCGGACCGGCACTTGCCGCGGGCGCCGGTCGTGCGGCCGGTGCTGGCGCAGGAAGCGGGCGTGGTGGAATCAGTGGAGACCCGCGCCGTCGGCCTCGCGGTGATCGCCCTCGGCGGCGGGCGTACCCGGCCGCAGGATGCGATCGATCCAAGGGTCGGCTTCACCGGTCTCGCGCGGCCGGGGGATCGGGTGTCCCCGAACGATCCGATCGGCATCGTCCACGCCGCGGACGATGCCGCCGCCGAGCGGGCGGCGGTATCGCTGCGGGCGGCCTACCGGCTCGGCGCAACCCCGCGGGAGCCGCGCGAGACCGTACTGGAGCGGCTGGGCTGAACGGCTTCGCCCGCCTCACGCCCTACCAGTGGTGGCGGTGGCCCCAATGCCGACGGTGATGGCCCCAGTGGCCGTGATGGTGATGGCGGTGGCCCCAGTGCCGGCGGTGATGCCCCCAGTGGCCGTGGTGATGGTGGCGGTGGCCCCAATGGCGGGGATGGTGACGGTGGCCGAAATGGTGGTGCTGCCACTGCACCGTCTCGACCGTCGCCGCCGAGGCGAGAGCCGCTTCCGGAGCCGGCGCGAGCGGGGCGGCGTTGGCGGTGCTGCCGCCGAACAGGCCACCGGCCATCAGGGCGAGTGCGGCGAAGGCGAAGCGGGTTCGACGCGCCGAGGATGTATCCGACATCGTGTGATCTCCGTTCATCGGGCCGTCCCAACGGCCTTGACGACGAAGCTATGAGCCGGCGGATGAACGGGTACTGAGCAATATTTCAACAATGCGAAACATGCCCCGACCCGATTGCGGAGAACGATCTGAAACCGGGATTCAGCACGACGATTTCCATTGAGCGCGCCCGCCGGTGGCTTTTCGCGAGCCGGCTTGGTCCAGCGGCGCCTTGAAACTCAGCGTTCGCCGGCCTTCGGCTCGGGACGCCGATAGACCCAGACGCGGGCCGGGGGCAGGTTGAGCCAGACGCGGTTGGAGCGGCTCGCGGTGTAGCTGCCCGCCTCGCATTTCGCCGGAATCGGCGGCACCACGGCGTAGGTGAACTGCACGAAGGGCGCGCCCGGATGCATCAGGTCGTGGGCGCCTTGCAGCAGTTCGAAGCGCTGCTCCAGCGGCTTGGTGAACAGGGGCAGGCTGGAAATCGTGGCAGCGCAGGGGCTGCCGAGCCGGTCGCGCAGCGTCTCGCGAATCCGGTAGGCATCGCCGCAGATCACGGTGACGCCGGGGAAGCGGCGGCGCAGCAGCGTGCAGAAATCGGGATTGAACTCGACGAGGACGAGTCGGTCCTGATCGAAGCCGCGGCGGATCAGGGCCTCGGTCACGGGGCCGGTGCCCGGTCCGAGTTCGATCACAGGTCCGTTGACGTTCGGATCGGCATAGGCGGCCATGGTGCGCGCCAGCATCCGGCCTGAGGGTGTCACCGCGCCCGTGACGAGCGGGCGTTCGAACCAGGAGCGCAGAAAGCGCGCCTCGTCCTCCAACGGATCCTTGCGCTCACGGACGGTGCGTGCGGCGGAGACGGCTCGGGCACTGGAACGGCGAAGCGGCGGCACGTCCGAAGGTCCTCGGCTCATCATGGATCGAACAGGCTAGACGACGAAAACCCGTAGGCAGTCAAGCTTCGCCTTACGACGCTGGACACAGGACCGCAGCGGTAAGCCGCGGTCATAACCGGTGGAACAGGGGGTTTGATCCGGTGCGGCGCGGGCGATCACGCCCGCGTCGAGCCGCTCACGAAGAAGTCACGCACTTTCGAGAAAAACCCGGCGCTTTCCGGGTGGTTCTCGTCCGAGGCGCTCTGGTCGAACTCCTGCAACAGCTCGCGCTGGCGCTTGGTGAGATTCTGCGGCGTCTCCACCGAGACCTGGATATAGAGGTCGCCGACCTCCCGCGAGCGCAGCACCGGCATGCCCTTGCTCTTGATGCGGAACTGCTTGCCCGTCTGGGTGCCGGCGGGGATGCGAACCTGGGTCTGCGAACCGTCGATCACCGGCACGGTGATTTCGCCGGACAGCGCCGCCGTCACCATCGAGATCGGCACGCGGCAGAACAGGTCGGCCCCGTCGCGCTGGAAGAACGGGTGCGGCTTGATCGAGAGGAAGACGTAGAGATCGCCCGAGGGCCCGCCGCGCATGCCGCTCTCGCCTTCGCCCGCGAGACGGATGCGCAGGCCGTCATCGACACCCGCCGGGACGTTGATCGACAGCGTGCGCTCGCGGTTGACCCGGCCCGCACCGGAGCAGGCCGTGCAGGGATCGTCCACGACTTCGCCGCGGCCGTGACAGTTCGGGCAGGTCCGCTCGATGGCGAAGAAGCCTTGTGCCGCCCGCACCCGGCCGTAGCCGCCGCAGGTCGAGCAGGTGCGCGGCTTCGAGCCGGCCTTGGCGCCCGTGCCCGAGCAGACTTCGCAGGCGATCGAGGTCGGGATGCGGATGGTTTCGGTCTTGCCCGCGAACGCCTCTTCGAGGCTGATTTCGAGGTTGTAGCGCAGGTCTGAACCGCGCTCGCGGCCCGGCGCACCACCGCGCCCGCGTCCCGCCGCACCGCCGGGTGCGGCGCGCCCGTCCCCGAAGAAGTTCTCGAAGATGTCTGACATGAAGTCGCCGAACTCGTTTCCGAATCCGGGGCCGCCCGCGCCGCCCTGGCTGAAGGCGGCGTGACCGAACCGGTCGTAGGCCGCGCGCTTCTGGCCGTCGGAGAGGCACTGATAGGCCTCGTTGACTTCCTTGAACTTGATCTCGGCTTCCTTGTCGCCGGGATTGCGGTCCGGGTGATGGACCATGGCGAGCTTGCGGAAGGCGACCTTCAGCTCACTCTCCGTCACGGTCTTCGTGACACCCAAGACCTCGTAATAGTCCCGCTTCGACATTCCCGGCCCCTGGAGCCTCTCGTTCGCGTCGGCTGCCGACTCGCTGACCAGCATTCCTGCCGGATTTCGGCGCCGCTGCGATCCGCCTCCCGACTCGAACGGGATTGGCCGGATCGACCTTCGCTTCTATCGGAGCCCGGCATGGTTGATCCCCGAGCCTTGCCCGAGGATCAAGCCGTCCGTGCCGATGACGATGAAATATTGTCGGGAGCGGCGCTGGCGCACCGCTCCCGGACCGTCCTTGCGGACTTACGCGCGCTTCTTGCGCTCGTTCTCGTCCACTTCCTGGAAGTCGGCGTCGATGACGTCGTCCTTCTTCTCGTCCGTGGATGCGGCACCTTCGGCGCCGGGCGCACCCTCGGTTTGCGAGGCAGCGTACATCGCCTCACCGAGCTTCATCGAGGCCTGCATCAGGTCGTTGGTCTTGGCCTTGATGCCCTCGGCGTCCTCACCTTCCAGTGCGGAGCGCAGGGCGGTGATGGCGGATTCGATGGCACCCTTGTCGGCGGCCGAGACCTTGTCGCCGTACTCCGCGACCGACTTCTCGGTGGCGTGGATCAGGCTCTCGCCCTGGTTCTTCACCTCGACCAGCTCGCGGCGCTTCTTGTCCGCCTCGGCATTCGCCTCGGCGTCCTTGACCATCTTCTCGATGTCGGCGTCGGAGAGGCCGCCCGAGGCCTGGATGCGGATCTGGTGCTCCTTGTTCGTCGCCTTGTCCTTGGCCGTCACGTTGACGATGCCGTTGGCGTCGATGTCAAAGGTCACCTCGATCTGCGGCATGCCGCGGGGCGCCGGCGGGATGCCGACGAGATCGAACTGACCGAGCAGCTTGTTGTCCGCCGCCATCTCGCGCTCACCCTGGAAGACCCGGATGGTGACCGCGTTCTGGTTGTCCTCGGCCGTCGAAAAGACCTGGGACTTCTTGGTCGGGATCGTGGTGTTGCGGTCGATCAGGCGGGTGAACACGCCGCCCAGCGTCTCGATGCCGAGCGAGAGCGGGGTGACGTCGAGGAGAAGCACGTCCTTCACGTCGCCCTGAAGCACGCCGGCCTGGACTGCGGCGCCGATGGCGACGACCTCGTCCGGGTTGACGCCCTTGTGGGGCTCCTTGCCGAAGAACGCTTTCACGACCTCCTGCACCTTGGGCATGCGGGTCTGGCCGCCGACGAGCACGACTTCGTCGATCTCGGAGGCCGAGACGCCGGCATCCTTGAGCGCCTTGCGGCACGGCTCGATCGTGCGCTGCACGAGGTCATCGACCAGCGACTCGAACTTCGCGCGGCTGAGCTTGAGCGCGAGGTGCTTCGGGCCGGAGGCGTCGGCGGTGATGTAGGGCAGGTTGATCTCGGTCTGGGTGGCCGAGGACAGCTCGATCTTCGCCTTCTCGGCGGCCTCCTTGAGGCGCTGGAGGGCGAGCTTGTCCTTGGTTAGGTCGATGCCCTGTTCCTTCTTGAACTCGGCGGTCAGGTACTCGACCACGCGGTTGTCGAAGTCCTCGCCACCGAGGAAGGTGTCGCCGTTGGTGGACTTCACCTCGAACACGCCGTCGCCGATCTCCAGGATCGACACGTCGAAGGTGCCGCCGCCGAGATCGTAGACCGCGATGGTGCCGGCCTTCTTCTTGTCGAGGCCGTAGGCGAGAGCGGCCGCCGTCGGCTCGTTGATGATGCGCAGCACTTCGAGGCCGGCGATCTTGCCGGCATCCTTGGTGGCCTGACGCTGGGCGTCGTTGAAGTAGGCGGGCACCGTGATGACGGCCTGCGTCACCGGCTGGCCGAGATGCGACTCGGCCGTCTCCTTCATCTTCTGAAGGGTGAAGGCGGAGATCTGCGAGGGCGAATACTTCTTGCCGTCGGCCTCGACCCAGGCGTCGCCGTTGTCGCCGCGGGCGATGGTGTAGGGCACGAGGCCCTTGTCCTTCTGCGTCAGCGGATCGTCGTAGGTCCGGCCGATCAGACGCTTGATCGCGAAGAAGGTGCGTTCCGGGTTGGTCACGGCCTGCCGCTTGGCGGGCTGACCGACGAGGCGCTCCCCGTCGTCGGTGAAGGCGACGATGGACGGGGTGGTGCGGGCGCCTTCCGCATTCTCGATGACCCGCGGCTGCGTGCCTTCCATGACGGCCACGCAGGAATTGGTGGTGCCGAGGTCGATACCGATCACTTTACCCATGGTGGGATCCCTCTGTTGGATTTTTCAAGCAGACCGCCGAGCCCCGAAGCAGCTCGACCCATGGCGGTTGAAAACATCTGGTTTGAGAACGGGATGGTCCGAAGCGCAACGCCCTGGCGGGCTGTGCTTCGAAAGGCCTCGTCCCGTGTCCCGCCGCATATAAGAAGACGGCTACGCCGCCGCAAGAACGCGCCTGACGGTTGAGCGGCGGGCGTCATCCTCCGCCGCGCCGAGGCTGTTTTTCGAGGTACGGCGCCGAGAGGAAGGCTTGTTTGTTGCCAGGCTGCCACGTCCACGCCACGGGTGACGTGCTAGGACACCGGCCTATGGCTCATGCATACCGCCCGTGAAGTGGCGTCAAACCGGGAGGCCGACCGCCTGATGTTCGTGCCCGTGTCCGAGAGGGTTTTCGCGAAGAAGTCTCGTCCGATCCGCGTTACGACGGGGGCGTTGCTCGTGTTCGCCGGCTTGGCCGTGGCCCCGGCCACCCCGGCTCAGGCGCAGAACTTCTTCGAGGAGCTGTTCGGCATCGGGCGGGCGGCCCGTCCTCCGCAGCCGCCGCGCAACGTGCCCGTCCAGCCGCCGCCGCAACCGATGGATCCGGGCACCCCGGCGCCGGGCGAAGGCGCCGAGACGCGGCCGAGCGCGCCGGCCCAGCCCCGCCAGCCCGTGGTGCTGCGGGTGCCGGCCGAGGACAACGTCGCGGGTCAGGACCTGCTTCTGAACGGGCTGAACGGATCGCTGAAGATCGAGCGGAGCGGCTCGGCCTACACCGCTCAAATGACGCTGCCGGGCACCAAGATCTCGCAGCCGACCGAGAACTGCACGGTGAAGCTCGATGGCGGCAAGCCGATGCCGTTGAGCGCCGAGGGCCGCGCGCAGGGCGTCTCACGCTTCTCGACGGCGAGCGCCGAATGCCCGCTGCGCTTCGAGATCCTCGACGGCAGCGTGCTCGCCACGCCGCTCGGCTCGGGATCGGCCTGCACCTTCACGGCGGCGGATTGCGAGACCACGCCGTCGGGCCTGTGGGGACCGAACGCCGCCGCGCTGCTTCCGCAGGCGGGCGAATTCGACACTGCCCGCGGCGTCGCCGACAAGGCGGTGCGGGACAATTACAAGATCATGACCCAGCGGGCGCGGGGCGGCGACGTGCGCCCGATCGTGCAGGAGCAGGCGGCCTTTTCCTCCGACCGCGAGCAGGCTTGCCGGACCTATGCCCGCGAGGGCGCGCATGGCTACTGCCACCTGCGCTTCACCGAGGCGCGGGCGATCGCGCTCGCGACGCGGCTCGGCGCCAACACCGCGACGCCGACGGCGGCGAACGCTCCGGCGCGTCCCCGCCGCAGCCGAGTGCCGGTGGAGGGGATGAACCCCGACGCTCAGGCGGCGGAGCCGTTCGCCGACCAGTAGCCGCGTGGCGCCTCGCCAGGGCCAACGCTCGAAGCCGCTTTAGCGGCTTCGCAGCGCGAAGAGCGCCGCGCGGAGCGGGCTTTTCAGAACTTCAGTCCTGAAAAGCATTGAGCGAAGCGGAAGCCTGAGCCCGCGGAGGCGGGCGCCGGCGATTGAGGCCAGCTAAGGATCAGGGTGATCGCCTTCGAGCGATCGCCCTGAGTGCCTCGCAGAGCGCCGCAGGCATCGTCGCACGGGCGGAACTCTGCGTTTCGCCTGAAGGTTGGCCGGAGGTCCACGCGCAGCGAGACCGGCCATGCCCGACCAGAAGATCGAAGCCTATACCGACCCGGCCGGGGGATGGGGATCAGCCCGGTCGCTGGTCGACATTCTGACCCGCGAGGAGATCCCGGCTTCCGGCGCGGCGATGCTGTTGAAGCAGAACAAGCCGGGCGGGTTCATGTGCGTGTCCTGCGCGTGGTCGAAGCCGGCTAAGCCCGCCACGTTCGAGTATTGCGAGAACGGCGCCAAGGCGACTGCCTGGGAGCAGACCCGCAAGCGGATCGGCCCCGACTTCTTCGAGCGCCACTCGGTCACCGAATTGCTGACTTGGCCCGATTACGACCTCGAGGCGAAGGGCCGGCTCACCCATCCGCTGCGCTACGATTCGCAGCGCGACCGCTACGTCTCCGTCTCGTGGGAAGAGGCCTTCGCGGAGATCGGCGCTGAGCTGAAGGCCTTGCGCGAGACCGACCCGAAATCGGCGGTGTTCTACTCGTCGGGCCGTGCGTCGCTGGAGACGAGCTACATGTACGCGCTGTTCGCGCGGATGTACGGCAACAACAACCTGCCCGACTCCTCGAACATGTGCCACGAATCGACGTCGAAGGCGCTGCCGCAATCGATCGGCGTGCCCGTCGGCACCACGATTCTGGAGGATTTCGAGTCGACCGACTTGATCCTGTTCTTCGGACAGAATGTCGGCTCGAACGCGCCGCGGATGCTCCACCCGCTGCAGGATGCCCGCCGCCGGGGCGTGCCCATCATCACCTTCAACCCACTGCGGGAGCGTGGCCTGGAGCGCTTCACCAATCCGCAATCGCCGGTCGAGATGCTGACCCGTTCCTCGACGCAGATCTCGACGCAGTACCATCAGGTGAAGGCCGGCGGCGACATCGCGGCGCTCGGCGGCATCTGCAAGGCGCTGTTCGCCATGGATCGGCAGGCGCAAAGCGAGGGGCGTCCGCGCATCCTCGACGTCGACTTCATCGCGGAGCACACCCACGGCTTCGATGCATTCGAGAAATTCTGCGATCGGCTCGAATGGCCGGCGCTGGAGACGAAGTCCGGCCTGAGGCGCGAGGGGATGGAGGCGGCGGCTGCCGTCTACGCTCGCGCGCAGGCGGTGATCGGCGTCTACGGCATGGGCCTGACCCAGCATCGCCGCGGCACCGAGACGGTGCAGATGTTCGTCAACCTGCTGCTCCTGCGTGGGAACATCGGTCGGCCCGGCGCCGGGATCTGCCCCGTTCGCGGCCATTCGAACGTGCAGGGCCAGCGCACCGTCGGCATCGCCGACGAGCCGTCTCTGGTGCCGCTCGATAAACTCAAGGAAATGTACGGCTTCGAGCCGCCCCGCGAGAAGGGGATGAACACGATCGAGACCTGCGAGGGCGTTCTCGAAGGCAAGGTGAAGGCGTTCATCGGACTCGGCGGCAACTTCATCCGCGCGATCCCCGACACCAAGCGGATGGAGGAGGTTTGGCGCTCGCTGCGTCTCACCGTCCAAGTCTCGACCAAGCTCAACCGCTCGCATCTCGTGCGCGGCGAGATCGCCTACATCCTGCCCTGTCTCGGCCGGATCGAGGTGGACGAGCAGGCGAGCGGGCCGCAGGCCGTGTCGATGGAGGATTCGACATCCTGCTTCCATGGCTCGCGCGGCGTCGCCCGGCCGGTGAGCGACCATGTGCGCTCCGAGCCCTGGATCGTGGCGCAATTGGCCAAGGCGACGCTGCCGGCCAACCCCAAGGTCGATTGGAACGCCTGGGTCGGCGATTATGCGCGGGTACGCGACGCCATCGAAGCGACGTACCCGGAGAAATTCAAGGACTTCAACGCGCGCCTGTTCGAGCCCGGCGGCCAGCACAAGCCGGTCGCCGCCCGCGAGCGCAAATGGGAGACGCCGACCGGCAAGGCGAACTTCGCCGTGCCGCCGGATGGGCTCGACATGGACCCGGACATGAAGAGCGACCGGCGCGACGTGCTCGACCTCATCACGCTGCGCTCGAACGACCAGTTCAACACCACGATCTACGGCTATCACGACCGCTTCCGCGGGGTGAAAGGCACCCGCCAAGTGCTGTTCATGAACGAGAACGACATCGAACGCCTTCAACTCGCGGACGGCGAGACCGTCGATGTCGTGACCGAGGCCGCCGACGAGTTCGCCCGCGAGGTGAAGGGTCTGCGGATCGTCAAATACGACATCCCCGCGGGCAATTGCGCCGGCTACTACCCGGAGTTGAACGTGCTGATCCCCCTCTGGCACCACGATGCCCAGGCCAAGGTGCCGGCCGCCAAGGCGATCCCCGTGCGGGTCGCCAGGGCAGCGGTGTTGGCCGTGACGGACTGAGCAGCCAGCCGCATTGTACAGCGTGCAAAACGTCACTTGTACGCTGTGCAAACCGGAGGCATCCATGAGGGTGTGACCACGCGGTCACGCCCTCGGAGTGATGCCATGTTGACGCTGTTGCGAACCCTCGCCCGCGGTGCTGCCGCCCAGGCCTGCGAGGAGGCCCACGACCGCCACGCCCTTCTCGTGCTCGATCAGCAGATCCGCGAGACCGCCGCCGACTTGGAGCGCGGCCGACGCACGCTGGCCGCGGCCATGGCCGGGGATAGCGCGGAGGCGCGGCGTCTGGCGCAGGTCGAGGCACGCGCCGCCGATCTGGAGACCCGCGCCGTGGCCGCGCTCGCGGCGGGCCGCGAGGATCTGGCCCGCGAGGCCGCCGACGCGATCGCCAGCCTCGAAGCCGAGCGGGATGCCTTGTGCGCGGCACGGGCGACCTTCGCGGCGGAGGTGGCCCGGATGCGTGCGGTGCTTGCGGACGCGACGGGGCGGCAGGCGGCCCTGGAGCGCGGCCGGCGGGTGGCGGCGGCCTCCGAGGCGGTCCGGCGTCTGCGCCGGACGGAGAGCGTGCCGGATCGCGCGACCTTGCGGCAGGCCGAGGCGACGCTGGCCCGGCTTCAGCGCATCCAGGCCGAGGCAACGGATGCCGACGACGCGCTGGCCGCGCTCGAGACGCCTGCGGAGACCCTTGCCGAGCGCCTCGAACGCGAGGGTTTCGGCCCCCGGACGCGCCCCTCCTCCGACGACGTGCTCGCCCGCCTGCGAAGCCGCGCCGAGGCCGCCCGCGCCGCCTCCGCCTGATCCGTCCTCCCTCGTCCCAAGGAATTGCACCATGTCCCAAGACACTGCGCAGCATACCGGCGCCTGGGTCGTCTTCACCCAAGCCTCGTTCGTCGCCTCCGCCGCACTCGTCGGTTTCGGCATCCTGTTCATGCCCCTCGACTTCTGGATGAAGGGCTATCTCGCCATGGGCACGGTGATGCTGGTCCAGTCCTGCATCACCGCCACCAAGACGCTTCGCGACGTCCACGAGGGCCGCCGCATGGTCAACCGCTTGGAGGATGCCCGCACCGAGCGCCTGCTCATGTCGGTCGGCAAGGAGTGATGCAGGGAGTCATTCAAGACGGTGGCCGGGGGAGACTCGACGCGCGCCCGCGCCGGTCCATATTCCGTGGCATGGACAGTTCGGACGGAGCTCATGCGCGACGGCAGGCGATCATCGATCGCCTGCTCAGCGACGCCCTGCGCCCGGCAGGCGGGATCGTGCTGCCGAGCCACGATGCCCTGCCGGCCGACATCCGCATGACGGTCGATCGCTTGCTGGCCAAGGCGGATGCGGAGCGCCGCCGCTCGCTGACCTACGACGACCTCGAAGAGGCGCTGCCGCCGCGCGATGTGACGGCGGACGATCTGGAAGCCATCTTCTGGGTGCTGGCGGAGTACGGCATCGAACTCGACGAGGGCGACTAGATCGTCCTGGATGGCGGATCTAGGACGATGCTCTGGCCTTTTATCTTTGCATCATCTTTTTCCGAAAGCCGGAAGCCACCTTTCGGGATGATGCTCTAACCCTCTGCTCCCAACAGGAGCCGCGCCGCCGCCGCCCGCGCCTCGTCGGTGACCGTTGCGCCGGCCAGCATCCGGGCGATCTCTTCCCGGCGCGCATCCGCCGCGAGCCCGATCACCCGTGTCGTCACCCGGTCGGCGCCCTTCTCCGCGCCCTTGGGCGCCTTCCCCTTCGCACCGTCCTTCACGCTATCCTTGGCGATGCGGAAATGCGTCACGGCGCGGGCGGCGACCTGGGGCGCATGGGTCACGGCCACCACCTGAACCTGCTCCGAGAGCCGGCCGAGCCGCGCGCCGATGGCGTCGGCCACCGCGCCGCCGAGGCCCGTGTCGATCTCGTCGAAGATCAGCGTCGGCGCCGAACCTTTGCCGGCGAGCACGACCTTGAGCGCCAGCATGAAGCGGGACAGCTCGCCGCCCGACGCCACCTTCATCATCGGACCGGCGCGGGTGCCGGGATTGGTCTGGGCCCAGAACTCGACCCGCTCGGTGCCGGCGGCATCGCGCGAGGCTTCGTCTACGGTGATCTGCGTGATGAAGCGGGCGCCCTCCAGCTTCAGCGGCGGCAGCTCGGCCTGCACCGCCGCATCGAGCGCCTTGGCCGCCTTGCGACGCCCGTCGCCGAGCCGTTTGGCCGCCTGGGCATAGGCCGCTTCCGCCGCCGCAAGTTCGGCCTCGAGCCCGGCGAGCGCCTGCTCGCCGGCATCGAGGGCGGCAACGTCCGCATCGTAGCGACCGCGCAGGGCGGCGAGGTCGTCGGCCGGGACCGAATACTTTCGCGACGCGGCCCGAAGGGCGAAGAGCCGTTCCTCGACCCGCTCCAACTCGCGCGGATCGAACTCGGCGGCGAGCACCGCGGCATCGAGGGCGGCGCGCGCCTCGTCGAGGGCCACCAGCGCGGCATCGAGGGCGGCGATGCTCGGATCGACCAGAGCCGGCACCGTGGCGCTGCGCCGCTCCAGGCGGCGCACGGCGGATGACAGATGCGGCACGAGCGAGCCGGAGCCGCCGACGAGATCGAGCGCCTCGTTCAACTCACGGGCGACCTTCTCGCCCTGCTGCATCAGCGTGCGGCGCTCGGCGAGCTTGGCCTCCTCGCCCGCCTGCGGATCGAGAAGGCCCAGCTCCTCCACCGCGTGGCGGAGGAAATCGGCTTCCTTCTGCGCGGCTTCGACCCGCTCGCGCTGCTCGGCCAGCGTCGAGCGGGCGGTGCGCACGCGTTTGGCGGCCGACGCCACCTGCGCGAGCGGGCCCTGAAGCCCGCCGAACGCGTCGAGGATGCTGCGGTGGGTGGTGGGCTCGGCCAGGGCCCGGTCGTCGTGCTGGCCGTGGATCTCGACGAGCGCCGTACCGATCGCCCGCATGGTCTGCACGCCGACCGGCTGGTCGTTGACGAAGGCGCGGGTGCGCCCGTCGGCGAATTGCGTGCGGCGCAGGATCAGGTCGCCGTCGGTGTTGATCTCGGCGGCTGCCGCGACGGCGCGGGCGGGATGGTCGAGGGCCACGTCGAACACGGCGGTGACGCCGCCCTGCGCCTCGCCCTGCCGCACGAGACCGCCGTCGCCGCGCCCCCCGAGCGCCAGGGCGAACGCGTCGAGCAGGATCGACTTGCCCGCACCGGTCTCACCCGTGAGAACGGTGAGCCCCCCGGAGAAGGTCAATTCGAGCTTGTCGATCAGAACGATGTCGCGGATCGCGAGCTGGACGAGCATGAAGCGGCGCCAGAGCCCCTTTTGGATTGTGCGCGGGTTTAGCCGCAAGCCACGGAGACTTCACCCGGAAAGTGCGGGATTCCGGCCGAGGATGGCACAGAGTCGCCGGTACTCGGACTCGAACGGCGCCTCGAAAGCACGGATGGCGTGGTCCTCCGTCTCGTTGCGGTCGAGCACCTCGAAACGCGCGAGCGTATCGTCGCGCAGGCGGCCGGGATGGTGGTTGGGGAAGTTCGCATCCCCGCGCCGCATCCGCGCCTGGAATTCCGGCAGCGTCTTGCACTGGTAGTGGTTGATCTGAACGCCATCGTAGACGACGCGGTCCGACGTGCCGTCCGAGGTGTTGGCAAAACCCCTTCCGTCCGACAGCACCCGCCGGCCGCGATGATGGCAGACGTCGTGGATGCGCACGGCCGAGACGTCTCTGGCACGCGCCAGGGTCTTGAAGTGATAGTGGTTGCCCCAGTCGTGCGGAGCGCAGCGGGTGAAGGCGCGGGTGATCAGCCCGTAGCCCGGCTGCGTATGGCCGGAAGAGCCGAAACCGCGCCAGTTCACGTGCAGGCTCGATACGTCTTCGGGCAGCGAGCCGATCAGGCCGGCCATGTCGGCATGGCCGAACGGCACGAGGAACTCGTCGAGGTCGAGATACATCACCCAGGGTGTCGCAAGACCCGTGAGGGCGTGGTGATAGGCCAGCACCTGCGCCGAATCGTCGAGCGGAGACGGCCAGGGAACGCGCCGCAGCCGGAGATCGCGGGGGCTCAGCGCCTTGAACAGGGCGCGGGTGTCGTCCTGGCTCTCGTTGTCATAGACGACGATGCGATCGAATCCGACCGCGAGATGGTGAGCGAGCCACTCGACGAGATAGGGACCCTCGTTGCGGGCAATCGCCACGAGAGTCACCGCGTCGGGCTTCCTGCGCAGGGTATGGTCGGCAAGGGCTCTGCGCCAGCGCAGAAGGGCCTTCATGGCAGGCAGCGTATCCTGGAATCTGCGCCGACGGGTCGGGATTGCAAACGGATGGGGCGGCTTCACCGTAAGCCTGCGAGGCCCCTCCCCCATGACGGCGAACGCGCCTTCGAGGCGGCTCTGGGGGCATCTCCTACGCGGATCGGCCGATCGTATCGGGGCCCGCACACGCCGTCGTCGCGAACGCGAGAGCATCGTCCCGAATATCGGATTCGGGACGATGCTCAGGGCTCTCACTGCTGCATCATCTTCGTCCGAAAGCCCGAGGCGGTCCTCCGGGACGATGCCCTCGCACCGTCAGTCAGCGGCGGCGGTCTTGCCGATCACGCCGCGATAGACCTTGCTGAGCCAGGAGGACTTCTCCTCGCGCGGCTCGAGGCCGCCGGTCTGCAGGAGCTTGTAGGCATCCTGGTACCAGGGGCTGTCGGGGAAGTTGTGACCGAGCACGGCGGCTGCGGTCTGCGCCTCCCCGGTCAGGCCGAGCGCCATGTAGGCCTCGACCAGACGCTCCAGCGCCTCTTCGGCGTGGCGGGTCGTCTGGTACTTGCTGACCACGTCGCGGAAGCGGTTGATCGCTGCCGGGAAGGCACGCTTCTCGAGGTAGAAGCGGCCGACTTCCATCTCCTTGCCCGCGAGCTGGTCGCGGGTGATCTGGATCTTGGCCTTGGCGTCGGCGGCGTATTCGGAGGTCGGGTACTTCTGCACCAGTTCCTGGAGGGCGATGAGGGCGCGCTCGGAACGCTCCTGATCGCGGGTCACGTCCGGGATCTGCTTATATTGCGACATGGCCATCAGGTACTGGGCGTAGGCCGCGTCCTTGCTCGCCGGGTGCCGCTGGAGGTAGCGCTTCGAGGCGGTGATGGCCTCGTCGTACTTCGCACCCTCGTAGTTCGCGTAGGCCGTCATCAGCAGGCCTTTCCGCGACCAGTCGGAATAGGTGTACTGCTTGTCGAGCTGATCGAACTGCTTGGCGGCGTTCTCGTAATCCTTGTCTTCCATCTTCGCCAAGCCCTCGCTGTAGAGCTTGTCCGCGGGCGTGTCCGGGATCGCCTCGGGCTTGTACTTCTCGGCGAAGAGGTTGGTCGGATCGAGGGCATCGCAGCCGCCGAGCCCGAGCCCGAGGCTGAGGAGCACGGCCGCCATCGCGCCACGGGTCGGGAAGGTCACAGGCATCGCGGTCAATTTCCCTGTCAGGCCCGGCCGCTTGAAGGGCGGCGCGCGACCTACGCGCAGGCTTTTACGGTTGGCGGTCGATTCGGGCGTCAAAACGGCAGGGCGTAGGGAACCTTTAAGGTATTCCGCCTGCGACGCGGATCGAGGGCCGATGTGGCGTCCGGGTTACAGTTCGGCGGCGAAGGCGGCGATCCCGAGGCCGGCACCGAATTCGGTGCGGGTGGTCTCGCGGCGGGTGCCCTGGCCCTCGACGATGGCGTAGTTCGCGCGGTCGGCGAACAGGGCTTCGAGGATGCCGACATTCATGCGGTGGCCGCCGCAATAGGAGCGGTAGGCGCCCTGAAGCGGCAGGCCGGCCAGCGCGAGATCGCCGACCGCGTCGAGGAACTTGTGACGGACGAACTCGTCCGAGAAGCGCAGGCCCTCCGGATTGACGACGGCGGTCTCGCCGACGGCGACCGTGTTGTCGAGGGAGGCGCCGAGCGCGAAGCCCGCCTTCCAGTAGCGCTCCACGTCCTTCATCATGCCAAAGGTGCGGGCGGGGGCGATCTCGCGGCGGTAGGCGGCCGGGGTCAGGTCCATCGCCTTGCGCGAGCGGCCGATCACCGGGGATTCGAAGTCGATCTCCACGTCGAGGCGGAAGCCGCGGTCGATCGGGCGGAGTTCGGCGAAGGCGCGGCCGGCCTCGATACGGACGGGCTGAAGCACCTTGAGCCAGCGGCGCGGTGCGCCGCAGAGGGCAAGGCCGACGCTGTCGATGGCTTGAACGAAGAGGCGGGCGCTGCCGTCGAGGATCGGCATCTCGGGGCCGTCGATCTCGACCAGAGCGTTGTCGACACCGAGCCCGTAGAGGGCCGACATCAGGTGCTCGATGGTGGCGACAGCGCCGGTCTCGACGTCACCGATGACGGTGCACAGCTCGGTGGCGGAGACGCAGGCGAAGTGGGCCTTGATGATCCGGTCGTTGCCGGTGGTCGTGCCCGTCCGGAGGAACGCGATACCGTGGTTGGCTTTGGCAGGGTGGAGCGTGATCTCTGCCGGGTTGCCGGAGTGGACTCCGATTCCGGTCAGGGTCACGGACGTTTTGAGTGTTGTCTGTTGGTTCGTCCGCATACCTTAGCCCTCGGCCAGGATCCTTCCCGCGCACCCGTTTCGGGGGGCGGTATGAGAAAGTCCGTCCGCTGCTTGAAGCCCCTGCGAGCGCTGGCAGTCGATCGACCAGCCGCGCCTTCTGTCGTTCCGGAAGCGTGTATAGCTGTGGCAATCAGGCCGGCCAAATCACGGATTCTTACGATCTGTTACAGCCACGGTTTCGCCACGATCTTTGAAAAGCATTTTCTGATCAGTGTCTTAACAAGTAGATAAACCCGGAACCTTGCGGTTCCGGGTCTGTGGCCGAAATACCCCAGTGAGGGTCGATGGAGGCCGAGTTGCCCCCATCGATCCACAGGCGATCCGTGTTTCAGTTCTCGGTTCAGTTCGCTTGGCGGCGAAGGAAGGCCGGGATTTCGAGCTGGTCGTCTTCCATCATCCGCGGCGGCAGAGCACGGCCCTGCGCGTCCAGATTGCCCTGAGCGGGGCGGTACTGCGGGGCCTGGGGCGCGGGCGCCCGCAGGGCCGGCTCGACGCGGGGCGCGGCGACCGGAGCCGGCGCGGCGGCGCGGGGCGCAGGGACCGGGGCGGCCTCGGCTTCCTCGCGGCGACCGCCGAAGCCGACGGTCGCGAGCCGGCGCAGCAGTGTCATGCGCTTGGAATCCTGGCTCGGCTCCGGCTGGGTCTCCTCGCCGCGGCTCTTGAGGATCTGCGCCTGGGTGTGGGGCGGCAGGTCCGAGATTTGCGGCATGCGCGGCGGGCGGGCGAGCTGCGGACGCGGCGGCACGTAGGGGCCGTTCGCGGCCTGGGCGGGCTCCGGCGCCTGGGCGGGGGCAGGCGGCTCGTAGGCCGGGACGGCGGCGCGGGCCGGCGCCTGGGTCAGCACCACATCGTGGTGGTGCATCGCCGGGGCGGGCTCGGCGCGCATCGGCTCCGGCGCCACCGGCTCCGACAGCATGGGCCGCGGGCCCGCGTTCGGGGCGAGCAGCGGCTCGGGGCCGGGGCGGTACGCCGTCTGATGCGCGACCTGCTGCGCCGGCTGGTGCGTCGAGGCCGGGCTCAGCGCGGCGGAAGCGCGGGCGCGGGCCTCGGAGCGCAGACGCTCGGCGACCTCGGCGATGCGCTGCTCGGTCTGGGCGATCTCCGGGTTGTTCGGGGAATCGGCCGAGATCAGCGCCGGCTCGATGCCGGTGGCCACCACCGACACGCGAATGATGCCGTCGAGGCTCTCGTCGAAGGTGGCGCCGAGGATGATGTTGGCGTCCGAATCGACCTCCTCGCGGATGCGGGTGGCGGCTTCGTCGAGTTCGTAGAGGGTGAGGTCGGAGCCGCCGGTGATCGAGATCAGCAGGCCGCGCGCGCCCTTCATCGACACGTCGTCGAGGAGCGGGTTGGCGATCGCGGCTTCCGCCGCGCGGTTGGCGCGGTTCTCGCCGGAGGCCTCGCCGGTGCCCATCATCGCCTTGCCCATGCCGCGCATGATCGCGCGCACGTCGGCGAAGTCGAGGTTGATCAGGCCTTCCTTGACCATGAGGTCGGTGATGCAGGCGACACCCGAGTAGAGCACCTGGTCGGCCATCGCGAAGGCGTCGGCGAAGGTGGTCTTCTCGTTGGCGACCCGGAACAGGTTCTGGTTCGGGATGACGATCAGGGTATCGACCGCCGCCTGAAGCTCCTGGATGCCGGCCTCGGCCGTGCGCATCCGGCGCATGCCTTCGAACTGGAACGGCTTCGTGACGACGCCGACCGTGAGGATGCCCATGTCACGCGCCGCGCGGGCGATGACCGGAGCCGCACCGGTGCCGGTGCCGCCGCCCATGCCGGCGGTGATGAAGGCCATGTGTGCGCCCGAGAGCTGATCGCGGATCTCGTCGATCACCTCCTCGGCCGCCGCCGAGCCGACTTCCGGGTGCGAGCCGGCGCCGAGCCCTTGCGTCACGCCGATGCCCATCTGGATCACCCGCTCGGCCTTCGAGGAGGTGAGCGCCTGGGCGTCGGTGTTCGCCACGACGAACTCGCAGCCGAGCAGCCCCGACTCGATCATGTTGTTGACGGCGTTGCCGCCCGCGCCGCCGACGCCGAACACGGTGATGCGGGGCTTGAGTTCCCGGATGTCCGGAGCCTGAAGAGAGATGGCCATGTGGTCTTGCCCTTCGTGACTTTTGATTGCCTGAACGACGCCTTGCGACGCCTGCCCTGTCTTGCTTGTCCCGCGCTGGCCTCGCGGCGGCGCGGGGTCGTTTCTTTCGGAGCCGCTCCCTGCCCCGTCAGGCCGGGGACGTCTCCAAGTCCTTGTCTCGACACGATGTCTTCACGCGAACCGGACCGGTTTCGCGCGACATCGCCCTAGAAACTCTCCCGGATCCAGCGACCGACCCGCGAGAAGTAGCCGTCCGTTCCCGTGCCGGCGAAGGCGCCCTGCCCCCGCGGCTCGAAATGCTCCGCATGCGCCACCTGCGGGTAGACCAGCAGGCCGACCGAGGCCGAGAAGGCGGGCCCCTTGGCGGCTTCCGGCAGGCCGCGGATGCCGAGCGGGCGCCCGATCCGGACCTGTCCCTGAAGGATGCGGCGGGCCGTCTCCGGCAGGCCGACGAGCTGGCTGGCGCCGCCCGTGAGCACGACCCGGCGGCCGGCCTGGGCGCCGAATCCCGCGTTGTGCAGGCGGTCGCGCACGAGTTCGAGCACCTCCTCGACCCGCGGCTTGACGATGCGCACGAGCTGCGAGCGCGGCACGTGGCCGGGCGCCTCGCCCTCGTCCTCGCCGACGCCGTGCACGGCGATCATGTCGCGCTCGTCGGAGGCCGTGGCGATGGCCGAGCCGTAGAGGGTCTTCAACCGCTCGGCGACGTTGACCCGCGTTGAGAGCCCGCGGGCGATGTCCATGGTGACGTGATGGCCGCCGACCGCGACCGCGTCGCAATGGACGAGGTGGCCGCCCATGAAGACGCCGACGCTGGTGGTGCCGCCGCCCATGTCGACCACGGCGCAGCCGAGTTCGGCCTCGTCGTCCACCAGTGCCGAGAGGCCGGCGGCGTAGGGCGTGGCGATCACCGCATCGACGCCGAGATGGCAGTGCTCGACCGCGAGCATCAGGTTGCGCGCGGCAGCGGCTTCCGCTGTGACGACGTGGAGATCGACGCCGAGCGCGTTGCCGATCATGCCGGACGGGTCGATCACCGCGCCCTGCCCGTCCAGCGCGTAGCCGGTCGGCAGGGCGTGCAGCACGGCCCGGCCGGGGCTGACGCCGTGGGCGCTGGCGGTCTCCAGAACCCGCTCGACGTCGGAGCCGGTGACGGTGCCGGAGCGGACATTCACCCGCGCCTCGAAATGCTGCGAGGCGATGCGCCCGCCGGAAATGTTGACGATGACCGACTGGACCTCGGCCTTGGCCATCCGCTCGGCGGCGTGGACCGCCTGACGGATCGCGCCCTCGGCGGCTTCCAGATCGACGATGGCGCCGCCCTTGAGGCCGAGCGAGCGCTGGTGGCCGATGCCGATGATGCGGGCGAGATGGGTGCGCCCGCGCAGGGTCGACATCGCCTCGGCCGGCTGCAGCTCGGCGATGAGGCAAACGACCTTGCTGGTGCCGATGTCGAGCACCGACATGGTCGCGCTCCGGCGGGCGGAGAGCGGTTTCAGGCGCGGCGTGAGGCCGTGATGGGTCTGCATCGGACGCTACTCGGCGGATACGCGACAGGACACGGAGGAGAGTGCGGCGGGGCGGAACGCGCTCATGTCGCGGTCCCCTTCTTCGGCTTCTTGCGGCTCTCGGCCCGGGCGGCCGCAGCCTCCTCGGTCAGGCGCACCACGACGCGATCGGCCATGCGCAGGTCCACCGCGATGATGTCCTTCTCCAGAATCCTGCTCTCCCGCTCCAGCCGCACCAGCCGGGCGAGCGCCTCGGCGGGGTCGGCCTCGGGCAGGCGGATGTCGACGCCGTCGAGCTTGAGCGTCCAGCGCCGGCCGGAGACATAGGTGCCGGCGCGGATGCGCGATCCGAGCGGACCCGCCGCCTCGATCAGCGCGAGATATTCCTTGAGGCGCTCGTTAGCGCCCGAACCGACCACGAGCGGCAGGTTGACGTAGCGCTCGTCGCGCAGGTCATCGATCACCTTGCCGTCGGCGGCGATCACCTGGATCTCGCCGTTCTGCTGCCACAGGGCGGCGGGCTCGCGCTCGACCTGATTGATGACGATTTCGTTGGGGTAGAGCTTACGCACGGAGGCGCTGGCGATCAGCTTCTCGGCGAGCAGGCGTTCGCGCACGCCATCGACGTCGAGGAACGGCACGGAGGAGCGCCAGTCGATGCCGGCGGTGCTCAGTACCTCGCGCTCGTACATCCGCGACAGGCCGGTGATGGTCACTCGCTCGACGCCGAATCCGGCGATCCGGGCGAGGATGTCGAGCGGCCGGCCGTTCTCGGCGACGAAGCTGTCGTAGCGCCCGCTCATGACGAAGCCGGTCAGCGCCACGGTGCCGGCAAGCCCGGCGACCAGCGCCGTGCCCGCGAGCCGCGGCACGCGTGCCTCGATCGGCACCGCCGGCCGGAGCCGACGCGCCGACGAGAACCGCCTGAGGATCTTCGGGAGCCTTAAGCCCGCGAGGATCCCGCCGCTGCCGGGGGTACCGGCTGCGTTCAGCGGTTGAGAGAAGCGTCCTCCACCATCCATCGGACGAGTTCACCGAAACTCTGGCCTGCGTGGGCCGCGATCTCCGGCACAAGGCTCGTCTGGGTCATCCCTGGCTGCGTGTTGACCTCGAGGACGACGAGAGCACCGGTTCCACCCGGTGTGTCGTCGTAACGAAGGTCGGCACGGCTGACGCCACGGCATCCCAGTGCTTGATGCGCCGTTAACGCCAACTCTTGGACACGCTGGTAAATATTTAGTTTAAGATCGGCGGGGAGGACGTGGATCGACCCCCCCCCGGCGTACTTGGCGTCGAAGTCGTACCACTCCCCCGAAACGGGCTTGATCTCGGTGACTCCGAGCGCCCGGTCGCCCAGCACCGCGCAGGTTAGCTCGCGGCCGGCAACGTAAGTCTCTGCAAGGACTTCCTCGCCGTAGACCCACGCGTCGGAGGCCAGGATCTGGGGCGGGTGCGAGCGCTCCTCGCGCACGATGATGACCCCCATGGAGGAGCCCTCGGCGATCGGCTTCACCACATAGGGAGGGGTTAACGGGTGTGACTTCGCCGCATCATGACGGTTAACGACCCGGCCCTCCGGCACGCTCACGCCGGCCGCTTTCATGACCGTTTTGGCACGCTCCTTGTGCATCGCGAGCGCCGAGGCCAGCACGCCGGAATGGGTGTAGGGGATCTTCAGGATCTCCAGGAGGCCCTGGATCGTGCCGTCCTCGCCCGCCGGGCCGTGGAGCGCGTTGAGGGCCGCGTCGGGCTTGAGGTCGGTCAGCACCGTGGCGATGTCGGGCCCGACATCGACGCGGGTGACGCGATACCCCTCCCCTTCCAGCGCCCCGGCGCAGGCGTTGCCGGAGCGCAGCGAGATCTCTCGCTCGGAGGACCAGCCGCCCATCAGGACGGCGACGTGCTTGGACATCGGATACGAGCCTTTCAGGGCTGGTTGGGCGCCATGGGCGCCCGATGGTTTGGGCGAGACAATCAGGCCTCCTCGCCGAGGAGCCGGCTGCCGCGCATGGCGACGCCGTCCTCGACGGTGATGCCGTGCCGCCGCAGCCCGTCGAAGAAGCGCGCGAAATCGGGGCGGCGGAAGGTGATGCGGCCGGGTCCATCCGGCGCGATCGCGTCGAACAGCACCACCGACGGTTCAAAGACCGCGTCCGCGTAATCGAGGCAGAGCCAGAGGTCGGAGCCGTGATTGCTGAGCGCGATCAGGCGATCGATCTCCGGCAGCACGGCGCGCCAGGACTCGTCCTCGCTGCCGAAGTCGATGCCGTCACTGACCGCGCCGAGGCTCTCCAGCCGCTCCAGGGCGGCCAGGTCGAAGCCGGGCAGCACCGTCCGCCAGACCTCGTCGGCCTCGCGGACCGCCGCGTCGCCCTCGAATTCGAGGGGGGCGTCGGGGGTATCCGTAGCGAGGAAGAAGTCCGTCGCCCCGCCGTTCCGCCGCCGGTAGAGCGCCTTGAGCGTCTCGGGTAGCCTCGTCCCGAGGCGGGCTTCGGCCACGCCGATCGCCGCCTCGGCCCCGGCCGCCCAATCCACGGCCGGCGTATCCGCCTCGAAAAAGGTCGCGACGGTCGGGCCGTCGGGATCGATGAGGAGGCGCGGCTCCGGCTGCGGGGTGGAATCCCTGAGGCTGACGAAGCGTTCGGTAAGGCGGGTATGCGCGGCCTCGCAGCGAAGCCGCAGGGCCGCGTAGGTTTCCGGGGCAAGGTGGGCACCGGGTTTCGCGCCGTCCCACTCACGGTTGAGCCGGTCGCGCAGGCGCAGGATGTCGCCGCCTGTCCGGGCCCGATCGGCCGCGGCGGCGATGTCGTCGACGAGCCTGCCGAGATGCTCGGTCAGGGCCGTGGGGTCGGTCGAAGCCATGGGCGATGCGTCCTCCGGTCTCGACGCGGGCGATCCGTCAGGCGGGTGACGCCTCGACGCCGATCCGCTTGATCTCCCAGTGCAGTTCGAAGCCCGAATGCTCGCGCACCCGGCGCCGCACTTCCTCGCCGAGCCCCTCGATGTCGGTGGCGGTGGCGCCGCCGCGGTTGATCAGGAAGTTGCAGTGCATCTCCGAGACCTGAGCCCCGCCGCGGCTCAGCCCGCGGCAGCCGGCGGCGTCGATGAGCTGCCATGCCTTGCCGCCCGCCGGGTTCTTGAAGGTCGAGCCGCCGGTGCGCTCGCGGATCGGCTGGGCGGCCTCGCGCGCCGCGGTCACCCGCTCCATCTCCGCCTCGATCTCTTCGCGGTTGCCGGGGCGGCCGCGGAAGGTCGCGCCCGTGAAGATCACGTCGTCGGGCGCCGAGGAATGGCGATAGCGGAACCCCATCTCGGCATGGGTGAAGCGGCGGAGTTCGCCCTTCCGGTCGATGCCGCGGACCTCCACCAGCACGTCGGTGGTCTCACCGCCATGCGCCCCGGCGTTCATGCGCAGCGCGCCGCCGACGGAGCCGGGGATGCCGCGGAAGAAGGCGAGCCCATCGAGGCTGGCTTCCGCCGCCGCCTTGGCGAGCCGCATGTCGGGCACGGCGGTGCCGGATCGGATTTTTTCCGCATCGATCTCGACCGAGCCGAAGGCCTTGCCGCCGAGCCGGATCGTCACGCCGGGGATGCCGCCGTCGCGCACGATCAGGTTCGAGCCGAGGCCGATCACCGTGACCGGCACCGATGGATCGAGGGCGGCGAGGAACACGGACAGGTCCTCCTCGTCGGCCGGGCTGAACAGCACCTGCGCCGGCCCGCCGACGCGGAACCACGTGAGGTCGGCGAGCGACTGGTTTTCGAGGATGCGGCCGCGGAGGTCGGGCGCTGCGGCGCGAATGTCGTCGATAAGGGAGTGCGCGGTCATATCCGTTTCCCCCCTCTCCCCGCACGCGGGGAGAGGGCTTTGCCGACCTCGTCGTCGCCGAAGCGAGGCGGCAGCCGAGGGTGAGGGGGCGGATCAGGAGGCAGCTCCGCTTGAGAAGCCCCCCTCACCATCGCCCTGCGGGCTCGTCGCGCCGACGACGAGGTCGTCGCGACCCTCTCCCCGCGTGCGGGGAGATGGGGGAAGTGCGGCGAGGATCGTGTCGAGCACACCAAGGGTATTGGTCATGACCTCGGCATTCCAGAAGCGCAAGACGCGGTAGCCACGCGCGACCAGCCACGCATCCCGCTCGGCGTCATAGGCGCAGTCCGCGTGCTGGCTGCCGTTCAACTCGACGATCAGCCTCGCCTCACGGCAGCAGAAATCCGCCACATAACGGCCGATGCTCTCTTGCCGGACGGACTTGAACCCGGCGAGACGACGGTCGCGGAGACGAAGCCAGAGACGGCGCTCGGCCTCGGTCTGGTCATGCCGAAGCCGTTTGCGAAACTGCCTCCGCTCGTCGTCCGCGGAGCGCACATCTCACCCCTGCAACGCCGCCAGTTCGCCCGGCAGCGCATAGGCCCACTGGGTGATCGTACCGGCGCCGAGGCACACCACGTAGTCGTTGGCGCCGGCGCGGCTGGCCACGAGCCGGGCCAGATCCTCCGGCCGCTCCAGGGCGACGGCGTCGCGGTGGCCGCGGGCCTTCAGGCCGGCGATCAGCGAGTCGCGGTCGATGCCCTCGATCGGTGCCTCGCCCGCCGCGTAGACGGGGGCGACGATCACCGTGTCGGCGTCGTTGAAGCAGGTGCAGAAATCCTCGAACAGCGACTGAAGCCGGGTGTAGCGGTGGGGCTGCACGATGGCGATGACCCGACCGTCGGTCGAGGCGCGGGCCGCGCGCAGCACCGCCTGGATCTCCACCGGGTGGTGGCCGTAATCGTCGAAGATCGTCGCGCCGTTCCACTCGCCCGTGCGGGTGAAGCGGCGCTTGACACCGCCGAAGCCGGCCAGCGCTTTGCGGATCGCGTCCGCCGGCACGCCGAGTTCGTGGGCCACCGCCAGCGCCGCGGTGGCGTTGAGCGCGTTGTGACGGCCGGGCATCGGCAGGACGAGATCCTCGATCTCCATGCGGAAGCCGGGGCGGCGGTCTCGGATCATGACCCGGAAGCGGCTCTGGCCGCCCTTCAGGTCGATGTCGATGAGGCGCACGTCGGCCTGCGGGTTCTCGCCGTAGGTGATGATGCGCCGGTCCTCGATATGCCCGACGAGATCCTGCACGATCGGGTGATCAATGCACATCACCGCAAAGCCGTAGAACGGGATGTTGTCGATGAAGCGCCGGAACGCGTCCTTGATCGCCTCGAACGAGCCGAAATGATCAAGATGCTCGGGGTCGATGTTGGTGACGATGGCGACATCGGCCGGCAGCTTGAGGAAGGTGCCGTCGGATTCGTCGGCCTCCACCACCATCCAGTCGCCGGCTCCCATGCGGGCATTGGTGCCGTAGGCGTTGATGATGCCGCCGTTGATGACGGTGGGGTCGAGGTTGCCGGCGTCGAGCAGGGTGGCGACCAGCGAGGTCGTCGTGGTCTTGCCGTGGGTGCCGGCCACCGCGACGCAGGACTTGAAGCGCATCAGCTCGGCCAGCATCTCGGCGCGGCGCACCACCGGCAGGCGGCGCTCGCGGGCCTCGATCAGCTCCGGATTGTCGCGGCGGATCGCGGTGGAGACCACGACGAGGGCCGCGTTCTCGACGTTCTCGGCCCGGTGGCCGACGAAGGTGCGGATGCCGTTCTCGGAGAGGCGCCGGACGTTGGCGTTGTCGTTCGCATCCGAGCCCTGCACCGTATAGCCGAGATTGGCCATGACCTCGGCGATGCCGGACATGCCGATGCCGCCGATGCCGATGAAGTGGATGGGGCCGAGCTTTTCGGGCAGCTTCATGTCGAAAACCTTTTGAGTCCGCGGCTCCGGCGAGCCTCGGCCGTCTCGCTTCCGGACTTCGACGATCCTGAATCGTCGTCGTCCGCCCCCGCGACTGCGGGGCGGCGGTCGTCCGCCGGACGCGGCAAGCCTCTTGGGCTGGCCGCAGATTTCAAGTTGCGGCCGCGGCCGTCTCGGCGACGAGCGCGGCGAGGCGGTCGGCCGCGTCGAGGATGCGGGCGGTTTTGGCCGCAGCGGCGGCCTGGGTCAATTTCCGCGGCGCCTCGAAGAGGTCCACCAACTCGGCGGCGAGTCTGTCGGGGGTGAAGGCGGTCTGCGGAATCGAGAGCGCGGCGCCGATCTGGGCCAGCGTCGCGGCATTGGCCGCCTGATCCTGATCCAGCGCGCCGGGCAGCGGCACGAGGATGGCGGGCCGGCCGATGGCGGCGAGTTCGGAGACCGTCGAGGCGCCGGAGCGGGCCACCACGAGATGGGCGGCGGCCATGCGGCCGGGCAGATCCTTGAAGAACGGCGCCGCCTCGATGCCGCCGAGCCCCATGGCGAGGTAGCGGTTCTGCGTTGCGGTCAGATCCTCGGGCCGGGCCTGCTGCACGAGGTGGAGCCGGGCGCGAAGGTCCTGCGGTAATTTTTCGATTGCCGCCGGGACGACCTCGCTCATCACGCGGGCGCCCTGGCTGCCGCCGAACACGAGGAGGCGCAGGGGAGAGCCTTCATCGAGACCCGGATAGGGCGTCTCGGCGACGGCCAGCACCGCCGGTCGGATCGGGTTGCCGGTATGGACGCGGCGCGCGGTCGCCTTCTCGGGGACGCCGCGCACCTCCTTGAAACCGGTGGCGATGACCCGCGCGCCCTTGGCGAGGAAACCGTTGGCCCGGCCCATCACCGCGTTCTGCTCGTGCAGGATGGTCGGCACCCGCAGCAACTGCGCCGCCAGCATCGGCGGCACGGTCGGATAGCCGCCGAAACCGACGACCGCCGCCGGATTGAGCCGCCGCACGGCGCGGGCCGCCTGACCGAAGCCCCGGCCGAGCGTGACCACGGCGCCGGCCCGGCGCAGCACCGAGCGGCCCGAGGGCGTGGCCGAGGCGATGGTGACGATCTCTTCCGCCGGGAAATCGCCCGCGATCGAATCGACGCGGGCATCGGTGGCGAGTGCGACGCGAATCCCACGATCCTTCAGGGCGTAGGCGAGGCTCTGGGCCGGGAACAGGTGTCCACCGGTTCCACCGGCACAAACGAGGACGAGCGGCGTGAAGACGGTCACTGCATCAGTCCCGGAACGGCCGACGGCATGGTGCCGGGCGGACGTTGGTTGACCGCTGTGGTGCGGGGGCGCTTGCGGGTGAGCGCCACGAGGAAGCCCATGCCGAGCGCCAGCGAGATCAGCGAGGAGCCGCCGTAGGACACGAACGGCAGGGTCATGCCCTTGGCCGGCATGAGCTGCGTGTTCACCGCCATGTTGATGCAGGCCTGGAGGCCGAAGAGCGTGGTCAGACCGGTGATGGCGAGCCTCGTGAAGGTGTCGTCGGTGCGGCGCGCGAGCTTCAGCCCACGGATGACGATGTAGGCGAACAGTGCGACGAGGCCGAGGCAGACCAGCACGCCGAATTCCTCGCCGGTCACCGAGAAGATGAAGTCGGTATGCGCGTCGGGCAGGTGGCGCTTGGCCACGCCCTCGCCGGGGCCTGTGCCGAACCAGCCGCCGGAATTGAACGATTCGCGCGACCAGACCTCCTGGAAGCTGTCGCCGGATTCCGGGTCCATGAAGCGGTTGATGCGTTCGCGGACGTGATGGAGGAAGGTGTAGGCGGTGAACACGCCGATCATGCCGGCAAAGCCGAGGCCCGCCACCCAGAACCAGTGCAGCCCGGCGACGAAGAACAGCGTGCACCACACCATCGTGATCAGCATGGTCTGGCCGAAATCGGGTTGAAGGATCAGCGGCACGATGGTCATCGGCAGCAGCAGGAACGCGAAGATGACGCCGGGCATGTCGCGGCGGTTGGCGCCCTCCGAGAAGGCCCAGGCGGTGACGACCACGAAGGCGGGCTTCACGAATTCGGAGGGCTGGAGGCCGAAGGAGCCGAACTGGATCCAGCGATGCGCGCCCTTGATCTCGGGGCCGAACTTGCCGGCCGCGACGCACAGCACCACGCCGAGCAGCCACGTCACCAGGGCGAAGCGCCGGATGTGGCGAACCGACAGGAACGACACGGCGATGATGAGCAGGATGGTGGGGGCGAGATACATCGCCTGCCGGTTGAGGAAGTAGAAGGTCGGCAGGCCGATGCGCTCGGCCACCGGCGGGCCGCCGCCCATCAGGAAGACGAGGCCGGCCACCATCAGGCAGCCGAGGCCCGCAAGCAGGCCGCGATCGACCGTCCACCACCAATCCGCGAGGGGGCTGCGTTCGGCGCGCGACATCATGGCGAGGGGCTCGTCTCCAGCCGGCCGGTCCCGCGAAGAGACGCGGACGGCCAGCCCGGATGGTGGAACGTAAGGGTTAACGGTGTCTTGCCGTCCGCGACGAGATTTGCCGGGCGTTGCGGATTGCCGGTCAGCCATGCACCGCCTAAGGACGCGCCGGCTTTGCGTGCGCCGGGCGCCCATGATACTGGCCCCTGCCAACCCGATCCCGCTGGCCGGACCCTTCCGGCCCGGCGCAACACTCGTCTCTCGGAGTTGGTTTCCATGGCTCGTATCAGCGCTGACTCGATCATCGAGGGCCTGACCTTCGACGACGTGTTGCTGCGCCCCGCCGCCTCTTCGGTCATGCCGGGCGAGGTCGACATCGCCAGCCGCCTCACCCGCACGATCCGGCTGAACATGCCGATCATCGCCTCGGCGATGGACACCGTCACCGAGGCGCCCATGGCCATCGCCATGGCCCAGAACGGCGGCCTCGGCGTGATCCACCGCAACCTCGAGCCGGCCGAGCAGGCCGAGCAGGTCCGCCTCGTCAAGAAGTACGAGTCGGGCATGGTGCTCAACCCGATCACCATCCACCCCGACGAGACGCTCGCCGACGCGTTCGAGGTGATGAAGAAGAACCGGATCTCCGGCATCCCGGTGGTCGAGCGCGGCCCCAACGGCTCGCGCGGCAAGCTCGTCGGCATCCTCACGAACCGCGACGTGCGCTTCGCGACCAATGCCGGCCAGCCCGTGGCCGAACTGATGACCCGCGACCGGCTCATCACCGTGCGGGAGGGCGTGACGCAGGACGAGGCCAAGCGCCTGCTGCACCAATTCCGCATCGAGAAGCTGCTCGTGGTCGATGACCACTACCGCTGCATCGGCCTCATCACCGTCAAGGACATCGAGAAGCAGGTCACCTACCCCAACGCCGTCAAGGATGAGCAAGGCCGGCTGCGGGTCGCGGCGGCGACCACCACGGGCGATGCCGGCTTCGAGCGGGCCGAGCGCCTGATCGATGCGGGCTGCGACGTGGTCGTAGTCGATACCGCCCACGGCCATTCCCGCAAGGTGCTCGACAGCGTGGCGCGGGTGAAGCAGCTCTCCAACGCCGTGCAGATCATCGCCGGCAACGTCGCCACCGCCGAGGGCGCTCGCGCCCTGATCGATGCGGGCGCCGACGCGATCAAGGTTGGTATCGGACCGGGCTCGATCTGCACCACCCGCATCGTCGCCGGTGTCGGCGTGCCGCAGCTCACGGCGCTGATGGAGGCGGTCGAGGCGGCGCATGGCGCCGACGTGCCGGTGATCGCCGACGGCGGCATCAAGTTCTCGGGCGACCTCGCCAAGGCGATCGCGGCGGGTGCCTCGGTGGCGATGCTGGGCTCGCTGCTGGCGGGCACCGACGAGGCGCCGGGTGAGGTGTTCCTCTACCAGGGCCGCTCCTACAAGAGCTACCGCGGCATGGGCTCGGTCGGCGCGATGGCGCGCGGCTCGGCCGACCGCTACTTCCAGGCCGAGGTCAACGACACCCACAAGCTCGTGCCGGAGGGCATTGAGGGGCAGGTGCCCTACAAGGGCCCGGTCGCGGCGGTGCTGCACCAGCTCGCCGGCGGCCTGCGGGCTGCGATGGGCTATGTCGGCGCCCCGACGGTGCCGGAGTTCCAGGAGCGGGCGCAGTTCGTGCGCATCACCAATGCGGGCTTGCGCGAGAGCCACGTCCACGACGTGACGATCACCCGCGAGAGCCCGAATTATCCGAGCCGCGCCTGACGACGGGGCCGCGAGATTCCGTTGGTGAATCTCGCGGCGCCGGACTCAGAGTGCCTCAAGAGACGCCCAATCACCGATCGTCCCCGTTCCGGGCACGGCGTCGCATCGGGCGTTTTGTGAGAGACACTCATAGCCAGATCACGCTCGCGATCAGGGTCAGACATTCCAAGAAAACCAGAACGCAAAGCGTGGCTGCGACCGCGCGATCCTGTGCTGCCGCCGGATACGCAGAATGGATGCGCCGCATGGTCAGTCTCCGCAAGAAGACAAGCGTAGGGCAATCCAGTGTTTGACGGTTTAATTTAGATCAAGCTCGGCCGTAAAAAGTCTCCGCGGGCCTCGGGGTGGCTGCGGAGAGAAATTTTTGGGAAGAATGCATCGGCCGCGATGGTCTGCCGGCGCTCCGAAATTCGAGCGGCGACTTCGGCCGGTGCAAGAAAAGCTTCTCATAATCGGATCTACACGCTCGATGGCGTGGTTTGAGCCGCGCGAAATCGCTTCGACAATACGCTACGGTTTGACGGCCGACGTGGCCGGGGGAGCTTCCGCTTGCTGGTCGATCACCGTCGCGAACTCGTCCGGACTTAAAGTAATGAACCGGCGCAGCGCCTCCTGAAACTCCGCATCCTTGTCGGCGGTGGGGCAGGTGAAGCCGCGGGACTTCGTGACCTGCGCCCGCATCGCCGTCTCGTAGGGCGCCATTTCGGGCTGGAGTGCCGCCATCTTCGTATCGACGGCGGAGCGTTGCGCATCGGTCGCCGTCACGTCGCAGGTCCGCAGCACCCCCTGCAGGGCGAGGCCCACCGTATAGGTGGCCATCCGTGCGCGAGGCGGCAGCGGCGGTTCGGCCGCGACCGTCGGCCGATTCGAAGCGACGGTCGCGCAGCGTCGCAGAACGGCGAGAGCGGCGGCGAGATCGGGAGCCATAAGCGCCCTGTCGCCATCCGCGAAGCGCAGGGACAGTGCCCGCGCTTCCAGCAGGGCCGGCACGATCGTCTCCGGAAGCGCCGTGCGCAGGATCTGGCCATCGCCGGTCCAGATCAGCGTCGCGCCGGCCGGCTTCCCGTCGAGCAGAAGCGGCACGCTGAACCTCTCGCCCGCCGCGAAGTCCCAGTTCCGGTCGGCGACCGCGAGCGTGAGCCCGCCCTGATCGATCGAGACGATCACGAGGCCGGTGAGTTCGCCCTGCGCACTCGTCTCGGTGTGGGTCGTCCGGCAGCTGGGCGAGTTGGTTTCGCCGCCACGGCGCTCCACCGTCCAGCCGCGCACGGTCTCGACCGGCGCACGGTCCGCCGCGGCAAGCGGGCCGCCGAGGAGCGTCGCCAGCATCGCTGCCGTGACGGGTGAGAGGCGCACGCGACATCTCCGCGGGGACGGCCGGCCCTCGCCGCCCGCGGAATGCAGGATGGCCAGCCGGCCGGGTAAGCCTAGCCGCAGCCCGTCGGCACAACCAGCCTCGAAGCGGGCGTCCCTCACAGCGTTTTATGGGTAGGAGCGAAGAAGAGCCTCTCCCGAGAAGCCGGTTCGGCCCTCCCTCATTCTAAGCCCCGCACCGTATTCGCGGTCGCAGGGCCTCACAGCTTCGGATCGGCGGGGGCGTTCGGGCTCTTTTCCGGAGCAGGCTGCTTCTCCAGGGCGGCGACCAAGTCTTCGGGGCTCAGCTCGACGAACTTCCGCAGGATCTCCTGGAAGTCCGCCTGCCTGTCAGCCGCCGGGCAGGACTCGCCGTTGCGCTTCAATTCGCTGCGCACCTGCGCTTCGATCGGTGCCATCTCCGGCTGGAGCGCGGCCATCCTGGCTTCCACGCCGGCGCGCTGCTTGCCGGTGGTGGAGACGTCACAGTCCTTCAGCACGCGCTGCACCGACAGCCCGATCACGTAGGCCGCAATTCGCTGCTGCGACGGCGCAGGCGGTTCGGCGGGGGCAGCCGGGGCGGCAACCGCGGCGGACTTGGCCGGCGTGGCATCGCAGCGCCGCAGGGACTCGTAGCCCGCCGCGAAATCCGGGATCCGGAAATCCGCGTCGCTGTCCTCGAAGCGCAGGATCACGGTCTTGGCCGCGAGCAGATCGGGAACGACGCTATCGGGCAGCTGGGTGCGCAGGGTCTTCCCGTCGCCGATCCAGGTCGTCTTCACCTTGATCGGCTTCTTGTCGAGGAAAAGCGGCACCTTGACCGACTCCTCCTTGTCGAAGTCCCATCCCTGATAGACCAGCACAAGCGCGGCCGAGGAGCCCCGGAGAGCGAAGACGACCGCATTGGCAGCGTTGTTGTCGTCCTTGTCCTCGTAGGCATGGGTCATGATGCAAGGATTGGCACTGGTATCGCCGACCGTCCGCTCGACTTCCCACCCCTTCACAACTTCGAAAGGCTGACGTTCCGCGGCCGAAACGGGCTGTGCGACGAGGGCGGGAAGTAGTCCGGCCACCAGAACGGCGAGGGTCGGAAGGGTGCGCATGGGTGAAATCCGCGGAAGCCAGCAATCGCCGGTGCGGAATGCAGGGGCCGTCTGGTGGATTCAAGCTTAGCGGCCGGAACGTTACGATTCCATCGTGGCGCGCGGCACGCCGCCGTCTCGAAAATCGCCCTCGCATCCCACCTCCGGCGGGGTGCGGGCGGCGCCGCTTCGGCCTATGTGAGGAATCAGCAGGAAAGGGAGGACGATGCGGATTCTCGTGGTCGGAGCTGGCGCGACGGGCGGCTATTTCGGGGCGCGGCTCGTGGAAGCCGGGCGGGACGTGACGTTTCTGGTGCGCCCGGCGCGCGCAGAAAAGCTGGCGGCGCGGGGCCTCTCGGTCCGCAGCCCGGTTGGCGACATCCGGATCGACGCGCCGAAGACCGTGACGGCGGACGCGCTCGCCGGGGCCGGGCCGTTCGACCTCGTCCTCCTCTCGGCCAAGGCCTACGACCTAGACTCGGTGGTCGCGGACGTAGGCCCGGCCATCGGAGCCGACACGGCGGTGCTGCCGATTCTCAACGGCTTACGTCACCTCGACGTGCTCGATCAGGCGTTCGGCGCCGACCGGGTGCTGGGGGGAAGCTGCGCCATCGTCGCGACGCTAACGGGTGACGGCGAGATCCGGCAGATGACCGATCTGCACACCCTCACCTACGGCGAACGCGACGGGTCGCGCTCCGAGCGGATCGGACGCATCGAGGCGCAGATGGAGGGCGTGCGGTTCCAGCCGCGGGCCAGCGACAAGATCCTGCTGGAGATGTGGGAGAAGTGGGTCTTCCTCGCGACGCTCGCGGGATCGACGACCCTCATGCGCTCGGCGCTCGGCGACATCGTCGCGGCGCCCGGCGGCCGGGCCTTCATCGAAGCGCTGCACGACGAGTGCCAGGCGGTGGCTGCCGCCAACGGAAACGCCGCCCGCGAGAAGGTCTTCGCCGGCGCCCGCAAGATGCTGACGGCGGAAGGTTCGGCGATGACCGCCTCGATGCTGCGTGACATCGAGGGCGGCGCCCGCATCGAGGCCGACCACATCATCGGCGACCTGATCGCGCGCGGGCAGTCCAAGGGCGTGGAGACGCCGGTGCTCGCCCGGGTGCTGACGCATCTCAAGGCCTACGAGCACCGGCGCACCCGCGAGGCGGCCTGATCCGCCCCGCCCGCGCCGTTCGTCAGTAGCGGCCGGGCGGCGGCGGGGGCGGGTTGCCGTATTCGAGCTGCGTCTTGGCGTCGGGCCGGCGGGCGGGCGGCGGCACCGGGTCGAGGCTGGGCGCAGCCGGCGCGGTGGAGCAGGCGGCAAGCGTGAGCGCGAGCAGGCCCGCGCACATCAGAGGCTTCAAACTCAGGTTCACGGACGGCATTACAAGGGTCCTTTCCTCACTTGTCCTTGACGGACAGGGCCATCGTGCCGTTCTGAACGTCCAAAGTGCCGGAAGCTCGGCCTTATCGTGTCGGGCTGCGGGTCCAAGCGTGGCCGCACCACGGCAAGTTTAACGAAACGTTTCCGGAGCCGATCCTGACCCCCTCCGCCCGCCTCTCCGCCGCCATCGAGATCCTCGACGACATCGCCGAGCGCCGCCGCCCGGCCGCCGACGCCCTCAAGGATTGGGGGCTTGCTCACCGCTTCGCCGGTTCGGGCGACCGGGCGGCGATCGCGAGCCTCGTCTATGACGGGTTGCGGCGCCGGGCCTCTGCCGCCTGGGTCATGGGCGCGGAGAACGGTCGGGCCATCGTGATCGGCATGCTGCGCCTCCAGCGCGGCCTCGCCGAGACCAGCATCGCCTCGCTGTTCGACGGGGCGCGCTTCGCCCCCCCTCCCCTGACCGAGGACGAGCGCAAGCGGCTGACGGAGGGAAGCCTCGCCGACGCGCCCCCCGAAGTCGCCGGCGATGCGCCGGCCTTCGTGCTGCCCTCGCTGACCGCGCTGCTCGGCGATGCACTGCTGCCCGAACTGCGGGCGCTCGGCCGCCGGGCACCGCTCGACATCCGCGCCAACACCCTGAAGCAGAGCCGCGAAGAGGCCTTCGCGGCATTGGCCGACCTCTCGCCCGAGATGACGCCACTCTCGGCGCTGGGCCTGCGCATTCCGCTCGGCGAGGACGGGCGCGGCCCGGCGCTCCATGTCGATCCGCTCTTCCTGGAAGGCGGATTCGAGATCCAGGACGAGGGTTCGCAGATCGCGAGCCTGCTCGCCGGGGCAAAGCCGGGCGAGACCGTCGTCGATCTCTGCGCGGGCGGGGGCGGCAAGTCGCTGGCGCTCGCCGCGATCACCGGCAACGCCGCTCACATCATCGCCACCGATGCCGACCCGCGCCGTCTCGCCCCGATCCACGAGCGCCTGCGCCGCTCGGGAGCGCAGGTCGAGGTGCGCACGCCGCGGACCGGCAAGGCGCGCTCCGACGTGCTGGCGCCTCTCGACGGCACGGTCGATCGGGTTCTGGTCGATGCCCCCTGCACCGGCACCGGCACGTGGCGCCGCAACCCGGACGCCAAGTGGCGCCTGCGGCCGGGCAGCCTCGCCGGCCGGATCGCCGAGCAGGCCGAGGTGCTCGACCGGGCGGCCCGTCTGCTGCGCCCCGGTGGAACCGTCGTCTACGTCACCTGCTCGCTCCTGCCCGAGGAGAACGACGCCGCCGTGGACGGATTGCTCCAGCGCAGCCGGGCGATCCGGCCGGTGGCGACCGATCTCACCTCCGTTCCCGGTCTCGACGAGCGGGTCCGCAAGACGGCCCGCGGCATCCAGATGAGCCCGGCGCTCACAGGTACCGACGGTTTCTATGTCGCGACAATGACACGTAAAAGCTGATCCGGGGCCGGATCGGTTGAGCGCTGATCCCGTTGTCCCCGGAACCGCGCGGGGGATAGGCCGGGGCAGCCGCCACGGACGGGATTCCCGCGCATTGTCGCGGCGGGAGTTTCGATGACGGCGAGGCCGAGACCATGACGTTGCACCGGCGAGCCCTGCTCGCGGGGACGGCTGCGGTGCTGACCGGAGCCGAGGCGCGGGCGCAGGGGGCGGATGTCCCCCCGGCCGTGCGTCTTCCGGTGCGTCCGCAGACCGGCGACGTCGTCCAGCCGCTGCCGAAATCCGCGCCCGGCTCCGACCTCGAAATCATCGATCTATGGCCGGACCTGCCTCCGGGCGGCGGCGGGCCGTTCCGCTCGGAATATCGGTTCGACGAGACCTTGACCGGCGTCATCACCGGCGTGGTGCGACCCTGCCTTCTCGTGATCCGCCCCCAGCGCCCGAACGGTGCCGGCATCCTGATCGCGGCGGGCGGCGGCTATCTGCGCATCGACATCGGCAACGAGGGTCTGCCGGTCGGGCAATGGTTGGCGCGCGCCGGCATCACCGCCTTCGTGCTGGTCTACCGGCTTCCGAGCGAGGAATGGCGCGACGGCCCCGACGCACCGCGCCAGGACGCGCAGCGGGCCATGCGCCTCGTGCGCTGGCGGGCGGAGGAGTACGGCCTCGACCCCGACCGGATCGGCGTGCTCGGCTTCTCCGCGGGCGGCCACCTGATGGGCGTGACCGCGACCGATGCCGAGCAGGATCTCTACGACGACACCGACGAGGCGGACGGCCTCAGCGCCCGCCCCTCCTTCGCCGGGTTGATCTACCCGATCGTCACCATGCGCGCGCCGTTCGACCGGACCATGTCGAGCCGTCGGGTGCTCGTCGGCGACGACCCGCCCGATGCGCGGCGGCGGGCCTACTCGGTGGAGGTTCAGGTCAACGAGCGCACGCCGCCGGTCTTCATGGTCCAGGCCTCCGACGACCGCATCGCGGTGACCGACCATCCGCTCCTGATGTATGCCGCCCTGCGGGCGGCGAAGGTGCCCGCCGAGATGCACCTGTTCGAGCGCGGCGGCCACGGCTTCGGACTCGGCGTGCCGGGCAGTCCCGCCGCGGCATGGCCCGCCCTGTTCATGGCCTGGATGCGCGGCCACGGTCTGCTGAAGTCGTAGCGACGGGCGGTGACCGCTTCCGCACGGACACCGGTCAGCGCTTCGGATGCCCGCTCGCGGACGCGTCCGGTGCCGCGAACGATTGTCGGTCCTGGGCGTTTAGGGCCATGCTTGCGAAGACACCGAGACGTTCGATCCACGCCCGAGCCACGCGAGTGGCCGCAGGCATTGAGGTGGCCGACGTCGCATCCGGGGTCTCGCTCGCGCGGGCGAAGGATCATCCGGCTGTGCAAGCAATGGGATCGGCCAGCGAAATCGGCAGCTGGCAGGCTCTTTTCGCTCTATCGGCCACGGCTCTTGCCCTTGGCATGGTCGCCCGCGACCGCCGTCTCGCGCGTGCGGGACAGAACATGCTCGCGGCGGGCATTGTGGCGAGCCTCGTGAAGACGACGATCAAGCGGACGGTCCACCGCACCCGTCCCAACGTGTTCATGGACGAGGGGCTCTATTCGCGCGGTCGGCCTGGGACCGGCGATGGCCCCTGGCAGTCCTTCCCCTCGGGGCACGCAGCCCTGAGCGTTGCCGTGGCTCGATCGGTAGCGCGTGCCTATCCCGGCTTCGCGGCCCCGGCCTACTGCGCCGCTGCCGCCATCGCGACCACACAGGTCGTCCGCGGCGCGCATTTTCCCGCCGATGTCATGGCCGGCGCCGTGATCGGTATCGCAGCCGAAGCGGTCAGCCACCGCCCCTTCACGGATGAAGCTCGGCGACACGGCTGACGGGACCGCGGTTTATCGAGGCAAAGCCCTGCTCCACCGCCGCTAGCGGGCTAAAAGCTCGGGACCGCGGCTTCCCTTCCGGTGCGGACGGCGCCCGAAGATCGGCTCCGCGCGATAGCGAGCACGCCGAACAAAAACGGCCCCCGTTTCCGGGGGCCGCTCGTCGCTCTGAGTGAGGCGCCGTGATCAGAAGCAGCGGCGCTCGCGCGTGATGACCACGCGGCCGAACCGGCCACGACGCTTGGTGACGACGGTCTTGCAGCGCGGACCGCGGACGACGCGCCGGCTGTACTGCGCCTGCTGGAAAAGTCCGTCCGTCAGCGGAGCGGCGCCGGAAAGGGGGAGGGCCTGGGCCGGCGCGGCGGCGCCGAAACCTGCGATCGTGACGGCGATTCCGAAGAGGGCTGCTCTCATGGTCGGATGGCTCCTGTCCGTTTCGAGGGGCGTGCCGTGTCGCCCCGAAAGCGTGAACGTGAGATTAACGGCAGCGACCTGAGGACTGCTGCCGATGTCTCCGAACTCCGCGCGCGTTGCGCCGCCCCAAAGCCTCGTCTAACCGGTATCGCAGAAGGCCCGAGGCAGCATGACCATCGACACCTCCCACCACGACAAGATCCTGATCGTCGATTTCGGCTCCCAGGTGACGCAGCTCATCGCCCGCCGCGTCCGCGAGGAGGGTGTCTATTGCGAGATCGTGCCGTTCACGAAGGCCGAGGCCGCCTTCGATGCGCACCGGCCCAAGGGGGTGATCCTCTCCGGCGGCCCGGAATCGGTCACGACGGACTTGTCGCCGCGCGCGCCGCAGAAGATTTTCGAATCCGGCGTGCCGGTCTTCGGCATCTGCTACGGCCAGCAGACCATGGCGGCCCAGCTCGGCGGTGAGGTCGAGGGCGGCCACCACGCCGAATTCGGCCGTGCCGAGGTCGAGATCGTGTCGGACTCGCCGCTGTTCCGGGGCGTGTGGCACGCGGGCGAGAAGTACCCGGTCTGGATGAGCCACGGCGACCGGGTGACGAAGCTGCCGGAGGGCTTTGCCACCATCGCGATGTCGCGCAACGCGCCCTTCGCCGCGGTGGCGGACGAAGGTCGCCATTACTACGCCGTCCAGTTCCATCCGGAGGTGCATCACACGCCCCACGGCGCGCTGCTGATCCGCAACTTCGTGCGTGACATCGCCGGCTGCTCCGGCGACTGGACCATGGGCACCTACCGCGAGGAGGCGATCGCCAAGATCCGCGAGCAGGTCGGCAAGGAAAAGGTGATCTGCGGCCTCTCCGGCGGCGTCGATTCCTCGGTCGCGGCCGTGCTGATCCACGAGGCGATCGGCGATCAGCTCACCTGCGTCTTCGTCGATCACGGCTTGATGCGTCTCGGCGAAGGCGACGAGGTCGTCCGCCTGTTCCGCGACCACTACAACATCCCCCTCGTCCACGTTCAGGCGCAGGATCTGTTCATCGGCGCGCTCGAGGGCGTCGATGACCCCGAGGTGAAGCGCAAGACGATCGGCCGCCTGTTCATCGACGTGTTCGAGGCCGAGGCCGGCAAGATCGGCGGCGCCGCGTTCCTCGCCCAAGGCACGCTCTATCCGGACGTGATCGAGAGCGTGTCCTTCTCCGGCGGTCCCTCCGTGACGATCAAGAGCCACCACAATGTCGGCGGCCTGCCCGAGCGGATGAACATGAAGCTGGTGGAGCCCCTGCGGGAGCTGTTCAAGGACGAGGTGCGCCTGCTGGGCAAGGAACTCGGCCTGCCCGAGAGCTTCGTCGGCCGCCACCCCTTCCCCGGACCGGGCCTCGCCATTCGCTGCCCGGGGATGATTACGCGCGAGAAGCTGGAAGCCCTGCGTAAGGCCGACGCGATCTATCTCGACGAGATCCGGCAGGCCGGTCTCTACGACACCATCTGGCAGGCCTTCGCGGTGATCCTGCCGGTGAAGACGGTGGGCGTGATGGGCGACGGGCGTACCTACGACCACGTCTGCGCGCTACGCGCCGTGACTTCGGTCGATGGCATGACCGCCGACTTCTACCCCTTCGACATGGCCTTCCTCGGCCGCGTCGCCACGCGGATCATCAACGAGGTGAAGGGCATCAACCGGGTGACCTACGACATCACCTCGAAGCCACCCGGCACGATCGAGTGGGAGTGATCCCGGATCCACCCGATCGAACCACACACGATGGAGTCCGGTCTTCCGGCTGCGCCCCTGACACCATGGGCAGAGGCCGCTGACGTCGAAGCGCTGCTGCGCGGCGCCCTGGCCGACGCTGATGTCGCCTGGAGCCTCGGCAGCTTTGGTGCCATCGCCGAGTTCATGCGCGATGCCGGCGAGTCGGTGTGTCCGCTCCCCGACGCGCGGATGGGTCTCGCCACCGCCCGCGGCGCCATCGCCCTGACGCCGGCCGCCGATCTCAGGCCCTTTGCCTACGAGACCGGCTTCTCCGACGGCTACAACCATGCCGTGGCGTTGTGCCTGCCCGAATCCGCCTGCGCCATGAGCGGGCGGAGCGTCGTCACCGAACTCGGCCCCGACAGGGAGGCGGCGCGCGCGGAGGAACGGGCGGCGATCCTGTTCGATCTGGGACTCGGGCTGCTGGCGGTCGATGCCTGCGTTCGCACGAGCGACCCCGAGGCCGTCGCCTGCCTGCGGGCCGGCGTCGGCCGGCCGGTCTTCGCTCCCGGCAGCCCAGTCGGCCCGCGCCTCGTGGCGATGAACCCGCACCGGATCTTCTGCACGCGGATCGGCCGGATCGAAGTCTATGCGCCGATCCCCGGCCCCGGCGAGACGAGTCCTGAGGGGCCGCACACGCATGTTCTGCCCGAATTGCTGCGAGCCGGACGCACCCATGCGGCGACGACGCCGATCCCCGACGGCTTCGTGCCCTGCGGCGGAATGCACCCGCCACATTCCTACAAGGACGCGTTGGGCTGCCGTATTCCCTTCGACCCCGCCCGTCACGCGGGTTTCCAGGCCTTGCTGGAACGCTGGGGCGATCCGGATCTCCTGTCGGTCAAGCGCGGGATGACGCCGTCGAAAGCCGTCTCACCGAGACACGCCCGATCGGCCCGCCGCGCCGCCGAGATGCAAGCTCGTCTCCTCCGCGGCGAGGACGCCGCCGAGCGTGCTTGATGCCGGAGCCTGCCTTCTCCGCCATGCGCGGAGAGGGCCGGCCGAGGCCACAGGGCAAACGATCGTCCTCAGAACGACAGCTTCATTCCCGCCACGAAGGTGCGCGGCGGCCCGGCGAAGATCGAGCCCGTCGTGCCGGTGAGGGCGGCGCGGCCGTTCTGGGCGCCGGTCGCCGCGTTGAGCGTGTTCGCCAGCGGGTTGGCCGAACTGACATAGGTCGTGTCGAAGACGTTGCGGAGCTCGCCGTACAGGTCGATCCGTCGGGCGTAGCCGTTCGGCAGCAGCGCTGCGTAGTGGATGTTGAGGTTCAGGATCGCGAAGCCCGGCACCTTCAGGAAATTGGCGTTGTCGATGAAGTAGCCGTCCTGTGCCACCACCTCGGCAAAGCCGCCGAGCCCGGCGAGGGCGCCGGCCGGCACGTCGTAGCCGATCCGTGCGAGAAGCTGATGCGCCGGCACGCCGGGAATGCGATTGCCGGTCCGGTCGAAGCGGGCGGTGAGCGCGGCGGCGCTGAGCTGCTCGACGTAATCGGTGTAGACCTGATCGTCGAAGGTGTAGGCCAGCACCCCGCGCCAGCCCGGAGCGAAGGTCCAATCGGCCCCGACCTCGATGCCGCGATGCTCGGAGGCCGGCGCGTTGAAGGTGTAGTTCAGCAGGCCCGCCCCCGGCGACTGCGTGACGAACTCATTGTGGAAAAACTCGTAGAAGCCGGTGAGGCTGAGCCGCATCCCTTCGAAGGGCATGAAGTCGGTGCCAAGATCGAAGCCCAGATTCTCCTGCGTCTTCAGGTCGGTGTTGTTGCCGGGCAGGCCGGTGGCGTTCACGAACATGCTCGAGAAGGACGGCGTCGCGTAGCCGGTGGCCACCCGGCCGCGCAGGGCCCAATCCGGATCCGGTCGGTAGACCAGGGCGAGTTCCGGCGCGACGTTGAGGAAGCGGCGGTCGGCCTGCGCCAGGGTCGATAGCGTGTCGGCGGCCGTCGTCGCGAAGGTGCGGTTGCGCCCGACGATGCTGGATTCCTCCGCGCCGATGCCGGCCACCGCCGTCCATTGCGGTGCGAGTTCGAGTTCGAGCCGGGCCCGGCCGCCGAGGTTCGATTGCAGCGCCTCCTGCAACCCGATCAGGGCGCCGAGGCGGGCTCCGCCATAGGGCGCACGGTTGTAGACGGAGGCCGCGATGTCGACCGCGCTGTAAGCGAGCGCCACGCTGCCGACGGCCGGCAGGCCGAACAGCTCGCCGCGGCGGGTCAGGTCGGTCTGCACGAAGTATGACGGCAGGCTGCCGCGTCCCGAGGTCGTGTAGAACGGCTGGTTGTAGTTGCGCTCGTCGAAGCCGACCTGCACCCGCCACGCCGTCTGCGCGTCGATGTCGTGCTCCCAGCGCCCGGCGACGATGGTGCGCCGGTCGTTGCGGCGGAACGCGCCCTCGCTCGCCGTCACCGGCACCCGCGGGCCGAAGGCCCCGTTCGCCAGGAGGCCGAAGGTGGTGCAGCCGGGTGCTGCCGTCGCCGCCGCGTCGCAGCCGCGCTGGTACGGGTTGATCCGGAACTGGTCGAGCGAGGCCCGGGCGGGGATGTTGGCCGTGACCTCGTTGTTGATGACCTTGAGGGTGAAGCGGTTGTCGGGGCTCGGCGTGTAGCTCGCGAGCAGGTTGATCGTCTGGGTGTCGTAGGAAGAATGGTCCTGATAGCCGTTGGCGCGCACATCGCTGGCGAAGAGGCTGATCTCGAACGGGCCGCTCACGCCGCCGACGCTGTAGTAGTGGCTGAGGTAGCCGAAGCTCCCGGCATCGATGCCGACCTCGTAGCCGTTGATCTCGCGGCCGGTGCGGGTGCGGAAGGCGAGCGCACCGCCGGTGGCGAAATTGCCGAACAGCGCCGATTGCGGCCCGCGGAACACGTCGATGCGCGAATAGGCGCGGGGATCGACCAGATCGAAGCGCGAGGCGCCGTCGGGCTGGGTGACGGGGAAGCCGTCCTCTAGCACCACCATGTTGCGGGTGACGCCGGTGGCGCGGGCGTTGTTGCCACGGATCGAGATCACCACGTCGCGCCCGCCATTGCCCTGGCGCAGGGTCACGCCGGGGCTGTCGAGCAGCACCGTGCCGATGGACGTGGCGGGGCGGTTGGCGATCGTCCCCTCGCGCCCGACCGCGGTGACGACCTGCCCGGCCGGACGCTCGATGGCGAGGGGGGCCGCACCCGGCGGGCCGGAGACCCCGAAGCCCGTCGCACCGGACCCGGCCGCCGCTCGGCGCTGCGGCGTGCCCTCGCCGGTGACGGCGAGTTCCTCCAGGGTGATGGAATCACCGACGGTCTGGGCTGGGGCCGCCCCCGACAGGGTGAGCGGCGCAGCGGCGAAGAGCCAGGCGGCACGGCGCGCGGCGGGGTGGGAACACATGGGACGGCTCGTAGCATCGTGAGATCGGGGCAGGCCGCGGCGGCCCGCGAAGGGCGGGCGTCAGGTGCGCGCGGCGGGGCGCAGGCCTTGGACGGCGAGGTCGAGGCCGATCAGGGCCAGGATCGCGAGGCCGGTCAGCGGGAACAGGGCGCCGAGGCCGAGCATCAGAGCGGTGACGGTGGCGACGACGCGCCGGTCCCGGGGCCAGGGCGGCGTGCCGAGGCGTCCGGCCGGGCGTCGCTTCCACCACATCACCGCGGCGGTGACCGAGAGCAGGATCGTGCCGAGGCAGAAGGCGAGCATGGCGAACTGGTTCGCCCGTCCCCAGAACTCACCCTTGTGGATGCCGATGCCGTACTGGATCGCCCGCGCCACGGGACCGAGATCGGCGAAGCGCACATCGATGATCGGCTGTCCGCTGTACCGGTCCAGGGAGACCATGCGCTGACCCGTGACGTCGCGCGGATAGGCGGAGGCGGCGTAGACGCCGGTCTCCGTCAAAGGCAGCGCCAGTTCGAAGCCGCCGGGCAGAGCCATGTCGCGAAGGGTCTCGACCGCGCGGTCGATGCCGAGGGACGGTGCTCCGGAGGGGGGCGATCGCGGCATCGGCGCGTCTTCGAGCGCCCAGCCGGCACTGTCCAGCCGCGCGCCCATCGGCACGGTGGAGACGGCCTTGCCGGCCCAGAGCTGGGCCGGCTGGCCGAGCCCGGCCCGGTTCGACCACGCCCGCAATTCCTGCCCCCACCAGACCGACCAGGGCAGACCGGTGAGCGCGAGAAACAGCAGGCCCGCCCCGGCGAACAGGCCGGTGGCCGCGTGAAGATCGCGCCACCAGACCCGGCGGCGCGGCGTCTCGCGCAGGCTCACGGCGCGACCCTGCCCTTGCGGCCACCAGAGATAGGCGCCGGTCACCACGAGGATGATCGCGAACCCGGCCACGATCTCGATGAGGGCGTTCGCCGCCGTCCCGAACAGGGTGAGGCTGTGCAGCCCGCGCACGATCCCGAAGAACTCGCGATCCGCGGCGACCCGATCGAGCACGTCGCCGGTATAGGGGTCGAGGTAGACGAGCAACTTGGCCCCACCCTCGGCCAGGGTCACGAGGGCCGAGGCGGCGGGGCTGGCGGGCTCGGTGTAGGAGAGCGGATTGCCGTCCGGCACCGCCTGCATGGCGTTGAAGATCAAGCGGTCGGGCCCGAGCGGGGCTCGGCCCAAGGGCGCGACCGTCGTGCGGTGGGCGAAGACGGTCGCGTTGATCTCGGCCTTGAACAGGTAGAGCGCGCCGGTGGCCGAGAGCAGGATCAGGAAGGGCAGGCAGAGCAGGCCGGCATAGAAGTGCCAGCGCCATACGGCACGGTAGACCGCATCGCGCGAGGCGCGCAGGGCCGGCGCGGCGGTGAAGCCGCCGGTGCCCGACAGGGTGGGAGGCATGGGTTCGAAATCCGCGTCTGAGGGATCGGGGCGATCGGCTCAGGCGGCGGGCGGACCTCGGGGACTGCTGCCCTGATCGGGCGGTGCGCGGGCTTGGATCGTCCCCGCGGCGTACCACGGCACGGGGGCGGCGCGCGGCGGCCAGACCGCGACGGTGGAGGCGGCTTGCGCTAGCGGCAGGAGATGGACCGCCTGGACCTGCGTGCAACAGGTGTGATGGCCGCAGGGCTGCTCGTCGTCGGCCGGCGTACCGGAGGGCGCCAGATGCTCCGCGCAGAGGACGCCGCCCTCAAAGCGCGGCAGGGCGGGCGCGAGAACCGTGAGGAAAGCCTGGATGACAAGCGCGTAGAGCGCGATCACTCCGATGATCGCCCGGCCGTGCACGGATCGGTGCGGGCGCTCGCGCATGGCCACGCTTCTAGAGCATCATCCCGAAAGGTGGCTACCGGCTTTGGGAAAAAGATGATGCAAAACAAGAGCCGCGAGCACCGTGCCGGATCCGATATCCGGCGTGATGCTGGCGCGGCCGGTTAACGCGGACGCGCGGGTGGCGCGCGTCTCGCGACGCTGGAATCAGGCCGGCATGCCGGCCGGCTCGAACAGGAAGTCATCGACGGACGGAATCGTCACCGCGAGGCTCGCGCCGTAGCTCGCCTTCGACAGGCGCCAGGGCCGCTCGGAGCGGGCGCGGATCGCCTCGGAGGGCCGCAGGCGGCGCAAGCCACCGTCCTCGCCCATCTCCTCGATCGTCAGGAAGCCGTAGACCTGCAGGCGCGAGGCGATGAGCTTGGTCTCGCGGTCGTCCGCCGGAACCCGCAGGCTGCCCGTGGCATAGACCGCATCCATCAGGTTGCGCTGGTCGCTCCTCGACCGGCTGCGGGGAGGCTCGCCCGCTCCAAATGCCGCGTTGATGGCGCCCTGCCGCGCGGCTGCAGGCCGACGGAAGGGAATGACGTTGTCCGTTCCCGGAACGCTACGCATACACAGGTACCTTCGTATCGCGGAAAGCTCCCCGACCGGCGCGCTCTCACGGCGCCGTCCGGTCGATGCGAAGCTTTCGACGATCCCGATTAATGCCTGCTTAGCCATGCCCGGCCGGGGGGCGTGGAAGGCGTCCCGAAACGGGCCGCCTCCCCTGTCGGCCCTCGCGTCTCAGTTCAGGGCGACGGCGAAGTCCCCTTCGGTCTTGGCGCGAATCTCATCCTCGGTGACACCGTCGGCGAGTTCGACCAGGGTCATCCCGCCATCGCCCTTCTTGTCGATGGTGAAGACGCCGAGATCGGTGATGACCATGTCGACCACCTGCGTCCCGGTCAGCGGCAGGTCGCAGGCCTTCAGGAGCTTGGGTGCTTCCGAGCCGTCCTTGCCCTTGGCGACGTGCTCCATCACCACGACGACCTTCTTGACGCCGGCCACGAGGTCCATCGCCCCGCCCATCCCCTTCACCATCTTGCCGGGGATCATCCAGTTGGCGAGGTCGCCGTTCTGGGCCACCTGCATCGCGCCGAGGATCGACAGGTCGATATGTCCGCCGCGGATCATTCCGAACGAGTCGGCCGAGGAGAAGTAGCTCGTGGTCGGCAGCGCGGTAATGGTCTGCTTGCCGGCATTGATGAGGTCGGGATCCTCCTCGCCCTCGTAGGGGAACGGCCCCATGCCGAGCATGCCGTTCTCGGACTGCAACTGCACCGACATGCCCTCGGGGATGTAGTTCGATACCAGCGTCGGAATGCCGATGCCGAGGTTCACGTAGAAGCCGTCTTCCAGCTCCCGGGCGGCGCGCTCCGCCATCTGCTCACGGGTCCAGGCCATTGTCTTGACGTTCCCTCGGTTGGCGCATCTTCGGGGTGACGATGCGCCAGCCGCCGCAGGGGCGGCGACGCGCCGTCGCGCTCATAGCCTCTCGGCCGATGGTCGAATCAGATCTGGCCGCCGCCGGCCGCCGCTGCTGCCTGGGGCTCCTTGCGCTTGCGCACGGTGCGCTGCTCGATGCGCTTCTCGCGCGCCGGCACGTGGAGGATGCGGCCGATGAAGATGCCCGGCGTGTGGATGTGGTCGGGGTCGATCTCGCCCGGCTCGACGAGATGCTCGACCTGCGCGACCGTCACCTCCGCGGCGGTGGCCATCATCGGATTGAAGTTGCGCGCCGTCTTCCGGTAGACGAGGTTGCCCTCGGTATCGCCCTTCCAGGCGTGGACGATGGCCAGATCCGCGAACAGCCCGCGCTCCATCACATAGCTCTCGCCGTCGAACTCGCGCACTTCCTTGCCCTCGGCGACCTTGGTGCCGACGCCGGTCTTGGTGAAGAAGGCCGGGATGCCGGCGCCGCCGGCGCGGATGCGCTCGGCCAGCGTCCCCTGCGGGTTGAACTCGATCTCGAGTTCGCCGCCGAGATACTGGCGGGCGAATTCCTTGTTCTCGCCGACATAGGACGAGATCATCTTCTTGACCTGACGGGTGTCGAGCAGCTTGCCGAGACCCACGCCGTCGATGCCGGCATTGTTCGAGACGATGGTCAGGTTCTTCACGCCGGAGGCCTGGATCGCGTCGATCAACTCGTCCGGGATGCCGCACAGGCCGAAGCCGCCGGCCATGATCGTCATGCCGTCGCGCAGGAGGCCGGCGAGCGCCGCCTTCGGATCCGGGTAGACCTTCTTCATCGACAGCGTCCCTTCCTCGTCTTCCGCCAGGGCGGGCCAAGATTCGTTGGCCACGATACAATGTCCGAGAATCGGCGGCCGGCCGCGCTCCCGATCGATGGCGACCGGGTGTGCAACGCGAAGCGGGCTCCGTCAAACCGGCGACGCATTTGTGCGCAATGCAAAAACCCCGCGCCGTAACCGTTCGCCCGGTGCGCGAGGCCGACTCTCATCGAGGAGGCGGCCCGCGCCGTCCACCGCGTTGCGGGCCGGCTTTCCCCCGGTCGCGAGACAGAAGGACCGGAACCGGCTAAGGACTCGGAACGCACGGCTCGCCACGCCGATGCGGTTCGGCCGAATCCGATCCGCGTCGCCTGCCCACGGAGTGCAATGTCGCTGCGCCGCACCTTTTCCACCCTCGCACTCGGACTTGTTGCTGCGGGGTTGGTGTCTGCCTGTCTGCCTTGGTCGATCGAAGCTCCTGGCGCGGCCCGCTTCGTCAGCCGGGGCCTGCAACAGGGCTGGGGCGTGGCGCTCGACGCCCGGGGACGCACGGAGGTCGTGCTGCTGCCGCTCCCCCGGATCGTGTTCGAGGATATCCGCCTGACCGAGGGCGATGCCGCCGGGCCGGTGCTGGCTGCGGGCGGGAATCTGTCGCTTCAACTCGGTCTCGCTGCCCTGCTCACCGGCCGGGTCGAGGTCGATTCCCTGACGCTCGACGGTTCGGAGTTGGTGCTGCCGCAGGAGGCGGGGGATACCCGCTGGTCCGCGGCGGCCGAGCGTCTGACCCACAGCATCGCCGGCGAGGACGGTGACCGGCCCCGACGGATCATCCTCGCCCGCTGCGCGCTCAAGGGCCGCGACCCGCGGGACGGAACGCTGCAGACGGCCCGCGACGTCGATCTCACGATCTCCTGGCCGGCCTGGAGCGAGAGCCTCGCGGTGAATGGGGGGCTGCGCTGGGGCGATGGCAGCGCCCGGATCACGCTCACGGGTCTGCGTCCCTACGCGCTCTTCTCCGGGGGCGAGAGTCCGTTCACCGCCGCCCTGACATGGCCGACGGGTTCGCTGAGCGCCGAAGGCAGCGGCAGCCTGCGCGACGGCCTCAAGGCCTCGGGCACTGGCAGCCTCCAGACGCGATCCCTTCACAAGACGCTGGCCCTGACCGGCGGAGGTGTCGCTCTGTCGCCCTTCGTCGAGGATTTCGCCGTGGAGGGCAGCTTCGAGGCGGCCTCCGGCCAGATCCAGTTTCCGAGCGTCACCGTGCGCAGCGACGGGAACGTGCTGGAGGGGGCCGGCTCGGCCACCTTCGGCCCGCAGCGCAACGCGGTACAGGCCACGCTCGCCGCTGAGAACCTCAACCTCTCGCCGTTGCTCGCTGGGCTTCTGCGCCTGACAGGCTTCGATCGTGGGACCGACGATGCAGCTTGGCGCGGCCGGTCCCTCGCCTTGCGTCCCTTCACCGGGGGGGACCTCGATCTGCGGATCTCCGCCGGCAATGCCCGGATCGGGCCGGTGCAAATGACGGATCTCGCCTCCAGCGTTCTCGTGCGCGAGGACGGCATCGAGGCGTCGCTCGGCCGCGCCAACGTACGCGGCGGCATGGTCAAAGGTCGGGTTTCGCTTGCGGCCGATGGGAGCGACGCGGCCCTGACCCGCGTGAAGGCGCAGGGCAGTTTCGACGGGCTCGATCTTGGCGCCTTGCTGGACGATCTCGGCCAGTCCCGCTGGGTGCTCGGGGCGACGCGGGGCAGTCTCGCGCTGGAGGGAGCCGGCCACGACGTCGATGCCCTGGCCCGTTCCGTGTCGGGCCGGGTTGCGCTGGAGAGCGCGGACGGCGCCCTGTCCGGCCTCGATCTCGCCGATGTGGTCCACCGCGGCGGCGCGGTGGCGCCGGGGGCCCTGGCCCGGCGCAACGGCCGGACGCCCTTCGAACACGCCGCCGTGACCCTGCTGTTCGCCGATGGCGTCGGAGAGATCGTCGAGGGCCGGCTTGCCTCCCGCACCCTCGGTGCGTCCCTGAACGGACGTGTCGCCCTTGCCGACCGCCGCTTCCAGGCGCGGGCCGAAATCCTGTCGCGGGCGACCGCCTCTGCCGACGGGGCGTCAACCCCCGCCACGCTGTTCGAGATCGGTGGTCCCTGGGATGCCGTGAGCGTCCGGGCCAGCGCCGCGCCGCGTCCGGCCGGGGGCGAGGCACGCCCGCCTGTCGCCCCCGATTCCTTCCAGAGGCCCGGCGCCGATCTGCCGCTTGGCATCCGCGCCTACGTGCCCTCGAACACCGCCCCCTGACATCCGGACCGGCGACGTCCGGTCAGGGCGTCGGTCTCAGGAGTTGCCGCTCGCCGTACCGGCCGTGGACGTGCTGCCGGCGCCGTTGCCGCCCTTGGCCTTCTCGAAGGCGCGGCGGACGAGGTCGGTGCCGACTTCCAGCGCCGCGTCGAGTGCTCGCTGCGACAGGGTGCCGGCCTCCACCGTCTCCCCGGCGTAGACCGGCTGCTCCAGGGCGAGGGTGTCACCGCGGGTGACGCGCAGGCGGCCGACCTCGCGGCCCTGCGCCACCGGCGCAACGAGCGGCCCCTGGTAGACCACCTTGGCGGTCACCCGGTCCGAGGTGCCGCGCGGCAGCAGCAGGCGCACCGGCTTGTTGGCCACCACCGGCAGCGAGCCCTTCTCGCCGCCGAAGACAGAGACGTCCGCGATCGTCTCGTTCGCGTTGAAGACCTGCCGCGGCTCGAAGGCACGGAACCCCCATTCCATCATCTTGCGGGCTTCCGCCGCGCGGTCGCGCGCGGTCTTGAGGCCCGAGACCACCATGATAAGCCGCTGGCCGTTCTGCACCGCAGAGCCGGTGAGCGCGTAGCCCGATTCTTCGAGATAGCCGGTCTTCAGGCCGTCGGCGCCGATATCGAGGGTCAGGAGCGGGTTGCGGTTCTGCTGCTTGATCTTGTTCCAGGTGAACTCGCGCTCGGAATAGATCTTGTAGAACTCGGGGTAGGTGTCGATGAGGTGCTGGCCGATCCGCGCCATGTCGCGGGCGGTCACCTTCTGGTCGGGGGCCGAGTAGCCGGTCGCGTTGCGGAAGGTCGAGCGCGTCAGCCCGATCTCCTTGGCGCGCTGGTTCATCATCCCGGCGAAGGCGTCCTCGGTGCCCGCCATGTTCTCGGCGATGGTGATCGCCGCGTCGTTGCCCGACTGTACGATCAGGCCGCGCAGCAGGTCGGAGAGCTTGATGCGGCTGTTGACCTGCGCGAACATCGACGAGCCGCCGCCCCCGGCTCCGCCGCGGCGCCACGCGTCCTCGGTCACCGTGAACTCGGTGTCCATGGAGAGACGCCCCTCCTTGATGGCGCGGAACACGATTTCCGCCGTCATCAGCTTAGCCATGCTCGCCGGGGAGAACGGCTCGTCGGCGGCCTTCTCGAACAGCACCGAGCCGGACTCGGCATCGATCAGGATCGCGTGCGCGGCCGCCGTCTGGAAGCTTTGGGCGCGCGCGGGCGCCGGATGGAGAAAGGCACTGACGACCGCGGCCAGCATTCCCGCGAGCGCCCAGCGCGCCGCTCGGAACCGTCTCTCACTCATCCTGGCCTCTCCCACGATCCCGTTTGCCGCCCGCGCCGATCAAGCGTGACCTTAGCCCGGATACAATTCGATATCGAAGGCAAAGTTCGATCCCGCAGCGCGTCATGAGCGCGCCGAAGGGGCATGCATATCCTTGTGGAAAACCATGGCAAATCCCATATCAAGTCCATGAAATATCGACGCTTTCACCCCACGGATGCGCCGTCCTCCCGCTCCCGTTGTGCGCCTGCGCCGGCTTCGGACAGTGAGATGCAGGGCGCGTGGCGCACGCTGCCGCTCGAAGGCCGTTTCGAGGTCGTCTACGAGGACGCCCGCGGCGCCTGGACGACCCGCACGCTCGATGCGCGTGAGTTGAAGCTCGGCCCCGGCCGCACCTTGCTCGGTGGCACCGACCGGGCGCACGGGCTTTATCGCGGCTTGCGTGCCGACCGCATCCGCCGTCTCACCGAGCCTGCCACCGGCACGCGGATCGAAACCGGTATCCTTGATTGGCTGCTCGCGCGCGCCGAGGCGCAGCGCAGGGCCCGGAGCGCGCGCATCCCCCGTCGGGCTGCGTGAAGGAGCGAAGTTTTCGTCGCGAAGCGCAATCGCGTGGGGACAAGAGGCCCCTCATCGGCTCGCGGTGACGCACGTCCTTCGGTATAGCCGGTTCTATGGAACTGATCTCCGCAACGCAGGCTCTGTCCGACGCCTGCACCCAACTCGCCGCGCAGCCGTTCGTGACCGTCGATACGGAGTTCATGCGCGAGACGACCTATTATCCGAAGCTCTGCCTGATCCAGATGGCCGGGCCCGACGGATTTGCCTGCCTCGTCGATCCACTGGCGAAAGGTCTCGACCTCAAGCCGTTCTTCGACCTGATGGCCGACGAGAGCACCGTGAAGGTGTTCCACTCGGCCCGGCAGGATCTTGAGATCATCTGGCTGCTCGGCGGGCTCTTGCCGCACCCGTTCTTCGACACGCAGGTCGCGGCCATGGTTTGCGGCTATGGCGACTCGGTCTCCTACGAGCAACTGGTCAACGATGTCGCTAAGGCGCGCATCGACAAATCTTCCCGCTTCACCGACTGGTCGCGGCGTCCCCTGTCCGAGGCGCAACTCGCCTACGCCCTGTCGGACGTCACCCATCTCGTGACGATCTATCAGGTGCTCGCCGCCGAGTTGCTGAGCACCGACCGCGGCCTCTGGCTGGACGAGGAGATGGCGGTCCTCACCTCGCCGGAGACCTATCAGGCCGAGCCCGCACAGGCGTGGCGCCGGCTCTCGGGGCGGATGCGCAAGCCACGGGAGATCGCGGTGCTGATGGAAGTCGCGGCGTGGCGCGAGGCGGAGGCGCAGAGCCGCAACGTGCCCCGCGGGCGCATCCTCAAGGACGAGGCGGTGATCGACATCGCCACCGCCGGCCCCCGCAGCGTCGAGGCCCTGGGCCGCCTGCGCACCATCCCCGCCGGATTCGAGCGCTCGCGCACCGGCACCGAGATTCTCGCCGCGGTCGAGCGGGGTTTCGCCCGCGACCCGTCGCAGATCGCCGTGCCCGAGCGCAGCCGCGCCCGCGGCGGCGGCAACGGCGCCCTGATCGATCTGCTCAAGGTGCTGCTCAAGGCGGTGGCCGAGGCCGAGGGCGTGGCACCCAAGATCATCGCCACCGTCGATGACCTCGAAGCACTCGCCGAGGACGACGCGGCGGACGTGGCCGTGCTCCAGGGCTGGCGCCGCTCCCTGTTCGGCGACAAGGCCCTGGCGCTCAAGCACGGCCGCATGGCGCTCTCGGTCGAGCGCGGCCGGGTCACCGTGCGCGAACTGCCGTAAGCGTTCCCTGTCCGGCGGGCGATGCCCTGACGGCTCGGCCGTGACGAACAGCTCCGTTCTACGCCGAGCCTGCTGCCACGGCTTGCGTTGGCTGGGAGAAGCGGGGAACTGTCATCGCGGCACCTTGGCGTCGGAACGCAGGTGCCGTAGTTCGGGATTAAGTGGCAAGCCATTTTGCCTCTCATTCCCGGCCGCTGACCTCTCCCCATGTTCGAGCCGAACGAAGTCCTTCAGGTTCTGAGTGGCCGCGGTACCCTGTCCGCTCAGGGGATCGAGCCGGTCGCGGTCCGCTACAAGATCGTCATCGAGCGCCGTGACGGCATCGTGGTCGCCCATGGCAGCCTCGCCGGCCGGCACGCGGCCCTGCGCCCGCTCTGGATCACGCCGGATGCGACCTTGCATCTGAAGGATTCCCGGAGCTTGCCTGTGTCTCTCACCGACCTCGTCGGCGACGCCGCGGAGTTCGAGAGCACCGAACCGGTTGCGCTGGACTGACGTCGGCTCAACAGTGGCGCCGACTCACTGCCACGCTCCCCACCGTTCCATGACGCGCACCTCGACGCCTGCAACCCGAGAGGACGGGGCCGAATTTACCCTGGCCTGCCCCCAACCCTACGATTGGGCGCATCTCGAATGCTTCTTCGCTGACCATGCCAGCCCCGGCGTCGAAACCGTGACGCCCGGCCGCTATTCCCGCACCTTCGTCCTTGATGGGCGCCACGGCATCCTCTCCGTCGCGCCGGAGGCGAGCGCTCTGTCGGTCCGCATCCGCGGCCTCGGCTCGGAGGACGACCACCAAAGAATCCTCGCGCGGGTGCGGGCGATGTTCGATCTCGACGCCAACCCGCGGGCGATCGGTGCCGGCCTCGGCCGCGATCCCTTCACCGCCGCCCTCGTGGCGCGTCGGCCCGGTCTGCGGATGCCGGGTGCCTTCGACGGGTTCGAACTGGCGGTCCGGGCGATCCTCGGGCAGCAGGTCTCGGTCGCCGCCGCGACGCGTCTCGCCGGCCGCCTCGTCGCGGGTTTCGGCACGCCCCTCGACGGAAAGACGTGGGGGGGTGAGCCCGGTCTCACCCACCTGTTCCCGACGCCGGAGCAGCTCGTGAACGCCGAGATCTCACTCGTGCTCAACATGCCCCGCACCCGCGGCCGGGCGATCCAGGAGCTGGCCGCAGCGATGCTCGCCACGCCGGATCTGTTCGCATCCGGGGGCGGACTCGATGAAACGGTCGCGCGGCTGAAGGCCCTGCCCGGCATCGGGGATTGGACCGCGCATTACGTCGCCATGCGCGCCCTGGCGCAGGCCGATGCCTTCCCGGCGGGAGATGTGGGGTTGATGCGCGCCCTCGATACCGGCGCCGGGCGGCCGAGCCGACCGGCACTTCTCGACCGCGCGGCGGCCTGGCGGCCCTGGCGCGCCTACGCGGCGATCCATCTCTGGGCCGAGGACGCCGCGCGGAGGATGCCATGATGATCCGTGATCCCGCCGTCGAAGACGAGGCCGGGTGGCGCCGGCTCTGGGCCGGCTACCTGGCCTTCTACGCTGAGACGCTGCCAGAGGCGGTCACCGCCGCGACATGGGCCCGCATCCTCGATCCGGCCTCGCCCGTGTTCGCACGGCTGGCGGAGCGGGACGGGACGCTCGTCGGCATGACGGTCAACGTCCTGCACGAAGGGACATGGACCACCGCGCCGGTCTGCTACCTGGAGGATCTGTTCGTCGCGCCCGAGGTGCGCGGTGGCGGCATCGGCAGGGCGCTGATCGCCGACCTCGTCGATCGGGGCAAGGCACGGGGCTGGTCGCGGCTCTACTGGCACACGCGAACCGGGAACGCGGAGGCCCGGCGACTCTACGAGCGCTTTGTCGCGGCCGACGACTTCTGCCGCTACCGCCTCGTGCTGTAAGCATTAACGCCTCGTTTACCATGATGGCGTCACGGTTGGGCTCAGCGGAGAGAGCGATGAACCGACGAGTCGGCCGTACTTTCGATGTCCTCAGCGAGGCGCAGCTCGTGGCCGGGCGCACCGTCGCCCGCCGGGTCGCACCGGACGCGCTGGCGCCCCATGCCGGTCCGCGGCCGATCGCCCAGCTACTCGACACCATCCAGCACGTCGCGGAAGCCGCGACCGGCGAGCGCAGCTTCCTGCATGTCGGTGCGGCGCCGCGCCGGAAGGGCTGAGCGGGCGCGGATTTCTTCAGGCCGCGGGCGGTTCGCCGCCGAGTTCGATCAGGACGATTTCCGGCGGCACCCCGAAGCGGATGCCGACCCCACTGACGCCAAGGCCGCCGGAGATGATGAGGTGGCGCCCGTCCTCGACCACATGGCCGTAGGCGAAGCGCTGGCCGTAACGGGAGGGTAGCACCGGCGAGTAGCCCAGCACGCGGATCTGGCCGCCGTGGGTATGGCCCGACAGCGTGAGGGAGACGCGGGCGGGCATGTTCACGAAGATGTCGGGCTCGTGCGCCATCAGGATCACCGGCGCCGCATCCGTCACCTTCGCCAGCGTGCCCGGAAGGTCGGCGAGGCTCCGGCGGCTGCCGAGCGGGAGGAACGGCTCCTGATCCGCGAGCCCGGCGAGCCAGAACGGCCGGCCGCTATGCGTCAGACGAACCGCGTCGTTCTCCAGAACCGGGATGCCGCGCGCTTCGAGCAGCCGCCGGATCTCGACGGGCCCCTTGCCCGCACGCATTGCCTCCGGATCGTCCCACCAATCATGGTTGCCGAGGACGGCGTAGGTGCCGAGCGGTGCGCGCAGACCCTCGGCGAGCCGCGCAAAATCGGAGAGCGGCACCCGGTGCCACGTCACCTTCCGGCCGGCCGGGTAATCGCCGAGCAGGAGGATCAGGTCGGGGGCGAGCGCGTTCGTCGCCGCCACGATCTCGGCCACCCGGTCGAGCGGCATGTAAGGCTCGCAGACATGGATGTCGGCAAGCACCGCGATGCGCAGCCGGTGCCCAGGAACCCACCCCGGCGGCGTCAGGCCGTAGCGGGTCAGCGCGAGCCGGAACCGTGGTTCGACGATGAAGGCGTAGGCGCCCCCGGAGCCGAGCGTCAGCGCAGAGGCGCCGAATCCGCCGAGAACCTGCCTGCGAGTCGGAAGAATGAGCATGCCGCCAGAGCCGATGGCGCGGCGGCAGCGTCAAGCCTCAATCGACAGGCTCATCCTCGTGTACGAAGCGAACGGCCTTCCGGGCCTCGGCCTTGGCGCGGGCCGCTTTCGTGGCAGCGCTGCCGACATGGACCGCGGCGGCGAGCGCCGGCAGGGCGACGGGGCGGAAATTCTCGCGATCCCCGGCCACGGTCACCGGGGGGGCGATGCCCGGCTCTGCCGCGAAGGTCGGGGTTCGGCTGGGGGCGTACATGGGTCCTGTCCTGTTTGCGCGTCGGGGCGACCGCAGTGGCTCGATCGTCTGCCTCGCGACCATGGCGAGGACGACCCTTCAACACCCCGCTCGTGGCGAGATTGCGAAGATGCCGTCCCTTCTGTGATCGACCCAACGACATGAACGGAAGCTTAAGACAGCGGATGAGCCCGAATTTCGCGCAAGGCGACAAATCGGGCACGGCCTATGGTCGCTTTTCGGCCACGCGATAGTGCATTGCAGCGGGGCCCATCTTGCAACGCCCCCCGTGGATTTACACCCGAAGAGCCGGTGACTTGATCCGCCGTCCGGATGCGCTTCTCACCGGGCCGGCATGGGTTGCAGGCCTTCCTGCGCGATCCAGGCCGCGGTGCGATCCAGGGCGCGGCTCAGGCGTTCGAACAAGGTGTCGATCTCGTCGGGCTCGATCACCAGAGGGGGGCAGACGGCGATGCGGTCGCCGGCCAGGAAGCGCACGATCAGACCCTCGTCCTGCGCGAAGGCGACGCAGCGCGCCGCCACCGCCGCCTTTGGCTCGAACTGCCGCTTCGAAGGCTTGTCGGCCACGATCTCGATGCCGCCGATCAGCCCCATGCCCCGCGCCTCGCCGACGAGGGGATGGTCGGCCAGCCGGGCCAGAGCCGCCTGGAAATGCGGTGCACGCTCCCCGGCCCGCTCGACGATGCGGTCGCGCCGGTAGATGTGCAGCGCGCGATTGGCCACGGCGCAGGCGACGGGATGCCCGGAATAGGTGGTGCCGTGGCCGAAGCCACCGAGCTTGACGCTCTCGTCGAGCATCGCCCGGTAGAGTGGCTCGTCGATGCTGATGCCGCCGAGCGGCAGGTAGCCGGAGGTCAAGGCCTTGGCGAAGGAGAGGGTGTTCGGGCGCATGCCGAGCGCCTCGCTGCCGAACCACGTCCCGAGCCGGCCGAAGCCGCAGATCACCTCGTCGGCGACGAGGCGCACGTCGTAGCGGTCGAGCACCGCCTGGATCGCCGGGAAGTAGCCGGCCGGCGGCACGATGGCCCCGCCCGCCCCCATCACCGGTTCGGCGAAGAAGGCGGCGACGGTGTCAGGGTCCTCGGCAAGGATCTGCGCTTCGAGTTCCGCCGCGAGGCGCTGCGAATACGCTTCCTCGGTCTCGCCGGCTTCGGCGCCGCGGTAATGGTGCGGGCAGGCGGCGTGGAGAAAGCCGTCGATCGGCAGGTCCCAATCGGCGTGGTTGGCGGGAAGGCCCGTGAGCGAGGCGGTCGCGACGGTGACGCCGTGATAGCCCTTTTTGCGGGCGATGATCTTCTTCTTGCGCGGGCGCCCCAGCGCGTTGTTCATGTACCAGAGAAGCTTGACCTGCGCGTCGTTGGCTTCCGACCCTGAAGACGTGAAGAAGATCTTCGAAGTCGGGACCGGCATCAGCTCTTTCAGCGTCTCGGCCAACTCGATCGCCGGATCGTGGCTGCGGCCTGAGAACAGGTGGGCGAAGGGCAGCCGGCCCATCTGATCGGCGGCGGCCTCGACCAACTCCTCGTTGCCGTAGCCCAGGGCCGTGCACCACAGCCCGGCCATGCCTTCGAGATAGGGGCGCCCGTCCGTGTCGTAGACCCAGACGCCGTGGCCTCGCTCCAGCACCAGCGGGCCCGTCTCCCGGAAGGTGGACAGGTTGGTGTAGGGGTGGATCAGGGTCTCGACGTCGCGGGCGGCGATGTTCGACAGCATGATGCAGCAGCCGGAAGTCTTCGCCGACGGGGCGCGCCGGCAACCCCGCCACACTAACGGCCGCAATCTCCCGCAGGAAGGCGCCGTTCGCCTCATCGATCAACACAACCGACTCGCTCGCGATGCTCGATCCGGCCACCATCGTCGCCGTGCCCGCTCCGGGCCGCACCTGCGGCCCCTGCACCTTGTGCTGCAAGGTCTACGAGGTGCCCGCGGTCGAGAGCCCGGCGGGGCGGTGGTGCCGGCATGTCCGCTCCGGCGGAGGCTGCGGCATCCATGAAGACCGGCCCGACCATTGCCGGGCCTTCCACTGTCTCTGGATGACGGAGGTCTGGATCGGACCGGAATGGCGTCCGGATCGGGCCAAGATGGTGCTCAGCCTCGATCCCGTGACCCGCTTCCTCAACGTTCAGGTCGATCCCGGTCAGGCGGGGGCTTGGAAGCGCGCGCCCTATCACGACCAGTTGCGGCGCTGGGCTGCGGCGTCACTGCCGCTGCGGCGCTACGTGCTCGTCCACGTCAACAGAATGACGACGGTCGTCCTGCCGGATCGGGACGTGGCCCTCGGCAGTTTCGAGCCCGGCGACCGTCTGGTCGGCCGGGAGCGGATGGGACCGGCGGGAATGACCGCCGATGTCGAGAAAGTTTCGCAGCCGGTTTGAGGCAAGCCGTCGCTAAAGCATTCGACCCTACAGCTCCCGAAGCTTGATGCCGGTGCGGCTCGGGCCTGCCTGTCCAATCCGCTCGGACGTATCAGGTCATGCAACGGCCCGGGACCATGCGGCGCGCTTCCGGCCCGACGAGCGAGCTGAGCGGAGCCTCGCAGCCCTCCCGCGTCAGGCGACGGGGCTTGGCCGGCAACTCTTCCTGAGCCGAGCGGGCCGGCAGCGACTCCGAACGCGTGGACGGGCGGGGCGCCGTCGCCACATGGATCGGGGTGAGGGCGGTGGAATAGGGGCGCATACCCGGCAGCGGCGTGGCCGGCGCCTCATAAGCGACGCGCGGAGCCGTCGGAGCCCCCATCGCATCGGCCTCCTGCCGAACCACCGGCAGAAGCAGCAGTGTCATGATCGCAGCGGGAACACTCACACCGAGGGCGAAGCCGGTCCGAAGCATCTTTGCGATCTCCGATGGGAGCTTGACAGGTTGTCAGCACAACGCTGCTTGCAGATCTCCGGTTCCTTCACTGTCCCGCTTCGGATCAAATCAGTATTCTAGGCTCGATGGGCGCGCACGCTGTCGCAACGCGGCGGGCGGGTGGAGGCGGCGGCCGCCGGATGGTCGTGATATAAAAGCACCTGTGGATGAAAAATGTGATGGGTTCGGCGCCGAGTCCGGAACCCGGCCGATAGTCATCCGTTAGAGAATCACCCGGCCACTCTGGTCCTCCCCGCATTCCCCTTGTGCATCGGCCGGAACCTCTTCACGGGTCGGACAATGGTCCGGCCCGTTTTTTCGTGCGCATGCACAGCGGGAACTCTGCGGGCCAGTGATGGTCGTCAAGACGTTCTAATTGCACACGAAAAAAGGGCGCCGGCCTTGTTGGTCGGCGCCCTCGGTTTCCGTTCTGAAGCTCAGGTTCAGGCGCTGTGCGCCTCGCGGCGGCGCGCGCTCTGCTGGAAGAACAGCGCCTGGCTAATGACGGCCGACACGTTTGCAGGTTGGAACGGCTTGGCGATGAGGAAGGCAGGCTCGGGGCGCTCGCCGGTGAGGAAGCGCTCAGGGTAGGCCGTGATGAAAATCACCGGCACCTCGAAGGTCTTCAGCAGATCGTTGACCGCATCCAGGCCCGACGAGCCGTCGGCGAGCTGGATGTCGGCCAGGATCAGGCCGGGGCGCTTGCTCTCGGAGGCGATCTTGACCGCTTCGGTGCGGGTGCGCGCCACACCGATGACGTTGTGGCCGAGGCCCTCGACCAGGGCTTCCAGATCCATGGCGATCAGCGGCTCGTCCTCGATGATGAGGATCTCCGTGGCCATGTCGGCGGCGAGCTCGCGGCCCGCCTCGTCCACGAGGTCGCGCACCTTGGAGACGTCCACATCGAGGATCACACCCGCATCTTCCTCGGAGAAGCCTTCGAGGCACGAGAGCAGGAACGCCTGCCGAGGCAGCGGCGTGATCTGGCCGAGCCGAACCTCGGCCGGCAGGTCGTGCTGCACCTGATCGCTGTGGCCGTTCACGGAGAGCGAGTTCCAAATCCGCGTGAAGACGCGAAAGAGGTCGGCCTTGACGTTCGTGCTGCGGCCGAGGGTCTCGGGCTCGTTGACCAGCGTTTCGAGGGTGGCCGCGACATAGGCATCGCCCGCCACCTGACTGCCCGTGAGCGCGCGCGCATAACGGCGCAGATACGGAAGGTGCTGCACGACCAGTTGTGCTGTGGACATGAGTTCCCCTGAGCCTCTTTGCTCTTCGTTTGTCGCTGCGCCCCTAACGCGGGGGCTCGACGTCCGTTCCTGGCCTATGCGGAACCCCAGCCGCATGTCGGCGTTGCTGCTGCAGCCATGACTCATGTCAAGCTGCAAGACAATCGCGGCAGATGTGGCGCCAAGGGGATCTTGAAAGCATGAACGAGGACGAGCCGGCCGGCGCGTTCCCTTCCAGGGACCGGCCCACTCGAGGGCGTAGCGAGAATGGTTTGAATGACCAGACGCAAAGGCGCATCGGATCCCACCTGCGCACCCTTTACGACTCCGTCGTTCAACAACCGATCCCGGATCGTTTTCGGGATCTGATCGCACGCCTGGAAGACGATGCACCCAATCCGGAGGATTCGGCGAGCGCTTGAGCCGATATCTTTTTACGTCTTGAACGGCGCGAGCCGCCCCCGCTGCCGGGTGCGGCTCGTTTGTCATGGTCGCGAACGGCTACAAAGTCGGCGAACGACCGCGCATCAGGCCGATCACGGCCGAGATCGCGAACAGGACGATCGCAACGAAGAAGACGAGCTTTGCGGCCTCCATGGCCGTACCGGCGATGCCGCCGAAGCCCAGCAGGGCCGCGACGAGGGCAACCACCAGGAACGTAACAGCCCAACCGAGCATGTCGAACTTCCTTCTAAAAGAACTGGCGCGGCCCGTGCCGCGTCCTCTTGGAAGCAATAACGCCAAGTTTTCGTCGCAGGTTCCTTGTACGTTTCCAAGGCTGTGAACACTTTGTTACGGTGGGCCTGCGACCGTGCTACGCCCCTGGAACCGACTGGCAAATTCGACCGTTCGTCACCATCTTACCCCTAGACGATCAGACGACACTCAGACTTGATGATGTGAAGGAGGCCTTTGGCGTGCCCGCACAGAAAAAGATCCTCGTCCCCGGTATCGCTCAAGCGAAAGCCGTTCTGGAGGCCGCTGCACGGCTCGTTTCGGCGCTGTCACCCCAACCGGTTCTCCAGCCCATCCCCGTTCGCGTGAAGTCGGTTCGCCGGCGCTGACGCGGCCGTTTTTGTTCGGCCCGAATGTGGTCGTCCCAAGCGCTGTCCCACCGGGCAGCGCTTTTTTCATGACATCGAGCCGTCCACAGATACGATGCCTGCCGATGTGCCGCGCCGTTCGCCAGACGGATCGAAAGAGGCTGGCGTCTCAATGCTTTGCAATTCGGCGCGCCGTGAAAACGCAGGTGCAGCCATTCCTGCGTGGTTTGCCGACATTGTCCCCTCCTCGAACGGCCGACTAGCTGGATCTCGGGCGAAACGTCCGGTCGGATTCGTCTCCGTGGCGACCGCGCCGGATCTACGGGGGCGGCAACGATGGGGTTCGGCAAGCGCGCACCCGGCGCATGGGTGGCCGAGACACGGGTTGCCGAGACACGGGCGGCCAAGAGCGGTACCGGCGCAGCACGAGTGCGCCCGCGGCGCAGCCTCGTCGCCACCGCGCTCGTAGGTCTGCTGATCGGCTTCGGGATGATGAGCGCGACGACGAGGGTGCGTGCCTCGGAGCGCGGCCTGCTCAACGGGCTGTTCGAGACGATCTTCGGGGCGGCAAGCCCCGCGCCCGCAACGATCGCGAAGCCAGCCCCGAGGGCACCCCGGCGCTACGCGTCCCTCCCCGACATGCGGCGCGTTGCCGGACATCGCTTCGTGCAACGAACGCGGCGCCTCGATATGCGTTCGACGCCCATTCGCGCCCGAGCAAGGGTGGAGTCTCCGGCCTCCTTCGCTGCCGGAACGCGGACCGTCTGCATGCGCCGGTGCGACGGGTACATCTTCCCCCTCGGCCACCTGCATGCGCGGGCCGACCTCCCTGTTCATGCGGTGGCCTGCGCTGCGGCCTGTCCCAATTCACCGACCGAATTGTTCACCCTAGCGCCGGGGCGGGGCGAACTCGAGCAGTCCGTTGCCCTCGACGGCCGACCCTATCTGCGCGCCTCAACTGCCAACCTCTACCGCCGCACCCGCGTCGAGAACTGCTCCTGTCAGCCGCCGGGCGCCGTGGGCCTGTTGATGCCGTTGACCGAGGACCGAACGCTGCGTCCGGGCGACGTCGTCGCGTCGGAGGAGGGAGCGGATCTCGTCGCGGGCCTCTCGCGCACGGGGCCGGCGCTCGTCGATTACCGCGTCGCCGCGTTGAGCCGGCAGCATCGCAACGCCATCGAGGATCGCGTCGGCGCCATGCGTCGCGATGCGGCGACCGCTGCGTTCCGTGAAGCTCTGCGGGCGAAGGGGAACGGCTCGCGACGCCTGCAGGTCGCCGAGGCGCAGATCCTGATCCTGCCGACCGCCGGGGCTTCCTTCGGTTTCGCGCCGGTCGTTTCGCGCGGCGAAGGGTTCGGGGCGGTTCGCGTCGTGTCACCCTCACCCTTCGGGCATTGATCGTTCGGCCCCACGAACGCGGCCCCACGAACTCTTCCCCACGAGTTGGCGAAAGCGCCGGGCTGTCGTAGGCGGGCGTCACCCTCGTCGCATCGAAGCCGTCGTCTATGAGTGAATCGTCCGCGGACGCGCAGGCCCCCTCCCCCGGTTTCGAGAGCACTCTGCCCGCCGCGGGGCAAACGGAGGCGCTGAGCCCCCTCGTGCGGCGGCGGATCTGCCCCAATGGCGGCCCATTCACCGCGAGCGGCACCTGCTCCTACATCGTCGGACGCGGCCGGGTCGCGGTGATCGATCCGGGGCCGGCGGATGCCGGGCATGTCGAGGGGGTGTTGGCCTCGCTCGACGGCGAGGAGGTGGCGGCCATCGTCGTCACCCACACCCACCGCGACCATTCTCCGGGTGCGCGTCTCCTGCAGGCGCAGACCGGCGCACCGATCATCGGCTGCGGTCCGCACCGGGCCGCACGGCAACTCGCTGAGAACGAGCTGCCCATCCTCGATGCCAGCGCCGACCGCGACCATCGGCCCGACTGGGAATTGGCGGACGGCGAGAGCCTGGCCGGCGAGGGCTGGACGCTGACCGCCGTCGCCACGCCCGGCCACACCATGAACCACCTCGCCTTCGCTCTGCCGGAGGAGAACGTGCTGTTCTCCGGCGATCACGTCATGGCGTGGTCGACCTCGATCGTTGCGCCGCCCGACGGGTCGATGCGGGCCTACATGGTATCGCTGGAGCGGCTGCGGGAGCGGGGCGAGACGCTGTACTGGCCGGGCCATGGCGGGCCCGTGCGCGATCCGCGCCGCTTCGTGCGCGGCCTCGCCGCTCACCGCCGCCAACGGGAGGCAGCGATCCGCGCCCGGCTGGCCGCGGGCGATCACGACATCGCGACCATCGTCGGCACCGTCTATCAGGGGCTCGCCCCGCATCTGCGGGGTGCGGCGGCCCTCTCGGTCTTTGCCCATCTCGAGGATCTGGTGGAGCGGGGCCTCGCGGTCACCGAGGGCCCGCCCCTGCTTGGGGGAGCGTTCCGCCCCGCCTGAAGCATTGTCTTGGATATCGGATCCAGGACGATGCTTTCGTCCCTTGGTGTTGCATCGTCTTTTCCGAAAGCCGGAGGCCACCTTTCGGGATAATGCGCTAAGCCCGGATTCTTCGAGCCGTTATTTCAGGGCGATGGCGAGGTTGGCGACCTCGTCCAGATAGGAGCGGATGCGGTCGGCATTGTCGCCGAAGTCGCGGTCGCCGAGCCGGGAGGCCGAGCGCACGTCGATGCGCGCGCCGTCGGCCCGCGGATGCACCCGCACGGTGATGTCGGCGGGTAGGTTCAGGATCCGGGTATGGGCCACCGCCTCGATGCGGCCGTTGCCGACCCGCCCGCCGGGCCGGATCGCCTCGACGATCTGCCACTTCCGGTTCACCGCCGCCTTGCGGGCCAGCTCGAAGGCTTCATCGGCCTCCACGTCGAGGGTGAGCGGTGCAATCTGCGGATAGGCCGTTCGCTGCGCCTCTCGGGCCGCCGGTCCGGGTTCTGCCGGGTAGCGGCCGTCCCGGGCGGCGAAGGCAAGGCGCGAGCGTGAGAAGGCGGGCGGGCGATCGGTATCCGTCGTCACATCGGTCAATGCCGGCAAGCGCACGCCCTTGAGCGCGGCATAGGCCGGATAGGCCAGAACGAGGCTCGCAACGAATAGCCCGCCGACGGCGGCGCCGAGCCCGCCCGCGCCCTCCCGCCAGACCCGCGCCATCGCGAACAGGGCCAGTGCCACCGCGATGACGGAGAGCGCGACGCCGCCCCCCAGCACGGCAAGGGCCGCTGACGGTTCCGCCGACGGGCTGCGCACGATCAGCACCGCCATCGCGGTCACGATCAAGGAGAACAAGGCGAGCGTTCGCGCGTAGCGGCCGGCCCGGGTCACCGGTTCATCGAGAAGCTGACGGCGCATGGCCCCGGAGACGAATGAGGAAGAGAAGAAGACGAGGATAACCCGACCGGCAGTCTACAGGCTGGGGGTGGGGCGCGCCACTCGGCTGTCCGGGATGCATCCCTCTGCTACAAGCTGGACGGACATGTCCGAGCGTCAAGACCGCCCCGTATCGAACACCGAACCCGTCGATCCGCTCCGGGTCTGGTTTAGGTTCATCCGTCTCAGCCGGCGGGTCACCGCAGCGGTCGCGACGGAGTTGCGGGAACTCGGTCTGTCGATCCCGCAATTCGATGTGCTGTCGACGTTGAGCGAGCGTGAGGGGCTGACGCAGCAGGAGTTGGCGGCCCGGCTCTACGTCACGAAGGGCAACGTCTCCGGCCTCATCGACCGCCTTGTCGAGGCCGGTCTCGTGGAGCGTCGCCCGATCCCCGGTGATCGCCGATCCCACGCACTTCATCTCACGGAGGCCGGCGCACGAGTGGCTGCTCGCGGGATCGCGGCGCAGGCTGACTATGTCGCACGCACCCTGGGCCGGCTCGACGAAGCCGATCTCCGCATGTTCGAAGATCTGGTCGTCAAATGGCGTGAACTGGCTCGCTCGGACGCCGCGCTCTAAAGGTCCGCTCATAGCTCCAAAAAAACAGACGCCCTCGGCGCCTGTCGAATGGAATTATATTTCTTGTTTCAGGAAGGCTGGGCGGTCGGGCACGAAACTCGCGCCCGTCACCGCCGCAGCCGGATTAAGCCTCGCCCGTGCGGCCGGTCGATTGACCACCCTTGCGGCCAGCCGAAGAGGCCAGTTCACGATCCTGCGAGAACGACCGCTTATCCGCCGGGACGGAACGACCGCCCTTACTAGCGATCTCGCGCTGCCGTTCGATATTCATGGAAGCGAAACCTCGCTTCGAGGTGGAATTACCAGATGCCATCAACGCCTCCTCAGGCTAACTCTTCACACCCTTCTCAACCTTCATCCCAATCGATTGTTCCTTGGCTGTATCGACCGCCGGGTCCGGGGAAACCCCTGTCTCATCCACACGTTAGCGCCGCACACGCCAACGAACTGCGCGGACTTGTGAACGCGTCTCCACAGGCCATCCACAGCCGACAGGAACCGGGATGACGAACAGATATATGGTAAAGCCTTCGCTTGCAGCCAAGGCTGACCCGGCCTCGAGAGGCGCGGTTGCCCCCGAGCCGAATAGGACGCCACTGCCAGCCATGCCGGCCCCAGAAGACAGTCCGACGCCCAAGACGCACGAGGAGCCCATGGATTCGCCGCAGCCGAATGCGAGCGCGAAGCGCGAGAAGCCGGGTCCCGGCGAGATCGGACTCTCGACCCGGCGTTGATCGGTGCTTGCGGCATTATGTTGCCGTTCGCGTGAGCCGATTAGGCGGTCGTGTCGGATCTCATTTTCAAGGACGTCAGCAAGCAAGCGAACCGCGACTTTGACACGGTTCGCAGGTGCGTCTACCCGCGGCCCTTTCCGCCTGCCGCCCAGGGGGGCGCATCGGAGTAAGTCCATGACCCTCGATACCGAGGTGATGTCCCTGCGGCAGGTGCCGTTGTTCCGCGAGGTGGAGCCGTCCCGCCTCAAGCTTCTCGCTTTCACCAGCGAGCGGGTGCATTTCGAGGCGGGACAGGCCTTCTTCGCGCGCGGTGAGGCGGCGGACGCGGCCTATCTCATCCTCGAAGGATCGGCGGCGGTGTCGATCGATGGCCCGTTTGGCCCGGTCCGTCTCGCCCTGCTCGGCCCCAACGCTCTCGTCGGCGAGATGGGCATCCTGGCCGATCAGCCGCGCTCGGCGACCGTCACCGCAGACATTGCGACGACGGCGCTGCGGATCGACCGCGACGTCTTCATCGAATTGCTCGCGCAGTTTCCGCAGATCAGCATCGCCGTCATGCGCGAACTCGCCCTGCGTCTGGAGCAGACCAATCAGCGCCTGGCCGAGCGTGTCGGCAACGCTTGAGCTAATCGAAGACCTGAGCGTCCGACGCCGCTTTCTGAAAGTGAGCGACGCGGACGCTCAGCGATACTTCCAGCCCCACTGGCCGTAGATCGGATAACCCCGTCGGCGCGCCTCGTATTCGGCGCCCGGATCGTTCGGCCGGTAGCCGTTGCGATAGGCATAGGGGCTCGGCTCGATATAGCCGGGATTCTGGAGTTCCTGACGCAGGTAGCCGTCGCCCTCGCCCGATGACCCGCCACCGGAGCCGAAGGCCCAGACCGGACCGGCTGGTAGGATCGCTGCGGACAGAGCCAGCGTCGTGATCGTCAGGCGTCGCATCGCTCGCTCCATCGTCCCTCGCCGCCCCTCACCATCGGTCAACGATCGGCCGTCATCGCCGGTTGCGCCATCCGCGGTGCATTCACGGTGTCGGATAGGTGATGAACTCCATGAGCGAGCCGTCCGGATCACGGAAGTAGACGCTCACGCCTTGCCCCGCCGCGCCGTTGCGCTCCACCGGCCCGAGTTCGACCGCTACGCCGTGGGCTGCGAGATGTGCCATCGCGTCCTCAATCGAGCCCGACCAGCGGAAGCACAGATCGCTGCCTCCGGGCATCACCGGCTCGCGCGCCCGCGGTGACCCGATTTGACCGGGGCCGTGCACATTGAGCTGCACCCCACCAAACCGGAACGCGACCCCTTTGCCGATCGGGATCACCTCGGCCCGCAACACGTCCCGGTAGAAGGCCGTCGAGCGCTCCCAGTCGGAGACGTGGATCACGCAATGGTCGAGGTGGATCGCCGGCGCCAGTGATGCGACGTCGGTGCCTGCTTCTACAACGAGTTCGGTCACAGTCTCGGTCTCGGGCATGGGACATCGCCTCCTCACGCGATCTTGTGCGGCAGATAACGCGGTCTAGGCCCGCGGCGAGACGGCCTCACGGCAACGTTCCTCCGCCGATGCGGCCTCGAAGTCACACCCGATCCGCTCAAGGACGGGTAGTCATGGCGGATGATTTGCAACGCCAACCCGCCCCCGTCGGCGGTGACAGGAGCCGCGATGGCAGCCCCCCGAACCGCTGATAAGACGGCGCGCACCAGCATCCGTCGAGTCTTGCTCGCCGCGTTTTGCCTCATTCCGCTGGCGGCCTGCCAATCCTCGAAGCCGGGCCGGATGGCCGGAGGCGACGACGATGCGGCCTGGTACATCGGTACGATGCCCGACAAGCCGTTCGACGTGCCGCTGGTCGATCGGTCGCGTATCGACCCGAAGTACCGCCGTCAGGAAGTTGCCTATAGCGGTCCTGAGGCGCCGGGCACGATCGTCGTCGATATCGATAAGCGTCATCTCGCCCTGGTTCAGGAGGGCGGCACGGCGCTCCAATACGGCGTCGGCGTCGGCAAGGCCGGCTTCTCTTGGAAGGGTGACGCTCGCATCGGCCGCAAGGGCGTGTGGCCGGATTGGAGCCCCACCACGACGATGGTCTCGCTCAATCCGGGCATCGAGCGCTCGCGCAAGGGCGGCATCGATAACCCGCTCGGCGCGCGGGCGCTCTACCTTTACAACGGCAACCGCGACACGCTGTTTCGCATCCACGGCACCAACGAGCCGTGGAGCATCGGCGAGCAGATGTCCTCGGGCTGTGTGCGCATGCTCAACGAGGATATCGTTGATCTCTACGAGCGCGTCCCAGTCGGCGCCCGTGTGATCGTGAAGCGCAGCGGCAAGTATCGCGCCTGAGGACGCCCTCGCATCTAACTGTCACCTCGGATCCTGCCCCTGACGGTCAGCCTCCCTATGAGGCGTGGCCGTGCGCGGGCAGGGGATGGCCGATCCGGCGACGCAGGATCGAGCAGGAAGGAGCCGTTGGATGCTGATCGGCGTGCATTACCCGAAAGCGGGCGGTTCATCCGTGGGCATGGCCCTCACGGAGACCTATGGCGCGCGTCTATTGCGCGATTACGACGAGGCGCCTCCCCGCGTCGACTTACCGATGGCGTTCGATCCGATCGGCTATTTCGCGCGCGACTTCGCGATCCCGGCCGGCATTGAGTGCGTCTACGGTCATCTTCACATCAACAAATATCGGCGCATCCCTGACGCGCGGCGATTCGTGATGCTGCGCCATCCCGTCGATGCATTGATGTCGACGTATTTTTATTTCCAATCGGTTCCCGATAATGCCGGTGGTATTCTCCTTCAATATATCAAAAAGAACAAGCTGACGGTCTTGGAAATGGCGCGTATTCCGACCTACACGCATTTGATGTCGAGAACGTATTTTGGCGGTGTCGATATGTCGTGCTTCGACCTCATCGGCCGTCATGATCGGCGGGACGTATTCTTCGCTTCCCTATCGGCGCTGGCGGAACAGCCGATCAATCCCGACCACGAGATCAACGTGACGCCACGATACGACGAGAGATCGGAAATGCTCGGCGACACGCAGTTGATATCGCGACTCAACGATATCCTAAGGGACGACGTCCGCTTCTATGAGCGTCACGCCTACAGGGACTGACGATCCGGACGGGCTGACCGGACGTAGACCGCCCGGCTCGATGTCCCGAGTGAGGAACCGCAGCCGGGGCCGGAGCATTTTTTCGGTGCGGCCAAGCTTGGCCGTGGAGTGTGCGCATGACCATCACCGTGTCGAACCTGCAGCCGATCATCGCGATCCTGGCGGGCATCCTCATCCTGATCGCGCCGCGGCTCCTGAACTATATCGTCGCGGTCTACCTAATCGTCGTTGGGTTGATCGGCCTGGGTGTGCTGCGTCATTTTTCTTGAACCGCGCCCCGTGGCGCTCGAAGCGGCTCGGACGAAACGCGCTGAACGCGCGGAAGGTGCCTGTCGTATGAGGTGCGTACTTTCGTTCCTGACAGCGCCTTCACATCGTCACTCCCGGCCGCGGAGCGACACGAAGCTAATCCTTGCACTGCGACATGAGATGCGCCACGCCCGCGTGAACGGCGCTAAGGTCGCCACATCCGTCCAGCGGAGAGCCTGATGACGAAATGGGTCTATTCCTTCGGTGATGGCAAGGCCGAGGGCGAGGCGTCGATGCGCAACCTGCTCGGCGGCAAGGGCGCGAACCTCGCCGAGATGTCAAATCTCGGCCTTCCGGTTCCCCCCGGCTTCACCATCACCACCGAAGTCTGCACCTACTACTACCAGCATGGCGAGACCTACCCGGCCGAGCTCACCGACGCGGTGAAGGAAGCCCTGGACAAGGTCGGCACGCTCACCGGCCGCCGCTTCGGCGATGCCGAAAAGCCGTTGCTCGTCTCGGTCCGCTCCGGTGCGCGGGCCTCGATGCCGGGCATGATGGACACGGTGCTCAATCTCGGCCTCAACGACGCCACCGTCGAGGCCCTGGCCAAGGACGCCGAGGACGAGCGCTTCGCCTACGATTCCTACCGCCGCTTCATCACGATGTACTCGAACGTCGTGCTCGGCGTGGAGCACCACGCCTTCGAGGAGGCGCTGGAGCACTACAAGGAGCAGAAGAGCCTCACCCTCGACACCGACCTGAAGGCCGATGACTGGAAGCACCTGATCGGCGTCTACAAGAAGATCGTCCGCGACGAGCACGGCTCCGACTTCCCGCAGGGGGCGGAGGACCAGCTCTGGGGCGCGATCGGCGCGGTGTTCGATTCCTGGATGATCCCGCGGGCCAAGAAGTACCGCGAGCTGAACCAGATCCCCGAGAGCTGGGGCACGGCGGTGAACGTCCAGGCCATGGTGTTCGGCAACATGGGCGACACCTCGGCCACTGGCGTCGCCTTCACCCGCAACCCCTCCACCGGCGAGAGCGCGCTCTACGGCGAGTTCCTCATCAACGCCCAGGGCGAGGACGTGGTGGCGGGTATCCGCACGCCGCAGGACATCACCGAGAAGGCGAGGCTGGAGGCGAAGTCCGATAAGCCGTCGATGGAAAAGGCGATGCCCGAGAGCTTCGCCGAGCTGACGCGGATCTACGGGATCCTCGAAAAGCATTACCGCGACATGCAGGACATGGAGTTCACCATCGAGCGCGGTAAGCTCTGGATGCTCCAGACCCGCAACGGCAAGCGCACCGCCAAGGCGGCCCTGCGCATCGCCGTGGAACTCGCGGGCGAGGGCCTGATCTCGAAGAAAGAGGCGATCAAGCGCATCGAGCCCGGCGCGCTCGATCAGCTTCTGCACCCGACCATCGATCCGGATGCCGAGCGCAAGGTCATCGCCACCGGCCTGCCGGCTTCGCCCGGCGCGGCGGTCGGCGAGATCGTGTTCAACTCGGAAGCTGCCGAGACCGCCAAGAAGGCCGAGCGCCGCTGCATCCTCGTGCGTATCGAGACCTCGCCGGAGGACATCCACGGCATGCACGCGGCCGAGGGCATCCTCACCACCCGCGGCGGCATGACCAGCCACGCGGCGGTGGTCGCCCGCGGCATGGGCAAGCCCTGCGTCTCCGGCGTCGGCTCGATCCGGATCGACTACAAGGCGCAGACGCTCACCGTCGGCGGCGTCACCCTGAAGGCGGGCGACGTCATCACCATCGACGGCTCGACCGGCCAGGTGATCCAGGGCGAGGTCAAGATGCTCCAGCCGGAGCTGTCGGGTGATTTCGCCGCCCTGATGGAGTGGGCCGACGCCGTCCGCACCATGAAGGTCCGCACCAACGCCGACACCCCGGCCGACGCCCGCGCCGCCCGCAAGTTCGGCGCCGAGGGCATCGGCCTGTGCCGCACGGAGCACATGTTCTTCGAGGGTGATCGGATCATCGCCGTGCGCGAAATGATCCTCGCCGACGACACCGAAGGCCGCCGCGCGGCGCTCGCCAAGATCCTCCCCTACCAGCGGCAGGACTTCGTCGAGCTGTTCACGATCATGTCGGGCCTGCCCGTCACGATCCGCCTGCTCGATCCGCCGCTGCACGAGTTCCTGCCGCACACGGACGAGGAAATCCGCGAGGTGATGTCGGCCACCGGCATCAGCGAGGACAAGATCCGCAATCGCATCCGCGAACTCTCCGAGCACAACCCGATGCTCGGCTTCCGCGGCTGCCGCCTCGCCATCGCCTTCCCCGAGATCGCGGAGATGCAGGCCCGCGCGATCTTCGAGGCCGCGATTCAGGCCGCCAAGGATACCGGCGCCCCGGTGACCTCGGAGGTGATGGTGCCGCTGGTGTTCACGCGGATGGAGTTCGACATCGTCAAGGCCCGCATCGACGCCATGGCCAAGGCCGTGTCGGAGGAGACGGGCGCCACGCTCGACTATCAGGTCGGCACGATGATCGAGCTGCCCCGCGCCGCGCTCAAGGCCGGCGAGATCGCCGAGACCGCGGAGTTCTTCTCCTTCGGCACCAACGACCTGACCCAGACGGCGCTCGGCATCTCTCGCGACGATGCCGCGACCTTCCTCGGGCCCTACACCCAGAAGGGCATTCTCGCGGTCGATCCGTTCGTATCGATCGATCAGGAGGGCGTCGGCGAGTTGGTGAGGATCGGCGTCGAGCGCGGCCGTGCAACCCGCGCCGGGCTCAAGCTCGGCATCTGCGGCGAGCATGGCGGTGACCCGGCCTCGATCGCCTTCTGCCAGGAGGTCGGACTCGACTACGTGTCCTGCTCGCCCTTCCGCGTGCCGATCGCCCGCCTCGCGGCGGCGCAGGCGGCCCTCGGCAAGGACGCCTGAGAAAACGACCCACGCCTCCGCGGGCATGACCCGCGGGGGCCTTCCGGGAGGTGGGGCAAGCTTCGCAATAATTTTGCGGACAGCGGCCTGAACCCGTGTCGCGTGGGCACGTTACCTGCTAGCCGGAGTCCATAGCGCGGAGAGCGCCGATTGGTCTTCCGACCAGGGCATTCGCGGGACTTCCAGGCATGTCGCACCCCGACTCCCCCTCTGCCCTCCTCGATCATCGCGCCATCGTTCCCGGTCACCGGGCGATGCAGGCGGCCTATCTCTGGATCATCGCTGCGTTGACCGCGGCGGTCGGTGTGACCGGGCTCGTCTACTTCGAGGCCGACCGCAACGACCGCGAGGCGGGCCGGATGATCGTCGCCGCCCAGAACGGCAGCGGCTACGCCGCGATTCTCGTCAACGGCCTGATCCGGCAACACGTCCGCCCGAACCCTTAACCGTCCGGCAACCACGTTCGCGATTAAACTCCGCTCATGAGGAACGGTCGCCCCGGCTTGGTCTAAGCTAGGCCTTCCGGCCGCTCGTGAGCGTGGAGTGTCGGCGTTGCGTACGAGGCGCGTTCGAGGCCTGGGGCTTGGCCCCCGCTGGATCGTCTCGGCCGTGGTGCCGTGGATGCTGGCGAGCGGCCTGCTGGTTTCCTTCACCGCTACCGCGGGCACCGACGCGACGCTCCGCTCCGGGAGGCTGTCCGAGCGGGATGTTGCCGCGACAAGCGCGCTGGTCGCCTCCACGACGTGGAGCCCCGACGTCATCGATGCCGGTCTGGTGGCGCCCGGCGCCTCCCATGAAGCCGAGCCGGGAGAGGACGGACTCCCCGCGCTCGCCGACTCGGACGGCGCCACCCCCGCCACGCCCCGCGCCGTTGCGCTATCCTCGGTGACGCCGGCGCCCGCCGACGCGACCCCGATCGAGGTCGCCGCGGCGAACCTCGCGCTTCCCGGCTTCTCGGCTCGTCTCGACCGCGGCCCCTCCGCCCTCGATCCGCAGATGACGGCGCCGGAGGCCAAGTCCCATTATGCCGACCTGATCGATCCGAATGCGATGGACCGCGAGCAGCGCTGCCTCGCCGAGGCCGTCTATTTCGAGGCGCGCAGCGAGCCCGAGGAGGGTCAGGCCGCCGTCGCACAAGTCATTCTGAACCGCGTCAAGAGCGGGCTCTACCCGTCCTCGGTCTGCGGCGTCGTCTACCAGAACCGCCACCGCTTCATGGGTTGCCAGTTCTCCTTCGCCTGCGAGGGCAAGTCGCTGCGCATCACCGATGCGGAATCCTGGCGCAGCGCGACCCGCGTCGCCAGCGCGGTGATCGACGGCCGCACCTATGTCAGCGAGGTCGGCGGCGCGACCCACTACCACGCCGATTACGTCCGCCCCGGCTGGTCGCGCCGGCTCAAGCGCAAGGACATGATTGGCCGGCACATCTTCTATCAGCTGAAGCCGAACCAAACGTGATGCCGTTCGACGCCGGGGTCTCCACTCACCGCCCCTTCCGAAGATAGTTGGCGCCGCCGATCACCAGCAGCTTGTGCGAATCCCGGTCGGGCGCGAACAGGCTCAGCGTCTCCTCGGCCCCGGTTTCGTCCGTCAGGGTCAGCCGGTAACCAGAGACCGTGTAGCGGCCGTTCCGCACCGGCCGCCGACTGTGGCCGGCCACGACGGTGCTGCCGTCCATCGAACCGCCGGTGGAGGAGAAGCCGACGCCGCCCTCGCGGGTGAAGCGGCCGTCGGGCGTCAGGGCGAGGGTGTGCGTGCCGCCGACCGAGCCCATCGCGCCGCTCGATCCGAAGGTGTGGTTCCACGTGCCGTCGAAGCGGTGCCCGTCGGCGAAGGGCGGCACCGCGAAGTAGGTATGGTCGCCGAGGGTCAGCCCGTCCTTCGTGCGGGAAAACGCTTCGCCGGAGCGCGTGACGCGCCCGAACCCGTCCTCAACCTCGACCCGCTCGATGCGGTCGGCGGAGAACCAGCCACCCTTCAGCGCGTAGGTGCCGCAGCTCTTCGGCTTGGATCGGCAATGGGCGGTCATGTCGCCGACGCGCGGAAGCTCCGCGGTGTAGAGGCCGCCCTTGTCGAAGAGCAGCGTGTCCTGATCCGCGGTGAAGTCCATCCCGCCGAAGGCGTTGGGCCGGAGCTGCGTCTTGGTGCGCGTGTAGAGACCGTCGAGGCCGCCATCCCCCCGGGCCGGCGAGAGGGCGAGGCCGCGGTCGTCCTTGGCCGGGCGGTAGGAGGCCACCAGCGCTTCGAACCCCTCGCGGATCGGCTTTTCCTGCTCGCGTTCGGTTTGAAGCGTGAGGAGCATCAGGAAATGCTCGCTCGACTTGGTGTCGATCCCGATATGCCACGCCGCCATGCGGAGGCCGTCGGCCGTGCGGCAGCAGCGCTGCTCGACGCGGATGCGGTGCCCGTCGAGGGTTTCGCCCGTCCTCGACGTGAGCGGCTTCTCACCGGGCGGGATCTGCTTGAGGCTGCGGACGAAGGCGCCGAACGTATCGTCGAATCGGCCCGAGGCCGGCGTCGGCTTGGCGACGATCAGGATCGCGGCGCCCTTGCGCCCGCGCGGCGTGGTCGGCTCGAAGACGCGCTCGAACACAAGGCCGTCGCCGGCCTCCCGGCGCGTCCAACCCTCGAACACGGCGGGCAGCTCGAAGCGGGAAGACCCGAGCATCACCTCGGTGGCGCGGGCGGGCAGCCCTGCCGCAAGCAGCAGGGCGAGGCCGAGCCCCGCCCCGCGCGCGCGACCTCTTCGCGTCACGTCACGACGCTCGGCTCCGCGCGGCCGGTGATTGCCGCGATGTCCGCCAGTTCCCGCGCCACCGCGACCACGGGCCCGAGCACGTCGGCCACCGGCAGTTCAAGCCGATCGGGGGCGGCTTCGTAGCGCTCGAGGTAGACGCGCAGGGTCGCCCCGGCGGTGCCGGTGCCCGAGAGGCGGTAGACGATGCGTGCATCCTCCGCGAAGGTCACGCGCACGCCCTGCGCCTCCGTCACCGAACCGTCGACCGGATCGACGTAGCGGAAATCGTCCGCCGCCTTCACCGTGAAGCCGCCGATCCGGGTGCCCGGCAGAGAGCCGATCTTCGCGCGAAGCCCGTCCATCAGCCGGTTGGCGGCGCCGGAGTCGATCTCCTCGTAATCGTGGCGGGTGTAGTAGTCGCGGCCGAACGCGGCCCAATGCGCCCGCACCAGCTCCTGCGCCGGCTTGCCGGTCGCGGCCAGGATGTTGAGCCAGAGCAGCACCGCCCACAAACCGTCCTTCTCGCGCACGTGGTTCGAGCCGGTGCCGGCGCTCTCCTCGCCACAGAGCGTGATGCGGCCGGCATCCAAGAGGTTGCCGAAGAACTTCCAGCCGGTCGGGGTCTCGAACGCCTCGATCTTGAGCGCGGCGGCGACGCGGTCTACCGCGCGGCTCGTCGGCATCGAGCGGGCGACGCCGGCAAGGCCCCCGGCATAGCCCGGTGCGCGGTGGGCGTGGGCGGCGAGGATGGCGAGGCTGTCGCTCGGCGTGACGAAGAGGCCGGGCGCCACGATCATGTTGCGGTCGCCGTCACCATCGGAGGCCGCGCCGAAATCCGGCGCGTCGGGCCCGTGCATTAGGTCGAACAGTTCGTGAGCGTGAACCGGGTTCGGGTCGGGATGGTGCCCCCCGAAATCGGGCTTGGGTTCGCCGTTGACGACGGTGCCCGGCGCCGCGCCCAGCGCCCCTTCCAGGATTGCCTTGGCGTAGGGGCCGGTGACCGCCGAGAGCGCGTCGAAGCGCATCCGGAAGCCGGAGGCGAACATCTTGGCGAGCGCCTCGAAGTCGAACAGCGTGCGCATCAACTCGGCGTAATCGGCGACCGGATTGACCACCTCCACCGTCATCCCGTCGATCTCGCTCGTGCCGATCCGGCCGAGGTCGAGGTCGGGCGCATCGGAGATGCGGTAATCGCCGATCGCCTTGGTGCGCTCGAAGATTGCAGCGGTGACGTTTTCCGGCGCCGGGCCGCCGTTGCTGCCGTTGAACTTGATGCCGAAATCGCCATCCGGCCCACCGGGATTGTGGCTCGCCGACAGCACGATGCCGCCGACCGCGCCGTGCTTGCGGATGACGCAGGACGCGGCCGGCGTCGAGAGCAGGCCGTTCTGCCCGACCAGCACCCGCCCGAAGCCGTTGGCGGCGGCGATCTTCAGGGCGATCTGCACCACCTGCTCGTTGTAGAAGCGCCCGTCGCCGCCGATCACCAGGGTCGCGCCCTTCCGGTCGGGGATGCAGTCGATGATCGCCTGGACGAAGTTCTGGACGTAGTGCGGCTGCCGGAAGACGGGCACCTTCTTGCGTAGGCCCGAGGTGCCGGGCTTCTGGTCCGGATAGGGGCTGGTAGGAACCCGCTTCGACGCCATGGTTCGCTCGATTCTCGCGAAGGACAAACTCCGCACGTCGTAGCGCGGTTTGCCGGTTCGTATAGGGTTGCGATGCCGATTTCAGTATCGTCCGATGCGGCGATCAGCGGTCGGAGCCGAGACGGACGGTCACCACGGCCGGATTCTGCCGCAGGCGCTCCGCGATGGCCGCGACGCTCGTCTGCGAGAGCCGGACGAAGGCGATCGTCACCTCCTCCAGCCCCTCTTCCCCGCCGGGGCGCACCACGAACTGGCGCACGCGCGAGGCCCGCTCGCCGGTGGCGTCCTGCAGCGTGTCGATCGAGAGGCTGCCGGCCTTCACGGTGAGGTGGAGCGTGTGGGTGCGCAACCGGTCGCGCCAGCTCTCCTCGATCGGCTTCACGCCCGCGAGGATGCCGACAACGAGGATCGTCGCCGCGATGCCCGCCACGTAGAGGCCGCCGCCGACCGCGAGGCCGATGGCCGCCACCGCCCACAGGCTCGCGGCGGTGGTGAGCCCCTTCACCACCTCGCCGCGCAGGAGGATCGTGCCTGCGCCGAGAAAGCCGATGCCGGAGACGACCTGCGCGGCGATGCGCGAGGGGTCGAGGGTGACGTTCTTCTGTCCGAGCACGTCGGAGAAGCCGAAGGCCGAGACGATCATGAAGAGGCAGGCGCCGACGCAGACCAGCATGTGCGTGCGCAGGCCCGCGGCCCAGAGCAGCCGCTCCCGCTCGAAGCCGATCACGCTACCCATCGCCCCCGCGAGCACGAGGCGCGCCACCATTTCCGCGTTGCCGAGCATCGCTCCTCCCGATTCGCGTGGGCGGCCGAGAGTGCGTCCAGTTCTCCCGGCGTGCAACGACGGCTCTGCCTTGACGCCCCCGGCGGCACGGGTCCAATGCGGCGCGCATTCCAGAACCGTCAGCCGCTCGTGGGCCGTCGATGCCGCCGCTTCTTGCCCTCCCCTTCCCGGCCATCGATCCGGTCGCGGTCTCGATCGGACCGGTCGAGATCAAGTGGTACGCCCTGTCCTACATCGCCGGGCTCGTCGGCGGCTGGTTCTATGCGCGCCGGCTGGTCGCGGCGGATTCGCTCTGGGGCGTGGTCAGGCGTCCGACGCTCGCCGATATCGACGACCTGATCGTCTGGGTCGCGCTCGGCGTCGTGCTCGGCGGACGGATCGGCTACGTGCTGTTCTACAACCTGCCGCTCTATCTCGATCATCCGATGGAGATCCTGGCGATCCGCAACGGCGGCATGTCGTTCCATGGCGGGTTCCTCGGGGCGATTCTGGCGCTGCTGCTCTTTGCGCGGGCGCGCGGCCTCAACGGCTACACCATGCTCGACATCGCCGCGGTGGTGGTGCCGGTGGGTCTGTTCTTCGGCCGCATCGCCAACTTCGTGAACGGCGAACTCTGGGGGCGCGCCGCGCCGGACTTCCCCTACGCCGTCGTCTTCCCCACCGGGGGCGACGTGCCGCGCTATCCGAGCCAGCTGTTCGAGGCCGCGACGGAAGGCTTGCTGCTGTTCGTGGTCATGGCGCTCGCCGTGCGCCGCTTCGGCTTCCGCAAGCCGGGGCTGCTCGGCGGCATCTTCGTCCTCGGCTACGCGCTGGCGCGAACCTTCTGCGAATTCTTCCGCGAGCCGGACCGGCAGCTCGGCTTCCTGTTCGGGCAGGACGTCAACGCGCTCGGCGGCGGCGTGACCATGGGGATGCTGCTCTGCGTGCCGATGGCGCTGGTCGGGCTCGTCTACATCGTCCTTGCTGCCCGCGGGGTGACGCGGCCTCGGAAGACGGGGCCGGAGATCCAGGCCGAAGCGGGGCAGATCTGAACGTGAGCCCCGAGGCGACGCCGCTGCTGGCGATCCTGGCGCGGGAGATCCACGCGAGCGGACCGCTCGGCCTCGACCGCTACATGGCGCTCTGCCTCGGGCATCCGCTGCACGGCTACTACGCCACGCGCGATCCCTTCGGCCGGGCCGGCGACTTCGTCACCGCGCCGGAGATCAGCCAGATGTTCGGCGAGCTGGTCGGCGCCTGGGCCGCCGCGGTGCTGGCGATGATGCCGGCGACGGGCGTGCGTCCCTGCCTCGTCGAACTCGGGCCCGGCCGCGGCACGCTGATGGCCGACGCGCTGCGGGCCCTGCGCGCGGCCGGCAGCGACTTCGAGCTGCATCTCGTCGAGACCAGCCCGGTGTTGCGCGGGCTCCAGGCGGACCGGCTCGCCGACGCAGCGCCGACCTTCCACGACTCGGTGGCAAGCCTGCCGGATGCGCCGCTTCTCGTCATCGCCAACGAGTTCTTCGACGCCCTCCCCGCCCGCCAGTTCGTCCGGACGGCGCTTGGATGGTGCGAGCGCCGCGTGGGTCTGACGCCGGAGGGCGACGCCCTGGCCTTCGGCCTCGACCCGGAGCCCGATCCGCGTCTTACGGCGCCGGCGTCGGCAGGCGCGGTGCTGACCCTGCCGAGCCAGGGGCTCGCCGTGATGCGCGATCTCGGCCGCCGTCTCGTCGCGCGGGGCGGCGTCCTCCTCGCGATCGATTACGGATACGACCAGCCCGGCTTCGGCGACACCTTCCAGGCGGTTGCCGGCCACCGCTTTGCCGACCCGCTCGCCCGGCCCGGCGAGGCCGACCTGACGCTGCACGTCGATTTCGGCGCGCTGGCCCGCGCGGCGGCCGCGGAAGACGCCGCCGTGCACGGCCCCGTGACGCAGCGCGATTTCCTGCTGGGGCTCGGCCTTGCGATGCGCGCCGAGCGGCTCAAGGCTCGCGCCACGCCGGATCAGACGCAGGCGATCGACGCCGCCGCCTTTCGCCTGACCGACCCGGACCCGCGCGGGATGGGCGCCCTGTTCAAGGTGCTCTGCGCCAGCCATCCCGCGCTCGGACCGCTCCCGGCGCTTCCGCCCCCTTCCTGAGACTTCCAGAGAAAGTCTGCGAGACCATGTTCATCGAAGCGCCCGAGCTGAGCTCGCACTCCTACATCCGGCACGCCTTCTTCACTCGGCAGGGCGGCGTCTCGGATGGGCTCTACGCCTCGCTGAACGGCGGGATCGGCTCGAACGACGATCCGGTAACGGTCGCCGAGAACCGGGCGCGGATGTGCGCGCAGCTTGGGCTCCCGCGCGAGAATCTCGTCAGCCTCTACCAAGTGCATTCGGCTGAGGTCGTGACCGTCGAAGTGCCCTTCCCCCTGGCCGAGCGCCCGAAGGCGGACGCCATGGTGACGCGCGTGCCCGGCCTCGCGCTCGGCATCGCCACGGCCGATTGCGGGCCGATCCTGTTCGCCGACCCGGAAAATCGCGTCGTCGGCGCGGCCCATGCCGGCTGGAAGGGCGCGCTCGGGGGCGTGGTCGAAGCGACGGTCGCGGCCATGGAGGCGCTCGGTGCCGAACGCCGGAGCATCGTCGCTGTCCTCGGGCCGACGATCGCGCAAGCCTGCTACGAGGTCGGTCTGGATTTCATCGAGCGCTTCCGGGCCGAGGTGACCGATTGCGAGGCCTTCTTCAAAGAAGGGCGGCCGGGCCACGCGCAGTTCGATCTGCCGGGTTTCATTCTCGCGCGGCTGGCCCAGGCGGGGATCGGCGAGGCGACCTCGCTCGGCTTATGCACCTACGCCGATCCCGACCGGTTCTATAGTTTCCGCCGTACCACGCACCGGAGCGAACCGGATTACGGGCGCCTGATCTCGGCGATCGCATTGACGCCGTAGGGGTTTTTTCGGAGATCCCACAGAAATCGTTGCATCCGTGCAACGCCGGCCGCAAGGGTGCCTACGGCCGGGCTTTTGTGCGCTGAAGCACTCGCATCCCGCACTGCATCCATCGTAAGCCTCTCCCCGTCGCGGAACGCCGTGGTTGCACCCCTGCGACAATCTGTCCGGAACCGTCACCAAAAAAAGCTCGGCCGTATGTGAACCTTGGCCGTTCGGTAACGTTTCCCGGTTGGAACGACGGCGGACAAAGACCACCGCCACAAAGGGGCCGCTTTCGAGACGGTCGGCGTGGTCAAGCCGCAACAGCATCTTCCGAGATGCTGGCATAGATACGGGGCACCGTGCCGCCTCGCTTCTCCGGAAGCATCGGTACAGTCAGAGAGGACCAGAGTAATGAAATCCTTCCTTCGCGCCGGCACGGCCATCGCCGGCATCGCCTTCGCCGGTTCGGCGCTCGCTGCCGACCTCCCGCGCCGCGCGGCTCCCCCGCCGGTGTTCCAGCCGGTGCCGGTGTTCACCTGGACGGGCTTCTACGCCGGTTTCAACGCCGGTTACGGCTTCGGCACCCAGGACGACCGCGTCCCGACCGTGATCGGCGTCGGCCCGGCCTCCCTGCTCGTGCCCCCGGGCACCACGGCCGTGGTGGCCTTCAACAACCGCGAGTCCAACGAGGGCTTCGTCGGCGGTGGTCAGATCGGCTACAACTACCAGTTCACCCCGGGCTCGGGCGTCGTGATCGGCGTCGAGGCTGACGCCCAGTACGCCGATTTCGGCCGTGACCGGAACCGCTTCCTGTCGACCAGCCCGCTGGCCGCCCAGCAGGTGTTCAACCCGGCCGGTCTCTCGGGCCTCGACTTCTTCGGCACCGTCCGCGGCCGTCTCGGCTACGCCTTCGACCGCACCCTCGTGTACGGCACCGGCGGCTTCGCCTACGGTTCCGGCGGCGGTCGTGAGTTCGGCACCGGCGTGTCGAGCAACGACTTCCAGACCGGTTGGGCCGCTGGTGGTGGTATCGAGTACGCTCTCCCGACCGACTCGTTCCTGAACTTCTTCAAGTCGTCGGCCGTGACCCTGAAGGTCGAAGGTCTGTACGTGAACCTCGACCGCGGCACCGGCGGCCGTGGCGCCTTCGCCACCGACAACCAGGGCCGTACGGTCTCCGTGACCAGCCCGGGCGTCGTGCTCGTCAGCGGTGGCCAGCAGGTCCGCGAGACCGAGTTCGCCGTCGTCCGCGCCGGCCTGAACTACAAGTTCGGCTCGTACTAGTATCCGGAACTTCGGCGGTCCCTCACCGGACCGCCGGACCTCCCTTAGAAAAGCCCGGCTTCGCGCCGGGCTTTTTTTATGGCCATTCCGTGCGGCGCCTGGGTACGAACCGCCCCGCCGCGAGCGGGGAATCGACGCTGGCCCCCTGACAAAAGCTCCACAGGTCCCCATCTCGTAGCCGCCGCGCGGTGTCGACGCCGTCGGCGCCTCAGGGAGACGGCTCCATGAACAGCGAAGAACGCGACATCATCAACGGCATCTTCCAGCGGCTCGAACAGGCATCCGGCCAGGCCCGGGACGCCGATGCGGAGCGCTTCATTGCCGAGAAGCTCCGCAACCAGCCTTACGCGCCCTACGCCATGGCGCAGCTCATCTACGTACAGGAAGAGGCGATCAAGAGCCTCAACCAGCAGCTCGAACAGGCGCGCCAGCAAGCTCAGTCGCAGCCGGCCGGCGGTGGTGGCGGCGGCTTCCTGTCGAGCATCTTCGGCGGCGGCCAGCGCTCCGAGCCGCAGCGGCCACCGGCGGGACAGGCCTGGGGCCCGCAGGGTGGCTACGGCCAGCAGGGCGGGTATGGCGGTCCGCAGGGCGGTCCGCAGCCGGGTTACGGTGGCGCTCCGCAGGGTGGGCCTTGGGGCGGACAGGCGCAGCAGCCCGCGCGCGGCGGCGGCTTCCTGGCGACCGCCCTGCCGATGGCGGCCGGTGCAGCGGGCGGCATGTTGCTCGGCAGCGCCCTCTCCAATGCCTTCGCGGGCGGCCACTCGCAACTCGGTAGCGCCTCCGCGGCGGGCTTGGCCGGCGGTGAGACCGGCGGCGGCATGTTCGGTGGCGGCGGCGATCAGGATCTCGGGTCGGCGCTCGGTGGCGGCGACGGCGGCTTCCAAGACGCCTCGTTCGGCGGCGGCGGCGGCGACGATTTCGGTGGCGACCTCGGCGATGGCGGGGACGACGACTGGGCCTGATCCCGCCCGCACGTCTTGAATGCTTGCAAAGCCCGGCGCCGCTCCCACGGCGCCGGGCTTCTGCTTTCGTAAGATCGCGTCAGATCACCTCGACACGGGTGCCCACCGGCGTCCGCTCGTAGAGGTCGATCACGTCCTCGTTCATCATGCGGATGCAGCCCGAGGACACGTTCTGTCCGATCGTGTGCGGCTCGTTCGTGCCGTGGATGCGGTAGAGCGAGGTGCCGAGGTACATTGCCCGGGCCCCAAGCGGGTTCTCCGGGCCCCCCACCATGTGCCGCGGAAGGTCCGGGCGCCGCCGCAGCATCTCGGCAGGCGGCGTCCAATCCGGCCATTCCCGCTTGGCCGAGATCGTCTTCGCACCCGTCCAGACGAAGCCCGGCCGCCCGACACCGATGCCGTAGCGGATCGCTCGGCCCTCCGGCTGGATCAGGTAGAGATATTTGGCGTTCGTATCGATGACGATTTGGCCCGCACGACCCGGCCCGTCATAGGCCACAACCTGCCGGGAAAAGCGCGGATCGACGGTACGCGCGATCATTCCCTCCTCAGGCGCCGGCCGCGTCGGCAGCGCCGCGAACCGGGCGCGCGGCTGCGGGACGGCTAGCGGCCGCGGCTCGCCGAGAGCCCCGTAGCCATCGACCGACGCGCGCCGGGCCGGGCTCGACCCATCTCCCGTCATCAGGAACTCGATGAAGCCGCCGCCGTAGCGGCCCGGCTCCGCCTGCGCCACCACGCTCGACCCCAGCACCGCGAGCGCCGCCAGCGCCCCGCCCCACTTCGCCCGCATCCCCGGCCCCTGCTCTGCACACGTGTGATGCGGCAAGTCTTTTCCGGGTCGTGCCTGCGGGCGATGAATGGACGTGGTGAATCATTTCCTCCGGGGCTCGAGCCCCCGCTAAGTCCGAGTTGTCGTCAACGGGCCGTAAATGACCCCGCTCCTCGGAAAACTTTCAGCAAATCGAAACCAGTGCACGGGATTGTGTCAGGCGAAATTTTACCTCGAAGGCCTGTCCGACCGATGATCACCAAGCGCTACCGCATCGAGGAAAGCCTGGGCTTGCCCGTTCCGGCGGCCGGTGTCTCTGCGGCTCCGGCCGAGGCAACTCCGAATCCGCGGCTCGACGAAATCCTGACGGCGATCAACGACCTGCGCCGCATCACCCAGGCCAGTGCCGGCGAGACCATCGAAGCCTGCCGCCGCGAGCTCAACGATGCGTTCGCGATGCGCCACGAGCTCGAAGTGATGAAGGAAGCGATCACCCGCACCAAGGGCGAGATCGCCAGCCTCCACCGCTCCGAGACCACGGGCAAGGGCATGCGCCGCGTTGCCGGCGAGCTCGATGCGGTGGTCGAATCGACCGAGCAGGCCACCTCGACGATCCTCGGCAGCATCGAGCGGATCGAGACCAACGCCAACATGATGCGCGGCCTGCGCCTGCCCAAGGCTGCCCAGGAGAACGTCGACGGCATCCTCGACAACGTGATCTCAGCCTACGAGGCCTGCAACTTCCAGGATCTGACCGGTCAGCGCATCAGCAAGATCGTCAACGTGCTGAAATTCGTCGAGGAGCATCTCGACCGCGTTATCGAGGCCTGGAGCGGGCTCGAAGGCTTCCGCGACCTGCTCGCGGTCGAGACCGCCGTTGTCGATGAGAACGACGAGAGCTCGCTTCTCAACGGCCCGAAGCTTCAGGACGATCCCGGTCACGTCGATCAGTCGGACATCGACGCCCTGTTCGACTGACGCTTCCCGTCACAGGGCCATCGCTTGGAGCGATTGTCCTGGCTGAGGCGACCGCGGCCCTTTCAACCGGAATCGCCGCGGCTTACATCGGGGCCATGAGCCGCGCGACCCGATCCGCCTTCGACGACGTCCCGCCCGACGGGTTCGACGAGGACGAGGCCGAGGCTGCCTCCCTCGACGAGGCGCCCGAGATCGACTTCGATTTCGAGCCCGGCGCCGTCCAGGCGGGCGCCGAGATCATCCGCCGGTTCTGGTCGACCCTGCCGACCTCGCCGGGCGTGTACCGGATGTTCGACGCCAAGGGCGACGTGCTCTACGTTGGCAAGGCCAAGAACTTGAAGGCCCGCGTCGGCTCCTACGCCCGCGGTCAGGCGCATTCCAACCGCATCGCCCGGATGATCGCCCAGACGGCGGCGATGGAGTTCGTCACCACGGCGACCGAGACGGAAGCGCTGCTGCTGGAGGCCAACCTCATCAAGCAGCTGAAGCCGCGCTTCAACGTGCTGATGCGGGACGACAAGTCGTTCCCCTACATCCTGCTGACCAGCGACGGGCCGGCGCCGCAGATCGTCAAGCATCGCGGCGCACGCCGCCGAAAGGGCAATTATTACGGTCCCTTCGCCAATGTCTGGGCGGTCAACCGCACCGTCAACGCGCTCCAGCGCGCCTTCCTGATGCGGACCTGCTCGGACAGCTATTACGAGAACCGCACCCGGCCCTGCCTGCTCTATCAGATCAAGCGCTGCTCCGGCCCCTGCACCGGCGAGATCGCCCTGGACGACTATACCTCCCTCGCCGACAGCGCCCGCGCCTTCCTCTCGGGCAAGTCGAACGCGGTGAAGGACCGGATGCGCGAGGAGATGCAGCGCGCCTCCGAAGCCCTCGAATTCGAGCGTGCCGCGCGTTTCCGCGACCGGATCGCCGCACTCTCGGCGATCCAGGGCGTGCAGGGGGTGAACACGCAAGGCGTCGAGGAGGCCGACGTGTTCGCCATCGACGAGCAGGCGGGCCAGTTCTGCATCGAGGTGTTCTTCTTCCGCAACTTCCAGAACTGGGGCAACCGCGCCTACTTCCCCAAGGCGGACCGCTCCATGAGCGTGGACGAGGTGCTGGCCTCGTTCATTTCGCAGTTCTACGACGACAAGCCGGCCCCGCGGCTCGTCCTCGTCAGCCACACGATCGAGGATGCCGAACTCGTGGCCGCCGCCCTCTCGAGCCGGGTCGAGCACCGCGTCGAGGTCCACCAGCCGCAGCGGGGCGAGCGCAAGAACCTCGTCGAGTACGCGCAACGCAACGCCAAGGAGGCGCTCGGGCGCCGGCTCGCCGACACCGCCTCGCAGGGCAAGCTCCTCGTCGCGCTGGGCCAGTCCTTCGGGCTCGACAAGCCGCCGCGGCGGGTCGAAGTCTACGACAATTCGCACATTTCCGGCACGGCGGCAGTCGGCGGCATGATCGTCGCCGGGCCGACCGGCTTCATGAAGACGCATTACCGCACCTTCAACATCAAGTCGGAGGAACTGACCCCCGGCGACGATTTCGGAATGATGCGCGAGGTGCTGACCCGCCGCTTCAAGCGGCTGGCCAAGGAGGCGCCGCGCACGCCACAGGAAGGCGAGGCCGGCGAGCCGCAGGCCCCGGAGCAAGCCGTTCCGGCGGTGGCCGAGGTGCCGGACGATCCCGATGCCTTCCCCGCCTGGCCCGACCTCGTGCTGATCGACGGCGGCGCCGGACAATTGGAGGCGGCCCGCGCCTCGCTCGCCGAGATTGGCGTGACCGGCGTGCCCCTGGTCGGTATCGCCAAGGGCCGCGACCGCGATGCCGGCCGCGAGACCTTCTTCGTCCCCGGCCGCAGCCCGTTCAAGCTGCCGCCGCGCGATCCCGTGCTCTATTTCGTACAGCGCCTACGCGACGAGGCCCACCGTTTCGCCATCGGCACCCACCGCGCACGGCGCAAGCGGGAGATGACGAAAAACCCGCTCGACGAGATCGCCGGGATCGGCCCCACTCGCAAGCGCGCACTGCTGCACCATTTCGGGACGGTGAAAGCCATCGAACGCGCCGCCTTGGAGGATCTCGCCAAGGCGCCCGGCGTGAACGCCGCCACTGCGCGGGCGGTCTACGACTTCTTCCACGCCAATGCTTGAGCCGAGCCCCGTGCCGAGAGAGCCCGCACCCGATGCAGCGACGACGCGGTTGACGCCCCCGGCCGCCCATGATTTCACCCCGCCGATGAACGCCGTCCTCCCCCGACGCCGGTCGCAGGCCTGGACGCTCGCGAACTGCCTCACCTACGGCCGCCTCGTCGCGGTGCCGGTCGTCGTCGTCCTGCTGTTCTGGCCGGACGAGTTCGCCGCGCGCTGGACCGCCTTCGGCGTGTTCGTGGCCGCCGCGATCACCGACTATCTCGACGGCTACGTCGCCCGCGCCTGGGCGCAGAGTTCGGCGCTCGGGCGGATGCTCGACCCCATTGCCGACAAGCTCCTCGTCGCCGCCCTCCTCCTCATGCTGGCCGCCGACCGCACTATCGCCGGCATGTCGCTCTGGGCGGCCATCGTCATCCTGTGCCGCGAGGTGCTGGTTTCCGGCCTGCGCGAGTATCTGGCGGAGCTGAAAGTCGGCCTGCCGGTCAGCCGCATCGCCAAGTGGAAGACGACGGTGCAGCTCATCGCCCTCGGCTTCCTCGTCGCCGGCCCGGCCGGCGACGCCGTCCTTCCCGGCAGTCTCACCGCCGGCATCGTTCTGCTCTGGCTCGCCGCCGCCCTCACGCTCTACACCGGCTGGGACTACATGAGGGCCGGGATCCGGCACGTGATCGACGATCCGCGCTGAAGCGCCCGTCATCGCGAGCGAATGCGAAGCGATCCAGATCGCGGCATGTCCGGAAAGAGCGGAGCCCTGGATTGCTTCGGCTCCGCCTCGCAATGACGGCACGCAGGCGCCTTTGCGCGTTCACATCAACGAGGACGATTCCAAGATGAAGCTCGTCTACTTCGCCTGGGTGCGCGAGCGCGTTGGCAAGCCCGAGGAGACGGTGAGCCCGCCCGACGGCGTCGCCACCGTCGCCGACCTGATCGGCTGGCTGAAGACACGGGGCGAGGAATACGCCTACGCCTTCGAGAACGAGGGCGTGGTGCGCGCCGCCATCGACCGGGTCCACGCCAAGCCCGGCAGCGCCATCGCCGGAGCGCAGGAGATTGCCTTCTTCCCACCGATGACGGGCGGTTAGGCCCTCAGCTCAGCGCGTCCCGGAACGCGTTGAGGTTGGCGCGCATCATCTCCAGATAGCCCGGCGCCGGCCCACCCGGCGCGCTCAGCGCGTCGGAGTAGATCCGCCCGCCGACCTTGGCACCGCTCTCGCGGGCGATCTGCTGCATCAGCCGCGGGTCGGCGATGCTTTCCACGAACACCGCCGGTACCTTGTCCCGGCGAATCTGGCGGATGATGCGGGCAACGTCCTTCGGACCGGCCTCGCTATCCGTGGAGATGCCCTGCGGCGCCAGGAAGCGCATGCCGTAGGCGGCGCTGAAATAGCCGAAGGAATCGTGCGTGGTGATGATGCGTCGCCGCTCCTCCGGGATCCCGGCGAGCGCCGAGCGGATCTCCCCGTCCAGCGCATCGAGCTTCTGCGTGTAGGCGGCGGCGTTCGCGGCGTAGAACGAGGCGTGGTCCGGGTCGGCGGCGCTGAGGCCGTCGCGGATGTTGGCGACGTAGAGCTTGGCATTCGCCACGTTCTGCCAGGCATGCGGATCGGGGTGGTCGCCGTGATCGTGTCCGTGATCCTCGGCGTGATCGTGGTCGTGGCTGCCCGCGACCGTCTTCACCCCCTTCGAAGCGATGGTGACCGGCGCCTTGGTGCCCGAGGCCTTGATCAGCCGTTCGATCCAGCCCTCGAAGCCGAGGCCGTTGACGACGACGAGATTCGCCTCGGCCAGCTTGCGGGCGTCGCCCGGCGTTGGGGAGTAGCCGTGAGCGTCGGCGTCGGGTCCGACGAGGCTCGTCACGGCGACCTGATCGCCGCCGACCTGCGAAACGAGGTCGGCCAGGATCGAGAAGGTCGCCACTGCCTTCAGCCGCGCCCCCTCCGCCGCGGCCATCGACGGCGCAAGGCCGAGCAGCACCAGAACAACGATGGCGACGCCGCGCCCCACGCCCAAACCCATACCGACACTCCTCCGCTTAGCCGCGGTGATAATGTAACATTATCACATTGCCAAGAGCCGGGTGGCGATTGTGCAGCGCAGAACGTGCCGGGCTGCCAACATGGAGAAGGTTTCATGGAGCAGACACAAACCGGAGACGAGCGGACACACGCGAGAGACGGAGCGGACCCATCCTCTCGGGGTCGGGGCAAGGGCCCCTGAACGGTGGAGGGTGTGTGATGACCAAGCCGAACCTGAGCAAGCGAAGCAGGGCCGGGCTCCTGCTGGCGGGGCTGGCGGTCCTCGGTGCGGCCGGCCTCGGGTCCGCGGCGGTGCATGCCGGCGACTGGGGCGGCCCCTTCGCGGACGGCCCCCACGGCCATCGGCACGGGCGCTGGTCGGCGCTCTCGGCCGAGGACCGAGCGGCCTTCGCCGATGCCCGCCTCGCCGGCCTGCATGCCGGACTGAAGCTGAACCCCGAGCAGGAGAAGCTATGGCCGCCGGTCGAGACGGCCCTGCGCGATCTCTCGAAGCAGCGCGCCGCCCAGCGTGAGGCGCGGCGGGAGCGCGGCCGGATGGTCGACGACGCCCCCGGCACGCTCCGCGCCATGGCCGACGCGGCCACCGCTCGTGGCGAAGCCCTGCGCAAGCTCGCCGATGCCAGCACGCCGCTCTTCGCCAGCCTGGACGAAGGCCAGAAGCGCCGCGCCATGGTGCTCGCCCGGCCGATGCGCCCCTTCGGCGGACCGCACAAGCACGGGCACCGGCACGGGGGCGAGCGCGACTGAAGGACAGCGGTCGCTTGATCCGCGAGCCGCGCGGCGGCAAACACCGCGGGCTCCGGTCGTTCCGGCCGGGGTCAGCACAGACACGGTACACGATGGCGCGCCGGCCGCTTCTGAGAGGCGACACCCTTCCCCTGCTCGGGCGGCTCTGGCGGGAATGGCTCTCACCCCACCGCGCGACGCTCGCGGTGGTCCTCGTGCTGATCACCGTCGTCGGCGCGGCGACGGGGCTCTACCCGGCCCTCATCAAGGCCGCCTTCGACGCGTTCGACCGCAAGGACATGAGCGCGCTGGCCTACGGCCCGCTCATCGTCATCGCCGTCACATCCGCCCGCGGCTTCGCCCTGTTCGGGCAGACGGTGCTGACCAACCGGGTCGTCACCCGCGTCGAGGCCGACATGCAGGCCGCGCTCTACGCCCACCTGATCGATGCCGACCTCGCCCAACTCGGCCGCGAGAGCCCGGCGGCCTTCACCCAGCGCTTTACCACCGACTTCGCCTTCATCAAGGAGGCGCTGACCCGCATCTCGACGGTGCTGCTGCGCGATGTGGCGATGCTGGCCGCGCTCGTGATCGCGCTGGTCTGGATGGACCCGCTGCTGACGCTCGCCGCCGCGGTCACGGCCCCCCTTGTCGCCGGCCCGGTCAACCGGATCGGCAAGCGGCTGCGCCAGGTCTCGACCACGACCCAGGAGCAGATGGGCGCGACCGCGAGCCTCATCACCGAGAGCCTCCAGGGCGCCCGCGTCGCCAAGACCTACGCGCTGGAAGGCTATCTCAAGGACCGCGCGGCCCAGGCGCTCGACGAGGTGCGCCGCCTCAAGATGAAGGCGGCCAACGCGCGCGGCCGGCTCGACCCGCTGATGGAGATCGGCGGCGGTCTCGCGGTGGCGGGCGTGCTCGTGCTGGTGGGCCAGCGGGTGATGTCGGGTGACCGCACCGTCGGCGACTTCACCGGCTATGTCGCCGCGCTCCTGCTCGCCGCGCAGCCGGCCCGGGCGCTCGGCACCCTCAACGCCATCCTTCAGGAGGCGGCGGCGGCGCTGACGCGCTACTTCGCCCTGATGGACGAGCAGCCGACGATCCGCGAATCCGCGTCGGCCCGTCCACTCACGGTGTCGCGGGGCGAGATCCGCTTCGAGGCCGTGCATTTTCGCTACCGGGCCGACGCGCCCGCCCTGGAGGGCATCGACCTCGTGGTGCCCGCGGGCTCGACCACGGCGCTGGTCGGTCGCTCCGGCTCGGGCAAATCCTCGCTGCTCAACCTCGTCCCCCGGCTTCAGGACGTGACGGCGGGCCGGGTTCTCATCGACGGCACCGACGTGCGCGACGTAACCATCGCCTCCCTGCGCGCGGCGATCGCGGTGGTGTCGCAGGAAGTCGTGCTGTTCGACGACACCGTCGCCGCCAATATCGGCTTCGGCCGGCCCGGCGCGACGCAGGACGAGATCGAGGCGGCGGCGCGGGCCGCGGCGGCGCACGGCTTCATCACGCGTCTGGGCGAGGGCTACGCGTTCCGGGTCGGGCCGGGCGGCGGCCGGCTCTCGGGGGGCGAGCGCCAGCGTATCTCGCTCGCCCGCGCCTTCCTCAAGAACGCGCCGATCCTGCTCCTCGACGAGGCGACCTCCGCCCTCGATTCCGAATCCGAGCATCTCGTGCAGGAGGCGCTGGAGCGGCTGATGCGCGGGCGCACGACGCTGGTCATCGCCCACCGCCTCTCGACCGTACGCGAGGCGGGCCGCATCGCGGTGCTGGAGGCGGGCCGGGTGATCGAACTCGGACGCCACGATGAGTTGGTGGCCGCAAGCGGGACCTATGCACGCCTCCACCGGCTGCAATTGTCGGACGATTCCGGCGTATCGAGAGCGCAGGCGGCCCCCGTCTGACAGCGGTGGCATGAATCGACCGGCCCCGTGCGACCCGCACGGCCTCTCGCGCGTAATTCCCGGTCACGGCGGGAGACAGGAATGCGGCCAGAGCCATTCGGAAAGACGCGGGCGGGTGAGCGCGTCACGCGGCACACCCTCGTGCGCGACGATCTGCGGGTTCAGGTGATCGATTACGGCGCGATTCTCACCGCCATCGAGGTGCCGGACCGGGAGGGCCGCCGCGCCAACGTCGTCCTCGCCCTCGACACGGTGGAGGGCTACGAGACCGTAAGCCCGCATTTCGGGGCGATTGCCGGGCGTTACGCCAACCGCATCGCCAGGGGGCGCTTCACCCTCGACGGCACCGCCTTCGAACTGCCGATCAACGAGCCGCCCAACTCCATGCATGGCGGTCCCAAGGGTTTCGCCAAGCGCCTGTGGAAGGTGGCGGAGGCGGACGAGACGCGGATCGTGCTGAGACGGCGCAGCCCCGATGGCGAGGAGGGCTTTCCGGGCAATCTCGACGTGGAGGTCGTCTACAGCCTGCCCGAGCCCGGAACGCTGCGCATCGATTACCGCGCCGAGACCGACCGGCCGACGGTGCTGAACCTGACCAACCACAGCTACTTCGATCTCGCCGGCGAGGGCACGGGCGACGTGATGGATCACGTCGTGAAGATCTTCGCCGACGCCTACGCGCCGACGGACACGACGCAGATCCCGACCGGAATCATCGCGCCGGTCACCGGAACGCCTTTCGATTTCCGCGAAGCCACCCCGCTCGGCGCGCGCATCCGGCAGGGCCACGAGCAGATCGTGATCGCGGGCGGCTACGACCATACCTTCGCTCTGCGAGGCCCCGCCGGCACGCTACGCCCGGCCGCCTCCTGCCTTTGCCCAGCCAGCGGGCGGCGCCTCGACGTCGCGACGACCCAGCCGGCGCTGCAGCTCTACAGCGGCAACAATCTCGACGGCTCGCTGGTCGGCCCGTCCGGCCGTACCTACCGCTCGGGCGACGGCGTCTGCTTCGAGACGCAGGGGTTTCCGGATGCGCCGAACCATCCGAACTTTCCGAGCACTGTCCTGAGGCCGGGAGAGGTCTTCACCTCGAGCACCACCTACCGGTTCTCGGCTGTGTGAGCGGGACGGGCGGCCGTATCGGTGCAAGGAAAGCGACGGACGTGAACCCGCGCGCTTGACATCCATCTCATTTGGTCTGAAATTTCTGTCATGACAGAAATTTCAGACCAGCCGCAAACCCTCGCGCCTGCGGTGGAGCGGTTCATCCTTCATTGGGGCGATCTCGGTGGGCAGTGGGGCGTGAACCGCTCCGTCGCTCAGATCCACGCCCTGCTCTACCTCTCCGACAAGCCGCTCGCGGCAGAGGACATCGCGGGGACGCTCGGCATCGCGCGCTCGAACGTCTCGAACTCGCTGAAGGAATTGGCGGCCTGGAACCTGATCCGGCGTGTGCCGGTGCTGGGCGAGCGGCGGGACTTCTTCGTCGCCGAGACGGATCTGTGGGAGATGGTCACCCGCATCGCCGCCGGCCGCAAGGAGCGGGAGATCGACCCGGCGCTCAAGGCCCTGCGGGAATGTGTGGCCGAGGCCGAGGGCGACCCTCGGGTCGGAGCCGTGGCCGGGCGGCGGCTCAAGGCCATGCTCGACTTCACCCAGACGCTCGACGGCTGGTACGCGCAGATGCTGAACGTGCCCCACAACACCCTGGCCAAGCTGATCCGGCTCGGCGGCCGCATCGTCCGCTACCTGCCCGTGAAGTCCGAGACCTGATCCCCCGCCGGCCGGGCGTCCGCCGTCCGGGAGAGTATTAGAGGAGGCCGTTGATGCGCGTCGCCGCCGAAGCTGCTGTCCCTATCGCAAGAGCCCCGACCGCGAGCCCGGTTCGCCCGGCGGAACTGTTCGACCTGCGCTTTCGCGCGCTGGTGCCGGAGGCGGATTGGGCGCGGCTGCCGCCAGCCGTGCGGCGGCGCTTCTCGAAGCGGCTCGGCGAGGGTGAGAGCGCGGTCTATGCCGGGCGTGTGGTCGAGACCCATCTGACCCGGCTCGGCTGGTTGCTCGCGCAGGCCCTGCGCCTCGTCGGCGCGCCGCTGCCGACGACCCGGATCGCCAACGTGCCGAGCGTTGTGGCCGTGACTCAGGACGGCGCCGGCAATGGCCAGATCTGGACGCGGCTCTACGCCCGCGGCTCCGGCTTCCCGCAGGCGATCCACTCGGCCAAGCGCTTCCGGGGGCCGACCGGGCTGGAGGAGCGGGTCGGCGCCGGGCTCGGCATGAGTCTGCGGGTTCTGGTCGAGGATCGGGCGCTGGTGTTTCGCAGCGAGCGCTACTTCATCGACTTGCCGGGCTTCCGGCTCATCCTGCCGCGATGGCTGACGCCGGGCACGCTGACGGTCAGCCACGGCGCCACCGGCGCCCGCGCCTTCCGCTTCATTCTGGAAATCCGCCACGCCTGGCTCGGCCGGCTGCTGCGCCAGGAGGCGGTGTTCTGCGACCAAGTCGAGGCCCGCGACGAGGTCACCGCCGCGCTGCCCTGATCGAGGGTTCAGAGCATCGTCCCGAGGGGTGGTCCCCGGCTTTCGGAAGAAGACGATGCTAAAAGAAAGGGCTAACCTGCGAGCAATGCGCCCGACGGCCGGTCGGCGCCCCAGATCTTCTCGAGGTTATAGAAGCCGCGGACTTCGGGGCGGAAGATGTGGACGAGGATGTCGCCCGCATCGATCAGCACCCAGTCGCAGGCCGGCATGCCCTCGACGCGGGCATTGCCGAATCCCTTGGCCTTCATCTCTTGGATGATCTTGTCGGCGATCGAGCCGACATGGCGCTGCGAGCGGCCGGACGCGATGATCATCGTATCGGCGAGCGAGGTCTTGCCCGCGAGGTCGATCTCGACGGTTTCCTCGGCCTTCATCTCATCGAGGCATCCGAGGGCCAGGGCCTTCAGCGCGTCGGAGGAGGCAGGCTCGGCATCGAAGCTGACACCGACGTGTGGAATGTGTGCGGACAGGGTCTCGGTTCCTGAAGATCAATTCGCGGCGATCCCGCCACGCGCTGAAATTGGCCGCTTTCGGCCCACTTTTCAAGCGCAAGAAGCGCCCTAAGGCTCGTGCGCCGCAATTGGATGGCCAAAACCCCGGCCGGCGCGGTCATGATCGTCCCGGAGCCGCGTTGGCAGAGGGCGCCGTCACCGTGTCCGCAAGGCGGTTGAGGATAACCCGGAACGCGGCCCGTGCAGGAAGGCCCAGGCTGGTGTGGGATGGACCGCAAGGGTGGGGGCGTTCGCCTCTGGAATTCGGGCCGATCCGAAGGTCTGTGCCGCCCGCGCCGAAGGCGCCTTCAGCGTGTAACCGGGACGGTCGATCACCGCGACGGGCATCAGCGACAAGATCTCGTCGAAACGGCGCCAGCGATGGAAGGTGCCGAGCGAATCCGCGCCCATGATCCACACGAAGTGGAGGGCCGGTCGGCGGCGGACCAGCCAGCGCAGCGTATCGGCGGTGTAGCGGCTGCCGATCTCCGCCTCGAAGCCGGTGACCGCGATGCGCGGATCGGTGGCGAGCGCCCGCGCTTGCGCCACTCGCTCGTCCAGCGGGGCGAGCACGCCATGGTCCTTCAGCGGGTTGCCGGGGGTGACGAGCCACCAGACCCGATCGAGCCGAAGGCGCCGCAGGGCGGTGCGGCTGACATGCAGGTGCCCCGCATGCGCCGGGTTGAACGAACCGCCGTAGAGGCCGATCCGCATGCCGGGCGCGGCCGGCGGTAGTCTGTGATCGCGCAGAGGAACCGCCGTCAGCGCGTCACGGCCGCGTCTGGCCGCTGCCGTGGACCCGGTACTTGAAGGTGGTGAGCTGCTCGACGCCGACCGGGCCGCGGGCATGCATCCGCCCGGTGGCGATGCCGATCTCGGCGCCGAAGCCGAACTCGCCGCCATCGGCGAACTGCGTCGAGGCGTTGTGGGTCACGATCGCCGAATCGACCTCGTTGAGGAAGCGGGTGGCGGCCTCGGTGTCGTCGGTGATGATCGCGTCGGTGTGGTGCGAGCCGTTGGCCTCGATATGAGCGATGGCCGAGTTGAGCCCATCCACCACCTTCGCGGAGATGATTGCGTCGAGATACTCGGTGCGCCAATCCGCGTCGGTCGCCGCACTCACCCGCGGGTCGGCGGCCTGCGTCGCCGCGTCGCCCCGCACGGCGCAGCCGGATTCGAGCAGCGCCTCGACCAGAGGCTTGAGGTGGGTCTTGGCGACCGCCGCATCGACAAGCAGCGTCTCGGCGGCGCCGCAGATCCCGGTGCGCCGCATCTTGCTGTTGAGGACGATGGTGCGGGCCATGCCAAGGTCGGCACCCTCGGCCACGTAGACGTGGCAGATGCCGTCGAGATGGGCGAAGACCGGCACCTTGGCCTCCGCCTGGACGCGCTCCACGAGGCTGCGCCCGCCGCGGGGCACGATCACGTCGACGCAGCCGCCGAGGCCGGTGAGCATCAGGCCGACCGCCGCCCGGTCGCGGGTCGGCACGAGCTGGATCGCATCCGCGGGCAGGCCGGCGCGGGCGAGGCCTTCGCTCATCGCCGCCGCGATGGCGGTCGCGGTGCGGTGCGAATCCGAGCCCGCGCGCAGGATGGCGGCATTGCCCGCCTTGAGGCAGAGCGCGCCGGCATCCGCGGTCACGTTGGGGCGGCTCTCGAAGATGACGCCGACGACGCCGAGGGGCACCGAGATGCGCTCGATCAGGAGGCCGTTCGGCCGTTCGAAGGCGGCGAGCTGGCGCCCGACCGGATCGGCGAGGCCCGCGACCTTCTCCACCGCCTCAGCGATCGCGGTGACGCGGCCCTCGTCCAGGGTCAGGCGGTCGATGATCGCGTTGGTGAGGCCCGCGGCCTGCGCGGCGGAGACGTCCCGCGCGTTCTCGCGCAGGATCGCCGGGGCGCTGGCGCGGATCTGATCGGCGATGGCACGCAGGCCCAGATCCTTGGTCTGCGCCGGCGCTAGCGCCATCGCCCGGCCGGCGGCGCGGGCGCGCTTTCCGATGCCGGCCATCATCGTATCGAGGTCGTCGGCGTCCGCGAGATCGGACTTAAGATTCAGGACAGGCACGTTCCCGCTTCCCGTCTGGCGCCGCCGGGGCGGCGCGCGTGAGTATTCAAGTGCATATGCACCCTCCCGCGCCCCTTTGCACATCGCCTTGGGGTTGAACAAGCGTCGATGTTAAGTTGCCTTGCCGGAGCGGGCCACGTCAGGCTCCGATCATTGCAAGATCGTCGCGGTGGATCATCTCCGTGCGCCCGGCCTGGACCGAGGCGGCGGCGATCTCGCGGCTTGAGCGGCCGATAATGGCGGCGGCGTCCGCGCTGTCGTAGGCGACGAGCCCCCGCCCGAGGATGCGCCCTTCGGGGTCGCGGATCAGCACGGCGTCACCCTTGGCGAAGCTCCCCTCGATGGCGGTGACGCCCACCGGCAGCAGGCTCGCCCCGCCCTGAAGCGCGCGGGCGGCGCCGGCATCGACCACGAGGATGCCGGAGGCGTCCAGCGAGCCCGCGATCCAGGTCTTGCGCGCGGCGGTGGGGGTCGAGCCCGACAGGAACCACGAGCAGCGTCCGCCCTCGCGGACCACGCGCAGCGGATTCTTTCCGCGCCCGTCGGCGATGACCATGTGGGTACCGCCGCTGGCGGCGATCTTGGCCGCCTCGACTTTTGTGCGCATGCCGCCGCGGGACAATTCGGAGGCGGGCCCCCCGGCCATCGCCTCGATCTCCGGGGTCACCCGCTCGATCACCGGAAGGTGCCGCGCCTGCGGATCGGTGTGGGGGGGCGCGGTGTAGAGGCCGTCGATGTCGGAGAACAGCACCAAAACGTCGGCGCCGATCATGGTGGCGACCCGCGCCGCCAGCCGGTCGTTGTCTCCGTAGCGGATCTCGGCGGTCGCCACCGTGTCGTTCTCGTTGACGACCGGGACCGCGCGCACTTCGAGGAGCTTCTGCACGGTCGCGCGGGCGTTGAGGTAGCGGCGGCGCTCCTCGGTGTCCTTCGGCGTCACCAGCACCTGCCCCGCGACGATGTCGTGGTGACCGAGCGCCTCGGTCCAGTAGCGGGCGAGTGCGATCTGGCCGACCGCGGCCGAAGCTTGGCTCTCCTCCAGGCGGAGCGCACCGGGCGGAAGGCCCAGCACCGTGCGCCCGAGGGCGATGGCGCCGGACGAGACGACCACGACATCGACGCCGCGACCATGCAGGTCGGCGATGTCCTCGGCGAGCGCGGCGAGCCACGCGTGCCGCAGGCGTCCCCGCGCGCGATCCACGAGGAGGGCCGAGCCCACCTTCACGACGACGCGGCGGAAATCTTCGAGAGCGGGAGGGCGGACCACGGTCATGCGACAGTCGATACGAAAAATTGGGCGTTACGGAGAATCTGGTGATCGCCGGTGCGAGGCCGGTTCCTGTGCCTCAAACGCCCGGCCCTGGCCAGATCCCTCCCATGCGCGAGACCTTCACGGCATTCCGCGCGGTACAGCCTGTGCGTGTTTTTGGTGCGGGGGGATAGTGCGCAAGGGAAAGTGACGCACTTCAGGTTGTGAAAACTGTATGATCCCATCTGGAGACCGTTTTCACGCCGTGCCAGCGTGCCTCTCGGCCGCATCGGAAAGCAGGGAGTGCCTCGTTGCCGGTCCGTGCCCTACTGGGCCGTCGCGTCCTGATCGTCGAGGACGATTATTTCTGGGCCGACGAATTGCGCCAGGGTTTGCAGAAAGCCGGGGCCGTCGTCCACGGCCCGGTCGCCAGCGTCGAGGCGGCCCTGCAGATCCTCGATTCCGAGGCCGCTCTGGACGGCGCGATTCTCGACCTCGATCTCAGGGGTGAGCGTGCCTACGTCGTCGCCGACCGGCTGATTGCCCGAGGTGCGTCCTTCGTGTTCGTGACGGGCTACGATGCCGGTGCCCTCCCGGACAGGTACGCGGCGATTCCAAGATTCGAGAAGCCGGTCGCGTTCGATACGGTGCTGAGGGCGCTGAGCGGGATGATGACCCCCGCCTGACCTCTCCACACCGCCTGTCTCCGGCCTGGCCGACGCCGGCGAACGAAGACGGGGCGGGTCTCGAAAGCTCCGACTCGGATCGGCTGGCCGCCGCGACTGTCAGTTCGCCTCGCGCAGCAGTCGCTCGGCCACGATCTTCACAGGCTGGCGGCGCCCGATCAGCACGGCGAAGCGTGACTGCTCCGGATCGGATTCGAAGCGGGTCCGCCCCCAGGCGACCAGGAACTTGAGATATTCCGCGCCGAGCAGGCGGGTGACCGCCGGATCCGCCCACCAGCGGCCGACATCGAGCCCATCGGAGACGACCGGATAGGGGATCAGCGTCTCGCCGTCCTTCAGGGCGTGCCGCAGCTCCACCAGGGTGCGCGGCATGTGATAGTTCGAGGTCACGACCACGACGATGCCGAAGCTGTGGCGACGCATCCAGCGCCGGGTCTCGATGGCGTTGCCGATGGTGTTGCGCGCCCGATAATCGAGATCGACGCAGCAGGTGATCCAGGGTTCCTGTGACGGGTTGAGGCGCACGATCTCCTCGCGGGTGGTGCGCTCGTTGACGCCGGAGATCAGCAGCCGCCGGCCATGGCCCTCCGCCAGGAGATCGATGGCATCGCCGACGCGCTGTGAGCCGCCGGTCATGGCGACGATGCCGTCGACGCCGTCCAGGCTCGGCCGGTCGGCCTGCTCGACCTCCGCGACGAAGGCAAGAAAGCCGCCCGCCAGCGCGAGCAGGCCGAGGAGGGAAAGGCCGACGAAGGCCCGAAATAGATGGATGCCGCGCCGCGGCCGCGCAGGGGCTTCGGTCATTCGAGATGCGCAGGGCTGCGACGATGCGCGGGCCGACGGGTCCGCCGCCCAGGACCATCCGAGCGCTTCGCACTGGGACTCGCAGGGCGAGTCGTTTGGGAGCCGGCCCCGGCCGGCCGCCTGTCGGCGGGGCACTCGCGGAAGCATGACGGACGAAAACAGGGGCTCATGAACGGTTCGGTGCCGGGACTCTCGGTTCCCAATGGTTGTCGAAACGTTAACGGGTTCGATCGACCTGACTCTATCGGAGGAACCGGCGCACGGTGAAGCGAGACACGGCCGCCGTGACGAGGGACGCGATCACGCCGATGAGCACGATGATCGCGTAACCTTGCCAGCCGATCTGGAACGTCCCGAACAGCGCCTCGATCTCCTCGCCCGCCGGACCGGACCGCCACATACGGGCGAACAGACCCGCGAGCGCACAGGTCAGAAGCGCAGCGCCGGCACCCAGTGCCCCTCCCCTCAAGCCGAGGCGGAAGAAGCGGCTCTGGAAGGCCTTGGCGATGTAGTCGTCGTCGGCGCCCACGAAGTGCAGCACCTCGACAACCTCGCGGTTGCCGGCCATGGCGCCGCGGGTGGCGAAGACCACGGCGAGCCCGGTGGCGAACAGGACCAGAAGGACGATGCCGATGCCGATGCCGGCGAAGGTGTTGGCCATGGTCGAGAGGCGCTGGAGCCAGAGCGCGTGGTCGTCAAGGCTCGCCACGCCCGGAAGCGCGTCGGTGAGGGCGGCGCGCAGGGCGGTGAGGTCGGGGCTCCGGTCGCTCGCGAGCGTCAGCGCGATCAGGCGTGGTACCGGCAGGTCCGACATGTCGAGACCGCTGCCGAGCCAGGGTTCGAGCAGGCGCTCGGATTCCGCCTTCGAGAAGATGCGCGCCCCGGCGATGCCCGGCGCGGCGCTTGCGAGGCTCTCGGCCCGCTTCACGTCCGCCTCGATGTCGCGCCCGGCTCCGGGCCGGATCTGCACCGTGACCTCCTGCGCGACGCTGCCCTGCCACTGGCTGGCGCTGGAGACGGCGATCTCCGCCGCACCGGCGCAGAGTGCCGCAAGGAAGGTGAGGATGGCGATGACCGCCGCAAGTGCCCGGCTCGCGGCGGAATCGGTCGGCACCAGGGGTGCGTTGCGGCGCAGGTTGGCCGGAAGCGGCGGCTCGGACGCGGGCGCCGCTACTTTCGCCGCGGCCGCACCGGTCCGGGCGGGGGAGCGTACCTCGGTCATGGGGCTTCCACCCGCAGCCGGCCGTCGGCGAGCACCATGCGGCGTGCCTCGACGAGATCCATCAAACCGTAATCGTGGGTGGCGATCACCACCGAGGTGCCGAGCCGGTTCAGTTCCATGAACAGCCGCAGCAGGCGCCGGGCGAGGCTCGGATCGACGTTGCCGGTGGGCTCGTCGGCCAGCAGCAGTTCCGGCCGCGCGATCAGGGCCCGCGCGATCGCCGCGCGCTGCTTCTCGCCGCCCGACAGCAGCGGCGGCAGGACGTGCATGCGCTCGCCCAGGCCCACCCATCGCAGCAATTCGACGACCTCCGCCCGGTAGCTCGCCTCCGCCCGCTCCTGCACGCGCAGGGGCAGGGCCACGTTCTCGTAGGTCGTCAGGTGATCGAGCAGGCGGAAATCCTGGAATACCACGCCCATGCGGCGGCGCAGGCCCGTGAGTGCGTCGTTGGAGATGCCGCTCACCTCCCGGCCGAACACCGAGACGATGCCGCGGGTCGGGCGCACCGAGAGCAGGATCAGGCGCAGCAGCGTCGTCTTGCCCGCCCCTGACGGGCCGGTGAGGAATTGAAAGGAATGCGGCGCGATCTCGAAGCTCACATCGGACAGCACCTCCGACCCGAGGCCGTAGCGCATGCCGACGCTCTCGAACCGGACGACGGGCTCCTCCGCGCCGGACAGGAGGCTGCCCGTTTTCATCCCAGCCGACAAGGCCCGCTCACTCCACGCTTCGCACGCGACACAGGCCCCCTGTGCCACACCCGGCTTCACCGCCGGTTAACCCTACTCGGGGACAACGTTTGTGTCCTTTTCGAGAGCGCGGCAACCCGCTGCCGGGACCTGACACCGACGCGGCTTAACCCATCCCATGCTGATCGTCTGCCCGGCCTGCGCCAGCGAGTATCGTATCGATGCCGACCGCGTCGGCACCAGCGGGCGCTCGGTGCGCTGCGCGGCCTGCCGCGAGACGTGGTTCATCTCGTCCGACGAGGTGGTGGCCGCGATGTTCGACGAGATGTCGGCGGCCGAGGAGCCCGGGACCAGCGCTCCGCCGGAGCCGGCGCCGAGGGCCGAGGCCCCGGCTGACGAACCGGTGCCACGCCCTCGGACGAGCCCCGCGAAGCCCGCCAAACGGGGCAAGCCAAAGCGCCCGGCCCGGCGGCTCTCCCCGGCGCTTGCTGCCGCTCTCGTCCTCGCCGCCTCCCTGCCGTTGGCGCTTCTCGGGCGCGCCAGCGTCGTGCGGGCGATGCCGCAGACGGCGGGGCTGTTCGCCCGCGTCGGCCTGCCGGTGAATTTGCGCGGCATCGATCTGACCGACATCGCCGCGTTTCAGGTCGCTGCCGACGGTAGCAACCCCGCCCGGCTCGTCGTGGAGGGGGACCTCGTGGCGGTTGCCCGAGACCGCGTCGTCGTGCCGGCGATCGAGGTCGAGGTCCGCGACGCCGGGGGCCAGTCGCTCTACCGCTGGACCGTTCCGGGACCGCGCGCAGCCCTGGAGTCCGGCGAACGGGCGCGGTTCAAGGCGAGCCTCTCGGCTCCCCCGGAGAAGGGTCGGCAGGTCGAGGTGCGCTTCTCGGACGAAGCCGCCGTCGGCGCGGGAGCCGGCGAGTCCCCTTAGAGCAATCCTGGGAAAGCCGTCGTCGCGCGCGGACTCACATCTGTGGATTGCGCCGATCCGGCAGCGGGCGCTTCGGCTGCGCGGGTCCGTAGCGCTGGCGGAGCCCGCTGCGCATGGTAAGGTGCAGCGTGGCGTGGCCGAGGGCGGTTCGCGCCGCAGAGATTCAGCGAAGACATCACGAGCCGCATGAGCACCGCATCGAAACGCGTCCGTGTCCTGTTCGACGAGGCGGCGATCGCCAAGCGCAACGAAGAGTTGGCCGACGCGATCGTCGCGGCCAAGCCCGAGAACCTGCTCGTCGTCGCGGTGCTCAAGGGCAGCTTCATGTTCGCCGCCGACCTGCTGCGGTCGCTCCACCGGGCTGGGCTCTCGCCGCAGGTCGAGTTCGTGCATCTCTCCAGCTACCGAAACTCTACCGTCTCCTCGGGCCAAGTCGAGATCCTGCGCGACGTTCAGAGCGAGGTGCGCGGCCGTGATGTGCTGCTGGTCGACGACATCCTCGAATCCGGCCGCACCGTCGTCTTCGCCAAGGATCTGTTGATGGCCCGCGGCGCCAAGCGCGTGCTGACCGCGGTGCTCTTGGAGAAGCCGGGCAAGCGTGCCGTGACGATCGACGCGGATTTCGTCGGCTTCACCTGCCCGGACGTGTTCGTGGTCGGCTACGGCATGGATGCCGCCCACGCCTTCCGCCAGCTCCCCTTCGTCGGCTTGGTCGACTACGACAGCAGCGACGCGGATCTGTTCGGCGGCGCCTGACCGCCAATCCCGGTCAGGCAAATTCTTGATAAGAACGCGATACTTGCTCGAAATCGGCCGCCGATGGAACTCTGTCGGCCTATGAGGCTTGACAGGCCGCGCTTCCCAGCGGTCACTCGGGCGCGACGATCCACATCGAAGGAACGGTAGAGGACGCCCGACCATGGCGCGCATCCTGCTCGTGGATGACGAGGATACGGTTCGCGGCTTCCTCAAGCGCGGACTGGAATTGGACGGTCACACCGTCGTCACGGCCATCGACGGCAGCGACGGTCTGGATCGCCTGTCGGAAGCCGGCGGCGGCTTCGACCTGATGTTGACCGATATCCGCATGCCGCTGATGGACGGCATCGCGCTGTCGCTCGCGGCCAAGCGCGATTATCCCGATCTCACGATCCTGCTGATGACGGGCTTTGCCGACCAGCGCGAGCGCGCCCGCGGCCTCGACGCCATCGTCACCGACGTGCTGACCAAGCCGTTTTCGCTCGCCGACCTGCGCTCCACGGTGATGCGGGCGCTGGCCGCGTAGCGCCTCAATTCATCTGCCAGATCGTGCCGTTGAGCAGGCAGGCGAAGGCCACCCAGGCGGCGTAGGGTACGAGCAGCCACGCTGCGGCCCGGTCGAAGCGCCACGACAGGCGGATCGTCCACAGGATCATCACGAGCATGGCGATCGCGACGATCAGCGCGAGGCCGAGCTGGTGGGCGGCGAAGAAAACCGGTGTCCAGGCCGCATTGAGGACGAGTTGTGCACCGAAGGCGGCCAGCGCGAGCCACCACGCCTTCCGGGCCGGCCCTGGCACTGGGCGCGCGCCGAGCAGCCGCCAGAGCGAAACGGCGATCAAGGCGTAGAGGACGGTCCAGGCCAGCGGAAACACCCAGTTCGGCGGGTTGAAGGCCGGCTTGCGGATCGTCGTGTACCACTCCTCGATATTGGAGCCGGTGGAGAGAGACCCCACCGCCGTCACCAAGACGACGGGGAGGATCGCGGCAGCGAGCCGTGGGATCGGCGGCAGGGCCGGCCGCTCGGGGATGTCCAGTGCGCTCATGCGCTGTGCAAAGCTCCGTCGCTCATTTCTCCGCCTTGCCCGGTCCTGCGGATTCGCTCAAGCCAACATCTCGACCCGACCTCGATGATTGTCTCGGATCCGATATCCAAGACGATCATCGAGGTTTGTGTTCTCGCATCACCCATTTTCCGAAGGCCGGTGGCCACCTTTCGGGACGACGCTCCATAGCGAGGAAGCCCATGAGCCGGTCCAACGTGCCTTACGGCGATTCCGATGCAGCCTCCTCCGAGGCACTTTCGTCTGAGGAATGGCGCCCGGCGACGCTGGCCGCGCAGGCGCTCGGCCGGATCGATCCGGTGACGCGGGCGGTGGTGCCGCCGCTCCATCTCTCGACCACCTATCTGCGCGACCCCGACAACGCCTACCGCTCCGGTTTCATCTACGCCCGGCCCGACAACGCCACGACGCGCGAGGCGGAGGACGTGATCGCCGCGCTCGAACGGGCGGAAGCGGGCGCCCTGCTGTTCGGCTCCGGCATGGCCGCGGCGTCGACCGTGTTCTGCGCGCTGGAGCGCGGCGACCACGTGATCGCGCCCGAAGTCATGTACTGGGGGCTGCGTCGCTGGCTGCGGCAGGAGGCGCCGCGCCTCGATCTCGCGGTCGATTTCGTTCCGATGGAGGATCCCGAGGCCGTGCGGGCCGCGATCCGGCCCGGCCAAACCCGGCTCGTCTGGATCGAGACGCCGGGCAACCCGCTCTGCACGGTCACCGACATCGCTCGAATCGCCGAGATCGCCCACGCCGCCGGGGCGCGGGTCGCCGTCGACTCGACCGCCGCGAGCCCGATCCTCACCCGGCCGCTGACGCTCGGGGCCGACATCGTGATGCATTCGGCCACCAAGATCCTGAACGGCCATTCCGATGTGGTGGCCGGCGTCCTGGCCGGGGCGCGCAAGGATGCCTTCTGGGATCGTCTCGTGGCGATCCGCGGCGGCTGGGGCGCGATCCTCGGCCCGTTCGAGGCCTATCTGCTGATGCGGGGTCTGCGCACCCTGCCCCTGCGCGCCGCCGCCCAAAGCGCCGGGGCGCTTCATCTCGCGCAGCGGCTCGCCGCGCATCCGCTCGTGAGCGCGGTGCTCTATCCGGGGCTGCCCGAGCATCCCGGCCACGCGGTTGCCGCGCGGCAGATGCAGGGCGGGTTCGGCTACATGCTCTCGATCCGCGCGGCTGGCGGCGAGGCGGCGGCGATCGAGACCGCCGCGCGGGTGACACTCTGGAAGCGGGCGACCTCGCTCGGCGGCGTGGAGAGCCTCATCGAACACCGCGCCTCGGTGGAGGGGCCGGGTACCCCCTGCCCGCCCGACCTGTTGCGCCTCTCCGTCGGCATCGAGGATCCGGACGACCTGCTTCGCGATCTCGACGCGGCTCTGACGGGCGCGCGAGTCTGACCGGCGCATTTGGGCCGACCGGCTGACGCCTTGATCGAATTTTGTGGAAGGTGCGTGGCCGTTGCGGGGCTCCGTGCGTTGTCGGGCGATGAGCCCCACCGGGACGCGACCCGTCATGATGAACCGTACGCTTTTCCTCCTCGCCGCCTTCTCCCTCGGCCTCGTCTGCGGCACAGCGCAGGCCGAGGACGGACCGCCGAAGCTCGACGTCGAATCGACCTGCCAATCGGCACAGCGGGTGCAGAAGACGCTCAGCGACAACGCCAATGCCGATGCCTGCCTCAATTCCGAGCGCGGCGCCGAGCGGGATCTGAAGGAGCGCTGGAGCCAATTTCCGGCTCCGGCCAAGACGCAGTGCTCGCAGCAATTCCAGGCGGGCGGCTTCCCGTCCTACGTGGAACTGCTGACCTGCCTCGAACTGGCGAGCGGCACGGTCCCGTCGGAGCCCGCCCTCGACTCGACGGCCAAGTCTGATGTCGGCGGTGGGACGAGCGGCGGCAGGAAGGGGGGGAGCGCACTCACCCGTGAACCTGCGCCCACCCAGCGCACCAATCCGATCGAGGTGCTCGAGGGCAAGTAGCCCGGCGGTTCATCGGTGGGCACGTTCTCGGCTTGCGAAAGAGCGATTGATCGCTTTCGGGGCGTGCAGACAGGCAGAGGAGGCGTCGCCGGAGCGAAGGTGAGGGGGCGGTTTCGGAGGAGAGTCTTCCGGTCAGGCCCCTCACCTTCGGCTGCCGCCTCGCCACGCTCCCCAAAGAGGGGGAGACATGGCCCACTCTCCGCGTGCGGGGAGAGGGGAATCGGGGGCTTCCAAAGAGATCAGCCGGAACCCGCATGACGCCGAACCGGAATCCGCTCCGGCGCCGAAGGCTCAGCGCAGGGTCTGCGCGCCCGCCTCGTCGATGGTGACGGGGAGCCAAGGGGACGGCGCGGCGGTGATCGCGGCCGGCTCGGCACCGGCGGTGCGGCTCTGGTGCAGTTCGAGCAGTTCAGGGGCCGGGCGCGTGTCGTCCTCGGTGAGGAAAAGGCCAAGCGCCTTCGAGCCGAGGCCGAGGCGGGTGCTGCTGGTGAACACGCTCTGGAGCGGGCTCGTCAGCAGAGCGAGGGCGACCGGCGCCATCCACAAGGCGAGCCAGGAACTTCCGAAGGCGAGCAGCACCGCGAGCGCCCCACCCGCCGCGACCGCGTCGCTCTGGAGGCGGAACGCCTCTCGCCATGGCACGCTGCGGTCGTCGCGCGATTGCGTGTCCCAGCGAACCACCCGCCCGAACAGCGTCGTCAACACGGCGCCCGCCGCGAACAGCGCCATCACCGGCCAGAGCAGCACCCAGATCGCTTGTTCGAGCGCGGCGCTCAAGAGCAGCGAGCGGGTGCCGCCGAAATCCGCCCGGCGCCGGGCCGAGGCGAGGACGTAGCCAAGACTCAGCAGCTTCGGCATCGCCATCACGGCGATGATAAGGGCGGCGAGCGCGAAGGCCGCCGCATGGCCGCCGTCGAGGCCGTAGCCGATCAGCCCGAGTTCACCCGAGCGCACCGCCTGCCACGTGCCGAGCGCCAGGAAGGCAATCCAGAGCGGGTAGACGCAGTAGCCGAGGATGCCGACGCCCAGATGCCAGCGGCTCGCGCCGAGCAGTCCCTTCATCGGCAGCACGCGGATGTGCTGCAGGTTGCCCTGGCACCAGCGCCGCTCGCGCCCGAGCAGGTCGATGAGGTTGGTTGGCATCTCCTCCCAGGTGCCGCCCATCTCCGGCAGCAGGCGCACCTCCCAGCCGGCGCGGCGCAGCAGCGCCCCTTCGACGATGTCGTGGCAGAGGATCTCGCCGCCCAGCGGCGGCTTGCCGGAGAGGACCGGGAGTTCGGCGTTGTTGGCGAACGCCTCGATGCGCAGGATCGCGTTGTGGCCCCAGTAGGAGCCGTCCGGCCCCTGCCACGTCTCGAGGCAGCGCAGCGAGAGCGGCGCGTAGAGGCGCACGGCGAATTGCTGGATGCGCGCAAACAGCGTGTCGCGGCCGGCGGCGTAGGAGACGGTCTGGATCAGGCCGGTGCGCGGGTTCTCCTCCATCAGCCGGGCGAGGCGGCGCATGGCGGCGCCGGTCATCAGGCTATCGGCATCGAGCACGATCATGAAATCGTATTCGTGCCCGTAGGTGGCGCAGAACTCGGCGATGTTTCCCGCCTTGCGGCCGGAATTGTCGGCGCGGCGGCGGTAGCGGATGCGCGGCATGCCGCGGCCCTCGCGCCGGCTCCAGGCCTGGATGCGGGTGAATTCATGCTCCTCGACCGCGCTGATCGCGCCCTCGCGGGTATCGGAGAGGACGAAGATGTCGATGTCCGAACCATCCCCGCCCTCGCGCTGGAGCGAGCGGGCCATGACCCGGATCGCCGAGAACACCGCGAGCGGATCCTCGGCATGGATCGCCACCACCGCCGCCGTTCGGCTGAGGCCGGTGGGACGGGTCGAGATCGTCGCGGCCCGGCGCTCCAGCGCGGACAAGGCGCGCTCGCCCATCAGCGCGGCGATGAGGCCGTAGAGATACTGCCACGCGGTGAAGGACTGCCACGCCATCAGCACGACGAAGAGCCCAAGCACGGCGCGCCCGAGCCACGTTTCCGGCACGCCGTAGGCTGCGAGCGCCAGGGCGGCGATGCTGGCGGCGATGGCCAGCGTCGGCCCGGCCAGCGCGAGGCGGCGCAGGCGGAACGAGGCCGGCGGCGGCACGGGGCCCGCACCCCTCGGGCGGGCTTCACCCCCGGCCCCCGTCTCGACGGAGCGTTCAGCCTGCGGCAAGTCTGGGCTGGACATGATCGGCGTCGACACTCGCGGGAGGGATGAACGGATGGCAGGACCATCGGACGCGGACAACGCGGCGCCCGAAGAAATCGACGTTTCGCGGCGCGCCATCGTCCGTGGCGCTTGTCACAGTGCTCTTGCCGGTTCGGCCGGCTTGGGGATTTTTGGCCTTTTCGACCTGAATGCCGCCCGAACGATGGCTCAGCCGTTGAAAAACGCACCAACTGACACGCATCCGGTCACCTTCGAGGCCGTGGCGGAACGGGCCGAGCGGCTGGCGGCGCAGGTTTATGCTCCGCAGAGCAGCCCGTTGCCGCCGGAGCTGGCCGCGCTCGACTACGACGCCTTCCAGGCGATCCGCGTCCGGCCCCAGGCGACGGTCGCGCTCGGGCCCCGCTTCTCGATGCAGCCGTTCCACCGCGGCAACCTACACGCCAAGCGGGTGGAAATCGTCCTGCAATCACCCCAGGGCGTGCGCCCCTTCGGCTACGATCCGGACCTGTTCGATCTCGGGCCGGCCTTGCAGGGCCGACGCTATCCGGCCTCGCTGGGCTATGCGGGCTTTCGCATCGCTCACGGCTTCGACGCGAGCCGGCCGCAGGCCCACGAGGAGTTTCTCGTCTTCCTCGGCGCCTCCTATTTCCGCATCCGCGGCCGGGGGCAGATCTACGGCCTCTCGGCCCGCGGCATCGCCGTGAACACGGGATTGCGGCAGGGCGAGGAGTTTCCCGATTTCACGGGCTTCTGGATCGAGGAGCCGCAGGGCGACGCAGCGTCGATCACGATCTTCGCCCTGCTCGACGGTCCGAGCCTGACCGGCGCCTATCGCTTTGTCGTCACGCCGGGCGATCCGTCCGCCGTCGCGGTCGAAGCCGCGCTGTTCCCGCGCCGGCCGATCGCGGCGCTGGGTCTGGCGCCGCTCACCAGCATGTTCTTGTTCGGTGAGAACGGGCCGGGCGTGCACGGCGCCGAACCGTTCGACGATTTCCGCCCGCAGGTGCACGATTCGGACGGGCTCTTGGTGCAGACGCCCGGCGACCGGCTGTGGCGGCCCCTCGTCAACGGCCGGCCGGCGCCGCAGATCTCAGCCTTCCGCGCCGCCCCGCTCGACGGGTTCGGGCTGCTTCAGCGGGAACGCCACTTCGCCGCCTATCTCGACGTGCAGGCGCAGCACGAGGACCGGCCGGGCCTGTGGGTGACGCCGCAGGGCGGCTTCGGCGCAGGCGCGGTGCGGCTGTTCGAGATCCCCTCGCGCACGGAGGCGACCGACAACATCGTCGCCGCCTTCGTGCCGGAGGCGTCCGTGGAGGCGGGTAAGCCGCTACGGCTCGCCTATTCTCTCGTCACGGTTGGCGCCGAGCCGGCGCCGGCCCTCGCGCCGCCACTCGCCCGCGTGGTCTCGACCCGCGTCGGTTCGGCCGAGCGGCTGCGCCCGACCGATCCGCCCTCGCCGCGGCGGCGCCTCTACGCCATCGACTTCGAGGGGCCGGGCCTGCCCGACGACCCGAAGGCGGACATCGACGTGGTACTCTCGGCGAGCGCGGGCACGCTGGTCGAGCCCTATGCCGAGCGGGTGCCGCAGACCGGTGGATGGCGCCTCTACGTCGAGTTCCGGCCGCCCAATCCGTGGCCCTCAGGCGACGTCGTCCTGCGCGCCCGCCTCTCGCATGCCGGACGCGTCATCACCGAGACCTGGGACGCCATCGCCTGACGCGGATGAACTGGCAGGGTCGCCGGCCGTTAACGGGGCACCAGCACGTCCGAACCCGGAGTCACGGATGCGTCCCACCTTGTCCAGCGTCCCGCGATCCGCGCTCGCTGCCCTCGCCCTCTTACTCGCGGCTGCCCCGCTCCCGGCTCGCGCTGAGGCGCCGCCCTCCGGGTCGGCGGCCGCCCGCTTCATCGAACAGCCCGAGGCGGGCACGATGCGCGGCTCGAAGGTGATCGGCGTCGGCGTGGTCGGCGCGGACCACGTCCGGGTCGGGAAGATCGAAGACGTGCTCGTGGACGGTACCGGCCGCATCCAGGCGGTGGTGATCGGCGTCGGCGGCTTCCTCGGCGTCGGCGAGAAATACGTCGCGGTGCCCTTCGATCAGCTTGCCTGGAACTTCGGTGACGTCTCGTTGACCAGCGGCGCCTCCTCCGTGGTGACGACCGACAACGCGCCGAGCGAGAAGGCGGCCGACAGGGCCACCGCCGAGACGATGCCGGGCGCGAAGGTGTCCCCCGAGGTGCTTGGCGCCATGCAGAACCAGCAGAGCGGCCGCGTCACCGATGCGACCGGTTCGGTCGAGCCGCAGCGGCCCAGTGCGACGCCCGCGACGGTGCTCGTGGGCCAGGATCTGATCCACGCCGAGGTGCGCCTGACCAAGGCACAGCTCAATGAGGCACCGGCCTTCCAGTTCGAGAAGGCGAAACAGTAATCGCCCTGCCCAGACGGTCTCAACCCTTGGAGTTTGCGTATCATGAGACACGCCGCCTTCGCCCTGACGGTCTGGCTCACCGGACTTCAGGCGGCCCTCGCCCAGGCGACCAACCCTGCCCCGCCGATTCCGGAATCGGGGCCGTCCGGCTCCAGTTCGGGCGCGGCGACGGCCGCAGCCACCGATTTCAACTGGGTCTGGGTCAGCGTCGTGATCGCGCTGGCGGTGCTGGCCCTGTGGATGTTCGCCCGCAGGCGGCAATCCGGGCCGCCGCGGTAAAGACGATCGGCCACGCGCATTTCTCCACCCCTTCTCCCTCACCCTGAGGTGGCGGCGCGCAGTGTCGCCCTCGAAGGATCCTCCGGCAGCCGCGCAACTCCCTGGACGATCCTTCGAGGCCGCTGCGCGGCACCTCAGGACGAGGCGGTGTATCGGAGGGGGATGAATCAGCCCTTCTTCGCGCTCGGGAAGAACAGCGGCTCGCCGTTGATCTTGTAATCGGCGATGGCCCGCTGTCCATCGGGCGAGACCAGCCAGTCGATGAAGGCCTGGCCCTCCTTCACCTTCACGGTCGGGTGCTTCTCCGGATTCACCAGCATCACGCCGTAGGGATTGAACAGACGCTTGTCGCCCTCGACGAGGATGGTCAGGTCGCCCCGGTTCTTGAACGAGAGCCACGTGCCACGGTCGGCCAGGATGTAGGCGCCGAGCGACGAGGCGGTGTTGAGCGCCGGGCCCATGCCCTGTCCGACATCGCGATACCAATCGCCGCGCACAGCCGGGAGATCGATGCCGGCCTCCTTCCAGCTCCGCAGCTCGGCGCTGTGGGTGCCGGAGCGGTCGCCGCGTGAGACGAAGGGCGCTTGTCCCGCCGCGATGGCCTTGAAGGCGTCGTCCACGCCCTTGCCGCGGATGCCCGCCGGGTCGGCCTTCGGGCCGATCAGCACGAAGTCGTTGTACATCACGTCCTGCCGCCCCTTGGCGAAGCCCTCGGCGACGAACTTGTCCTCGGCTGGGCGGTCGTGAACGAGCACGACGTCGGCGTCGCCCCTTCGCGCCGCGTCGAGGGCCTGGCCGGTGCCGAGCGCCACCACCTTCACCTCGATCCCACTCTTCTGTTTGAACAGCGGCAGGATGTGCTTGAACAGGCCCGATTGCTCGGTCGAGGTCGTGGAGGCGACGACGATCGAGGTCGGCTCGGCGCGGACCGGCGAGACGGCGCCGAGGGCGGCAAGGAGCGAGACGGTCAGGAAGCTGCGGCGAAGGAAGTCCAAGGCAGTTCTCCGGTGAGATAGGCCCGCGCCTCGTCGGTGCGGGGTGAGAAGAGGACGGATCGGGTCGGGCCCCGCTCCACGGCGCGGCCGGCGGCGAGCACCACGGTGTCGTCGGCGAGCCGGGCGACCTGCCCGAGATTGTGCGAGACGAGGAGCACGGTGGTACCGGCCTGCGCCATCTCGGTGATTAGTCTCTCGATGGTCTCGGTGGCCGCCGGGTCGAGGCTCGCTGTGGGCTCGTCGAGGAGCAGGAGGTCGGGCCGCATCGCCCAGGCACGGGCGAGCGCAAGGCGCTGCTGCTCGCCGCCCGAGAATCGCGTCGCCGCATCATGCGCCCGCGCCGCCAGGCCGACGCGGGCCAGCGCCGCCTCGATCCGCTCGGTGCGCTCCCGGCGGGGCAGCTTCAGCGCAACCAGCCCGAGGGCGACGTTGGCGGCCGCACTCGCCCGCACCAGAGCGGGGCGCTGGAACACGAAGGCGCGGCGGCCGGGCGTGAGGCGAACCGTGCCGGCATCCGGCTGCAAAAGGCCGTCGATCACCCGCAGGGTGACGCTCTTGCCGGCTCCGTTGGGGCCGATCAGGGCCGTGATGCCGGGCGCGGCGATGTCGAGGTCGAGACGGTCGAGGATCGGCCGCCCGCCGAGCGTCAGGCTGACGCCGTCGAGATGGATGGCGGGGGCCGCGCTCATCCGTAGGCCTTCGCGACTTGGTTGCGCAGGAGCGCGGCGCCAGCGTTTACGGCCAGCACGAGGCTCATCAGCACGAGGCCGAGCGCCAGGGCGAGGCTGAGGTCGCCCTTCTGCGTCTCCAAAGAGATTGCCGTCGTCATGGTGCGGGTATGCCCGTCGATGTTGCCGCCGACGACGAGCACCGCGCCGATCTCCGAGATCGCCCGGCCGAAAGCGGCCAGCGCCGCCGTGACCAGCGAGAAGCGCGCGTCATAGATCAGCACCCCCGCTCGCCGCGGTGCGGAGAGGCGCAGCGAGCGCAGCTGCTCGCCCAGATGCGCTTCGGCGTCGGCGATGACCTGCCGCGTCAGCGCCGCGACGAGAGGGGTCGCCAGCACCGCCTGCGCCGCCACCATCGCGGCGGGGGTGAAGAGCAGGCCGAACGCCCCGAAGGGCCCCGACCGGGAGAGGGCGAGATACAGGATCAGTCCGACGATCACCGGCGGCAGGCCCATGAACGTGTTGAGAAGCCCGACCACGGCGCCGCGCCCCGGAAACCGCGCCACCGCGATCAGGCTCCCGAGCGGAACGCCGAGCACGAGCCCGATGCCGACCGCGGTGAGGCTGACGCGCAGGGACAGCCACGCGATCGCCAGGACATCCCGGTCGAGCGTCCACAGGCGTGAGAACGTCTCCTGAAAGGTTTGGCTCAAGGGGCTCGGCTCGAAGGGATCCGCTCATCCGTAACCGGGGGTGCGCCTGAGGCGCGTCCGGGGCTGCGCGGGGCAAGTCGGGATGATACGCCAGCGCACGCAAGATCAATAGGAAAGGCCTTGCATATGGATGTCGAGGATGAGCCGGCCCTGTCGCGGGTCGTCTCCGGGTGGGATGGGCTCGGCGTCCGCCTTCACGTCGAGGGCCACTGCGAGGGCGCGTCCGACTTCGCGCTCCGCGGCGCGCACCTGCTCCTCGACGCGCTCGGCCGGACCGGTTCGCTCCAGGGGGCGGCCGAGGCGCTCTCGATCTCCTATCGCTCGGCCTGGGGGCAGCTCGACGCGCTGGAACAAGCACTCGGCCAGCCGGTCGTGGTGAAGACCAAGGGGCATGGCAGCAGCCTCACGCCGCTTGGGGTCGCACTGCTGACGTTGCTACAGGCGTCGCAGACCCGCCTCGCCCCTGCGCTTGCCGCAGAGGAGATGGCGCTGACGGAGGGCCTGCGGCGGCTTCTGGAGCCGGCCGATGCACGCATCCGCGTGGCTGCAAGCCACGACCCGCTGCTGCTGGAGGCGGTCGAGGCGCGGCGGGAGATCGACCTCATGGTCGCCGGCAGCCTCGACGCCCTGGCGCGGCTGCGCGAGGGGGCGGTGGATGCCGCGGGCTTCCACTATGGCTCGGACGGCCCGCCGCCCGCATCCTTCGGGGCCGTGTTCGACCGCCGCGATCTCGTCGTCGTCCCGCTGTTCCGCCGGGAACAGGGCCTGATGCTGGCCGCCGGCAACCCGCTCGAATTGGGAGGTGTCGCCGACATCGCCGCGCGGCGGGCGCGCTTCGTCAACCGCCAGCGGGGCGCCGGCACCCGGATCTGGTTCGAGCGGCTCTGTGCGGAGGCCGGCATCGACGTCGCGGGCATCGTCGGCCACCAGACCGAGGAGTTCACGCATCAGGCGGTGGCGGCCCTGATCGCCACCGGCGCGGCCGATGTCGGCATGGGCACCCGCGGCGTCGCCGAGCGCTTCGCTTTGGAGTTCCGGCCCGTGGGTTGGGAGACGTATTTCCTCGCGATCCACGCGAGGATCGACGCGGAGCGGCTCGCGGCCTTTCGCGAGGAATTGCGCAGCCGTGCCGGACGGACACCCGGCTACGCGCCGCCCCTCTGATGTCTCAGGTGGAGGCGCGACCCCTCACCACAGAAGTCCGTGCGGATAATAGGCCAGCGGATCGCCGGGGCTCACAACGGTCGCGTCGTCGGGCAACTCCACGAGGCCGTCGCTCTCGGTGAGCGAGGTCAGCACGCCCGCTCCGTCGCGCGGAAACTTTCGTGCCTCCAGGCCGCCCTCGCCGTCACGGACGAGAGTGACGCGGACGAATTCGCGGCGGCCCGCCTTCTTGCGGTAGCTGAAGCCCGCCCGCACCGGCCAGGACAAGGGCGGCTCGTAGCCTGCGCCGCCGAGCCGGGCGAGCAAAGGCCGCACGACGAAGAGCAGCGTGACGTAAACTGCCACCGGATTGCCCGGCAGTCCCACGAAGGGCGTACCGGCGACCAGCCCCACCGCCACCGGACGGCCCGGCTTGATCGCGAGCCGCCAGAGCATCAGCCGGCCCTGCGCCTCGACGGCTGTCTTCACGTGATCCTCCTCCCCGGTCGAGACGCCGCCGGAGGTCAGGATCAGGTCGTGGTCCCGCGCCGCCTCGGCGAGGTGGGCCGGCAGGGTCGCGGGGTCGTCGCGCAGGATGCCGAGGTCGTCCACCGCGACGCCGAGCCGGGTCAGCAGGGTCACGAGCAGCACGCGGTTCGAATCGTGGATCGCGCCGGGGCGAAGGGGGGCGCCGGGCTCGGTCAGCTCGTCGCCGGTCGAGAAGACGGCAACCCGCAGCCGGCGGCGCACGGCAATCTGCGCGTGGCCGGTCGCGGCGGCCAGCGCCAGATCCTGCGGGCGTAGGCGCTGCCCGGCGGGGATCGCGAGGCCGTCCGCCGCCAGATCCTCGCCCGCGGGCCGGGCATTGGCGCCGGGCTTCAGCCCCGGCGGCAGGACGACCCGCTCGCCCTCGCGGCGCACGTCCTCCTGCATGAAGACGGTCTCGGCGCCGGGCGGCATCGGCGCACCGGTGAAGATGCGGATCGCCGTCCCTGCGGGCAGCTCGCCGGCCGCCGCGCCGGCCGCGAGCCGGCCGCTGACCGGCAGGACGGTCTCGGCCCCTGCGGCGAGGTCGGCAAAGCGCACGGCGTAACCATCGACCGCCGCGTTGGCGAAGGGCGGCAGGTCGTGACCCGCAAAGACGTCCTCGGCGGCGATCCGCCCGTCGGCGAGGCCGAGCGGCACCGTCTCCGTGCCGGCGACCACGGGGAAGCGCTCGGCGATCAGCGCCACCGCCTCCTCGATCCGCATCGGCTTGCCCCCGAAGGCGAAGCAATCATCGGTGAGCTGTGCCATGGCTAAAGCTTCGTCCCGAAAGGTGGCCACCGGCTTTCGGAAAAGACGATGCCAAAACAATAACCTAGGGTATTGCCCTGGATCCGATATCCAGGACGATACTCTAGGGTCTTTCCAGCCGGGCGAGCACGGACTCGAGGGCCTCGGCGCGCGCGATCACGAGATCGGCGATGGCCTCGACGTCGTCGAGCCCGACCACCGGCACTGTCGCCTGCGGGAAGGGCACGTCGCTGGCGATGCCGACGACGCGCGGATCGTCTCCGTGCAGTGGCGCACGGCCGTTGGCCGCGCGGAACACCTCAAGCTTCGGATGCGCCTCGCATTTGAAGCCTTCGACCAGGGCGAGACCGCTCGGTGTCAGCCGCCGCAGCAATTCGGGCAAGGTCGCTTCCGCACCCTCCTCGACCTCGCGGATCTGCGCCCAGCGCCGGGCGGAGGATACGATCACTTCGCTCGCACCGGCCTGCCGGTGGACGAAGGAATCCTTGCCCGGATGATCGATGTCGAAGGCGTGGTGGGCATGCTTGAGGGTCGCGACCCGTACCCCGCGGGCGACGAGCACGGGGATGAGGCGGGCGAGAAGCGTGGTCTTGCCCGCCCCGCTCCAGCCGGCAAGGCCGATGATGCGCAGGTCGCTCACGATTCGCCTCCGCCGGGTTCGAACCCGAGTTCGTTGAGGGCCGCATCCGCCTCGGCGGTCCCGAGCAGCGCCAGGAAGGCTGCGAGCGCGGGCTTCTCGCAATCCGCCTCGCGGTAGGCGAAATCGTAGTGCTCCTGCGCCAGCGGCAGGAAGCCGAGGCCGTAGGCCGTGGCGACGCTCGCGATCGCGACCCCCCAATCGGCCCGACCCTGCGCCACCGCCGTCGCGACGGCGTTGTGCGAACGCGGTTGGTTCCAGAATCCGGCCGGCCGGGCCGCGCCGATCAGGCCGTCCACGAGGAGCCGGGTGCCGGAGCCGGCATTGCGGTTGACCATCACCGCCTCCGGATCGGCCAGCGCCGCGCTCACCGCGTCGGCGGCGCCTCGGCCCTTGAAGCGGGCGTCACCCGTGCGGAACACCACGCCCTGGAGCCTGCGCCAACCGAGGGCGAGTGTCATGCCGGGTTCGAGGAAGGGCGCGTTGTAGCGGCCGGTCTCCGGGTCGAACAGGTGCATGGCGGCCAGATCGCACTCGCCGCGGCGCAGGGCCGCCAGTCCCCCGGCCGAACCGACCCACACGGTGCGGGCGCGAAAACCACGCGCGGCGAGCAGACCGACCACCCGGTCGAGCCCGATGCAGTGACTTCCGATGACCGTGAGGTCCGGCGGCCGCACGCCGGCCCCGAGACGCACCACCGAGACCGTTTCACCCGCTTCGACGCCCGAGCGCGCGGCGGGCACGGCGAAGAAGCCGTCGGCCTGGGAGAAGGCGGTGACGGAGCCGGAGCCTTTCGGCAGCGGCAGGGCGACCAGGCCGTCACGCGCTTGCGCAAGCGAGGCCATCACGAATTCGGTGCGGCCGAGTTCGGAGGTCAACCGCTGCGGCAGGCGGGCCGATACCGCTTCCTCCTCCCGCGGCGGCAGGCCGGCGAGGGCGCGCACCAGCGGCACCACGAATTCGTGGAAGGTGAACATCGCCGAGGTCGGGAAGCCCGGCAGCACCACCACCGCCTTGCCTTCGGCGACGGCAAGGCAGAGCGGCTTGCCGGGTTTCAGCGCGACGCCGTGAACGAGGATGCCGGGCGGGCCGAGCCGAGACAGGATGCGGTGCGAGACATCGCCCGCGCCCTTCGAGGTGCCCCCGGAGAGTACGACGAGATCGCTCCGCGCCAGCGCATCGCGCAGGGCGACCCCGAGCGCCGCCTCGTCGTCAGGGACGATGCCGAGCGGCACCGGCACGCCGCCATTCTCAGCGACCGAGGCCGCGACGATGGCGCCGTTCGAATCGTAGATCGCGCCCGGTCGCAGTTCCGCCCCCGGGGCGACGAGTTCGTCGCCCGTCGAGAGCACGGCGACGCGGGGGCGGCGCACCACCGCGATCTCGGCGAGTCCGCAGGCGGCGAGCATGCCGATCTCGCGGGCGGTCACCACCACACCTTTTCGCAGGACAGTTTCGCCGGAGGCCATGTCGGCGCCGGCATAGCCGACGAACTGCCCCGGCCGGACCGGACCTGTCACGTCGATGGCCAAGTCGGCTTCGAAGAACTCGGTCTGCTCGACCATCACTACCGCGTCGGCCCCGCGCGGGATCATGCCGCCGGTGGCGATCGGCGTCGCGGTGCCGGCGGCGACGGGAAGCGTCGGGGCGACGCCGCAGGCCAGGATTTCGCGGTTGAGGGCGAGCCGGCGGGGCCGCGCCGCGTTGGCGCCCTCGGTGTCGGCGGCGCGAAGCGCGAAGCCATCGACCAGAGCGCGGTCGAACGGCGGCACGTCGATCGGCGAGGCGATGTCGTCGGCGAGCACCCGCCCGAGCGCCTGGGCCAGCGGCACGGTCTCCGGCGGCAGTGCCACGTGCGGGACCGCCGCGCGGAAAGCCGCATGCGCGTCCTCGCGGCTCATCACCGTCAGGAACTGCTCCTGCCGGGCGGCCGCGGCGAGGCGCCGGGCGAAGTCCGTCTCGCGATCCGCGCTCACAGCGGCACCACCTCGACCACGCTGCCGGCCGGGTAACCCTCCCGCTCCGGCGGAACCAGCACGATTCCGTCTGCCTCGATCAATCGGCGCAGGGCAAGATCGGCCCCGCCGAGGGGTTCGACCTCCGACCCCTGGACGCGTACGAAGACGATCTCCGCAAGTCCGACGGTCGAGGTGATCTTGCGCGCGGTCGGCCCTGTCCGCGGGGCCGGTTCGACAGCGCCGGTCAGGGCCGCGATCAGCGGCCGACCGAGCGCCAGGAGAACCGCGAGTGCCGCATCGGGCCCGCCGGGCAGGAGCAGGACCGGGCGATCCCCGGCCTCGCCGATCCCCGCCGTCTCGCCGGGCCGCAGGGCGAGGCCATGCGCGATCACGCGGCCGGCTTGCGCCAAACCTTCGGCGCTGCGGTCGGTGCGCCCGAAACCGCTGCCGCCGAGGACGAACACCGCATCCGCTCCCTCGGCCGCGATGGTGCGGGCGATCTGTTCGGGGTCATCCGGCACCGCCACGGTCTCGGTGAGGCCGCCCGCCCGCGCGATCACGGCGCCGAGAAGCGGCGACAGGAAGTCCGGCGCCCCCGTGACCACGAGGCGAATCCGGGCTTGCCGAATGGCGACCTCGAAAAACCCCGCGGCAGCAAGGCCGAGAAGGTGGCGCGGTGCGATCCGCTCGCCTGCCCTCAGGAGGGTGTCGCCTTCGGAAAAATCCTCGCCCTTAGCGCGGGTGCCCTCGCCCGGACCGACTTCCGCCACGGCGCTGCGGTGCTCCACCCCCTCGGCGGGCAGCACCGCGTCGGTGCCGGGCGGCAGGCGCTCGCCCGCTTCGACCCAAACAGGTGCGCGTGGCAGCAACACCGGTGCGTAGGGTGAGGCGCCGCCGACCTGCGCGGCGTCCACCGCGAAGCCGTCGCGCAGGGCGGTGAGCCCGGCCGGGATGTCGTGGGCGATCGTGAGCGATGTCGCGGCAACGTGCCCAGCCGCCCGATCCAGCGGCACCGATCGCGGCACGACCGGCTTGGCAAGGCGCAGCAGCAGGGCGAGCGCATCGGCGAGCGGTGTCAGGGCGGCAGAGGGGGCGCGCATCACTCAGGCGTCCGCGCGCGCCGGCAATGCGGCGGGCCGAACGGCGAGGATGCGTGAGGCTCCGTCCTGTGTCATCGCCGCGAGCGATGCGCCATCGCCGGGCGCGGATCAAGGTTTTGCATTCCGCCCCTCCGGCGCCTGAGACACAAACCCTCACCTCCGGCGGGCGGACGGCGTCCCGACCGGTCGCGTATGGTCCGCCGGGGAAACGGAGTGGGATGCAGATACCAATGTGGGCGACGCGGAGTCTCGGTCTGATCGCGGCCCTTCTGCTCGCGGTGCCCGCGGCGGCGCAGATGCGCGGCCACGGCGGGCCGGTTCGGGCGCTGGCCGTGACCGGCGACGGTCGCCTGGCGGTCTCGGGCGGGTTCGATCAGGCGGCGATCGTCTGGGGTCTCGAGGCCGGCGCGGCGCTGAGCGTCCTGCGCTTCCACGACGGCGCGGTGAACGCCGTGGCGGCCCTCGCCGACGGGCGCTTCGCCAGCGCCTCGGAGGACGGGCGCATCGCCCTGTGGCGGCTGGGACAGGCCGAGCCGGAGCGCGTGCTCGAAGGACATGCCGGCCCCGTCGCCGGGCTCGCCGTCTCGCCCGACGGCACCATGCTGGCCTCCGCCGCCTGGGACGGCACTGCGCGGATCTGGCCCCTGGCGGGCGGGCCGGCGCGGGTTCTCGAAGGACACAGGGGCAACGTCAACGCGGTCGCCTTCCTGCCCGATGGGCGCCTCGTCACGGCCGGAGCGGACGCGAGCGTGCGGATCTGGACGTCGCAGGGGGAGACGTCTCTGACCGTGACGCTTCCGAGCGCCCTCAGCGCGCTGGCGGTGACCGGGGATGGCGAGATCGCCGCGGCGGGGGCGGATGCCACGGTGCGGTTCCTCGCGCCCGACGGGCAGGTGCGGGCAGAGGTCGAACTCGGCCCTGCCCCGGTGATCGCGCTGGCGCCGGCGCCCAACGGCACCCGGATCGCCGCCGCAAGCGCGGGCGGAACCGTCGCGATGATCGAGCGGGCGAGCGGAAAGATCCTGTTCACGCTGGTCGGGCCGGGCCTTCCGGTCTGGTCCGTGGTGTGGCGGCCGGATGGGAGCGAACTCGTCACCGGTGGGGGCGACCGCCTCGTGCGGCGCTGGAACGCCGCGACCGGCGAGCCGATCGGCCCCCTCGCCATGCCCCGGCCCGCGGACGCGCTCGCTACGTTCCACGGCGAGCGGGGCGCGGAGGTGTTCCGCGCCTGTGTCGCCTGTCACACCCTCACGCCCGGCGACGCACCCCGCGCCGGGCCGACGCTCGCCGGCCTCTTCGGCCGGCGCATCGCGACGGTCGCGGGCTACCGCTACTCGGAAGCGCTCAAGGGCATGGACATCGTCTGGACGCCGGAGACGGTCGCCCGCCTGTTCGAACTCGGCCCGGCGCGCTTCACCCCCGGCACGCGGATGCCGGAGCAGACGATCAACAGTGCCGAGGACCGCGACGCGCTGATGCGCTTCCTGGCCAAGGCAACGGCGACGCCGCCGACCGGGGCGAACTGAGGCGCGCCCGGTCGCGCCTTCGACGGATCAGCCGTGGCAGCTACAGCCGGCGTGGTCGCAGCCGGCATGGTCGGGGTGGCCTTCGGCACACTCGTCGCAGCAGAAGGCCTTCTCGTCGCGCTTCACCGCCTTGGTGACCGAGACCACGCACACGCAGTCCGGGCAGGCGCACTTCACCATATCGACATCGACGCTCGCCATCGGGGTCATCCTTTTCGAGACGAATCTTTTCGCGCCCCGAAGTAGCGCGGCGCACATCCATCTTCCTGCGGGCCGATGCGGAGCGCAATCCTTGCGCGCACGCGATCGCCGGGCGTGGCGCGAATGTGTCATAGCAAATCCGGTTGATCCCTTCGGGATGGCGGATTTGGGCTTCGCTCAAGCGCCGCGCGGGCTTGCTGATCTGGTCCCCGCTTGGATCGAGCGGAAAACGTATCAGGTGCGCTGCGCTCCCGAGAGGGGCGGAGCACTCCTCGCGAGGCTAGTGAAGCGGGAATGATGCCCGATCAGGCTGGGGAGTCGAGAAGCTGCGAGACCCGCGCCGCGAGTTCGGCGGAGGCGAAGGGCTTCGTCATCACCGGCAGATCCTCAGGGATCTGCACGGCCTCCGCATGGCCCGTCAGCAACAGGATCGGCACGCTGGAGAAACGCTCGCGGATCGCGGCGGCAAGCTCGACGCCTGTCATGCCGGGCATGGCGAGGTCGGCCACGACGAGGTCGAAATGCTCGCCCTGCTCCATCAGGCTCAGCGCCGTGCGCCCGTCCGAGGCCTCGGTTTCGTTGTAGCCGAAATCGCTGAGGAAAGAGGCGGTGACGTGTCTCACCTCCTCGTCGTCGTCGACCACGAGGATGCGGGCCGGGATTGCCGCGGTCACCACCGCCGGGGCGGTCGTCTCTTCGGTGTCTTGGGCGGCGCTCTGGGCGCGCGGGAGGGCGAGTTCGATCCGGGTTCCCTGGCCGACTTCGCTGGTGATGCGAAGCCGCCCGCCCGCCTGCTGAGCGAGGCCGAACACCATGGCGAGGCCGAGGCCGGTGCCTTGCCCGACCGCCTTGGTGGTGAAGAACGGCTCGCAGACCCGTTCCAGAATCTCCGGCGGGATGCCGGTGCCCTCGTCTGCGACCGTGACGACCGCGTAGGTGCCGGGTTTGAGATCGGGATCGTCGGCGATCTCGGCGCGACGGGTCGAGATGGTGACGGTGCCGCCGTCCGGCATCGCGTCGCGGGCGTTGATGCAGAGGTTGAGCACGGCGAGTTCGAGCTGGTCGGGATCGACCAGAGCGAAGGGCATGTCGGGTTCGAGATCCCGCACGACGCGCACATGGCTGCCGAGGCTGGAGCCGAACAGCGCGCTCATCCCCTCGATCAGCGCGTTCGGGTCGACGGGCCGGGCATGGGCGTCGTTGGAGCGGCTGAAGCTCAGGAGCCGCTTGGTCAGCGCCGAGCCGCGTTGCGCCGCGCCGGTGGCGTTGTCCACGAGGCGCTTGACCCGGGGCTGGTCAGCGATCTTGGGGCCGACGAGTTCGAGGCTGCCGAGGATCGCGGTGAGCAGGTTGTTGAAGTCGTGTGCGATGCCGCCGGCCAGCGTGCCGAGCGCCTGCATCTTGTCGGATTGGCGCAGCCGCGCCTCCAGGCTCTTCTGCTCGGTCACGTCCCGCTCGATCGTGGCGAGATGCGTGACCTCGCCGGCCCCGCCGCGGATCGGCACGCGGATGACGTGCGACCAGCGCTCGGCACCGAGCGCGCCGCGGGCGATCACCGTCGAGCCGGCTTCACCGGCTGCGACCGCGCGGCGGTCGGCGGCCTCCGCCTCTTGGGCCTGAGGGGTTCCGGCGATCTCTGTCTCGGTGCGGCCGAGGCAGGTCTCGACCGTGCCGCCGACAAGACCCGCCTTGCGCGTATTGAGGCGCACGAAGCGGCCTGCCGCGTCCTTGAAGGAGATCGCCTCCTCGGCGTGGTCCAGGAGGCCGCGCAGCAGGGCCCGCTCGGTGGCGAGATCGCGGCCGAGGCGGTGACGCTCGTAGGCGTTGCGCACCGTGGCGCGCAGCAAAGTCGGGTCCCAGGGCTTGGCGACGTAGCCGATGATGCCGCCGCGATTGAGCGCCGCGATCACCGCCGAGATGTCGGCATAGCCGGTGAGCAGGATGGCCTGCGCCTCGTGGAAGCCGCGCGCCTCGGCCAGCAGCGCGTCGCCGGTCATGCCGGGCATGCGCTGATCGGAGACGACGACCGCGATGTCCGGGTCGTCGCGAAGGATATCGAGCGCCTCTTCGGGCTTGGCCGAGGTGAGCACCCGGTACTCGTCCTCGAACAAGTCCTCCAGAGCGATCAGGATGTCCGGCTCGTCATCGACGGCCAGAATCGTGCCTTTGCTCATACCGGTGCCGGTTGCCTCGGAATTCCGATGACGAAGCTCGCGCCGCCGCCCGGCGCCGTCTCGACGATCAGCGAGCCGCTATGCGCCTGAACGACGCTGTAGGCAATCGCCAAGCCAAGCCCGGTGCCCGATCCGACCGGCTTCGTCGTGAAGAACGGCTCGAAGATCTTTTCGCGTAACTCCTCGGGAATACCGGGTCCGGTATCGCTGATGCGGATCATGTCGAATTCGGCATCCGAATAGGTCGCCACCGTGATGGTCCCGTCACCATGGATCGCATCCGCTGCATTGCCGAGGATGTTCATGACGACCTGATTCAACAGGGCCGGCGTACAGGAGATCTCCGCGCGTCCCGAGAAGTCGCGCGTCACCGTGATCCGGGTACCGAGCTTGTGCTGGATCAGAGCCAGCACCGTCTCGATCGCCTCCGGCACGTTGACGAGGCCGCGCTCGCCCTCGTCGAGCCGCGAGAACTTCCGCAGGTTGAGAACGAGATCCTGAATCCGGGTAAGCCCGAGGCGCATCGAGCCGACCCGGTCGCGCGCCTTGGTCAGCGCCCGCTGGCCCTCGGGCGCATCGGGTGGCGGCAACTCGCCGAGCAGGCGCTCCACCGTGCCCTGATGCGCCAGGATGAAGGCGAGCGGATTGTTGATCTCGTGGGCGATGCCCGCGACCAGTTCGCCGAGCGAAGCCATCTTGGCGGCCTGGACCAGCTTGGCCTGCGCCTCCGTCAGCTTGCGGTTGGCGTCTTCCAGGTCGCGGTTGGCCTGTCCGAGTGCGTCGGCCAGCGCCGCGCGGGCGGCGGCCGTCTCGGCCTCGGCGCGGGCGCGCTCCACCGCACGCTCGCGGTCGCCGAACTCGCCGGAGATGCGGCGATTATCTTCCTCCAGCAGACGGCGGCGGACGAGGCCGCGCACCCGCATCGCCAGAACTTCGCCGTCGGCCTTCGACACCACGTCGTCGGCGCCGGCGGCGAAGGCCGCGACCAGGAGGCTCTTGTCCGGCTTGTCGCCGGCCATGCCGACGAGGGGAAAGGCGTTGCCGCCGCCCTCCGGCGCCTTCATGCGGCGCTCGGCGATCTCGGTGCAGAGCGCGATGCCGTCATAGGCGCTGCCGACGAGGTCGAGGGTCACGCAGTCGAAGCCCGCACCGGGCTCGTCGAGGGCTGCGAGCGCCCCCGTGCGGTCCGCCACGGCGACCACGGTGTGGCCCTCCTGGGTCAGCAGGCCGGTGAAGAAGGCGCGGTAGGTGGCGCTGCCGTCGACGATCAGCACCCGGCCGCGGCGGAAGGCGGCGCCGGACGGCCCCTCCGTGGCGGAACTCTTGCGTTCGCGCAGCAGGGCGCGGATGCGCAGCACGAGGAGATCGCGGTCGGCCGACTTTTCGACGTAGGCGTCGGCGCCGCTCTCGAAGCCGTGGCGCTCGCCGTTGCGGGCGCTAGTGAGCATCACGACGGGCAGCGCCCGCGTTCGCAGCGACAGGCGCATCTGCCGGGTGAATTCGTCGCCGTTCATGCCGGGCAGGTGGTGGTCGGCGACGACGAGATCGGGGAGGTCGGTGTTGAGTAGGTCGAGCGCGGCCTCGGCGGTCGCGCAGCGCTGCACGGAAAAGCCATGCCCTTCGAGCTGAAGCCTCAATTCGAGCGCCTGGGTCTCCGAATCCTCGACCAGCAGCAGCCGGTGGCCGGGCGGGGCGGATGATGCGCCGGAGGGCGATGCACTCGCGGTCATGCCGGCTTCCTCTGCGCGAGCCGCACGAGATGGTGCGCTACATGGTCGAGGGGCAGCACCCGGGCCGCCGCGTTGAGGCGCACCGCCGCGGCGGGCATACCGTAGACGACGGCGCTGCTCTCGTGCTCGGCCACCGTGGCGGCGCCGGCCTTGCGCATGTCAAGCAAGCCCTGTGCACCGTCCTCGCCCATGCCCGTGAGCAGCACGCCGATGCCCTGCGGCCCGGCCTGACGGGCGACGGAGCGGAACAGCACGGTCGCCGCCGGGCGCTGGCCTCCGACCGGAGCCAAGTCGCTGACCCGAAGCAGCCCGTTCGCCCCGAGTTCGAGATGACGGTCGCCGGGGGCGACGTAGACATGGCCGGGCTGCATCGTCTGCCCGTCCCGCGCCACCCCGACGGCGAGCGGCACCACGCCGTCGAGCCAGCTGGCAAAGCCGTCCATGAAGGCGGCGCCCATATGCTGAACCAGAAGGATCGGAAGCGGGAAATCCGCCGACAGGCCGCCGATCACCTTGGCGAGTGCCGGCGGGCCGCCGGTCGATGCGGCGACCGCCAGCACGCTCGGCGCGGCCTCTGACTCGGAGAGGATCGGCAGGTCGGGGGTGGGAGCCGTCCTGCGCGCATTCCATTCCGCTCCGATCGGCCGGCGGCGGATGACCGGGACCGCGGCCATGATGCGCAACTGTGTGCAGATCTGCCCAGCGACCGCCTCGTAGCCGTCATTGGTCGTCGCCACGGGCTTCTCGACCACCGAAAGCGCGCCAGCCCGGAGCGCGTTCATCGAGATCTTGAGCGAGGAATCCTCAATCGAATCGGCGATCACCACGATCGGCGTCGGCCGGCTCGCCATGATCCGGCGGGTCGTCTCAAGCCCGTCGATGCCGGGTAGGCGGATGTCCATCGAGATCACGTCCGGCCGCACGGTCTCGATCGCCGCGAGCGCCGCCTCGCCGGATTCAACCGCTCCGGCCAGTTCCAGCCGCGGGTCGCGGGCGATGATGTGGGTGAGGAGGATGCGCACCACGAGCGAATCCTCGACAACCAGCACGCGCACGCGCGGATTCTCAGCCCCTCCGTTCACAGCAACTGACCGATGGTATCCAAGAGTTCGCGCTGATCGAATTTCTGCTTGGTGAGATAGGCGTCGGCCCCGAGTTCCAACCCGCGCGCCACATCCTCCTCGTCACCGCGCGACGTCATCAGGACGATGGGGAGGCGTGCGAAATCCTCTTCGGCGCGCAAAGCCTCGACGAGGCCGAAGCCGGTGAGGCGCGGCATCTCGACGTCGGCGACCACGAGATCGACCGGCTCGATGCGCGCGCGCAGACGGTCGAGCGCCTCTTGCCCGTCGACGCAGACGATCACGCGGTAGCCCGCCGCTTCCAAGATGCTCTTCTCCAAGGTGCGGGTGGTGATCGAGTCGTCCACGACAAGAATCGTCGAACGTCGCGTTTCCGGGATCGTTCCGCTGCCGTCCCCAAGTCCCTTCGACGGGGGCCGGACGGCCCGCGGACCGGCGCGACCGAGCCGGTCGATCAGTCCGTCCGGATCGAGAACGAGGGCGGGCGTATCGGTGCCGAGGATGACCGTGCCGGTGACGAGGGCGGGATCGCTGCCGATCGGCGGTGCGGGCAGGACCAGCAGCGTGCGCACCTCTTCCAGGCGATCGACCGCGAGCAGGCACCGCCCCCGCGTGCCGCGCAGACGCACCACCGGGATCGTCGCGCCCTCCGGGCGGTCGATGCCGAGGCCGAGCAGGTCGCCGAGTTCGGCGAGCGGTAGCGTGACGCTCTCTCCGCCCTCCCCCGCCACCTGCGCCACCGGCCGGCCCGCCACCGTGGACAGGGCCGAGGCATCGAGCCGCGAGAGCGCTTCCGCGGCACCGCTCGGCAGGGCGAAGCGCGTGCCGCCGGCCGAGACGATCAGCACCGGCCGGCGCGCAGCCGAGAGCGGCAGGGTGAGGATCAGCGAGGTGCCGTACGGATGACGGCGGGCGAGTTGCACCCCTCCGTGCAGCGCGCGGGCGACCTCGGCCACCACCGACAGGCCCATGCCGCGACCCGACAGGGCATCGACCGCGCCGGCGGTGGAGAAGCCCGGCTCGAACGGCAGCGCGAGCAGCGCGTCCGCATCGAGGCTCTCGCCCGGCGCGATCAAACCGCGGGCGCGACCCGTCGTCTCGATCGCCGCGAGGTCGGGCCCGCGACCATCGTCGTGAATGCCGAGGACGAGTCGCCCACCCTTCGCCTCGACGGTCAACCCGATCGAGAGGGAGGCGGGCTTACCCTGGCGCTGCCGGCTCTCCGGACTCTCCGCCCCGTGGCTCAGCGCGTTGCGCAGGGCGTGCAGCACCGGATCCTTGAGCGCCTGGAGCATCGCCCGGTCGACCGGCAGGTCGAGGCCGCGCGTCGTGACCTCGACGTCCTGACCGTCGGAGCGGGCCATGTCGCGCACCGCGCGGGCGAGGCCGCCGAACACCGTCTCGGCCGGCACCAGCGCGAGGCGCTCGGTTTCCTCGCGCAGGCGGCGCGCAGCGGTCTCGACGGACAGGATGACGGCCTTGTGCCCTTGTGCGAGGTCGGAGGCTTCGCGTGACAAGGCGGCCAGCCCGCTCTCGATCTCGGCGAGCGCCCGCCGCAAAGCCGCAACCTCCGTCTCCTCGGCCCCGCCGGGGACGGTATCCGGAACGCGGCGGGCGGCCTCCGTGCGGCGGCGAAGGGCGCCCGCGTTCGCCGAGAGCCGCGCGATGCGCTCGGCGACGGCCCCATGCCCCGGCAGCGCGGTCCAGAGCCCGTAGCTCGCCCGCGTCAGCGACTCGACCGCGGCGGCGGGAACGCGCAGCACCGCCTGCGTCGGTTCGGCGGTCGGCTCGGTCGCGGCAGCCGGCGCGGCGGGCGAGGTGGCGGGCTGCGAATCCGGTTCGGGTCGAGCGGGCTCCGAAGCGACGGCCTCGGGGTCGAGGCAGGCGTTCAGCGCGGCCAGCGCGTCCTCGGGCATGCTCGCCTGCCCCGTCGCGGTCGCGGCGACGTAAGCCTCGATCCGGTCGAGAGCCAGATGAGTCGCGGCCCGCGCCGCCCTGTCGAGCGGGCGCTGTCCGGCGCTGATGCGCTCGAACAGGGTCTCGAGCTGATGCGAGACCGCCTCCACGGGAGGCAGATCGACGGCACGCGCCGCCCCCTTCAGGCTGTGGGCGCGACGGAACACGTCGTGCCAATCGACCGGTCCCTCCGCCGCGAGAGCGGCGCGGATCGCGTCGAGATGCTCGCGATGCTCGATCTCGAAGGCGGCGAGAAGCTGCTGGCGGATGTCCATGCGGCGGGACGCTCGGCCGGACCGCTAAAGCCGGTAGCGCTCGGCCAGAGCCATCAGCCCCTGTGCCAGCTCGGTCAGGTTGGCCGAGGCGGTCTCGACCTCGCGGGTGCCGGCCGCCGTCTGCTGGCTCGCCTGCCGAATGTTCTGCAACGCTCCCATCACCTGCTCGATGCCGAGCTGCTGCTGGTTGGTCGAGGCCACGATCTGCTGGAAGGTCTGCACGCCCTCCTCCACGCGCGCGGCCATCTCCTCGATGGTGCGGACCGTCGAATCGGTGCGGGTCTTGCCGGCGGCGGCGCGCTTGACCGCCTCCTCGGTGAGCATGACCGAGGCGTTGATGCCGCGCTGGATCTCCCCGAGGATGCCGCGCACCTGCGCGGTCGCGCCCTTCGCCTGGTCGGCAAGCAGCTTCATCTCGGAGGCGACGATGGCGAAGCTGCGCCCGCTCTCGCCCGCCGCCGCCGCCTCGATGGCGGCGTTGAGGGCGAGCAGGTGGGTGCGCTCCGAGATGTCGTTCACCGTGACGATGATCTCGCCGATCGCCTGCGTCTTCTCACTGAGGGAGACGATGTTCCCCGCCACCGCCTCGCCCTGTTCACGGATCGAATCCATCGCCTTGGCGGTGTCGGTGGCAGCGCGCAGGCCCGAACGCGCGGTCTGCGCCGCGGCCTGGGCGGTGGCGATGACTTCGGTGGCGCGCTTCGAGATCTGCGCGCCCGAATGGGTGATCTCGTCCACGGTCGCCGCGGTCTCTTGGACGGCGGCGAATTGCTCCTCGACGCTTGCGGCCTGTTCCTGGGCGGAGGCGCGAATCTCGGCCGCTGCGGCGTTGAGGTCGGCCGTGGCTGCGCGGTTGGTGCGGGCGAGGTCGGACAGGCCGGCGACCATTCCGTTGAGCGTGTCGCCGAGCCGCCCGATCTCGTCGTTGCCGGAGCGGTTCAGGCGCCCCGTCAGGTCGCCGGCCCCGATCTGCGCCACGAAACGCATCACGTCCTCCAGCGGGCGCACCACCGCGCGGCTGATCAGCACCGTCACCAGGATGGAGAGCAGGATCGAGGCGGCGACCGTGATCGCGACGGAGAGGAGGCTGTTGCGGTAGATGTCGTTCACGCTGCGCTGCCCTGCGGCGATGACCCCGTCGAGGGCCGTGCGGGCGTTGGCGATGCTGCGCAGCAAGCCATCGTGCAGGCGGTTGACCTCCTCGTTCCGGGCTTCGACCTGCACGATGTCGCGGGCATCCACCGCGCGAAGCTGTTGCTCGCTCGCGTTGCGCACCAGGCGGAAGGCCTCGCCCGTCTCGCTGAAGACGGCACCGAGGCGTTTCCAGGCTTCCAGGCGCTCGGACGAGATCGCGGCGGCCTGATATTCCTTCACCTCACCGGAAATGGTGCTGAGGAGCCGTTCCAGTTCCGCCACGTTCTGGCGCCAACTGCCCAAGAAATCATCGGAGCGGGCCGGCGTCGAGGCCGAATTCGCCTGCGCCTGATTCTGCGCCTGCGTCAGAACAGCGATCACTGCGTTGCGCCGCACGAGCCCCATGTTGCGCGCGATGTTGCCGAGATCGTCGAGCTGACGCAGCACGCCGATATCGCGGGTCACGATCAGGTCGGTCATGTCGCGCACGCTGCCGATCTGGCGCAATGCGTAAGCGCCCAGAGCCGCCACGATCAGGCTCGCCGCCACGAAGCCGAGGAGGATGCGTTTTCCGATCGAGATCGACACGGGCGACATGGCTCCGGCAGGCGGTGCGGGGGAGGGTTCGGGTCTCGGGGCCGCCCCCATCGCGGGCGGCTCCAAACGTCTGTCTTGATGCGCGCCGAACCGAACCGGTGTCCGGTTCGGCGTAACAGCGCTCGCGACGATCAGGTCATGAAGCGGGCAAGTAGGGCCCGGATATCGACGAGGGAAAAGTCCTCGGGAATCCCGCCCGTCCTGTCCGAGCCGGGCGGTGCATAGCCCGAAAGCGGCCCGCGGCCCAGACTTTCCGACTCCGGTGCCAGCCGCGTCAGCGTCGTTTCGATCTGCGCGATGCCGAGCACGCGGTCGACGGCGAGGGCGACCGGCGGCTCCTGCGCGCGGAGACGCACCACGTGCCCGCCTTCGTCGGCCTTCGCGGGGTCCAGCCCGAGGCAGGCGGCGAGGTCGAGGACACTGACGATCACCCCCGACACCGCCGTGATGCCCCGCAGCATCGGCGGTGAACCCGGCAGCGCCGTGCAGGGCCGCTCGGGTGCGACGCTCGCGACCGTAGAGAGCGGCAGGCCGTAGCGCTCCGCTCCGCAGGCGCAGACGAGATAGGCGGCGGTCTCGATCGCCCGCTCCTGCCCCACCGTTCGGGCCGCAAGCGCGGCGGCGCGGGCATCGAGCAACACGGCCGTGCGCGCTTCGGCATCGGATCCGGCGGTCACGCCGATCTTCATGCGTCTCGGCCCGTGATTCCGGCCAGGGCACGGCGTGCACTCTCGGCCAAGCGTGCGGCGCTCACTCCGTCTCCCTCCGGCAGGATCGTTTCGGGCGGCAGTCCTTGCGCGAGGCGCAGGGCGTTGTCGAGGGCGCGGGCGGCTTCGCCCCGGCGTCCGACGCGGGCGAGCAGCAAACCGAGCTGAAAATGGGCCATGACGAAGGCGCGGTCGAGGAACAGCGCCCCCCGCAGGGCTCGTTCGGCTTCCCGCTCCCGCCCGAGATCGAGGGCGAGGAGACCCTCGTAGTAGCGCAAGGGAGGATCGGTGGCGTAGCCGTCGATCTCTTCGTGCAATCGGCGCCATGCCCGCGCGGTTTCGCCCGCATCGGCCAGCACGCGGATCTCGGCCAGGAGATCGCCCGGCGACAGGGGATGCTCGATCGCCGGCGCCACCGGTCTCGGGGCCGGCACCGGCCGGGCCGGCGCGGCGGCAGCGACGGGTTCCGGCGGCGGGGCGAACAGGATCGGCGCCATGTCCGGCAGCGCGGGCACAAGAACAGGCGGCGGCTGAGACGCCGGCGTGTCGATCGGGCGGTAGGCAACCGTTCCCGGCAGGGCCACAGGCTGCAGCCATTGCCCGAAGGTGGGATTGGGCTCGGCATGCCCGATCAGGAGCCAGCCCTGCGGGTTGAGCCGCTCGCCGAGCGCCCGCACGATGCGGGTGACATGGTCGGCGCTAAAATAGATCAGGACGTTGCGGCACAGGATCAGGTCGAAGCCTCCCGGCATCCGGTCGCTGCCGTCGATCAGGGTCAGGAGGTTCTGCCGCTCGAAGCGCACCATGCGGCGAAACGCCGGCCGCAAGGCGTAGCCGCCATGCGGCAATCCCGGCCGGGCGGGAGTGCGGCGGAACCAGCGTGCGCGCTCCTCCGTGTCGAGGGTGCGCAGGGCCCAGGGGCCGAACTCCCCCTCGCGCGCGACCGCGAGCGCGGCGGCGCTGAGATCGGTGCCGAGGATCGTCACGGACCAGTCGACAAGGGCGTCGCCGAGAAGGTCGTGCACGAGGATGGCGAGGGAATACGGCTCGGCCCCGGTGGAGCAGCCGGCACTCCAGATCCGCAGACGGCGGATCTCGCGGCGTGCCTCGATCAATTCCGGAAGGATCGTTCGGCGCAGGGCCGCGAATTGCTCCGCGTAGCGAAAGAAGAAGGTCTCGCCGATGGTGATCTCGGCCTCGAGTGCGGCCCATTCCTCCCGGCCGGCCGCGCCGTCGAGCAGGAGTGAGTAGGCAGCGCAGTCGGCGACCCCACACGTTCGTATCCGCTTGCGCAGGCGATCGTAGAGGAGGTCGTCCTTGTCTTCGTAATAATTGTGCCCGGTCCGGGCGATCACCCGATCCTTGAGAGCCGGAAAACCGGGATCCACCGCCGCGCTCGCGCCGCGTCGGGGCCGCTCGACGGGAGCCGTCACGACCGTTGTCCTCAGACGGCTCGCGCCCCCTCTGGCTCGAACCGGGCAAGTCGGGTCGTCGCCTGCCGGGTCAGCGCGTCGAGACGGGTCCGCTCTTCGAGCGTCAGGATGCGGTCGAGCGAGAGGAGATGCACGAGGCTGTCGCCCCGCGCGAATTCGCCGATGACGCAGCCATTGAGACTACGGGCGGATTCGACCGGCCGCAGCGACTCCTCCTCGACTTGGACGAGGTCGAGCGCCCGGTCGACGAGAAAGGCGATGTCGCCCCCGCGGGCCAGCACGACGTGCCGGTAGGGATCGCGACCGCTACCGGCGTCGCGAAGTGCGAACAGGGCGGCGAGATCGATGACGGGCACCGGCTCGCCGGCTAGATTGAGAAAGCCCACGAGAGGCCCGCCCGCGGCCGGCGGTGCATGCAGGCGCGGCAGAGGGAGGATCTCGCGGATCTCGGCCCGCGGCAAGGCGCAGGTCGTCCCGGCGATGTCGAGAAGCAGGGTCGGCAGACGCGCCATCGCATGTCCTTGGGGCGGTTCGCCGCGGGAGCGGACGACGGGACCGCTCGTCACCTCGATCATGCGGTTGACGCTCGCCGAACGCAAAGGTTTCACGAACGACCGGTCCGGCCGTCCGTTCCTGCGGCGAGCGCCGGCTCAGGCGACCTTCTGGCGCGAACGCGACTTCGTCGCGGGCTCGGGCGCGGGGGCCTCTTCCTCGATACGGCCACCCGGCCGGCCGAGGCCGATCGACTTCGCGAGGGCGGAACGCTGCGCGGCGTAGTTCGGCGCGACCATCGGATAGTCGTTCGGGAGGCCGTAGCGCTGGCGATACGAGTAGGGATCGAGGCCGTGCGTGCCGAGATGGCGCTTGAGCGTCTTGTAAGCCTTGCCGTCGATGAAGCTGATGATCGCATCCGGCGTCACCGATTTGCGGACCTGCCCGGAGGACGGCTTCTCGATCGCTTCCTCGGCGGGAGCGGCCACGGCCTCGGGACTGCTGAGGGTCGTCAGCGCCGTATGCACGCTGATGATCAGGCCCGGAAGCTCGGAAGCGGGGACTGAGTTGTTCGACACATAGGACGAGACGATATCGCTCGCCAGTTCGACGAAATCGTTGAACGATTTCTGGTTTTCTTCTGTCATTCTGCCTGTCCGTTCCGTAGGCCCCCGGGCGCCAAAATCATACGTGATGCGCACCGATGCAAGAGAAGAATTCGAAAAACTATGTCAAGCTTGTGGGTATTGAGGATGGCACACTCAAGTCCAGCGTCGTCGTTGAAGCGTAGAACGTTAAATGGAAGCCGTGCTCACACGATCCAGTGGTGTGTCATAGCTCAACCTTTCCGGCGCTGACCCGGAGCGTTGCCGCAACCGGAACGTCCTATAAGCGACGGACGGACCGAGAGTTTCAGTTCGGCTTCCGCAATTGGCACAGTGGAGCGGAAGGACGCTGCCGCACCGTGTCCGCACTCCCGTCAACCCCGCAGGGAGAAAGCGGGAAACGGGTGACGCTTTGACGTCTTAAGCACCCATATTCTTCGCTATACAACCGGTGCGAGACGATCCGTCGCGCCGTCATCAAGCCTCGATTTGTGTCTCCAAGTCCAATGAAGAGAGCGATTTCGGGCAGCAAATGTCATTCTTGTGAACGCCGGGACTGCCGCACGCATTGCCCGCCGGCCTCTGTTGATGGCGGGCCGTCCGTGCTACGGGTCAAGGACAATGAAGTCCGCTGGTCCCATAGCGCTCTGGCTGGCGGCGGTGATCGTGATGGTCGCCGCCGTGCTGTTGCCGTCCGGCGCCCAAGCGCACGGCGTGCACGAGCATGTGGCTCGGACGCAGCCGGTCGTTGCCGCGACGCGTGACCTCGTGATCGCGGGATCGGACGTCCGGCTCGCCGCTCGATGCCGATCGTTCGAGCGGACGCGATACCGGTGATCGAGCCATCCCGGATGGACTGTGCCTGCCCGGATTGCGCAGCCGGAGGCACATGCGGCCATGCGCCGTCGTCCTGCTGCGCGACCGGACTTGCCCCGTCACCGGTTCCGGCCCTTCCGCCGGCCGCCGCGCAGGCCTGTGCTCCTGCGCGCGACGGGCCGCGTCTGTCGGGCATCGTGCCCGAGGCGCAGATCGAGCCGCCCCGAACCTTCGCCTGACGCCCGATCCCCATCCGGTACGCTTCGTACCGGGTGATGTCGTTGCTAATCCGGCGAAGGTTTGGTTCTCCATGTCCATCCGTATCGCGGCGGCGCTTCGGGCGCTTGCCGTCTCGCTCGTGCTGGCCGCTGCATCGACCGCAGGCAGTGTCGCCCTGGCCCATGAGGGGCACAGCCACGGCGTCGAGGCGCCGGCCCTCCCCGTCCGGACCACCCCTCGGGCCGAAGCGGCCTCGGCCACCTTCGAACTCGTGGCGGTGGCGTCGAGCGACCGGATACGATTCTATCTCGATCGCTTCACCAGCAATGAGCCCGTGAACGGCGCCCAGATCGAGATCGAGACGCCGGACGGCCCGGCCGAAACGCGGGCCGTCGGCGACGGCGTCTACGAGATCGCCGCACCCTGGCTCGCTCGGGGTCAGCGATACGACCTGCTTGCCACCGTGACCGCTGACAGAACGACGGATGTGCTGGCCCTCGACCTGCACCTGCCCGAACCGGAGGCGGCAGCGAGGCCGGTCCAGGCCGAGGCGTCGGCGTGGCTTGCCAATCTCCGGCGCCATCTCACTCATCAGGGTCCGATCGGTGCGGCCGCGGGTGGATTCCTGCTCGGGCTCGCCGTCATCATGCTCGTGCGCTCGCGCCGGGCGCTCCCCGCGTTCGCGGTCCTCGCCCTGACCCTGACGCTACTCCTTGGTACGGCCGCCCTCGCCCATGAGGGGCATGATCACGAGAAAAATGGGTCCGGCGAAGAGGAGGCCGCACCGGTCCAGGGGGCGGCGCTCACCGCGCCCACGGCTGCACCCGTCGAGCGCGCCCGGCGCCTGCCGGGCGGTGCGGTGTTCGTCCCCAAATCGATGCAGCGCCTGCTCGCTTTGCGCACCGGCCTGACCGGCATCGCCGACCATCGCCGTACCGTCGAACTGCCGGGGCGCGTCGTCGCCGATCCGAATGCCAGCGGCGTGGTGCAATCGTCGGTCGGCGGCCGCCTCGCCCCCCCGCCCGGTGGCTTCCCGAATCTCGGCACACGGGTTCGCAAGGGTGAGGTGCTGGCCACCGTCACGCCGCCGGTCCAGGCGGTCGACCTCTCCGACATGCGCCAGACTCAAGGCGACCTTGACCAGCAGATCGCCATCACCGGCCGCAAGGTCGCCCGCTACGAGCGCCTCGCCGCGACCGGCGCGGTGGCGCAGACCGCCTTGGAGGATGCCCGCGCCGAACTCGCCGGCCTGAAGGACCGCCGCGCCGCCCTCGACACGATCCGCCGCGCGCCGGAAGAACTGATCGCTCCGGTGGACGGCGTGGTCGCCGAGCGGGCGGCGGTGGCCGGCCAGATGGCGGCGGCGGGCACGATGGTGTTCCGCATCGTCGATCCGGACAAGCTCTATGTCGAGGCGCTGAGCTTCGTCGGCCTGGAGCCCGGCGCCGCCGCCACCGCACGGCTGCCCGATGGGCGCACGCTGGCGCTGGCCTCCCGCGGCGCCGGCCTCGCCGACCGCAACCAAGCGGTGCCGGTGCAGTTCGCGATCACCGGAAGCGCCGAAGGCGTCCGGCTCGGTCAGTTCGTGACCGTGCTGGCGCCGACCGGCGAGACCATCGGGGGATTGGCCGTGCCCCGAGCGGGAATCGTCCGCACCGAGAGCGGTGCGGTCGTCTACGAGCACGTCTCTGCCGAGCGGTTCGAGCCGCGGCCCGTGCGGGTCGAGCCGCTGGACGCCGAGCAGGTGATCGTGGCCGGCGGCCTCAATGCCGGCCGGCGCGTCGTGGTGCAGGGCGCCGAACTGCTCGATCAGGTCCGGTGAGGAGAGACGCGCCATGTTCGCCCTCCTCGTCCGCGCCGCCCTGCTCAACCGGGTGCTGGTTCTCGCCCTCTGTCTCGGCCTGGTGCTGGCCGGCGGCCTTGCGCTCACGCGCCTGCCCGTCGATGTGCTGCCCGATCTCAACCGTCCCACCGTCACGGTGATGACGGAAGCCGAGGGCTACGCCCCACCGGAGGTGGAGCAACTCGTCACCTATCCGATCGAGACCCGGATGAACGGCTTGCCCGGCGTCACCCGTGTCCGCTCGGTGTCGAGTGCGGGGCTCTCCATCGTCACCGTCGAATTCGGCTGGGAGACCGACCTCTACCGCGACCGCCAGTTCGTGGCCGAACGCCTCGCCCTGGTGCGCTCCGAGCTGCCGGCCGGCATCGTCCCGCAGATGGGTCCGGTCGCCTCGATCATGGGCGGCATCCTGCTCGTCGCCGTGACGAGCGAGACATCGAACCCGATGCAGGTCCGCGAGACCGCGGACTTCACCCTCCGCCCGCGCCTGCTCTCGATCCCCGGCGTCGCGCAGGTGATCCCCATCGGCGGCGAGGTGCGCCAGTTCCGCGTCAGCCCGAACCCGGCGGCGATGCGGGCGCTCGGCGTCAGCAACGAGGCGCTCGCCACTGCCTTGTCCGGCTTCGGCACCAATGCCGGCGGCGGGTTTGCCGATGCCAATGCCCGCGAGATCCTGATCCGCAACATCGGCCGCACCCTGAGCCTGGAAGATCTGCGCAACCTCGTGATCCCGGCCGCCCCGCAGGACGCGAACGCGGCAGCCGACCTATCCGGCACGGGCAACCCGGGAATCGAGGGCCGGGTCTACCTGCGCCAGATCGCCGAGGTGGCGTTCGCGGCGCGGCCCAAGCGCGGCGATGGCGGTTATCGCGGTGAGCCGGCGGTGATCCTCTCGGTCGAGAAGCAGCCCGGCGTCGATACCGTGCGCCTGACGCAGGCCGTCGAGGCGGCGTTGAAGGAGATTGCGCCCACCCTGCCGAAGGGCATGGACGCCCAGAAGATCCTGTTCCGGCAGGCGGACTTCATCGAGACCTCGCTCGCCAATGTCGAGCGGGTGCTGCTGGAGGCGGTCGCGGTGGTGGCCGTGGTGCTGTTCGCCTTCCTGATGAACGCACGCACGACCCTGATCTCGCTCACCGCGATCCCGGTCTCGATCCTGGCCACGGCCCTGGTGTTCTGGCTGTTGGGTTTCTCGATCAACACCATGACGCTCGGCGGGCTCGCCATTGCCATCGGCGAACTGGTCGATGACGCGGTGGTCGATGTCGAGAACATCTTCCGCCGGCTTCGCGAAAATCGGGCCGAGGGCTCGCCCCGCAGCGTGTTCGATGTGGTGGTGGCTGCCTCCAGCGAGGTGCGCTCCGGCATCGTCTACGCCACCGCGATCATCGTGCTCGTCTTCGTGCCGCTGTTCGCGCTTTCCGGCATCGAGGGCCGTCTCTTCGCCCCGCTCGGCCAAGCCTATATCGTCGCGATCCTCGCGAGCCTGCTCGTTTCCATCACCCTGACGCCGGTTCTCGCCTCCTGGCTGTTGCCGGGTATGAAGAGCCTGGCCGAGCGCGAACCGCTGCTGGTGCGGCGGCTTAAGGCCGGCAACGCGGCGCTGCTCGAGGTGGCGCTGGCCCATCCGCGGGTGCTGATGGCCGGCATCGCCCTCTGCGTCGTCGCGGCGGGAATTGCCGCGGCACATCTGCCGCGCGCCTTCCTGCCGGCCTTCAACGAGGGCTCGCTCACCATCAACGCCACCTTCCGCCCCGGCATCTCGCTCGCTGAGAGCAGCCGCGTCGGCGCCATCGCCGAGCGGCTTCTCATCGATGTGCCGGAAGTCGCCACCGTCGGGCGCCGCACCGGCCGCGCCGAACTCGACGAGCACGCGGAAGGCGTCCACTCCTCCGATCTCGAGGTGCGGCTGAAGGCGGGCCGCCCCCGCGAGACGGTGATCGCGGAGATCCGCGAACGGCTCGCGGTTCTGCCGGTGACGGTCAATGTCGGCCAGCCGATCTCGCACCGGCTCGACCACATGCTCTCGGGCGTGCGCGCCGAGATCGCCCTGAAGCTGTTCGGAGACGACCTCGACGCCTTGCGCGCCGCGGCCGAGGGCCTTCGCGAGGCAATTGCGGCAGCGGTGCCCGGCGTCACCGACCTTCAGGTCGAGCGGCAGGTGCGCATCCCGCAACTCGACATCCGGGTCGATTACGGCCGCGCCGCCCTCTACGGCGTCTCGCCCTCGACCGTGGTCGAGACCATCGCCCGGCTCGCCAACGGGCGCACCCTCTCGACCATCGCCGACGGGCCGCGCCGCTTCGATGTCACCCTGCGTCTGCCTGAGGCGCGGCGCAGCCCGCAGGCGCTCGGCGACCTGCTGATCGAGACGCCCTCGGGCTGGGTGCCGGCCCGCGAAATCGCCGACATCCGCGAGACCGACGGGCCGAACCAGATCCTGCGCGAGAACGGGCGGCGCCGGATCGTGGTGCAGGCCAACTCCGACGGCCGCACCGATATGGCAGCCATCATCACCGGCATCCGCCGCGTGCTCGACGAGACCCGCTTGCCCGAGGGCGTGAGCGCCCGGCTGGAGGGCAGCTACGAGGCGCAAGGGGAGGCCGCGCGCACCATCGGCGGGCTCAGCCTCGTGTCGCTGGCCCTCGTCTTCGCCCTGCTGCACGGACGCTACCGCTCGGTGCCGTTGGCCCTGATCGTGATGGGCAACGTGCCGCTGGCCTTGATCGGCAGCGTTCTGGCCCTCTGGATCGCCGACCTGCCGCTCTCGGTCGCCTCGATGATCGGTTTCGTCACGCTCACCGGCATCGTCGCCCGCAACGGCATCCTCAAGATCAGCCACATGCTGAACCTCGCCCGCGACGAAGGGCTGGCCCTCGGCCCCCCTCTCGTCACTCGGGCGAGCCTGGAGCGGATGACGCCGGTGCTGATGACGGCGCTGTCAGCCGGCATCGCCCTGGTGCCGCTCCTCATCGACGGCACCGCGCCGGGTAAGGAGATCCTCCACCCCGTCGCCGTGACGATCTTCGGCGGCCTGATGAGCGCGACCCTGCTCGATGCCGTGCTCACCCCCGTCCTCGTCCTGACGTTCGGGCGGGGCGCCTTCGCTCGGCTTCATGCCCCGGCCGGAGCCGACGCGCTTCACGCACCCGTGGGTGAAGCCTTCTGATCCATCGCATTCAAGGAGACGATCGATGAATCGCGCTATGTCCTGCGCCGTGCTGGCTTTGCTTCTGCTGGCCGCACCCGCGAGCGCCCAGCACGCCCAAGCTCACGACCATCCGCGCGGCCCCAATGGCGGTCGTATCGAGGATGCGGGCGCATGGCACGCCGAACTCGTGACGCGGGCCGAGGCCGTCTCGGTCTATCTCAGCGACGGAGACGGGAAGCCCCTGCCGGTCGAGGGGTTCAAGGCGGTCGCCATCCTCAAATCCGGCACTAAGGCCGCCCGCGTCCTCCTCAGTCCTGCGGGCAACCGGCTCGCCGGCACGGCCGAGGCGAGCCTGGGAGACCGTCCCAGCGGCGCCGTGCGCATCACCGGGCCCGGCGGCGTCACCGCCAGCGCCCGCTTCGATTGATTTCCGTCCCCGATCCAGGAGCATTCTCGATGCCGAAAACAATCCCCGCCGGTCTCTTCGTCTGCATGTTGGCCGGTGCAGCCTTCGCCCAGGACCCGCACCACCATTACGGCCATGGTCGACCGGACGCGAAGGCCGCGGCGAATGACAGCGCGGCGACCAAAGCCTTTCGCGCGGCCGACGCGCGCATGCATCGCGAGATGGACATCCGCTACACCAACGACATCGATGTCGATTTCGTGCGCGGGATGATCCCGCACCATCGCGGCGCGATCGATATGGCGAAGATCGCTCTCGAACACTCGAAGGATCCCGAGATCCGCAAGCTCGCCGAAGACATCGTGAAGGCGCAGGACACGGAAATCGCGCAGATGGAAGCCTTCCTCAAGCGCAAGCAGGCCGCCGGGCACCGCTGAGAGGCTGTCGCCAGATCGCTTCCAAGAACATGGCGGTTCTTGAAACTGCTCGGCTTCGAAGCATTCCGCTCGATCGATGCCACGGGATCGACCGTCCGAGACGCTTCGAAGCTGGGATCTCGCGCCAGATCTCAATGTGAGGGGTCAACGAGAGCGTTGGAAAGCGAAGGCCTACAAGACTTGGGGCGGAACCCATGCTCCAGGCGAGTATATTATATCGCAACAAATTTACTTCGAGATTGCTTGAGGCAGATAAACGTCGATTCGGTGCAGACGAGTGAGATCGAAATATGTCTGTATTTCTATAACTTTTATCGGGAAACGGTCGATCCGCAGCGTATGCTGCTATACTCATAAATATTCTTAAAGTTTTTATCCTCTTCGCGTCTCCTTTTTGCAACTCATCGCTTTGCTCCAATGTGAGGCTGATCGCGTCAAGTCTGCCGATCCGATCCGGCTGTCCGACGACTGCTTGGTCCAATCGCGGTGGTGGTCCCTACCCTCGTTCAAACGCTACGACGTGTTGCCGGTCCACTGAAATTGAGGATCGATCGCTATTCGCGGCATCGATGAACGATCAGAGAAACTGTTCAAAGTGCAGTTGGATTTAATCCTGGAAAATCACAATAAATTTTCATCCGTCGATCACGGCTAGTTTATCGCCGAAATGTGCCGTAGCGCACGAAGCAAGCAATCTGCCAGGATTAAACTGAAAGTATATTCCGGTGATAAAACGCACTTTCCAAATATAATTCCGGGAATTACTGTCTTATTGCGACACCTGAAGAAGACGAAAAAAAGTTCGCCACTCAGGGATTACGAGAGGATGTTCGACATGAAGCGCATTGTGACACTCGGTTTCCTGGCGGCTGCGGCCGTTGCCCTGCCGCTCACGGCGCAGGCGCAGGACGGTGGAAACGGCAGCCGCCAGCAGGCTGGCGGCGGTTTCATGAGCAGCTACGTGGACGATCCCTACCACGACCCCCGCTCGCTCCACTCGCAGCGTGCCGGCTCGGGCCAGATCCTCGGCGCGCCGATGCTGAGTGAGAACGCTGGCGCCAAGGGCGGCGTCCCCACCGCCGCTCTGCGTCAGGGTACGGTGCAGCCGCGCTGGTCCGCCGGCACCGCTCCGCGCCGGGCCCGCTAACGAAGGCTTGTCCGGCGGCGGCGCTCAACCCGCGCCGCCGGCCACGTCCCTGCTATCCGATCTCCGGCCGCGCCGCCTCGGGCCGACCGGATTCCCGGACGACATCGAGCCGGCTCACACGTCGTCGCAGGCCATGCGACGGCGCTGGCTGCCCCGTGCCTGACGGAGGCGCCGGCATCACCGCGTCTTGCCTGATTGGACTTCGCGGATCGGCGGGCGGAACGCGCCCGTCATCCAGCCAGCATCTCATGCGTCCCGGCGTGTCGGCTCACGCGTGGTGACGGACAGCGGGGTTTGACGTGGACGGCATCATCCAAGGCCTCTCGAACTTCCGAGGATTGGTCTTCCCAGGCCAGCAGCGGATGTATCAGCGGCTGGTGCGCGACGGCCAGCAGCCGCAGGCGCTGATTATCGCCTGCGCCGATTCCCGCGTCTCGCCCGAGCACATCACGCAGTCCGGTCCCGGCGACCTCTTCGTGTGCCGGAACGCCGGCAATATCGTGCCACCCTTCTCGCAGCAGAACGGCGGCGTGTCCTCCGCGATCGAGTACGCGGTCGTCGCCCTCGGCGTGCTCGACATCGTGATCTGCGGGCATTCCGATTGCGGCGCGATGAAGGGCCTCATGGATCCTGAGGCGCTCGGCAACATGCCCAACGTGGCGGCTTGGTTGCGCCACAGCCATGCGGCGAAACAGATCGTCTGCGAAGCCTATCCCGAGGGAATGGGCCCGAAGGAGCGCCACCGCGCGATCGCCCTCGAGAATGTTGTGGTGCAGCTCAGCAATCTGCGCACGCATCCGAGCGTGGCGACGGCGTTGGCCCGCGGCAAGCTGCGCCTGCACGGCTGGTTCTTCGAAATCGAGAGTGGCCAGGTGCTCGCCTATTGCGGCGAGCGCAGCCGCTTCGTCCCCATCGATGAAGCCACAGGCGTCCCCGTCGCCCAGGCTTCGGCATCCCGGATCGCCACGCCGGAATTCGCCGGCCCTCACGCCATCGCAGCGGAGTAGAATTTGCTATGCGCGCCTCCCTCGCCCGGCTGATGCCGTCCACTATCGGTCGGGATCTCCCGTCCTCCTTTGTCGTCTTTCTTGTGGCGATGCCCCTCTGCATGGGCATCGCCATGGCCTCCGGTGTACCGGCCGAGCGCGGCCTCATCACCGGCATCATCGGCGGCATCGTTGTCGGCTTCCTTGCCGGCTCGCCGCTTCAGGTCAGCGGCCCGGCCGCGGGCCTCGCCGTCATCGTCTTCGAGTTCGTGCGTGAGCACGGCATCGACGCCCTCGGGCCGGTCCTCGTCGCGGCCGGCGCGATCCAACTCCTCGCCGGGGCGCTCCGGGTCGGCGGCTGGTTCCGGGCGATCTCCCCGGCGGTCGTTCACGGCATGCTGGCCGGCATCGGCATCCTGATCGTGCTCGCCCAGATCCACGTGTTGACCGACGCCCTGCCCAAGGCCAGCGGCCTCGACAACCTCATCGCCATCCCCGCCGCCTTCTTCAACTTCGTCTCCGGTCCGGAAGGCAACCGCCCCGGAGCCGTCATCGTCGGCCTCGCCACCATCGTCGCGATGATCGGTTGGGAGAAGATCCGTCCGGCCAAGCTCAAGCTGATCCCCGGCGCCCTGATGGGCGTCCTGGCTGGCACGATCGTCGCGGTCGTCGGCAGCATGGACGTCAAGCGCGTCGAGGTCCCGGAGAACATCTTCTCCGCCGTCACCATGCCGGGTATGGGCGACTGGAGCCGCCTGGCCGAGCCAGCGATGATCCTGATGGCGGTGACCCTCGCGGTCATCGCCAGCGCCGAGAGCCTGCTCTCGGCGGCGGCGGTGGACCGGATGCATGACGGCCCGCGCACGCAGTACAACCGCGAACTCGGTGCTCAGGGTATCGGCAACATCCTCTGCGGCCTCGCGGGTGGCCTGCCGATGACCGGCGTGATCGTCCGCTCCTCGGCCAACGTCCAGGCCGGTGCGGCTTCGCGGGCCTCCACCATCCTGCACGGCACCTGGATTCTCGCCTTCCTGCTGGTCCTGCCGATGGTTCTGAAGGTCGTGCCGACCGCCTCCCTCGCCGGCATTCTCGTCGTGACCGGCTGGCGCCTCGTCAGCCCCGCCCACGCCTTCCACCTGCACGAGCGTTACGGCCTGCCCACCGCCGCGATCTGGCTCGCCACCATGGTGATGGTCGTCGCCACCGATCTGCTCACCGGCGTGCTCACCGGCCTCGCGCTCAGCCTGCTGCAGGTGATCCCGCACTACATCCGCGGCCCGCTCAAGATCGAGGGCGGCGCGGCGCAGGCGGTGCAGGGTGGAGCGCTTCAGGCGGTGCCGGAACTGCGGCTCTCGGGCTCGGCGACCTTCCTGCAACTGCCGCACCTCACGGCGGCGCTGGAGCGGACGCCGGAAGGCTCGCCGGTCCGGCTCGAGGCGCAGGATCTGCGCCATGTCGATCACACCTGCCTGGAGATGATCCGGGAATGGGCGACGCGGCGAGCCAAGACCGGGTCGAGGGTCGAAGTCGTGGGCGGCGGCGCGAGCGGTCTGCACCACAGCCTCGCGATGGTGGCCCACGCTGCGCCGAAGGATTGACGCAAACGCAAAAGCATCGTTCCGGAAGCGGCCATTGGCTTTCGGGACGATACTCTGAAACAAGAAAAGGCCAGAGCCGCGATGAGCGGCTCCGGCCTTTTTGTTTACTGGAATCTTCTCTTCGAAGAATTCTGACCCGCAAGCGGGCGAGGCTCTATGCGGCCGGTGAACTCTGCGGACCACCGACGCGCTGCGCCGCCTCGAACCGGTTGAGGAAGCGGGGCTCCTTCTCTGGGGCGATGCGGATCTTAAGCGCGATCGCACCGCCGGTCTCGGATTGGCGGTCGAGCACCTCGGCGTTCTCGTAGAGCCAGTTGAGGGCGGCGCCGTCCTCGGGCGGAAGCGTCACGGCGAAGGTCGATCGCGCCCGCGCCACCTGCCCCTCGATCCGCTCGGTGAGTTCCGGAAGACCTTCCCCCGTCAGAGCCGAGACGAGTATCGGTGCCGGCCCGGCCCCGCGATGCGCGGCGCTGAGATTGAGTAGCCGGGTGCGCTCGCCGTCATCGAGCAGGTCGGCCTTGTTCCACACTTCGATGATCCGCTCCGCATCCGCCTCGATTCCGAGTTCGCGCAGCACGCCCTCGACATCCTCGGCCTGGGCCTGGGTGTCGCCATGCGAGACGTCGCGCACGTGGAGCAGGATATCCGCCTCGATCACATCCTCCAGCGTGGCGCGGAAGGCGGCGATCAGCGAGGTTGGAAGGTCGGAGATGAAGCCGACCGTATCGGACAGGATGACCGTTTCGCCGTGCGGCAGCTTGGTCGCCCGCGCGGTCGGGTCGAGGGTGGCAAACAGCATGTCCTGCGCCCGCACCTCGGCCTTGGTCAGGGCGTTGAACAGCGTCGATTTGCCTGCGTTGGTGTACCCGACCAGCGCCACGATCGGATAAGGCACCCGCGCGCGGCTCTTGCGGTGGAGGCCGCGGGTGCGGGTAACGGCTTCGAGGTCGCGCTCGATCCGGGTCATCCGCTCCTGGATCATCCGCCGATCGGCCTCGATCTGGGTCTCACCGGGTCCGCCGAGGAAGCCGAAGCCGCCGCGCTGCCGCTCCAGGTGGGTCCACGACCGCACCAGACGCGACTTCTGATAGGCGAGATGGGCGTGCTCGACCTGAAGCGTGCCCTCGCGGGTCGAGGCGCGCCGGCCGAAGATCTCGAGGATCAGGCCGGTCCGGTCGATGACCTTCGCGCCCCAAGCCTTTTCGAGGTTGCGCTGCTGCACCGGCGAGAGGGCGCAATCCATCACCACGAGGCCGATTTCCTCGGCTTTGATGAGCCCGGCGACCTCCTCGACCCGGCCCTTGCCGAGATAGGTCGAGGGACGCGGGCGCTGGATGTGCACCGAGATCGCCCGGAACACGTCGAGCTCGATGGCGGCGGCCAAGCCGACGGCCTCGTCGAGCCGCGCTTCGTCGGAGCGCACGGTCTCCGTCTGTCCCGGGGCAAGCCGTTGAGCGGCGCGTGTGAGATAGGGGCCGAGAACCAGCGTGCGGGTCGCGGCGGCAATCTCGCCCTCGGGGGCGGCCTTCGCCTGCAAGCGTGCTTCGCCGGGCGGAAGGATTTCAGTCATGGCGTCTCCGTGTCATCGCTCCCTTATGTTGGAACGATGACACCATTTTACATCCGTCGACGTCCGCAAATGGCGGAAACCGGCTCGCTTCGCACAGTCAGGCTTTTTCAGGCGCCGTTTCGTCCGGCTCGAACAGTTGCACCGGATGACCCGGCATGATCGTCGAGATCGCGTGCTTGTAGACGAGCTGGGAGTGCCCGTCCCGACGAAGCAGGACGCAGAAGTTGTCGAACCACGTCACGACACCTTGAAGCTTGACCCCGTTGACGAGGAAGATCGTCAGCGGGATCTTGTTCTTGCGGACATGATTCAGGAACGTATCCTGGAGGTTCTGAGCGCGCTCGCCCGCCATTTCTTTTTATCCTTAGTTTTGAGACCCGCGCCACGGATCAGCAGGGTCCCGTGGCTGAAGCGCGGGGCGGCGCTCTCACGTGTTGGGACCGCTCTGCCGGGCCATTTCCATTACAGGGCGAAGCTTGCCGCGATGCAAGAGGTCCCCCGCAGCGCAAAGCGTCAATATCCACCCCTTGCAACTGCTCCCGCCGCCCGTCCTCCCGAGAGGCGGGCGGCGGCCGGCCATTATGGCCCGATGCCGAGCGACTTCAGTTTCCGGTGGAGGGCCGAGCGCTCCATGCCGATGAATTCGGCCGTGCGGGAGATGTTGCCGGAGAAGCGGGCGATCTGCGCGATGAGGTATTCCCGCTCGAAGATCTCGCGCGCCTCGCGCAGGGCCAGGCTCATCAGCTTCTCGCCGCCCGCACCGGTCGGTGTCGTCGGCACGAGCGCGCCGATCTCGGTCGGCAGCATCTCGGACGTCACCTCCTGCTCCGGATCGCTCTGGGTCAGGATCATCAGCCGCTCGACGTTGTTGCGCAACTGACGGACGTTGCCGGGCCAGTCGTGCGACTGGAGCACCGCCATCGCGTCCTCGGCGATGCGGCGCCGCGGCAGTCCGGTGGCCGCCGAGATCTGCTCCATGAAGAAGGTGATGAGTTCCGGCACGTCCTCGCGCCGCTCGGCGAGCGAGGGAATGCGGATCGGCACCACCGAGAGGCGGTGGAACAGATCCTCGCGGAAGCGCCCGGCGGCGATCTCCTCGGTCAGGTCGCGGGAGGAGGACGAGACGATGCGGACATCGACGTGGACGCGGGCGGTGCCGCCGACACGCTGGAAGTTCTGATCGACGAGGACGCGCAGGATCCGGCTCTGCGTCTCCTTGGGCATGTCGGCGACTTCGTCGATGTAGAGGGAGCCTCCATGGGCCTCTTCCAGGGCGCCGACGCGCCGTACCCGGCCCTCTCCGCCTTCGACGCCGAACAGCTCGGCTTCCATCGTCTCCGGCGTGATCGTCGCCGCGTTGATGACGACGAAGGGCCCGCTCGCCCGCGAGGAGGCGGCGTGCAGGGTGCGCGCCGAGAGTTCCTTGCCCGCACCCGGCGCGCCCGAGATCATCACGCGGGCGTTGGTCGGGGCCACGCGCTCGATGGTCTGACGGAGCTGGTTGACCGCGACCGAGGCGCCGACGATGCGGCTGGCCTGTCCTGAGCGGACCTTGAGGTCGCGCACCTCGCGCTTGAGGCGCGAAGCTTCGAGCGCCCGCTCGGCGACGAGGATCAGGCGGTCGGCCTTGAACGGCTTCTCGATGAAGTCGTAGGCGCCGGATTTGATCGCCGCCACCGCGGTCTCGATGTTGCCGTGGCCCGAGATCATCACCACCGGCAGGTCTGGATGGCCCGCCTTGATGAGGTCGAGCACCTGCAACCCGTCGAGGCGCGAGCCCTGGAGCCAGATGTCGAGGAAGACGAGGTGGGGCCGGCGCGATTCGATCGCCGCCAGTGCCTCGTCGGACCCGGCCGCGGTTCGGGTGCGGTGCCCCTCGTCGTCCAAGATGCCCGCGACCAGATCGCGGATGTCGGCTTCGTCGTCGACGATCAGGATATCGGCGCTCATGGCAGCACCTCCGCGACGCGTCGCGCTTCCATGGCGTCCTCCGTGTTCTTATCCATCGTTGTCCTGTCACGCGCGTCCGGTGCCGCGGAGCGATCCCGCTCCTGTCCCGCACCGGTCCCGGAATTCCGTTCGTCCGGCCGTCCGACTTCCCGCGGCAGCCGCATGCGGACCAGTCCGCCGCGCCCTTCCGGGTTGTCGTTCAACTCGATCCCCCCGCCATGCTCCTCGAGCACCTTGGAAACGATCGCGAGCCCGAGGCCGGTCCCGCCTTCGCGGGTCGTCATATAGGGTTCGAGCAGGCGCTGGCGCCCCTCTGCCGGAAAGCCTTTTCCGTTGTCGGTGACTTCGATCACCACGAACGCGTCTTCGACGAGGAGTTGCAGGCGTACCTGACCCTTGCCGCCATCGGCCGTCAGCACGTCTTCCGGCACCGCCTGAACCGCCTCGACGGCGTTCTTGAGAATGTTGGTGAGCGCCTGGGAGAACAGCCGAACGTCGAAGGCGGCGACGACGCGGCCCTTCTCGTCCTCGCCGGCGGTTTCGAACGGGAAGTCGAGGTCGGGATGCGCCATGCGCAGCATGAACAGGTTCTGGCGGGCGATCTCGGCCAGATCCTGCTGCGTGATCGCCGGTTTCGGCATTCGGGCGAAGGAGGAGAACTCGTCCACCATCCGCTTGATCTCATCCACCTGCCGCACGATCGTGGCGGTGCACTGCTCGAAGACGTCCTTGTCGGTGGTGATCACTTTTCCGTACTTACGCCGGATGCGCTCGGCCGAGAGCTGGATCGGGGTCAGCGGGTTCTTGATCTCGTGGGCGATGCGGCGGGCCACGTCCGCCCAGGCCGAGGTGCGCTGCGCCGTGACGAGATCGGTGATGTCGTCGAGCGTCACGACGTAGCCGCGCGCCTCGCCCTGCGCCTGCTCGCTGGTGACGCGGACGGCAATGGTGCGCTCGCGGCCACCGCGCACGAGCTGGATCTGCTGCTGCAGGGCGCGGTGGCGTCCCTCCGCCTCCGGGAACAGCGCCGCGATCTCCGGCACGACGTTCGTGAGCGGCTGCCCGACCAGTTCCTTGGCGGTGAGACCGAGAGTCCGCTCCGCGCCGGGATTGGCGATGGTGATGACGCCGTCGGCATCGACACCGAGCACGCCGGGCGAGACGCCCGACAACACGGCTTCGGTGAAGCGGCGGCGGCGGTCGATCAAGTCGTTGGCTGCGCGCAGGCCGTCGTGCTGGCGGCGCAACTCCAGCGTCATCGTGTTGAAGCTCTCGCCGAGATGGGCGAGGTCGCCATCCGATTTCCGGGCCGGCACGCGGGCGTAGAAATTGCCGGCGGCGACCTCGTCGGCGGCGTTGATGAGTCGGCGGATCGGCGCGACGAAGCGGTTGGCGAAGTTCAGCCCGAACCACACCGCCGAGAGCAGCGTGATCAGCGCGATCAGGATGAAGACCGAAGCGAAGGCGATCTGCACGTAGCGGCGCAGCTCGTCGAAGGTCAGGTACTCGGCCGCCGCGGCGCGGGCGACGCCGGGAAAGTCGATGGCGAGCTGACTCACCTCGCGCTGCACCAGCAGCACGGCGTTGTCGTAGGCCGGCATCCGCATCAGGGCGGCGAAGACCCGGCCCTCGTTCGGCAGAAGACAGATCGGGTCGCTCGATTTGGCCGCATCCTCGAAGGCGGCGGCCGAGGGCAGGCGCGTCTGCTTGAGTACGTCGATATTGGCGCGTGCCACGACCTCGTTCGGCCCACGCATGATCTTGACGATCGGCAGGCCGAGCGCCTGGGCGCGGGTGGTCATGAAGCCCTCGAACCACTCGCGGTTCACGTCGAAATTCGGCCGCGCGCGGGTCAGGTCGTCGGCGAAGATGCGGATTTCGCGGGCGAGCGACTGGCAGTGATTCTCCTGGTACGCATCCGCGACCTGCACGGATTTCAGCACCACGTCGCGGACCCGGTCGGTGAAGCCCAACGATAGGCCGACATCGATCGTGACCGAGGCGACGATGGCGAGCAGGATCGTCGGCAGGATCGCGATCAGGCTGAACAGCCCGACGATGCGGGTGTGCAGCCGCGCCACCGAGGCATGGGTGCGCCGGGCATGCAGGAAGACCCGTGCCTCCCAGGCGATCACGACGACGAGCGCGAGAACCAGTGCGGCGTTGACCGCGAGAAGCACCACGCCCGAGGTCGGGGTTCGCGTGATCTGGATGATGCCGGCGAGGATGAGGAAGGTGACCGACGCCGAGATCAGCGCCGTGAGCACCACCGCCGCCCCGATCCAGCCCGGCCCGCGCGGGGGCGAGTCGAACCGGCGCGCGACCGCCTCGGCTCCATCCTCGGCGGACGGGGCATCGGACGGCACCTTTTGAGAACGTCGCGACAGAAGCGGCATCACTGATGCGGGGCCACATCAGTGTGGCGAAATTAATACGAATCAGCCCGATCGAGGCGCCGATCAGGCGGCAAGGGTGCCCCAGCGGCGCAGGTCTCGGAACCGCCGACCGTCGGAAAACCGCACCGTCACACTCTCGGAGAGCCGGCCGGCGGCTTCGACCCGCAGGGTCTCCGGCCGCTCCAACTCGTCGGCCCGTTCCAGGGCCGCGGCGACCGACATTGGCACCGGATCGGCACCGCCGAAGGCGCGCCACCATTGCACCGCCTTCTCGCGGGCATGGCCGGAATGTTCGAGGCAGACCTCGACCCGGCATCCGCCGCCGCGCCAGCGAAACGACACTTCGAGCCGGTCTGGGCCCGAACCACCGGGGCCGCGGTCGAGGCGCCAGCCGGTCACGTCGCGCCAGTGGGAGATCGATTCGGACAGGATCGGCATGGCGTCCTCCGCGCTCGCGGCGTGGGGCGCCTCCTCGTCCTCCGGTTCGGGCTCCACCCAGCAGGCCTCGCAGGTGCTGGCGTTGAGGGCGATCAGCGCGCCGCAGCCGGGGCAGGGTTTGGCCCGCGCGAAGCCGAGAGGCGCCGGCCCGAGCGCAACGCTGCGGGCGGTCACCGCATCCACCGGGCCGTGCATCCGCACCAGTCCGGCATAGTCGAGCACGATCGCATCCGACTTGCCCGGCGCCCGGCGCATGGCCCGGCCGACCTGCTGCACGTAGAGCCCGGCCGATTGGGTCGGGCGCAGCAGAGCGATGAGGTCGACTTCCGGCACGTTGAAGCCCGTCGAGAGCACGCCGACCGAGACGAGGCAGCGAATCCTTCCGGCGCGGAAGTCGCGGACCATCCGGTCCCGCTCGCGCTTGCCGGTCTCGGCCGTGACGGTCTCGCAGGAAATCCCTTCGGCGCGAATCGCGTCGCACACGGAGGCGGCGTGCGCGAGCCCGGCGCAGAAGGCGAGCCATGCCCGCCGCTCGCGGCCATAGCCCACCATCTCCTCAACCGCCGCGCGGGTGATCCACTCGCGGTTGACCGCCGCCTCCAGCGCCGAAGGGATGTAGTCGCCGCCGCGCTTCGGCACCCCCGTGACGTCGAGGGCGAGCGCGGTCGCCTTGCAGACGAGGGGCGCGAGATAGCCCTGATGGATCAGGTCGCCGACCAATGATTCGTAGACGATCCGCTCGAACACCCGCCCCTCGCCCTCGTCGAGCCGGCCGGAATCGAGCCGGTAGGGCGTGGCGGTGAAGCCGGCGACCTTCAGATCCGGGTTGCCCGCCCGCGCCGCGGCGAGGAAGCGGCCGTAGCCCGTCTCGCTCGCACGCGGCACGAGATGGGCCTCGTCGATGACGATGAGGTCGATGGCGCCGAACAGTTCGGCCCGGTCACGGACCGATTGGATCGAGCAGAAGACGACCTGCGCGTGCGCCTCCCGCCGGCCGACACCGGCGGAGAAGATGCCGGCGGGCGCCCCGGGCCAGTAGGCGAGCAATTCGCCGTGGTTCTGCACCACGAGTTCGCGGACATGGGTGACGACGCAGATCCGCGCGTCTGGCGCCCGATCCAGCCATTCGCGGATCAGGGCCGCAATGACGAGCGCCTTGCCGGCGCCGGTCGGCAGCACGACGAGGCCGGGCCCACCGCCCCCGTCCCAGTGATGATCGAGCGCGTCGAGGGCGGCGCGCTGGTACTCGCGAAGGCGCAGCATGGCGCGCCTTTAGCGAAGCGCGGCCGTGGAGAACAGAGGGGGATCACCGCCCGGTGCGAAACAGGTCGTCGCGAATTGCGGAACGGGTCACCGCGACGTGCGAAACACTTGCAGATCGAGGTCCCGCACCTTCTTGCGCAGGGTGTTGCGGTTGACGCCCAAGAGCTCGGCCGCGCGGATCTGGTTGCCGCGGGTGGCGGCCAAAGCCGCGCCGATCAGCGGGCCTTCGATCTCGCGCAGGATGCGGTGATAGAGGCCGGGCGGGGGAAGCGTGTCGCGATACCCCGAGAAGTAGTCGGCGAGGTGCCGCTCGACCGCGCCGGACAAGGTCTCGCTGTCGGAGGCCCCGTTCGCATTCTTGCGGGCCGCGCCGTTGCCGTTGGCGGCGGGCTGGGCGAGCGGGAGAGTATCGAGTTCCGCCTCGATGACCGGACCGGTGATGGTCTCCTGCGGGTAGAGCGCGGCAAGACGGCGAACGAGGTTCTCCAGCTCGCGCACGTTGCCGGGCCAGCGGTAGCGCTTCAGCCGCTCCATCGCGTCGGCGTCGAGCGTCTTGCGGGTCAGGCCCTCGCGCTCCACCAGCACGAAGAAGTGGCGGATCAGGTCCGGCACGTCCTCCGAGCGCTCGCGCAGCGCCGGCAGGCGCAGGGGCACGACGTTGAGGCGGAAGAACAGGTCCTCGCGGAAGATCCCCTGCTGGATCGAGACGCGCAGATCCTTGTTGGTCGCGGCGATGATGCGGACGTTGGTCTTGATCGGTACGCGCCCACCGACGGTGGTGTACTCGCCCTGCTGAAGCACGCGCAGCAGCCGGGTCTGCGCCTCCATCGGCATGTCGCCGATCTCGTCGAGGAACAGCGTGCCGCCCTCCGCCTGCTCGAACCGGCCTGCCGAGCGCGAGAGCGCGCCGGTGAAGGCGCCCTTCTCGTGGCCGAACAGCTCCGATTCGATCAGGTCGCGGGGAATCGCCGCCATGTTGACGGGCACGAACGGCCCGGTGCGGCGGCGGCCGTAATCGTGCAGGGCGCGGGCGACCAGCTCCTTGCCGGTGCCGGACTCGCCCGTGATCATCACGGTGAGGTCGGTCGGCATCAGGCGGGCCAGCGCCCGGTAGATTTCCTGCATGGCCGGCGAGCGGCCCACCAGCGGGATGTCCTCGTTCTCCGGCCCGGCGCCGGGGGCGGGCGTCCCGCGGGGGCGTGAGAGCGCGCGGCCGACGATCGCGATCAGCTCCTTCAGGTCGAAGGGCTTGGGCAGGTACTCGTAGGCACCGCGCTCGGAGGCGCGGATCGCGGTCATGAAGGTGTTCTGCGCGCTCATCACGATGATCGGCAGTTCCGGCCGAACGCGCTTGATGCGCGGCAGCAGGTCGAACACGTTCTCGTCCGGCATCATCACGTCGGTGATGACGAGGTCGCCCTCGCCCTGGGCGACCCAGCGCCAGAGCGTCGAGCAATTCGAGGTGGTGCGAACCTCGTAGCCGGCCCGAGACAGGGCCTGGTTGAGCACGGTGCGGATCGCGGCGTCGTCGTCCGCGACGATGATGTGGCCGTTGGGCATGGCTCTCGACTCAGCGCTCCGCGGCCGATTCACGCCCGTCGCGGGCGCTCGACATGGGAAGGAGGATCCGGAAGGCGGTGCGGCGGGGGACGGGATCGCATTCAACGATGCCCCCATGGTCGCCGACGATCTTGGCCACCAATGCAAGTCCGAGGCCGGAGCCTTGCACTTTGGTGGTGACGAAGGGGTCGAACAGGTCCGACAGCATATCGGGCGGAATGCCTGGCCCGTTGTCGCGCACCGCGACCTCGATCGGCAGGCTGACGCGCTCGCGCGAGCCGGGGATCTGGAGGCGCAGGCCGGTGCGGAAGGCGGTGGAGAGTGTGATCTCGCCCTCGACCGTGTCCGTGCCGATCGCCTCAGCCGCGTTCTTTACGAGGTTCAGGATCACTTGGATCAACTGGTCCCGATTGCCGAGGACGGGCGGCAGCGAGGGGTCGTAGTTCTCGATGAAGCGGATGTGACGGGCAAAGCCGGACTGCGCCGAGCGCTTCACCTGATCGAGCACGCCGTGGACGTTGACGGGGCCTCGCTCCACCGGCCGCTCGTCGCCGAACAGCTCCATCCGCTCGACGATGCGCACGATCCGGTCCGACTCGTCGCAGATCAGGCGGGTCAGCAGCCGGTCCTCTTCGTCGCTCTCCTGTTCGAGGAGCTGTGCCGCGCCGCGGATGCCGGCGAGCGGGTTCTTGATCTCGTGCGCGAGCATCGCGCCGAGCGCCACCATCGAGCGGGCGGCACCGCGATGGGTGAGCTGCCGGTTCATCTTGTCGGCGATGGTGCGCTCTTGCAGCATCAGCACCACCGAGTCGTCCTCGTCGCGCAGGGGCGTGGCGAAGACATCGACGCTGCGCTCGGTCCCCGAGCGGGGCTGGACCAACTCCACCCGGTATTCCGAGACCGAGGAGCGGCGGCGGCGCACCTCGGTCACCAATGCGATGATCGGCGAAGAGAACGGGATGATGTCGCGAAGCCGCCCGCGCAGCATCAGCCGGGCAGAGGCGTCGAAGAACAGTTCGGCGGCGTGGTTGACGCGCAGGATGCGCTCGTCCGGCCCGATGGTGAGGACCGGCAGCGGCAATGAATTGAGCACCGCCTCGGCCGGCGGCAGGGATTCGGGAGCGGGCTCGTCGGAAAAGGGCATCAGGCCGCCTCGCCGAGGGGCGTGGTCGCCGCCCCGGCCGGTTCGAGGAACGCGCGCCGCAGGAGGCGGAGCGCCTCCGCCGGATCGTGGGTGGTGACGAGACGGCGCCGGTCGTCCGGGGGCAAACCACCTGCGATGTCGGCATAGGCGGCCAGATGCTTGCGGGCGTGGCGCACGCCCATCGCCGCACCGTAGAGCGCGATCAGCCCCTGATAATGCTCGGCCGCGACCGCCGCCCGCTGCTCGGCCGAGAGCAGCGGAGCCACGCGTCCGGCAAGCCCGGCGGCGATCTCGCCGACGAGCCAGGGACGCCCGACCGCCGCGCGCCCGACCATCACCCCCGCCGCACCGGATTGGCTGAGGCAGGCGCGGGCCTCCTCGACGCCGGTGATGTCGCCGTTGGCGATGACGGGGATGCGCACCGCCTCGACCACGGGACGGATCGCCGACCAATCGGCCCGGCCCTTGTAGAATTGCTGCCGGGTGCGGCCGTGAACCGTCACGCCGTCGAGCCCGATTGCTTCGGCGCGCCGTGCCAGTTCGGCGGCGTTGAGGCTCGCGTGGTCCCAGCCGAGCCGCATCTTCACGGTCACCGGTACATCGACCGCGCCGCGCACCGCCGCGAGAAGGCGCACGGCGTGGTCGAGGTCGCGCATCAGCGCCGAACCCGATTCGCCGCCGGTGACGGTCTTGGCCGGGCAGCCCATATTGATGTCGATGGCATCCGCGCCGTTCGCCACGGCGATGCGGGCAGCCTCGGCCATCGGTTCGGGGGCACAGCCGGCGAGCTGCACCACGTGCGGGTTCACCCCGGCGCCCTCGGCCCGGACCTGCGATTCGGCGTCACCCTTCGCCAGCTCGGCCGCCGCGACCATCTCGGAGACGACGGCGCTGGCGCCGAGTCGCTGAGCGAGGCGCCGCATATGCAGATCGGTGACGCCTGAGAGCGGCGCCAGCAGGACCGGCGGGCTCATCACCCCCCGATCGTCGGCTCCGCGCAGCGCGCTCAAATAATGGTCACGTGTCATTGTGCCCAATAAGTAGCCAAATGGCGGGCGGACGCAAGCGCCTGCTGCGTTTGCCTTCGCGCATCTTGACGCATAAGGACGCGGCGATCCCCATCCATCCCCAGATGATTTCCATTCGAGGCCCAGCATGTCCGACCACGCCGCACGGCCGTATGGGCAGGAGCCGGGGACTAAATCGGTGGCGGCGGTCGTGGTGGCGGCCGGCAAGGGCCTGCGTGTCGGCGGAGACCTGCCCAAGCAATATCGCCGCGTCGGCGGCCGGGCCGTCCTGACGCGGACGCTGGCGGCGCTGGCGCAATCGCCCCGCATCACCCGCATCCAGCCGGTGATCGCGCCGGACGCGAGGGACTTCTACCGCGAATGCCTCGCTGACCTCGAACCAGCGCATCGCGAAAAACTCGCCGAACCGGTGCCGGGCGGAGCGACGCGACAGCAATCGGTGGCGGCCGGGCTCGAAGGGCTCGCCCGCTCCGGTGCGCCCGACCTCGTGCTCGTGCACGACGCAGCGCGTCCCTTCGTGGACGAGGCGCTGATCGCCCGCGCGGTCGCGGCCGGCTCCGAGCACGGCGCATCGGTGCCGGGCATCGCGGTCTCCGACACGATCAAGCTTGTGGAAGAGATCGCGCCCGGCATCGGCCGCGTCCACGAGACCCCGGCTCGCGAAAATCTTCGCGCGGTGCAAACCCCGCAGAGCTTCCGTTTCAGCCTGCTCCTCGACGCGCATCGCCGCGCCGTCGCCGAGGGCCGCGACGGCTTCACCGATGACGGGGCGCTCGCCGAATGGGCCGGGTTGCCGGTCGTGGTGTTCGAGGGCGATGCCCGCAACCGCAAGATCACCCAGGCGGCGGACCTGATTGAGGCCGATCGGGCCTTCTCCGGACGGGCTTTCTCTGAGCTCACGCCCGCGATATCGGATGACTCCATGACCACTTACGTGACCCGCCTCGGCACCGGCTTCGACGTCCACGCTTTCACGGAGGGCGACCATGTCTGGCTCGGCGGCGTGAAGATCCCCGCCGACCGGGGCGTTCTCGCCCATTCCGACGGTGACGTGGCGCTGCACGCACTCACCGACGCGCTGCTCGGCGCCATCGCCGACGGCGACATCGGCACCCACTTCCCACCCTCCGACGAGAAGTGGCGCGGCGCGGCCTCCGACCAGTTCCTGGCCCATGCCTGCGAGCTGGTGCGCGCCCGCGGCGGCAAGATCGATCATCTCGACATCACGGTGCTGGCGGAAGCCCCGCGTATCGGGGCGCACCGCGAGGCGATCCGCGCGCGCATCGCCGAGATCGCGGGCGTGCCGCTCTCCTCCGTCTCGATCAAGGCGACGACCACGGAAAAGCTCGGCTTCGTCGGCCGCGCCGAGGGCCTCGCCGCCCAGGCCGCCGCGACGGTGCGGCTACCGGAGGCCTGCGCGGAGCTGGAGACCGAGGCGGAGACCAGCGAGCGCCGCTCGTGATCGAAGACGCCGCCTTGCTCGCCCGCGCCGAGGCGCTGGTGCGGGCCTATGCGGCGGCGGGCAAAAAGATCGCGACCGCCGAGTCCTGCACCGGCGGTCTCGTGGCCGGGCTGCTCACGGCGGTGCCCGGTTCCTCGGCGGTGATGGAGCGCGGCTTCGTCACCTATTCCAACGAGGCGAAGGCCGAGGCGATCGGCGTGCCGATGGACCTCATCACGACGCACGGCGCGGTGAGCGAGCCGGTGGCCCGCGCCATGGCAGACGGCGCGCTGAAGGCGTCACGGGCGGACGTGGCAGTCTCCGTCACCGGCATTGCCGGGCCGGGCGGCGGCAGCGACGCCAAGCCGGTCGGGCTGGTGCATTTCGGGCTCGCCGTGAAGGGCGGAGCCACCCGCCACGCCGAGCAGCGTTTCGGCGATCCGGGACGGGCCGAGATCCGGCGGCTTTCGGTGGCGGAGGCGCTGAGGCTTCTGGAGGATGCCCTCGGTCTCCGCCCTGACACGCCATCCGATAGAGATATCTGAGCGCGCCTCCCCAACCCCGATTTTCATCCTGAGGTGCGCAGCGAGGCGGCCACGAAGGATCCTTCAGGGATCGCGTGGGGACTGGAAGATCCTTCGTGGCCGCCTCGCGGCACCTCAGGATGGGGGCGCGAGTGGGCGACCCACCCTCAGCATCGTCACCCCAATAACCGATCCAGCGTGATCGGCGTCTTGCGCACCCGGATCCCCGTCGCGTGATACACTGCGTTGGCGATGGCACCCGCCGTGCCGGTGATGCCGATCTCGCCGACCCCCTTGATGCCGAGCGGGTTCACGTGCGGGTCGTGCTCGTCCACGAGGATCGCCTCGATCGACGGCACGTCTGCGTTCACGGGCACATGGTACTCGCCGAGATTGGCGTTCATCACGCGTCCCGAGCGGGGATCGACCACGGCGTTCTCGTGGAGCGCGAAAGACACCCCCCAGATCATGCCGCCGTAATACTGGCTCGTGACGAGGCGCGGGTTGACGATTCGTCCAGCTGCGAACGCGCCGACGAGGCGGGTGACGCGGATCTGGCCGAGATCGGGATCGACGCTGACCTCGGCAAAGACCGCGCCGTGGGCGTGCATGGCGTAGGCCTCGCGCGCGGCCGGATCGGCGGCGCCCTGTCCCTGCGCCGAGACCGACGCGCGGCCGGCCCGGTTCAGGATCTCCGAGAACGACTCGCTGCGGCCCTCGTCGTCCCGGCGCACGAGCCGGCCGCCGCGGGCGTAGACGCCCGCATTGCCGGCGCCATAGAGGGCCGAGCGCTCGTCGTTGGTGGCGAGATCCGCGAGTTGGGCCAGCACCGCGGCGGCGGCGGAATGGATCGCCGTACCGGCGGTGGCGGTGTGGGCCGAGCCGCCGGCGATGCCGGCATTCGGCAGGTCCGACGTGCCGCTCTGGAAATCGAGCTGCGCAAGGTCGATCCCGAGGCCGTCGGCGGCGATCTGGGCCAGCGCGGTCCAGGCGCCCTGCCCCATGTCGTGGGCGCCGAGCGCCACCGTGCCGGTGCCGTCGGCGCGAATCTCGGCCCGCGCCTCCGCCTGCATCATCAGGGCCGGGAACAGGGCGGTGCCCATGCCGTAGCCGACGAGGCGCCCGGCGGAATCACGCATCGAGCGGGGCGCCGGGGGGCGCTTGTCCCAGCCGAAGCGGGCGGCACCCTGCGCGTAACATTCGCGCAGGGCCTTCGAGGAGAATGGCCGTCCTGAGATCGGCTCGTCCTCGGCGTAGTTCTTCAGGCGGAATTCGAGCGGGTCGAGGCCGCAGGCTTCCGCCATCTCGTCGATGGCGCCCTCCAGAGCGACGCTGCCCGAAGCCTCGCCGGGCGCGCGCATGAAGAGCGGCGTGCCGGTATCGACCCGGACGCCGGAATGGCGCGTCGAGAGTGCGGGGGCGGCGTAGAGGTAGCGGGAGATGGCGCTGGCCGGCTCGTAGAAGTCGTCGAAGCGGCTCGTGGCCGTCAGCGTGTGGTGGTCGAGGGCGGTGAGCGCGCCCGACGCGTCGGTGCCGAGCCGCAGCGTCTGGCGCGTCTCGGCGCGGTGGCCGACGGGGCCGAACATCTGCTCCCGACGCAGCACGAGCTTCACCGGCCGGCCGACGAGCTTGGCCGCCATCACACCGAGAACCTGCGGCCCGGAGAGAAACCCCTTCGAGCCGAAGCCGCCGCCGAGGAAGGGCGAGCGGACCAGGATGTTCTTCGGGTTGAGCCCGAACAGGCCAGCGAGCCGCATCTTGGCCATGGCGAGGCCCTGGCTCGGCGTATCGACGATGAGCCGGTCTCCGTCCCATTGCGCCACGACGGCGTGGGGTTCGAGGGCGTTGTGATACTGCGCCGGCGTCTCGTAGGTCGCCTCGACCCGGCGCTCGGCCTGTCCCAGCCCGGCCTCGACATCGCCGCGCGACACGATCGTCTTGTCGCCCGCACCGACGCCCTCGGGCTCCTGTGGCTCTTCCGCATCGAGCCCGATGCGCGGCGGATCTACCTCGTAGCGTGGCGCCAGCAGTTCGGCGCCCTCGGTCGCGGCTTCCAGCGTCTGCGCGATCACCACCGCGATCGGCTGGTGTGCGTAGCGGACGCGGTCGTTCTGCAGCAGATCGAGCCGGAACATGAAGGGGTTGTCCTTCGCGTCCGGGTCCTGGGCGAGCCGCGGCGCGTTGGCGCCCGTCATCACCTCGACCACGCCGGGATGGGCCTTGGCCGCCGCGACGTCGAGACCGGCCACCCGGCCGCGGGCGATGCGGCTCACCGCCACCACCGCGTGGAGCAAGCCTTCCGGCCGGTTGTCGGCGGCGTAGGTCGCCTGCCCGGTGACCTTCAGAAGGCCGTCGCGGCGGGTCAGCGGCTGGCCGATGCTCGACCCGTGCCGGGCCTGCTCGTAGGCGATGTCAGGCATGGAGCGCGTCTCCCGAGAAGGCGGAGGCCGGAAGCGCCGGCATGCGCTCCGGGGTGCCGGCGGCGGCCAGCGTCAGGGCCCGCACGATCAGGCGGCGGGCCAACTCGATCTTGTAGGCGTTGTCGCCGGAGGGCCGAGCCTCAGCCAGAGCCGCGTCGGCCGCCTCCCGGAAGCTCCGCTCGCTCAGTTCCGCGCCGGCCAACACCGCCTCGGCCGCGCGGGCGCGCCAGGGCTTGAGGGCGACGCCGCCCAGCGCGATCCGCGCCTCGTCGATCCGGCCGCCGTCGAGCCGCAGCGAGGCCGAGGCCGAGACCACGGCGAAGGCGTAGGAGGTGCGGTCGCGGACCTTGAGGTAGCGGGAATGCCCGGCAAAGCCCGCGGCATCCGCCGGCAGGCGCAGGGCGACGATGAGGTCGCCGGGTTCCAGAACGGTCTCCCGGTCCGGCCGGTTTTCCGGCAGACGGTAGAGTGCTTCGAGCGGTACTTCGCGGGTGCCGGCCTTGCCCTCGATCTCGACGGTCGCGTCGAGCGAGACCAGCGGCACGCAGAAATCGGAGGGGTGGGTGGCGATGCAGTGCTCGCTCCAACCGAGCACGGCATGGAGCCGCGTCTCGCCGCCGCGCGCCTCGCAGCCGACACCGGGTTCGCGCTTGTTGCAGGCGCTGGCCGGGTCGTAGAAGTAGGGGCAGCGGGTCCGCTGCAGCAGGTTGCCGGCCACCGTCGCCGCGTTGCGCAATTGCGCCGAGGCCCCCGACAGTAGGGCTTCCGCCACGGCGGGGTGCGCTTTCGACACGTGCGGATCGTAGGCGAGGTCGCTGTTGCGCACGAGCGCGCCGATGCGGACGCCGCCATTCGGCCCCTGCTCGATCCGGTCGAGGCCGGGCAGATGCGTGACATCCACGAGGCGGCCGGGTCGGGTGATGCCGCCCTTCATCAGGTCGAGCAGGTTAGTGCCGGCGGCGAGATAGGCCGCGCCCGGCTCGGCAGCCGCGGCAACGGCCTCGGCGATGCTGCCGGCGCGGATGTAATCGAAACGATTCACGCGGCGTCTCCCTGCCCGATACCGGCGCTGCGGGCCTGGGCGTCGAGGACCGCCTCGGTGATGCCGATATAGGCCCCGCAACGGCAGAGATTGCCGCTCATCCCCTCGCGCACCCGCTCGGGATCGTCGCCCGCATGGCCCTCGCGGATCAGGCCGACGGCGCTCATGATCTGCCCCGGCGTGCAGAAGCCGCACTGGAAGCCGTCATGATCGATGAAGGCGGCCTGGACCGGGTGGAGCTGATCGCCCACCGCCAAGCCTTCGATGGTCAGAACCTCCGCCCCGTCGAGGCTCACGGCGAGCGCGAGGCAAGAGTTGACCCGCCGCCCGTTCACCAGAACGGTGCAGGCGCCGCACTGGCCCCGGTCGCAGCCCTTCTTCGAGCCCGTGAGGGCGAGTCGCTCGCGCAAGAGGTCGAGGAGGGTGACGCGCGGATCGTCGAGTTCGATTGCGCGCGGCTCACCGTTGACGGTCAGCGTCAGACGAAACGTCATGCGAAAGACGGCTCCCAGGCCCGCATCCTCTCTGGAAGCGTTTCAATTAGCCCGGCTGTCGCGCGCGACCAGGGGATGGAACCGATGGTCGCGCTCATCTTCTGAACGGTAAGCCGCGCTACGCCGCCCCGCCCGGTGCGTGGGCGCTCAAACACAGCAGCGCGGTGATGAGCGGCTCGGCGGATTCCGCGACGGCGTGGTCGCGGGTTTGGAGCGCGAGGTCCGGTTCGGTCGGTGCCTCGTAGGGGGCTGAAATTCCGGTGAAATTGGGAATCTGGCCCGCTCGTGCCCGATCGTAGAGGCCCTTCGGATCGCGGGCCTCACAGACCGAGAGTGGCGTGTCGATGAACACTTCGAGGAAGGGGATGTCGCCCGCGATCGCTCGGGCCTCGGCACGCTCGGCTCGAAACGGCGAGATCAGGGAGACGATCACCACAAGCCCGGCCTCCGCCATGAGGCGTGCGGCCTCGGCGGCACGGCGAATGTTCTCGATGCGGTCGGCCGCAGTGAAGCCGAGATCGCGATTGAGGCCCTGACGCAGGTTGTCGCCATCGAGTACCATGGTGCAACGGCCGGCCTCCGTCAGCGCGCGATCGACCGCATCGGCAATGGTCGATTTGCCGGCACCGGACAAACCCGTCAGCCAGGCGATGGCCGGCCGCTGCCCCATCTGCGCGCAACGTCTCTCGCGCGGTTGCAGCGGCTGCCAGGTCAGGTTCGACGGGGGACCTGCGGTTCGCGTCATCATAACTCCCAATCGTCATGTCGAGCGATTTCCTCGACGATGACGAATCGCCTTTGGCGCTGCTGGTAGCCTGCTTGCCGCGCGCTGTCTTCGCCTCGGTCGGAGACAATATTTTCTCCGCTATGCCGGACAGAGGCAATGATGGGAGACGGATCACGCCGCCAAACGAGAAGATGTCGGTGCAACAGCCCACGGGTGCCCGTGGTTTCAGATTTCGTCTCTGCCGCTCTCCAGAAAGTCGAAGGGTTGCGCCGACCCGTACTGGACGTTGCGAATCAGAGCTTCGTCCGTTACCCGTCGATTTGGTCGCGTTCGAACAGGGAGGCGCAGCATGGTTATCCGCATCGTCTTCCGTCGTGCAGGAATCGCTGTAGCGCCTGCTGGAATCGCCTAGGCGTATTCCCACGCCGCCCGGCCTGACGGCTCTCGCGGCTCACGCACCCTCCCCGATCTGACCTCGCCGGCCCGCGCTCTTCATTTCGCGGCGTCCGCGTCTTTCGGAGCCGACGCTTCGTCGTCGGGCACTGCCATGTCCCTGTCTTCTCCCCGCCGCGCGGACGTTGTCCGCCGCGTCCTCGCCTTCGTCGTCCGCGGCTGGCGCCAACGGCTCGGCCTCGTTTCCGCCCTTGTGGCCGCGATCACGCTCGCCACGCTGGCCGACGTGATGCTGCCGCTCTATGCCGGGCGCCTCGTCGATGCGCTCGCCGGTGCCGAGCGCCACGTTGCTCTCCAAGCCGCGCTGCCGGCCTTTGCCGTCATGACGGCTCTGAGCCTCGCGACGGTGCTGTTGCGCCATGTCGCCTGGAGCCTCGTGGTGCCGCTGACGCTCGGCACGATGTCCGACATCGCGAGCCAGAGCTTCGCCCGCGTCCAGCGCTTCTCGACCGAGTGGCACGCCAACACCTTCTCGGGCTCCACCGTTCGCAAGATCTCGCGCGGGATGTGGGCGCTCGATGGGCTCAACGACGTTCTGCTGCTCTCGATCCTGCCCTCCGTCGTCGTGCTCGCGGGGACGACGGTGGTGCTCGGCCTGCACTGGCCGGCGATGGGCGCGGTGATCGGGATCGGCGCGCTCGCCTATGTCGGTACCGCCGTGTTCCTGGCGACGCGGGTGATCGCACCTGCGGCGACGCTCTCGAACGCCCTCGACACGCGGCTCGGCGGCGCCCTCAGCGATACGATCGGCAACAACGCGGTGGTGAAGGCGTTCGGCGCCGAGGCGCGGGAGGACGCGCGGCTCGCCCGCGTCCTGTCGAAGTGGCGGCGGCGCACCCGGCGCACCTGGATGATCGTGACTTGGAGCGGCACGATTCAGCTCGGGCTGCTTCTGGCCTTCCGCAGCGCCATTGTCGCAACGGCGCTGTGGCTGTGGTGGCAGGGCCAAGCCAGCCCCGGCGAGGTCGCCTACGTGCTCACCACCTACTTCGTGGTGCACGGCTATCTCCGCGACATCGGCGGGCACATCAACCACCTGCAACGCTCGGTCAACGAGATGGAGGAACTGGTCGCCCTCGAAGCCGAGCCGGTGGGCGTCGCCGACCGCCCCGGCGCGGTGCCGCTCACCGTGAACGGCGGCGCGATCCGCTTCGACGCGGTGCGCTTCCACTACGGCACCCACGGCACGCCGCTCTATGACGGGCTGTCGGTGACGATTCCGGCCGGGCAGCGCGTCGGTCTCGTCGGGCGCTCGGGGTCGGGCAAGACGACCTTCGTCAAGCTGGTCCAGCGGCTCTACGACGTGAGCGGCGGGCAGGTGCTCATCGACGGGCAGGACGTGGCGGGCGCGACGCAGGCGAGCCTGCGGGCGCAGGTCGCCATCGTCCCGCAGGAGCCGGTGCTGTTCCACCGCTCGCTCGCCGAGAACATCGCCTACGCCCGGCCCGGCGCCTCGCCCGAAGAGATCGAGCGGGCAGCGCGGCTTGCCAACGCCCACGACTTCATCGCGCGGCTGCCGAAAGGCTACGCCACGCTGGTGGGCGAGCGCGGCGTCAAGCTCTCCGGGGGCGAGCGGCAGCGGGTGGCGCTGGCCCGCGCCTTCCTCGCGGATGCGCCGATTCTGATCTTGGACGAGGCGACGTCCAGCCTCGATTCCGAATCGGAGGCGCTGGTGCAGGAGGCGATGGAGCGGCTGATGCGCGGGCGAACGGCGATCGTCATCGCCCACCGTCTCTCGACGGTGCGCGCCCTCGACCGCATCCTCGTGTTCGACCGGGGCCGCGTCGTCGAGGACGGTCCGCACGCCGCGCTGATGCGGCGCCCGAACGGGGCCTACCGCGCCCTGTTCGAGCGGCAATCGGCGCTGGCGGAGAGCGCGTGAGGGTCCTGTTCGTCTGCGGTCGGGCGCGCGCCCGCAGCCCGACCGCGGAGCAGATTTTCTCGCGATGGCTCGGCCTGGAGACGGCCTCGGCGGGTGTCTCGGATGACGCGGACGAGCCTGTGGAGGCCGATCACCTCGCCTGGGCCGAGACTATCGTGGTGATGGAGCGCGCGCATCGGCGCAAGCTGATGCGTCGCTTCGGACCGGCGCTCCGGCATGCCCGGATCGTCTGCCTCGATGTCCGCGACGACTATGTCTTCATAGAGCCGTCGTTGGTGCGCCTGCTCGAAGCGCGGGCGGGGCGGTTTCTCGCACGCTGAGATAGGTCGAACTGACCGGATCGGAGAGGGTGTCAGGCCGGCGCGCCGTAGATCTTGGCGGCGCGGCCCTCGAAGGCATCGGTGAACTTGCGGAAGGCACGGTCGAACATCGTGCCCATCAGGATGCCGAGCGTCCGGCTCTTGAACTCGTAGGTGATGAAGAAATCGACCTCGCAGCCCCCGCCCTCGGCATCGCGGAAGGACCAGCGGTTCTCCAAATGCTTGAACGGACCGTCGATGTATTCGGCGACGATCTTGCGGTTCTCGCGGTCGAGGCTGACGCGGGTGGTGAAGCGCTCACGGATCGCCTTGTAGCCGACGCCCATCTCCGCGACCCGCACAACCGTGCCGTTCGGTCCCTCCGCGTCGCGCAGAACCCGCAGCGATTCACAGAGGGGGAGGAACTCAGGGTAGCGCTCGACGTCGGCGACGAGGTCATACATCTGCGTCGCCGAGTGACGCACGTTCCTCGTGATGCGGAAGGATGGCATTCGGTCTCAGGCGTTGACGGCGCGGATGCTGGCAGCCAGCGGTGCGGGCCCGAGCTTGGCCAGACGAGCCGCCTTCAGCCGGGCGAAATCCTCGCCGGCGTGATGCGACGAGCGCGTGAGCGGCGTCGCCGAGACCAGCAGGAAGCCTTTGGCATAGGCCGTGGTCTCGTAGGCTTTGAACTCGTCCGGCGGCACGAAGCGCACGACCTCATGGTGCTTGCGGGTCGGTTGCAGATATTGGCCGATGGTGAGGAAGTCGACCTCTGCCGAGCGCAGATCGTCCATGAGCTGCACGACCTCGTTCCGCTCCTCGCCGAGTCCGACCATGATGCCGGACTTGGTGAAGATCGTCGGATCGAGTTCCTTCACCCGCTGCAGCAGGCGCACCGAGTGGAAGTAGCGGGCGCCGGGCCGCACGGTCACGTACTTGCCGGGCACGGTCTCCATATTGTGGTTGAACACGTCGGGCTTGGCCGCGACCACCACTTCGAGGGCGCCGGGCTTACGCAGGAAGTCGGGCGTCAGGATCTCGACGGTGGTGCCGGGGCTCGCCCGGCGGATCGCAGCGATGGTGCGCGCGAAATGCTCGGCGCCGCCATCCTTCAGGTCGTCGCGATCAACCGAGGTGACCACGACGTGGTGCAGCCCGAGTTTGGCCACCGCCTCGGCGACCTTCTCCGGCTCGGCCTCGTCGAGCGCCGCCGGAAGGCCCGTGCGCACGTTGCAGAACGAGCAGGCACGGGTGCAGGTGTCCCCCATGATCATGAAGGTGGCGTGCCGCTTCTCCCAGCACTCGCCGATATTCGGGCAGCCCGCTTCCTCGCAGACCGTGACGAGGTTGTTGGCGCGGACGATGTCCTTGGTCTCGGCCCAAAGCTTCGAGCCCGGAGCCTTCACCCGGATCCAGTCCGGCTTGCGCTGGATGGCGGTGTCCGGCCGGTGCGCCTTCTCGGGATGGCGCGGACGCGCGGGCGCATCCAGCTTGGGCCGGGTGTCTTTGTTCAGGAGATCGAGGACGACGGCCATGGCGATGCGGGGTGAGCCTCACGGAAGCCGGACCGGGCAACCCGGCCGCACCCCTGACTTAAGGCCTTGCGGAGGTTACGCATAGGGCGGGGGCGACAACCCGCCCCGGCCGTAACAGGGCAATCGCTTGAAGCGATTGCCCTCGTTTGTTGGCTTGCCTCAATCGCCGGCGCCCGCTTCCGCGGGCTCAGGCTTCCGCTCCGCTCGATGCTTTCCAGGACCAAGTCCTGAAAAGCCCGCTCCGTGAGGCGCTCTTCGCACCGCGAAGCCGCCACAGCGGCTTCGAGCGATTGCCCTGCCGGCCGTAACCCCGTCGATTGATCGTTCTTAATGCTTGTCGCGGCCGGGAGCCGAGGCGTAGCGGGCCGGGCCGGGGATGCGCAGTTCGGGTGCCGTCGGGGCGGTGTACTCAGCGGTCAGCGTCGGCTGGACGCGGCCGGTGAGCGGAAGGCCGATCATGCCCGAAGTCGCGGCGGCGACCTGAAGCGGCATCAGGCGGCCGGTGGCGGTCTGCACCACGGCGCGGGGCTGGACTGCCGGGAGATAACCCTCCCGGTCGCTCTTCTCGTAGAAGACGTTGCCGCCGGCCGCGACGACGTAGTGCATGTTGTTGTACGGGAACTTGTAGCCCGCCGTGTGGAAGTGCAGCGCCGGCCCCACCCCGTCGTGGCGCTTGCCCGAGAGCAGCGCGTCGGCGACCCGCTCCAGCCGCGGCCGGTCCTGATCGCGGACGGGCTTCGTCAGCACGCCGTTGGCGAATTGCCGCTTCTGTCCGACGACCTCGCAGATCCGGCCGGGATAGGCCGGCGCGTCGAGGCGGTTCATCACCACCGTGCCGACGGCGAGCAGCCCGTCCTCGTCGCTGCGGTTCGATTCGAAGTACATCGCCCGGGCAAGGCACTCCTTGTCGGCGGCGGTCGGCGCCTGCACGACCTTGGCGTTCGCCGCAATCGAGCCCGTGGTCAGCTCAGCCTGATGCGGGAACAGACCGCATCCCCCCAGACCCGAACCGGTCAGCGCTAGCCCAGAAAGGCAGAGGAGACGGAGGGTCCGGTCGGCTCGCATGCAGGCTCCTGAAGGCTAACGACGCTGGGTAACCAAGCTGGACCATTCCGCCCACAGGAGCAAAGAAACTGTTAAGCCTGGGCATCGAATCCGGGGTGGTGTGTCGTTTGGCACACGCTCGCCCTCCGCTGTCCTCGCGCGACCGGCATTGAACGGAGTCTCGACCTTGGGCGTTGACAGCATTGGAGCAACGTCAGCGAAGGGCCGGACCATGAAGGAAACGCGTTCGGAATCCCCCGCCGCCTTCGACGAGCGGATGCGCGAGGAAGCGACCGCGGCCGGGCGCACGGCGCTGGAAGCCTCGCTCCAACGCTTCACCCTCGAGCAGCGCGACGCGTTCTGGAACGCAATCGGGCTCTACTATTCGAGCCGCCGCCATCCGGGCGCCGACGAGGCGGCCGTGCAACCGGCCGCCACCGCCGCCTGATCCGTTTTCGCAGGGTTTTCGATGCGTACCTCCGCCAAGGTCGGCCTTGCCGCACTCGCCGTCTTCCTGCTTGGAGGGGCGGCGTTCCTGCGTTTCGTCGTCTACCCGGAATCCGCCTCGCTCGACGTGGCGGCGAGCAGCGGATCGAGCCCGGCCCTGCCGGCCCCGAACCCGACGCTGATGCCGACCGTCAACATCGCCCGCGTTGCACGCTGGGCGGAGGGCGCTAAGCCGAAAGCGGCGGAGGGCCTGAGCGTCGCTGCCTTCGCGACGGGTCTCGACCATCCGCGCTGGCCCCTGGTGCTGCCCAATGGCGACGTGCTCGTCGCCGAGAGCCAGGCACCGAAATCCGGCGACCACTCGACCGGCGTCACCGATTGGGTGGCCGACAAGGTGAAGAGTCTCGCCGGCGCCGGCGGCGCGAGCCCGGACCGCATCGTGCTGCTGCGCGACCGGGACGGGGACGGTGTGGCCGAAGAGCGCCACGTCTTCCTCAAGGGGCTCACATCGCCCTTCGGCATGGCGCTTGTCGGGTCCGACCTTTACGTCGCCAATGCCGACGCGCTGGTTCGTGTGCCCTACGCTGAGGGCCAGAACGAGATCACGGCGAGGCCCGAAAAGGTTGTCGATCTGCCCGCCGGCATCAACCACCACTGGACCAAGAACGTCGTCGCGAGCCCCGACGGACAAAAGCTCTTCATGACCGTCGGCTCGAACAGCAATGTCGGCGAGAACGGCCTCGATATCGAGAAGGGCCGCGCCGCGATCTGGGAATACACCATCGCCACCAAGGCGATGCGCGAATTCGCCACCGGCCTGCGCAACCCCAACGGCCTCGCCTTCGAACCGGTGACGCGCGACCTGTGGACCGCGGTGAACGAGCGCGACGAGATCGGCAGCGACCTCGTGCCGGACTACGTCACCCGCGTGAAGGAGGGTGCCTTTTATGGCTGGCCGTGGAGCTACTGGGGTCAGCACGTGGACGAACGGGTGCAGCCGCCGCAGCCTGAGAAGGTGAAGCAGGCGATTGCCCCCGATTACGCCGTCGGCACCCACACCGCCTCGCTGGGGATTGCTTTCGCGAAGGGAGCGAGCCTTCCGGATGCCTGGAAGAGCGGTCTCTTCGTCGCTCAGCACGGATCCTGGAACCGCCGGCCGAAGAGCGGCTACAAGGTGATCTACGTGCCTTTCAAGGATGGCCAGCCAGCCGGCGCCCCGGTCGATGTGCTGACCGGCTTCCTCAACGCCGACGAGAAGGCCCAGGGGCGGCCCGTCGGCGTTGCGATCGACAAGGCCGGTGCGCTTCTCGTGACGGACGACGTCGGCAATGCGGTGTGGCGGGTGACGGGCGCGACGGCCTCGAATTGAGCGACAGCCGGGACTTTTCAGCCCGACCGATCCGCGACGACGACGCGATTCGTCCGTCCGTCAGCGCGAGACGTCGTTCATGCACCACGGACCGCTGACTTCACCCAGCGATTGCGCTGGGATCATTCGACCTTCAGGGCCTTAGATCGCTCGGCCCTCAATACAGATCGCCATACCCGACGCCCGAGCCATATCCATCGTCGAACGCATTCGGGTAGCGGCGGCGCACAGGCGCCCTATAGGCCTCATCCTCCCAGGTTTGTCCCCGGGAGCGCACAGCGACCACGCCTTCGTCATAGCCCGGGCCGGCCGAACGCGTCCGATCTGGGCGCTGGGTCTCGGCAACCGGGGGGGCATCGCCGACGCTGCCCTCAATGACGACGCGGGTGTTGGCCATCTTCTGCTGTTTCACCAGGGTGAAGAGCGTCGCGGCGTTGCGCTGGGAGAGGCGGACGCAGCCGTGCGAGGCGGCGTGACCGAGGCGGCGGGTCTGCGTGGTGCCGTGGATCGCGTGGCCGACTTGCGTGAAGAAGATCGCGTGCGGCATCGGCGCGTTGTCCCACTCGCGGGAGAAATGCGTCTTCTCCATACGGAACGGGCGGTGGCTGCCGTTCGGCGTATCGTGCCCCGCGACTCCGCTCGAGACCGGCCAATCGTAGAGCGGTGTTCCATCGACGACCACGCTCATCCGCTGCGCATCCTTATCGACCGCGATGAGGAGATCCGCCCGTGCCGCCGAGGACGCAGCGGCGAGGGAGAAGCTCGCGAGAATCGTGAGGAGAGGCAGGCGCATAGCGTTTGTCCCAAACATCGTTCCCTCGAAATGCCCCCTTCCGGCCCCGCTTCAAGCGGTGCGTCCCACCGCCACGCCCCAAATCGCTACCAATGCGGCCGTGTGTTGCGGACAAAGCCGCGCGAGATGAGACGGCTGTTCTCACGGTCGCGCCGCTCGGCCTCCATCAGATCGGACAGGGCATCGGTGATCGCGCAACGCAACGCGATGCCTGCGTCGCCATTCGTGCAACGGAGATAGGCCTGAGCGATGTCCTCCACGGGGCAGGAGGCGGTCCGCTCGGGGTCGAGATCTGCCGCGGGTGTGAATGTGCCTTGGCTCCGCTCGGCACTCTGGGGCTTGAGCATCATCTTTCTCCGACTCGGCATGAGAACGAAGATAGAACACATCGATAGGGTTAACGAGACCTTACCGAGGCCGGTTCAGAGTGTGGACATCCCGGCCGGAGACACCACTCCATGCCGTCAGCGCAGGCCGGAGCCGGAGAGCGGGTCGAAATAAGCATCGGTCGGTCTGCGGGAAAAGCCTGCACCACCGGCGATGCCGGCACTTGCCGGCGCACCCCCTCCCCCGCCCGATCCGGAATTGGCGACCACGTCGTCGAGGGGGCGGCGCCCCAGGGCCCCGCCGCCCGCCGAACGCAGTCCGGAGCCGCCGACGGCCGTCGCGGCCGCGCCACCGAAGCTCAAACCCCCGGCATTGCCACTGGACGGTGTGGACGCGCCGAGGCCGGATACGCGGGAGGCGCCGCCGAAACTCAGGCCGCCGGGATTGGCAAGGGCCATGGTCGGACTTGGCGACGCCACCGTCGCAACCGACGAAGTCGGGCCGAAGGGAAGGCCGGGCGCGGTGAAGCCAGAAGGCAATCCGGTGCCGCCGGATGTCTGGGCCAGAGCGGGTACACCGCCAAGGCCGACGCCCGTGACCACAAGGCCAACCCAAACCGTGCGCGTGATGGTCATGGTGGTTTCCCGCTTCCGTGCCGGGCCGGCTGGCGTCCGAGTGAGGGACCAACGCCGCGCCGATGGGACGGTTTCCGGATGCGACCGGAAGTTGGCCGTTCATGGCCCCGGTTGGAGCGGAGAGCGTGTCAGCGGTGCCGAGATGACGTCGACGCGATCCTCGAGTGCAGGCCGAGGCAACCTTCGCGGAACCGACGGGTTGGCCTTCGAGCGCCGGCGCTACGGGCTCCGCCGCTCCCATCGCAGACGATTTGAAGGAACCGGGAGAGACCATGTCCGTATCGCGACGCCGTGAGGAACGGCTGCTGGATGCCGGCGAGACCGAGTTGGTGAAGCGCTCGCATCACCCGGAGCTGGATGCGGAAGACGACAAGGCCCTGCCCGACTTGATCCGCCTGCTCCGCGAACGCCGCGACCGCGCGCGCGACGTGTCGCGCCGCCAGAGGCGCGAGCTGCGTGGCAAGGCTGCCCCGTCCGGAGCGAACCCGGCCTCCGACAACTCCGGCACCCGCGAGAAGGCCGCTTTGCTCGCCGCGGCGGTGAAGCGCGTCAGCAAGGAGCATGAGCGCCGCCGCAACGCCGACGCTCGCGGCCGGACGGTCTCCGGGGCCCGCCGGGCCCTTGCTCTGAAACGCGCGGCCGGGAACCCGGCCGACGGCCGGCCGTCCTCGCGCACCGCAAACGAGGGCATGTATCCAGTCCCCAATGAGCGGAACGCTCCCTCGGGTGCGGTAAACCAGGAAGGTCAGGAAATCGCTATGCGCCGCGGTGGCGGCCCGCGCTGACCGAACCACTCCCTTTTCGACCTGCGTGAAGAGGGCGTGACCGCTTCAGCGGTCACGCCCTTTGCCTATCGGAGGGGCTCGGGCGTGTCCTCCGACGCCTATTCGTGCTCTTCTCGAAAGACGAGGTAGCTCAACGGCCCGGCACTCAAAAACAGGATCAGAAAAGTGACGTAGAGATGGACGCGCAACGTCGCCAACGCGGCGTAGATCGCACCGAGTCCGAGGCCGAGCAGTAGAACGTGTAGGATCATGAGAGGGTGAGCTTCCGCATCCAGGACGCAAGATTCCTGGTATACGGCACGCCTCGGCTTCAAAAGTTCAACCGAGACGTTTCACTCGACATCCCGACCGAATTCCACCGGGAAATTCTTTGCGCTCGCTCGATACGCTGCGGGGCCGAACCCGCTTGGAGACACGTGCAGAACGAAGCGGGCGCGCAGGGCCAGGGCATCGAGCCCGATCCTGCACGCCCATCGATGTCGTTACCCTCGTGGGGAGCGATCGCTCCGGGTCAGGTGTGGATCACGCGGCCATACGCATCGAGCACGCTCTCGTGCATCATCTCGGAGAGCGTCGGGTGCGGGAAGACCGTGTGCATCAGCTCTTCCTCCGTCGATTCCAGGGTCATCGCAACGACGTAGCCCTGGATCAGCTCGGTGACTTCGGCGCCGATCATGTGCGCGCCGAGCAACTGGCCGGTCTTGGCATCGAAGATCGTCTTGATGAGACCGTCCGGCTCGCCCAGCGCGATCGCCTTGCCGTTGCCCGCAAAGGGGAAGCGGCCGACCTTGATCGAGAGGCCGAGCTCCTTGGCCTTCCCCTCGGTAACGCCGACGCTGGCGATCTGCGGGTGGCAGTAGGTGCAGCCGGGGATCTTGGCCTTGTCCATCGGGTGGGTGTGCAGACCCTTGATGGTCTCGACGCAGATGACACCCTCGTGCTCGGCTTTGTGGGCGAGCATCGGCGGGCCGGCCACGTCGCCGATGGCGTAGATGCCGGGAACATTGGTCCGGCCGAGCCCATCATTGACGACGACGCCGCGCTCGATCTTCACCCCGAGCTTCTCGAGACCCAGATTCTCGATGTTGCCGACGACGCCGACGGCCGAGATCAGCTTCTCAGCGGTAAGCTGCTGCGTCTTGCCCTTGTCGTCCTCGACCGTGGCGGTGACGGAGTCGGCGCCCTTCTCGACCTTCGTCACCTTGGCGCCGGTCAGGATCTTGATGCCCTGCTTCTCGAATCGCTTGCGGGCGAGACCGGCGATCTCCGCATCCTCGACCGGCAGAATCTGCGGCAGCAACTCGATGACCGTCACGTCGGCGCCCATCGTGCGGTAGAACGAGGCGAACTCAATGCCGATCGCGCCCGAACCCATCACCAACAGGCTCTTGGGCATCTTCTCGGGGACCATAGCCTCGTAATAGGTCCAGATCTGCTTCTTGTCGGGCTCGATGCCGGGCAGCACGCGCGGGCGGGCGCCGGTCGCGACGACGATGTGCTTGGCCGAGTAGGTGCCCGCACCCTTGGCGCCCTTCGGCGGCTCGGCGCGCTTGGTTTCCTTGACCGTGACCTTGCCGGGTTCGTTGCCCTTGGCGGCGGAGTCGATCGAGGCCTCGCCCCAGATCACATCGACCTTGTTCTTCTTGAGCAGCATGCCGACGCCGCCGTTGAGCCGGCCCGACACCCCGCGCGAGCGCTTGACGATGGCTGCCGCGTCGAAGCTAACCTCCTTGGCGGAGAGCCCATAATCGGAGGCGTGCTGCATGTAGTGGTAGATCTCGGCCGAGCGCAGCAGGGCCTTGGTCGGGATGCAGCCCCAGTTCAGGCAGATGCCGCCGAGATGCTCGCGGTCGATCACGGCGGTCTTGAAACCGAGCTGTGCCGAGCGGATCGCGGTGACGTAGCCGCCAGGCCCCGCGCCGATGATGAGGACGTCGTAGGTTTCGGACATCAAGACCTCCTGCTCCCCTCCCGCTTGCGGGGAGGGGGTGAGAGTGAGGATCGGGCCGCTCGGCTGGCGGTGACGGACTGGATGACGAGGGCAGTCGCCTCGCTGCGGATCGCACCGTAGCGCTCGGCTCGGGCCACCTCACCATCCCGCTCGCCCCACGCGGGGAGCGACGGTGCGAGTCGGCTGTCCTTAGACGAGCATCCCCATCGGGTTCTCGATCAGCCCCTTGAAGGCCGCGATCAGCTCGGCGCCGAGCGCACCATCGAGGACGCGGTGATCGCAGGAGAGGGTCGCCGTCATCACCTGGGCGACGGTCGGCTGTCCATCCTTCACGACGACGCGCTTCTCGCCGGCGCCGACCGCGAGGATGCTCGATTGCGGCGGATTGATCACGGCCGTGAAGTGCTTGATGCCGAACATGCCGAGGTTCGACACCGAGGTCACGCCGCCCTGATACTCTTCCGGCTTCAGCTTCTTGGCACGCGCCCGGCCCGCGAAATCCTTCATCTCGTTGGAGATGGTGGAGAGCGTCTTCTGATCGGCCTTGCGGATCACCGGCGTGAACAGGCCGCCATCGATGGCCACGGCGACGCCGACCTCGGCGTGCTTGAAGCGCAGGATGCGGTCTTCGGCCCAGACGGCGTTGGCGGCGGGGACGCGGGTGAGCGCGAGGCCCATCGCCTTGATGACGAAGTCGTTGACCGAGAGCTTGAACAGCGGCTTGCCGTCCTTGTCCTTGCCGGCCGAGCCGTTGAGCGTTTCGCGCAGCTTCATCAGCGCGTCGAGTTCGCAATCGACCGTCAGGTAGAAGTGCGGCGCGACCTGCATCGCCTCGGTGAGGCGCTTGGCGATGGTCTTGCGCATGCCGTCGAGCGGCACTTCCTCGAAGCTGCCCTTCTCGTAGAAGCCCCGGACCTGATCGAGGCTGAGACCAGCCGGTGTGCCGCCGGAAGCCGCCTTCGGCGCGGGCTTCTCGGGCGCGGGGGCGCTCTTGGCTTCGGGCTTGGCCGCCGCACCGGCTTTCGCCGTGCCGCCTTCGATCGCCGCCTGCACGTCACGCTGGATCACGCGGCCATGCGGACCCGAGCCCTTCACCGCCGAGAGATCGACGCCCTCCTGCTTGGCGATGCGGCGCGCGAGCGGCGAGGCGAAGACGCGGTCGCCGGAGCCCGCCGGCTGCGCAGCACCATTCGGCTTGGCCCCTTCCGGCGCCTGATCGACCCGCGCGTAGGAGGCATGGGCGCCGTCGGGCGCTGCGTTCTGGTCGGGCGTGCCCTTCGGCTCGACGGGGGCGGTCTTCGCCTCGGCGCCGCCCTTGGGAGCCCGGACGCTGCCCGGATCCTCGCCCTCCTCGGCGATCAGCGCGATCAATTCGTTGACCGGGACGTCGGCGGTGCCTTCGGCCACGAGGATCTTGGCGAGCACGCCCTCATCGACCGCCTCGACCTCCATGGTCGCCTTGTCGGTCTCGATCTCGGCGATGACGTCGCCGGACTTGATGGCGTCGCCCTCCTTCTTGAGCCACTTGGCGAGGTTGCCCTTCTCCATGGTCGGGGAGAGCGCGGGCATCAGGACGTTGATCGGCATCGTATCGTTCCCGAGCGGCCTTGAGAGGGAGGATCAGTTAAGGGCGTTGTTAGGATCGAGGCTTTCCGCCTCCCACCCGGCACGGATGCGCTCGAAGGCTTCCTCCTCCGAGGTGTCCGTTTCCATCGCGTAGGCGCGGGCAGCCTGCCGGGCGAGGTCGATGAGCAGGCGGCCCCAGATCGCCGGGTCGTCGAAGGCCCGCCGGAGCGCCACGCTCACGGCACCATCGACGATGGAGGCACGCACGATCTCGATCCCGCCCTGTTCCAGAGCGTCGGGCGGGATCTCGAGTTCTTCAAACGCTTCCGACATGTACCTGAATTTACTTGTAGCAGACGCTTTTGACCGCCTCGATGACTTCCGCCACGTTGGGCAGAGCAAGCTTCTCGAGGTTGGCCGCGTAAGGCATCGGCACGTCCTTGCCGGTGACCCGCAGGACCGGTGCATCGAGATAGTCGAAGGCATCGACCATCAGGCGCGCGACGATTTCGGCGCCGACGCCCGATTGTGGGAAGCCCTCTTCGACGCAGACGCAGCGGCCGGTCTTCTTGACCGATTCCACCACAGTAGCGCTGTCCATCGGGCGGATCGTGCGCAGGTCGATCACCTCCGCTTCGATGCCTTCCTCGGCCAGCGCCTGGGCCGCCTTGAGCGCGTAGGTCATGCCGATGGAGAAGGAGACGATGGTGACGTCCTTACCGGGGCGGTGGATACGCGCCTTGCCGATCGGCAGGACGAGATCCTCGATCTCCGGCACCGGGAAGGACTGGCCGTAGAGAATCTCGTTCTCGAGGAAGATGACCGGGTTGGGATCGCGGATCGCGGCCTTGAGCAGGCCCTTGGCGTCGGAGGCGGTGTAGGGCGCGATGACCTTGAGGCCCGGCACGTTCGAGTACCACGCGGCGTAGTCGTGGCTGTGCTGGGCACCGACGCGGGCGGCCGCGCCGTTGGGGCCGCGGAACACGATCGGACAACCGAGCTGGCCGCCGGACATGTAGAGGGTCTTGGCCGCCGAGTTGATGATGTGGTCGATCGCCTGCATGGCGAAGTTAAAGGTCATGAACTCGACGATGGGCTTGAGGCCCATGAAGGCCGCACCGACGCCGATGCCGGCAAAGCCATGCTCGGTGATCGGGGTATCGACCACGCGGCGCGCGCCGAACTCCTGAAGCAAGCCTTGCGTAATCTTGTAGGCGCCCTGGTACTCGGCGACTTCCTCACCCATCACGAGGACTTTGTCGTCCTTGCGCATCTCCTCGGCCATGGCGTCGCGCAGGGCCTCGCGCACGGTCGTGGTCTTCATCGGCGAGTCGGCCGGGAACTCCTCCATCACCGGGTCCGGCGCCTTGTTGGTGATGACGGCGGGCGAGGCCGGGGCCTTCTGCGCGTCGTCGCTGGTCTTGGACGTCGCGGCCGAGGTGTCGGCCATGCCCTCGGCCTGCATGTCGGGGGTGGGAGCGGGCGTTCCGCCGGAGTCGCCGGCGGGCTTGCCCTTGCCGCCGCTGGCAGCGGCCGCCGCCACGTCCTCGCCCTCTTCGGCGATGATGGCGATCGGCGTGTTGACGGCGACGTTCTCGGTGCCGTCCGCAACGAGGATCTTGGCGAGGACGCCCTCGTCGATCGCCTCGACCTCCATCGTCGCCTTATCGGTCTCGATCTCGGCCAGGATGTCGCCGGCCTTGACCGGATCGCCCTCCTTTTTCAGCCATTTGGCGAGCTTTCCCTCCTCCATGGTCGGAGAAAGGGCGGGCATCAGGATGTCGGTCGCCATATGCGCTGCTCTATCGATCCGGGTGCGTCGACGGTCGGGCGTGTTTTTTTCGAATGCGTCGCTCAGGACCTCCGAACCGAGACGGCTCGGGGGCGTGTCAGGGACACAGTCAGGCGCGGGCTTCGAGAAGGATGTCGGTCCAGAGTTCCGACGGATCGGGCTCGGGATCGTGGGTCGCGAAATCCGCCGACTCGTTGACGATCTCGCGGACCTTGGCGTCGATGCTCTTCAGCTCCGCCTCGGGCACGCCGTGCGCCTCGAGCAGGCGCTTGCGTACCATCTCGATCGGATCGTGCTCGTCACGCATCTTCGAGACCTCGTCCTTGGTCCGGTACTTGGCCGGGTCGGACATCGAGTGGCCGCGATAGCGGTAGGTCTGCATCTCGAGGATGTAAGGGCCCTCACCCGAACGTGCGTGGTTGATGGCGCGCGCCGCCGCCTCGCGGACGGTGCGGACGTCCATGCCATCCACTTGCTCGCCGGGGATGCCGAAGGAAAGGCCGCGCTTGGAGAAGTCCGTCTGCGCCGAGGCGCGGGCCACCGAAGTGCCCATGGCGTAGCGGTTGTTCTCGATCACGTAGACCACCGGCAGCTTCCACAGAGCCGCCATGTTGAAGCTTTCGTAGACCTGACCCTGGTTGGCCGCGCCGTCACCCATATAGGTGAAGCTGACCTTGCCGTTCTTGAGGTAGGCGTCGGCGAAGGCAAGGCCGGTGCCGAGCGACACCTGCGCGCCGACAATGCCGTGGCCGCCGAAGAACTGCTTCTCGCGGCTGAACATATGCATCGAGCCGCCCTTGCCGCGGGAATAACCGCCGCGGCGCCCGGTCAACTCGGCCATCACGCCCTTGGGGTCCATGCCGCAAGCGAGCATGTGGCCGTGGTCGCGGTACCCGGTGATATTCTGGTCACCGTCCTCGCCGGCCATCTGCATGCCGACGACCACGGCTTCCTGGCCGATATAGAGGTGGCAGAAGCCGCCGATCAGGCCCATGCCGTAGAGCTGGCCCGCCTTCTCCTCGAAGCGGCGAATACTCAGCATCTCGCGGTAGGCGTGAAGGTCTTCGTCCTTCGTGAACTGCGGAATATTAGGCGCCGGTCGATGTTGCGGCGCGTCTGTTTCCGCCGCAGGTTTCCCCGCCTCGCTGCCCGCACCCATCGGTGTCCTCCCGCAATCGCGTTGTTGGAGAGGGTTCTAGGGCAGCGACTTACGGAAATCGAGGGGCGGGCTGACAGCCATCAAATGCTGTTACCGTCACGGTTGCACCGGTGGATAAATCGCAAGGACAGTGCAAATGAATATTTATCGTAGCTAGTCTTGCAGAAATAAAATTTATGGGCCGATGATGACGAGGTCATTGGCGTGGACACGGCCGAGCACGACACGGGCGCGCTCCTCCAGAAGATCGCGGTCGATCTGCTCGCTGCGCAGCAGGGAGACACGATGCTCCCAGGTCGACCGCTCGGCCTTGGCGGCGTTCAACTCCTGGGTGAGCCCGTAGGCTTCGACCTTGAGCACCCGCTTGGCTTCGAGGCCGCGGCTTCCGCTCTCGGCCTGATGCACGAAGTAGCCCACGACGAGAGCCGAGACCGTCCAGAGGACGGCGGGAACGACGATGGCGCGGACGCGGCGACGAATGACCATGGCAGCGGGAGCTTCACCCGAACAAGGTGAAGAAATGGTTTCCGCGCGGTGAGATCACCCTCCCCTCCGGTCCGTGAACGAAAAAAGCGCGGCGGACCTGTTCGGCCTGCCGCGCCCCGACTGCTAATTCGGTGACCGATCAGCGGCCGGCAAGCTGCCGGATCGCGCTGCGGCCGGCATAGAGCGCCTGGGCGCCGAGGCCCTCCTCGATGCGGATGAGCTGGTTGTACTTGGCCAGTCTGTCCGAGCGGGCGAGCGAGCCGGTCTTGATCTGCCCGCAATTCGTCGCGACCGCGAGGTCGGCGATGGTCGAATCCTCGGTCTCGCCGGAGCGGTGCGACATCACCGCGGTGTAGCCGGCGCGCTGAGCCATATCGACGGCGGCCAGGGTCTCGGTGAGCGAGCCGATCTGGTTGACCTTCACCAGAATCGAGTTGGCCGTGCACGTTTCGATGCCGCGGGCGAGGCGCTCGACATTGGTGACGAACAGGTCGTCCCCGACGAGCTGCACCCGGCTGCCGATCCGGTCGGTCAGCAGCTTCCAGCCCTCCCAGTCATCCTCCGACATGCCGTCCTCGATCGAGAGGATCGGGTAGGCCTCGGTCAGCTTGGCAAGGTAGTCGACCTGGGCCTCGATCGAGCGGGTCTGGCCCTCGCCCTCGTAGCGGTAGGCGCCGTCCTTGAAGAACTCGGTGGCGGCGCAGTCGAGCGCCAGAACCACGTCGCTGCCGGGCTTGAACCCGGCGGCGTTGATCGACTCCATAACGAAGTCGAGCGCGGCTTCCGCCGACGGCAGGTTCGGGGCGAAGCCGCCCTCGTCGCCGACATTGGTGTTGTGGCCGGCCTTCTTCAGGGCGCTCTTGAGGGTGTGGAAGATCTCGGCGCCCATCCGCACCGCGTCGGAGAGCGAGGTGGCGCCGACCGGCATCACCATGAATTCTTGGAAGTCGATCGGGTTGTCGGCATGCGCCCCGCCGTTGACGATGTTCATCATCGGCACCGGAAGCACCCGGCCCTGCACGCCGCCGACATAGCGGTAGAGCGGCAGGCCGGCAGTCTCGGCCGCCGCCTTGGCCACCGCGAGCGAGACGCCGAGGATGGCGTTGGCGCCGAGCCGCGCCTTGTTGGGGGTGCCATCGAGGGCGATCATCGCCTCGTCGACGGCGACCTGGTCCTCGGCATCCATGCCGCCGATCGCGTCGAGGATCTCGCTCTGCACCGCATCGACGGCCTTGAGCACGCCCTTGCCGTTGTAGCGGCCCTTGTCGCCGTCCCGCAGCTCGACCGCCTCATGGGCGCCGGTGGAGGCGCCGGAGGGGACCGCGGCGCGGCCGAAGGAGCCGTCCTCCAGCAGGACATCGACCTCGACGGTGGGGTTGCCACGGCTGTCGAGAATCTCGCGGGCGGCGATATTGGTGATCGCGGTCATGGGCGCTCCTTGGCGGCGCGTCGCGGCGGGGTCGTCTCGCGGATGCCGTCGAGGCCCGCGCGTCCTGCGACGCTCTGCGTTGCGGGCTTATCCGCCAACCTCGGGATACGGGCAAGCGCTCGACCGGCCCCTGGGGTCAAGCAAGTTTCACAAAATCCGCTCGATGCCACAATTTTTTTGGTTAGCACGTTCCCCGGAGCCGGTCCCTGGAACGGTTCTGAGCTCGGAGGATCCCTGGCATTCACCCGGTGCCATAGGCGCGGGTGGCGCCGCCGGGTATAGGCAGGCATGGATTCGATCGAGACCCACGCCCAGCAACTCGGACGGCAGACGCCGCTGCCGGCTTCACCCGAGGCCGCGCAGCTCGACCGCGTGCCCAACCCCCACGCCGACACCGATTATCTTGCCCGTTTCACCGCGCCGGAATTCACCTCGCTCTGCCCGGTGACGGGCCAGCCGGATTTCGCGACGCTCGTCATCGACTACGTGCCGGACCGCTGGCTCGTGGAATCCAAATCGCTGAAGCTCTACCTCGGCGCCTTCCGCAACCACGGCGCGTTCCACGAGGATTGCACCGTCGGCATCGGGCGCCGGCTCGTCGCGGTGCTCGAACCGCGCTGGCTGCGCATCGGCGGCTACTGGTATCCGCGCGGCGGGATCCCGATCGACGTGTTCTGGCAGACGGGCGAGCCGCTCAAATCCGTCTGGCTGCCGGATCAGGGGGTCGCGCCCTATCGCGGCCGGGGTTGAGCGACCGCGACGCTGCCGTCAGTGCTGCTCGGCCAACACGCGGACGGTGCGCGCGATGAAGCGTTCCTGGGCCTCGATCGGCCCGCCATGGATGACGGCGACGGCCTCCAGCATTCGCTCCAGATCGTCGCACTCGGATCCGTCGAGCTTGTCCCGCAGAAGCGGCGCGAGGTGATCGACGGCGGTGTTGGCGTCGGAGGCCTGGGCGGCGGCGTGACGGATATAGGCCATACGCGTCCCGTGGTCGTCGTCGGGCCCGGTGATCGTGCGCATCTCGGCTTCGATCGCGGCCTCCTGCTCCGGGGTCGGGGTGCCGCGGGCAAGGGCCACCAGCATCATCAGCACGCCGGCCGCGTCGGCCGGATCGCGGATCGCGCGTAGCGGCGCAGCCCGGAAGGCAGCCTCGCTCTTCGCCCTGAGCTTCGCATTGCGCCGATCACCGAGGAAGTGGTCGAGCTGCGCCATCCCGTTGCCGTAGATGAAATAGTACATCAGGCCGGTCATGAACGCCCCGACGACGGCCGCGATGACAGGCATGATTCCCCCATAGCTGTTGCGATGCGGGATAAGGTGTCGCATCGGCGGCGGGGGTGCAATCCGGGGGTGCATTTCGCTCCGTGCCGACGGTGAACTCTCGACGGATCTGAAACACGGGACGCACGAAAAAGGCGGCCGGTTACCCGGCCGCCTCTCGGCATCAGATGAGGCTCAGGCCTCAGTAGCCGTAATCGTAGCCGCCGCCGTAGGCCGGACGACCATAGTAGCTGTCGCGGGCATAGGCGTCGCGCGCCGCGCCGGCGGCAATCGCGCCAGCCGCGAGACCGGCAATACCGAGACCCACGGCCGCGCCGGTGCCGATGCCGCGGCGGCGACCGCCGCCGTAATAGGCACCCCGGCCGTAGCCGCCGCCATGATAATGGCCGTGGTGATGGCCGTAGCCGCGGCCGTAGGGGCGCGCATCGGCGGAGGTGGCGGTGAGCGTGCCGACCGAGATCAGGGCGGCGGTGACGAGGGCGAGCTTACGCATAGCGTCCTTTCCCATCCAGAAGCATCTTGCGAGAAACGTCTTGGCGGTCAAACACCCGAGCTTTGCCGGAAGTTCCCGCGCACTCCGATCGGGGTCGAAGTCTGAACGCGGAGCCGCGTTGTTCTCGATTGGATGCGAAGATCGCGCCTTTCGCCTGAACGAAACCTGAAACCGGTCCGTTCGCGCCAGCCCTACGCCTTGGCGAGACGGTCGAATGCCATCAGCGTTTCGACCAGCGCCGGCAGGTCGGACAGCGCAACCATGTTCGGCCCGTCGGAGGGGGCTCGGTCGGGATCGGGATGAGTCTCGATGAACACGCCTGCCACGCCGACCGCCACCGCGGCGCGGGCGAGCACCGCGACGAACTCCCGCTGCCCCCCGGAGGTGGCGCCCTGCCCGCCGGGCTGCTGCACCGAGTGCGTGGCGTCGAACACCACCGGTGCGCCGCCGGTGACGCGGGCCATGATCGGCAGCGAGCGCATGTCGGAGACGAGGGTGTTGTAGCCGAACGAGGCGCCGCGCTCGGTGACGATGACGTTGGGGTTGCCGGCCTCGGTCACCTTGGACGCGACATGGGCCATGTCCCAGGGCGCGAGGAACTGACCCTTCTTGACGTTGACTGCCCGGCCCGTGGCGGCAGCGGCGAGCAGAAGGTCCGTCTGGCGGCAGAGGAAGGCCGGGATCTGCAGGATGTCGACGGCTTGCGCCGCCCGCGCGCATTGCCCGGCCTCGTGCACGTCGGTGAGCACGGGCAGCCCGAGGCTCTCGCGGATCTCGGCGAAGACCGGCAGCGCCTCGTCGAGGCCGACGCCGCGGGCGGTGCGGCCGGAGGTGCGGTTGGCCTTGTCGAAGGACGATTTGAACACGAGGCCGATGCCGAGCCGGCCCGCCATCTCCTTGAGGGCGGCAGCGACTTCGAGGGCGTGGGTTCGCCCTTCGAGCTGGCACGGGCCGGCGATCAGCGCCAGCGGCAGATGGTTGGCGAAGGCGACGCCGCCGGTCTGTACGACGGAGCCGGAAGTTTGTGCGGTCTCGGGCATAGGGCCCGTCTAGCCCGGCGCCGCCGCGCGGGAAAGACCGCGGCCCGGCCTCTCCGCCGCCAGACGGCACAGGCTGCCGACGCCGAAGCCGTCCGGCCGGTCGCCGGGATCACAGCGCACCACCGCGCCGCCGACGCGGCCGAGCTGCGGCGCGCCGGTGAGCAGGCTGTCCTGGTGCAGGCGCTGGGCAAGCGTCTCGACGGAATCGGCCGGTGCGCCGGCAAGCGTCCGGGCGGCGAGCCCGATCAGGACGAAGAACCCGCGCGGCGGCTCGCGGAGATCCGAGCGGAACGCGAGCCGCCGCGGCATCGCGCAATCGAGGCTCATCCGGTTGGCGTCGGCGGCGCGGAATACGACGGTGGCGCCGCTGCGTCCGGCTAGGGCGACGCCCGTTTCCCGGATCAACCGCACGGTCAGCCCATCGCAGGAATCCGCTTGCGCGGCTGTGCCGAGGGCGAAAACAAGGGCGAGGCTGGCAAGGTGAGTGCGCAGGGTCATGCCGCGACCCATAGCACGGGCGCGCCTCAAGCCGCTTCGCCGAGCATGGCGCGACGCTGCCGGTCCAGCTCTTCGCTGTAGCGTTTGAGCGTGTGGCTCTCGGTCAACAATCCGATGACCCGGCGGCTCTGCGAACCGTCAAGCACGGCGAGTTCTTCGCTCTCAGCCCCATCGAAGGCGGTCGCGGCCTGCTTGACGGTCATGTCGGCAAGTAGAAACGAACCGGGGTAGCGCACGACGTCGGCGAGGCGCGGCGTCTCGCCGTCATTCTCAGCCGCCCGCGCGTGCGCCTCCGGCACGAGCACGATACCGGCATAGCGATCGTGCTCGTCCACGATGACCACTCGCGACGGCGAGCCGAGGGGATGCGCGCGCAGGAATGTCGCCATCGGGGTGTCGAGGGGCACCGGCCGGATGTCCTTGCGCATCATCCGCCCGACCGTCAGGGAGCGCATCCAGCCGACATCGTGGGCACTGCGGATGCTTTCCCCGCGCAGGTGGAAGCGCCAAGTGGCGAAGGAGTAGCCGAAGGTCTTCCGCACCGTGAGCGACGAGGCGATCACCGAAGCGAGCACGAGCCCCGTCACGGGGAAGCTGCCCGTCATCTCCAGGGCGAGGAAGGTCATGGTGAGCGGGCCGCCGACGATGGCGACGGCGAAGGCGCTCATGCCGATCACGGCATAGCCGACCGGCGCGAGGCCGAACCCCTCGAAGCCGGGCCAGACCATCGGCGCGAGCCCGGCGAACAGGCGGCCCACCAGCGCGCCGAGAAACAATGATGCGAAGAACAGGCCGCCGCGGAAGCCTGACCCGATCGACATCGCGGAGGCCGCGGCCTTAGCGACGATGAGGCCGGCGAGCGCTCCGAGCCCCGCCGCCGCCTCGGGCGCAAGGGTGATGTGGAGCGCGCCATGCCCGGCCGCGAGCACCTGAGGGGTCGTCGCGAGAGCCAGCCCGCCGACGCACAGCCCGCCGAGGACGGGCCGCAGCGGCGCGGGCAGGCGCGAGGCGCGAAAGCCCTGCTCCACCAGCGTCACGCCGCGCATCAGCAGCACCGCCAGGCCGGCGCAGACGAGGCCGAGGACGAGGCACGGCAGCGTGTCGCCCGCCACCAAAGCCGTATCCTTGGCCAGAGCCAGGGATCCGACATCGACCAGGGCGACCTGAGGGGTAAGCGCCCGCGCCACGAGGCTTCCGCACAGGGCCGCGACGACGACGGGGGCGAGCGTCGCAATGGTGTAGGTGCCGATGATGAGTTCGAACGCGTAGAACGCGCCGGTCAGGGGCGAGCCGAACGCGGCGGCGATCGCAGCGGCCGAGCCGCAGCCGACTAAGGTACGCAGGTCCGAACGCCGCATCTCGAAGGCGATGCCGAGCCGCGAGGCGATCGCCGCCGCGACCTGGGTGTACCCTGCCTCCAGCCCGACCGAGGCGCCGCAGCCGTTCGAGACCACGTTCTGCGCCGCCACGTCGAGGGAGCCGCGCAGCGACATCCGCCCCCCGTGCAGTGCGTTGGCCTCGATCGGATCGACCACTGCACGCTTGGCCTTGCCGCGCCCCCTCGTTGCGATCAGGAGCAGCAGGCCGAGGATCGCGCCGCCGAGCGCCGGAGCCAGGAACGGAACCCCCATCAGCCCCTCTGCCGGAAGGTCCGTCAGGCTGCTGAGGCGCTGGCCCGCGGGGAGCCGATAGAGGATTTCGCGCAGGAACTGGGTGGCGCCGCTCATGGCGACGACGACGAGCCCCCCGACGCATCCCGTCACGGCGGCGAGCCCCACGAGGGCGATCTCGTTCCCCCGCACCCAGGCTCGAAGCCGGACCGGAGCCTGGACGAGCGGGGCGGTGGTGGGCGGAGACGGGCTCATCGCACTCGCGGAGGCTGGGGCCGGATCGCATACCATGGCGGCCATGCGCCCGCGGTCTAACATCGGTGGATCGGTGGTGCGAACCGCGAAGAGGCGCATTGAAGGCGCTTGAAATGCCGCGAGCCTCGGGATAAGTCCCCCTCACGTGCCGCCGTAGCTCAGTTGGTTAGAGCACTAGATTGTGGATCTAGGGGTCCCCCGTTCGAGCCGGGGCGGTGGTACCATACAATTCAGTGACTTAGCCGGGGTCTGAGCCACCGCTCAGGCCCCGGTTTGCTGTTCATTTGGAAAGTATCGTTCCGCTTCCGAGTTCGGCTCGATGAGTCAGGCGTCCATCTTCGCTTCGTTGCGACGGTTCGCGAAGGCTGTATGTTCCCGGCATGGATGAGGTGGCGGAGGTTTCCGCGGCGGTTGTTCAGCCCGTCCCCATCGCGGTCGTCGATCTCTGCGCCGTCTACGACCCCCAGCACCTGCTGGTGCATGAAGATGAAGCCCCTACCCTCTCGGCGCGACCGTCGGCGCTTGACGTAGACGTGAGCGAGCGGGGCGCCCGGTGCGCGTACCAGCGGAAGCGCGACAGGGCGGCAAAGTCCTCCTCATCGACCTCGGCACAGATTCCCTTGTTGCGCTCAGCCTCTGCTGAGAGAGCGATGGGTCGGCGGGGAGCACAGGTTCGACGTGGCGTAGAGCACCCCGGTAGCTCGCTGGGCTCACAACCTGAGAGTCGCCAATTCAAATCCGACAGCCGCAACCAGTTTCAGAATGGAAGCGCGGGCCGAATCCCTCTCCCCCCAGATCCAGACCGCCTTGAATTTTGTGATCTGCTACGCAGAGTCCGGGTGATCCATGCAGCGCCGAGATTGATCTGCCGACCGGATGCGACCGATGGAAGCTAGAGCATCGTCCCGGATATCGGATCCAGGACAATGCTCTAGCCTCTTGTTTTTGCATCATTTTTTCCGAAATCTGGAAACCAACTTTCGGGATGATGCTCTAGGCGTAAGCATCGACGATTTTGCCGGCTCTATCTGCCTTGCACGTCAGTACGCCTTGTCGCACCTCGTGGTTCTCGCCCTTCTTGAGACTTGCATAAATTAGGCGAAAACCGACTCGTGCGGCGGAACCGCCGTTCGTTCGCCTTTCAGGACCAGCCGATGCAGCATCAATCCGTATGGCCCCCAGCTTCCTTGCTGATTTAGCGACCGTCGAACGACAAGAATCTACCAGCGAGTTTCGGCCCGGCGTTTTTGGCAGCGGTGCGAATACGTAGCGCAACGCAACTTTTGTGCCTCGCACTTTTCCATATTTCGGCAACCGGACCACTATTGTCCGCTCACCCTTCGCCCGCGAGGCGGCGGAAGAAAGGCTCAACTGCCACGGCATCGTCCATGTCGCGTATGTTTTCAGTCTCGGCGTTGAGTGACCCGGCCGAGCATTCGCTTCGCCGGCTCCGACCGCAAGCATGAAGCAGGCAGCCCAGGTGCTGTTGATGACGGTGGCCAAAATTTTCGCGTGCATTTGTCGGATCCTATACATTTTGCAGGATGATCTGTCCGTCTAGTGCGGCGTTGGTCGTAGGAGGGATGGCAACGTGAAGTTTCTTAGTCGATCCGCTCTGGCGAGATGCGGAAGTGCTGGTCTGGCTTCGCGCCGTAATTTGCTGAAACCAATTCCTGTGTGCGATCGAGTGCGAGGCCGTAGCGGTTTCGATCTTTCGCTGGTTCTCGCCGCCTCGCTAGTTGGTTCGCCCTGCGTCGGACGGCCCGCCTCGCGATAGGAGCCGGCATCAGACGAGGCTCCCGTTCGGACACCTCCGGGACTTCGATCGATTGGTGGGCCCTCTTCGCTCGCAGCGTTGTGCGCCGTAACCTCGACCGAAAGGTTTGCGTCCGTGATGAGCGGCTTCGGGGGAGCCAGGATCCGCACGGTCGGCCCCTGCGGTAGGGATATGCGAGCATGGCGCGGGACTGACACGGCGGGCGAAATGCCTGGGCTGCTCACGATCGCCGCGACTTCAATAGCATCGCCGTTCAATGTTGATGCCGAACTAGGCGAGGCATCCGTTTCAGCAAATTTCTCTGGGGCAAGGACGGTGACGGTCTCGGTAAGCGGGATGTCCAGCAATTTGCGCAACCCCGCTGAAGGCGTGGCGGGTGCTGGGCTCATCGGGGAATGAGTCGCCTGACGATCTGTCGTGTCGAGGGTATCTTGTTGCCGTCTAAACTCGATGAGAGCAGTGATCCCGCACACCAGAGTTAAAGCGGCTACGCCGCACTTCGCGTATGGCCATGCCGTGCGCCGATCGTTAGATGCAAAACTTTCCTGACTGAGCGTCGGTGACTGACTTACTTCTCCCGTATCCGCACTTCCGCGGCAGATTTCACGATTGGCTTCAGTCGAAAGCTCTGCCCCATCGGCGTGTCGATTCTCTGCCGGCTTCGCTTGCGTCGACTCTGTGCGGCGAGCGTCGCGCTCCTTGTCCAGTTGGTTGAGAAGCTGTGTGACCCAGAGACTATCACCCGATGTTCCATTTTCGTGATTCGTAAAACCTGATCTAGAGTAGTGCGGCCGGAAATTTCCCACCCTGGTTGCGCCATCTGTGGCCTCGGAGTTCGTATCTTGTTGATCGACGTCCACACGCCGGGCACTTAAACGGTGCCGTGTCGGATTTTCTTTCCGATCACCGGTCATCGTCCTACTCCAAGAGTGTGCAGAGCAGTTGCTGCTGTAGGATCATCGGCCGGAGCCTGCAGAAGCTATAAGATCATCTCACGCCGGGTCAGATAGCTTGCATGGATGGGCTTGCCCTGCATTTACTCTTAAGTGGTATGAGGTCTGGGGATAGAGTCCGGAGATGATCGATTTCGTTGAAAACTCGTTCTCGGCCGAAATTAGGGCCTGTCGTCGTCTGAACGAATTGCGAAGTCTGGCGGTTTCTCGTTTTCAAGTGAGGAGACGTGATGCTGTCAGACGCGCAGTGGATTGAGTTGGAGCCGTTGACTGAAGCCTGTCGCCCGAAGGCCAAGCACCGCCCAACATGCCGAATCGTTGCTGGATCGCGTCCGGCGGCGCCTGCCTCGTGCTTTTCGCCCTCTACTTCGGCGCGGTCGCCGGGGCCCGGCGCTGGTCCTGCGAGGTGCTACCACCATCGGCACCCCGCGCGCCGCCCGGCTCGAGCTTCTCCATGGCCCGCACGATCGATTATGAGGACGAGTGCGAGTTGAACTACGAGCGCCTGCTTCTGTCGGACGTGCCAGGACCGAGGGGCGCCTTCCGCAGGGTGAGCCTCGAAGACGTCTATTTCCGTAGGCCGCCGTGGGAGTTGGACCGGAAGCCCTGGTACAGCCAAGGGCACATCCCCGACGACTTCCGATGCGGCCCTGCGCGGATCGTCGATAGCTCCTCGGCTGCCCGCAGCTCGCTCCAGCGGTTGTTCTAGCGGCAGCGGCGGGGCTACGCTTAACGGTCGACTGCTCGGGATCGACGCCGCTGCCATAGCCATTTTCGCCACTCGTCCGGACATCAACCTCGCAACCGAACGGGCCCGGCCCGGTGTCGGGAAATGGTGGCGGACGGAGGTGCTTGGGATCGGCGGGCCGCCTCCAGGGTGAGGTGTGGGGGAGCTGCGTCAATATGGACGAAGGTTTCAACTCCGCCCGCCCCAATGCACGCGAATAACTAGCGCACAATTCGTTATCGCCGACTGACGTCTACGGGCGTCGACGACTGAGAGAGGTTTGTGCTCTTGCCTTCATCGTAGGATGTAAACAGTGCCTCTCTATTACTTCGATGTGCACGATGGCACTCACATAACAGATAAAGTCGGCGTGGAACTTGAAGACTTTGAGGCGGCGAAGTTGCATGCAATGCACGTAGCCGCGATCCATTCGGTAAATCCGAAAATGATCGGAAGCAATGGTGGGGCAATGGTTATCGTCATTCGTCGGCCCGATAATACAGTGATGGCAAGTGTACGAATGTCGTTCAATATAAATATCGAGAAAAGAGAAACATAAAGCACGAGCGATCCGGTAGGCGATCAAAAGTGAGGTTTTGGATTCGGCAATTATATATTTAATGCTTTGTCGGTCCGAACTTACCTGATCAGGCGTTACCCCACCGGGAGGTTGCTCAGTCCCACTCTGGAATGTGGGATTGACCAAATGGCTGCGAACCCCGAATGGCCGGCAACGGGCCAATGGATGAGTATCCGCGTTGTGCTGCGCTCGGAGCGCCCGCGAGCCTTCTGCAACCATTGTTTGTCGGACATGCTCACGATTCTTTACGAAGACGTGGTTCGAGAGACGAGCCGTCTCATGGAAGGGGACACCTACCAGCGTCGAAAAGGTCGCTGCTTTCGATGCCGAAGCACCAAGCGATACGTCATTCGCGATTTGACGCCCTGACACCGGGCCTTGCGATCGCAGGGGCTCGGGCGACGCGTCATCACGACATGCTTCGCCGTGCCGGAGGAATTCGAGCCGGGCGGCGGCGAGCACTACGCGGCGCCGAAATACGCCTGTAACCCGCTGCAGCGATACTACCGGCCGATCACACGGGCGCAGAACGTGGTCAAAGTTCAGATTGAACTAAAGCCGTGAGTGGCACATCGAAACAGGATGTGCGATCGACCGCTATGCAACATGCAATTGTCTGTGCAGTCTCGTTCCATAGGCGGCCCCTCGCCGCTGGAGGCGCAGCATGGTCAGCACCAATCCGACAGCGAATGTGGAAAGCGATCCCCCGACTGATCGGTGTGAGCGCGCCCTCACTGAGGCGATCGGCGCTCTCGAAGCCATCCGCGATGAAGGGCCCACGGCCGATCCGGCCTATCCGACCCACGGAGGGATTGAGGCGCACGATGCATGGGGTTTCGACTCGGCCTCGCACGAGCGCGCGGAGACCGCTCGGGGCACCCTGGCGGACGTAGAGGCGATCATGAAGGAGTGATCGGCGTGGGGGCGCTGATCCGGACTATCCACCCGCCGCAGCTCGTCTGCCTCATGCCCGCCCTCCAGCGGGCTTCGTAAGACCCAACTTACCCCGCCGGCGCCCGCCGTGCGGGGTTTTTGTTGGCAGGCGTTGCGCGTCCAGCGCAGGTCAGGCCCGCCGGACTGAACGCCGCTGACGCCCGTCTACCCTACGTCCGCCCATCAGCGGACCCTTCCATCTCGATACCCACCTTGCCCCGCCCGGCTCGCTGCGGCGGGGCTTTTTATGCGCCTACCCAAGCTGGGGCGCTACGCAGCACGTGTAGGGCCAAGCCAGCGAGAATGGCGCCAACACCGATCAGTACAAGAATGTCGCCGAGTGACGTAGGTTGTTTCATGGCCGTTCATTGCAGCTGGACGAGCCTGCAATCCATCAGAGAGTGGACCTCTGACGGGTTTTTGATCCGGCGCTGTCATAGCTCCGCCCGGCTTAGCTGCGGCAGGGTTTTTGGGTGTGCCAAAGACTATGGAGGTGATGCAGGCGCCGCGCATGGAGCGGACCGCGCTGAAACGTGCCTCACCAGCGCACATCACTCCTGCTGGCTTTGTTCCGACTTGGTCTGGCTCAGCGCGATGAGGGCAGCGAACGCGCCGCCGGCTGATCCAAGAACGCCTGCCAGCGCGACGGCAATGGGAGGGAGTGGCGCAAGCTGCTGCGGCCACAACAGCCAGAGAGTGCCAAGGGCGACGAGCCCACAGCATGCGCCGCTCAGCAGTGCGAAGACGACGCGTCGTCTGAGAAGTTGTTTGTTCATCCGTTGTATCTAGGGCGCGCTGAGATTTAATCGCGTCCCCTGCGCCGTCGTCGCGACCCGGCCGACATCGGCTATGACAGCCACGATCAGCTTAGAGATCACCTCCAACTCTTCGTGGATGCCTACAACCACGCCCGCCGCCTCAAGACGCTGCCACGAACACGTCTGCCAAGCCTGGACCAAAGAAACCCAACGCTTCAGGGTTGATCCGTCACACCACATCCCGGGATCGTACAGTTGGCCCGTGGTCCCGCTCCCTCCACTCCGCTATCGGCCCACAGAGCGCCGCGTGTCCGCGCACACGGCGGCCAGCCCTTCCTTCACGACGCGAGAGCGGAACGCTGTGTCGGCTTCCCTGGTGGTCTGGTCGAAATCCGGCTCCGACAGAGCCGTGGCGCAGGACTGGACGGCTCCCGCTGCCGCGCTCGCCCCGAACTCCTCCCGGCACTCGATTTCGGCGAAGGTGAGCGTCGAGACGGAGCGGACGGTGTCGTAGCAGTCGCTTTGCGCCTTCGCAGATACGCATGAAGCCAGCATGATTGCCGTGACCAATCGCAGCACCGTTCGCCCCTCCGCTCGCCAGCGGCCATTTCGGCTCCGGCGCATCTTGACGCTACTGCCGCCCGCCTGTCGCGGGAAGGGGGCGGCTGCACGCTGTGCCAGGAATGGGCCACCTTGTCCTTCGCAGGACTTTGAGGTGCGGGAGGCATCGAAAATAATCGTTGCTGCTCATGGGGTGCAGAGATCCCGCACCTAGGCAACCGGCGTTGACCTCGTTGGTTTATTTTACTTCATTTCTGAACACGCCTACCTTGCCCCGCCCGGTCCAGCCGCAGCGGGGCTTTTCGTTTCTGGCGCTGCTGGCTCGGCTCCTCCGAGGCTCGCCCCGCCGCATCGTCACCGATCATTTGGATCACCCTCTCAAACTCGGCGAGCGATGTCTTCGTGTGCGATGGTAGCTTCGGATGTCATGACTCGTTTTTGTTGTAGCTAACGCCCGGCATACGTTTAAGGTGATCCGGTCGCGGTCCGGATTATGGCTTTCCGCGGTTGAGAGACAGATGTGCTCCCGCCCAGCGAGCGGAGAGTCACATGCCGCGCTTTTTCTTCGACGTCCATGACGGTCACCACGAGCGCGACGACGAGGGTACCCTTTGTGACAACGTGCAGGCCGCGGCGCTGGAGGCCAAGATCCTGCTGCCCGCGATCGCAAGACACGAGGTGCCGAAGGATGGTGAGCGCCAAACCATTACGGTGCTGGTGACCGACGAGGACGGGCATCCCGTCTACTCTGCCGCTCTTTGCTTTGTGGGTACCTGGCTGCTTCGCTGACGCCGGTCGCGGCGCATTCCCGCCCGAGCGCCTCGTAAATCGCCCGCACTGTCGTCTCGTCCAAGCCGAGGCCCTATGCGAACCGGAGCGGGCTTCGCAACTCGGCGGCGGATCGTTCGGTGGTCTAGGTCGCGCTCATATCCAATCCTGCTCATGGAGCGCTGCAGGGATCCCCCCCGTTCGCGCCGGGGCGGTGGTACCATCGAACTTCGCATGGTCTGGAAGGGGGCGGCGCCGAGCCAGCCCCTTCTTCGTTTGGCTCGACCCAGGGCTGGCGCCTGTGAGCCGGTCGGACCCGCTTGCCGGTCAAGCCGGGCTTCCCCTGCTGCTACGAGCCAGCGAGCAGGGGGCAGCGCCATGGCATCAGGTGGCGATCACCGGCTTCGCGATCGGCGAGCGCGTGAGCTGCTGGATTTCGCGCGGTGCCCGGCCGGCCTTCTGCGCGATTTCCGCCTCCTGCTCGGCGATGAGCTGACGCGCCGGCTCGTCACCGTCGAGCCCACCGAGGATTTCCATCGGGACACGCCGGTTCGAGGCGCGTGTGCCGTCTTCGAAGACAACGTCGAAGAGAACGAAGCCGCGCTGCTGCGGTAGAGATTTGGTGCGTTTGGACATGCCCGCTGATAGGCGGCCTTCAGCGGAAAGAGCAATGGCGGCGGACGCATGCGGGGTCGCACCCGGCGCCCGGCCGGGAAAGGCAGCGATGAACGAGTGGGTGCACCTCGAAACCAGCGACGTGCCCGGCGGCGGCAAGAGCCTCGCCTTGATGCAGCGCGGCGGTGAATTCTCCATCGTTGTCGGCAACATCGAACTGATGAACAGCACGCGCGGCACCTCGGAGGAAGCTCTGGCGTCGCTGACCTGTGCCCGGCTGACGGGCCGGCCGGCGCCGCGTATCCTGATCGGCGGCCTCGGGATGGGCTTCACGCTTCGCGCCGCTTTGCGGGAATTTGGACCGGACGCGCGCATCGTCGTCGCCGAACTCGTGCCGGCGGTTGCCGCCTGGGCGCGGGGACCGCTTGCGCCCGTCTTCGCCGGCTGCCTGGACGATCCGCGCGTCGAGCTGCGCGAGACGGACGTGACCCGCCTGATCCAGTCCGAGGCTTCCGGGTGGGATGCCATCCTCTTGGATGTGGATAACGGACCGGAGGGGCTGCTGCGACGCGCGAACAACCGGCTCTACGACGAGTGGGGACTGAGGCGGGCACAATGGGCCTTGAAGCCCGGCGGCACGCTCGGCGTCTGGTCGGGGACGCCTGACCGCAAGTTCAAGGCACGGCTCCAGCGTCTTGGCTTCGCCGTCGAGGAGGTTCGTCGCCCGGCCAGCGGTTCGAGCGGGCCCCGCCATGTCATCTGGCTCGCAACGCCGCCCTGACGGCTTGGTGAGCTGTCCGCACACCGGGCCAAAATCCTTCGGCCGGGTACGCGATGTCTTGTCGCTCGGAGCCGATGCGGCTGTCGAGCTCGTCTGTGGGTCAGCGATCTGCCTTCTCGCCCGCCACGGCACCGACGATGGCATCGACCGCCCCGGCTTCCTGAACCTTGGTCGGCGCATTCTCGAGGTTGATCGCGACGGCCGTCGCCAGAAAGAGCGATGGCACGTCACGTTCCGAAATGGCGGCATGACGGGCTCCACGCCCCGATCGCGTGGCGGTTCAGGCGGCGTTCCGACCGAGTGCCGTGACCAGTTCGCGGATCGAGGCCGAGGGGACGGGGCGGCTGAACAGGTAGCCTTGACCCTCGTCGCACCCTTCGAGGCGCAGCTGGTCGAGTTGGGCCTCCGTCTCGATGCCTTCGGCCGTGGTCGTCATGCCGAGGCTGCGGCCGAGGCCGACTACGGAACGCACGATCAGCCGCGCATTGCCGGTCGCGGCGAGGTTGCGCACGAAGGACTGATCGATCTTGATCTTGTCGAAGGGGAAGCTCTGCAGGTAGCTCAACGACGAGAACCCGGTCCCGAAATCGTCCATCGCCACCCGCACGCCGAGGCGCTTCAGGGTGTGAAGCGTCGCCAGTGTCGTCACGCTGTCGTTGAGCAGCACCGATTCGGTGATTTCCAGCTCCAGCCGGTGCGCCGGCAATCCGCTCGCGGCGAGCGCATCCATCACTGCCCGGACGACCGCGGCATTCCTGAACTGCGCGGCGGAGACGTTGACGGCCACGCCGATGCCGGCGGGCCAGGTCGCGGCCTCACTGCAAGCCTTGTGCAGCACCCATTCGCCAATTTCGCCGATGGTGCCCGTTTCCTCCGCCAGGGGAATGAAATCCGCGGGAGAGACATAGCCGCGCTCGGGATGCCTCCACCGCAGCAGCGCCTCGCAACTGGCGATTCGCTCCCGGTCGAGCTTGACGATCGGCTGGAACACGAGTTCGAACTCGCCGTTGCCGACGGCCTTCTTGAGATCGCTTTCCAGGGCCCGGCGCTTGCGCAGCTCGACGTCCATTCCCTCATCGAAGAACGACCAGCAGCCCCGTCCGGTCGCCTTGGCGCGGTAGAGCGCGAGATCGGCACTCTTGAGCAACTTCTCCGGGCTCGTTCCGTGTTCGGGGGCGAGCGAGATTCCGATGCTGAGCCCCACCGTCACGGTGTGCCCGTCGAGGAGGAAGGGCTGCTGGAAGGCCGCGATCAGGCGCTTGGCGAGGGCGCTCGCATCCCGCCGCGCATGCGTGCCGGCCTGGACGATGGCGAACTCGTCGCCCCCCAGCCGCGCCACGAGGTCGGTCTCGCGCAGGCAGCTTTGCAGCCGTTCCGCAACGCTGCGCAGCAGGCCGTCACCGATGGGATGGCCGAGCGTGTCGTTGACTTCCTTGAACCGGTCGAGATCGAGGCAGAGCGTGGCGAACCCGGCACCGTCCCCTTCGGCAAGGCGCGCGGCGGCCTCCTCCAGGCGTTCGCCGAACACCATGCGGTTGGCGAGCCCCGTCAACGCGTCCTTTCGCGCCATGGTGATGATCCGCGCTTCCGCCTCGTAGCGCTGGGTGACATCCTCGTAGGTGGCGATCCAACCCCCCTCCGCGGTCGGCTGCTGCTTGAGCGCGACGATGCAGTCCGTCCGGATCGGGCAACAGAGCGACGCGCTCGACCCGCGTTGGAGCAGGGCCTCCTGCTCGATGAGGAGATCGATCGCGCGGCTGTTATCGGACGACGCCTCGACGAGACGGGCTACGTCTCGGATGGTCATGCCCGGCCGCAGCGCGCCAGCATCGACGCCGAACATATCGCAGAAGCGGCGATTGTAGACGAGCAGGCCACCCTCCGAGTCGTAGAGGCAGAGCCCTTGGAGCATGTTGCTGAGAGCCGCGTCGAGCTGCGCGTTGCTGCGCTTGAGCTGATCCTCCTGTTCTTTCAGCAAGGACACGTCGCTGCAGACGGCGACGAAGCCGCCCTCTCGTGTCGGACTGCGGCTGATGCGCAGCCAGCGCCCGTCGGCGGCATGCGTCTCTGCGGTCAGGGTGGCATTGCCGGGCATGGCGAGCAGGGCATCGGCGACGGCCGAACCCCTGGCCTCCGAGAGAGGGCGATGTCCGGGCTCGGCCTGATCGATCCCGAGCAGAGCTGCCGCCCGCGCGTTCGCGAGCACGATGCGGCCTCCGGCATCGACGACGACGATGCCTTCGATCGAACCCTGCACCGCGTCGGCCAGCAGGCTTTGGGCGGAGTGGCGCTGAGCGACCTCCTCCTGCATCATCGCCGCGATGTTGTCGCGCATGACCGCCATGGCGCGCAGCAAGGCGCCGAACTCGTCGTCGCCGCCCTCGGGCACGCGCACGGTCAACTCGCCGGCTGCGATGCGGCTCGCGACCGTCGAGGCGTCGGCCACCGGCCGTACGATCTGCCGTAGCAGGAGCAAGGCGACGATGCCCGAGAGAACGATTGCCAGAGAGGTCGCGAAGATGCTGAACCCCACGTCGCGGGCCACGTCCGCGCGGGCCGTCTGCCGATAGGAGAATCCATCGCCGGCGGTGAAGTTGATGAGCAGGTCGATATGCTGCTCGGCCACCGCCGCGTGGGCGTCGAGCGCCTGCCACACATCCACCGTCTGTTGATCGGGGCCGAACTCCCTCCGGGCGGCGAGCCAATGCGTGACGGCATCCTTGGCGGCGGCGGCTTCCCGCGTCGCGCGCTCTGATTGGGCTCGGTCCGCCGCGATCTCCAGGTCTTCCTCGAACGATTGCGTCAGCGCCTCGATCCGCGCCTCCAGCGTGCGCCGCTCGGAGCTATCGCCCGCGAGGCGGGCTCGGGCCACCGCAGCTTGGAGCATCGCGAGGTCGGTCGCGGCAGCCCGGGCGTAATTGATCGCCATCAGAGAGCGGTCGTAGGTTTTGTCGACCAGCGCACCGGTAGTCATGATGCCGAAGGCGGCGTAACCGCCGAGCGACGCCGTGATCGCGCTCAGCATCAGGAAGGCGAGGAAGATGCGGCCGCGAATCGTGCGACCACCGCGCAGCACGGCCTCGACGGCCGTGCGCCCCCGCGAAAAGCCAATTGGTTGGCGTGTAAGACTCATCGGGCAAACGCTCGCTTCTGGCGGCAAGCATGTCCGATAATCGTTAAGGTAATCTACGGCGTCAGCGATGTCGGTAGCGTATCCCTCCGATTCGGCGATGACGTTAAGGCGAACGCAACTTCATGGATGTTCATCTGAGACGAACGAGTGCGCGGGGGCGTCCTCGAAATAGAGGAGACGGGCATGACGGATGCATGCCGGATGAGGATTGCGCCCGCACCGCGGCGCACGGGTTCAGTCCTGTTGCTCACATCCCTCATCGCATCCGGAACGGCGCTTGCGCTGGCGGGTGATACGGCGTCCCACCGCGTCACGCAGAAGGGTCGATCCTTCGCGCCGGGCGCAATCTCCCTGCGGGCCGGCGAAGCCATCGCCATCGTCAACGACGATGGAGAACTCGTCCATCACGCCTATCTGGAAAATCCGGACTTCAGCTTCGACACCGGTGAGCAGAGTCCAGGCAGTAAAACGGTCGTCTTTTTCCCGAAGCCAGGGCAGTTCACGATCCTGTGCGGCATTCATCCGAAAATGAAGCTCGCCGTCTCAGTGAAGTGATGAAGCGTGCGATATTTCTTGTTAGAGAATTTCGAGATGCTTCTGGGGCTATCGATCCGTCGGCATCTCGGAAACCAGGCCTGCGCGCGCGTTTCACGCCGACGTCATGCGAGGCTTAACCGAAATTAAAGCTAGAGCCTCAAAGATCGAATCGATCGAGGTTCGAATGGCTTGGAAATTCGTGGGGGGTGTGGCGGCCCTCCTGACGATTTTATTGGGAGGTTTGGCGATCGCGACGAACGGCGAGCCCGACCGCTCGGCCATGTTCGCCGAATACCGCCGCCCGGCCACCATCCCCTTCCCCGACGACAACCCGTATGGGGCGGCCAAGGCCGAACTCGGCCGCGCGCTGTTCTTCGAGCCCGTCCTCTCGCGTGACGGCGATCGCACCTGCGCCACCTGTCACATACCGGGGCAGGATTGGACCGACTCGAATCCGCGCGCTCCGCGCAGCGACGGCGGCTTCATGGATTTCCGCACGCCGACGCTGCTCAACGTCGCCTGGACCGACACGATCTATGGCTGGGACGGCAAGTTCCGCGGCCTTGAGACGGTGGCCCGCACGCCGCTGACTGCGCCGGGCAACATGAACATGCCGCCCGAAGAGATGGTCCGGCGCCTCTCGGCCGATCCGAAATATGTCACGGCTTTCGCAAATGCTTTCCCTGGACCCGTTCCGGAGGGCGGACCGGTCACACAGGAGCGCATTGAGCAGGCACTCGCCACCTTCCAGCGCCTGATCGTCTCCGGCCGCGCACCCTTCGACCGCTGGGTCGAGGGCGATGCGCGCGCACTGAAACCGGCCGCCAAGCGCGGCTTCGATCTGTTCAACGAAAAGGCCAATTGCGCCGCCTGCCATTCGGGCTGGAACTTCACCGACGGATCGTTCCACGACATCGGCGTCACCACCGACGGTGCGATCGGCCGGGGGCGGTTCTTCCCGACCTCGACGGCCCTGCGCCACGCCTTCAAGACGCCGACCCTGCGCAACGTCGCCCGGCGCCCGCCCTACATGCATGACGGCTCACTGACGACGTTGCCGCAGGTGATCGACCTCTACGACCGCGGCGGCATCGACCGGCCGAGCCGGTCCCGCGACATCCGTCCGCTCCACCTGACGGCGCAGGAGAAGGCCGACCTCATCGCCTTCATGGAATCCCTGAACGACGACGGCAGCGACGGGCCCGCCTACCAGCCGATCGGAGCCGAGCCACCGCGCCCGTGATCGACATCGAGTCCGGCGCACTTGTCAGTAGTTGACCGTCGCGCGCAGACCCAGAACCGTGGCGTTGCGCAATCGGCGCCCGCGCTCGTCGGCCAGACCGCCGCCGGGCCGCATGACGTATTGGAGATCCGGCTGAAGGGTGAGGCCGGGCACCATTTCGGCTTGATACGTCGCCTCGAACACTGTCTCGCTGCTGCGCAGCGGCCCCGATCCGGCCCCGAAGATGCGGACATCCCGGTCGAAGGCGCGGGCGGCCGGGCTGATGCGGGAATGGATCACCCCGAGGCCCAGCGTATCGTTGGGGCGGCCCTCGAACAGGCCGCGATAGGCCACACCCGCATCGACGTAGAGATCGATCAAGTTGCGGTCGGCCGGCACGGCGGAGACCCGCAGGAAGGCCGAGGCACCCTCGTTCACCGTGCCGGGCTCGCGATAGATCGTCTGATCGAGCATCGCGTAGAGGCCCGCATTGCCGCGAAAGCGCCGGGCGATCCCGCTCGCCTCGGGATCGGCCAGAAGCCGACCCCGGACTTCGTCGAGGCGGGGGCTGTCGAATCGTCCGAAATGGTACCAGCCGCCCAGGGTCGCGGTGCCGGGCAGCCGCTCGGCACCGGGCAGGCTGGTATAGGCATAGGCCACCTCGCCGATCAGCAGTGCCGGGTCATTGACGCGGAAACTTGTGCCGGTGCGGTTGCGCCGCTCCGGATCGGTCTCGTCGCCGGCCGGACTGCCCGCCGGGTCGCCGTTGAACAGCCCACCCTGCAGCGAGAGTTCGTCGGTTGGCTCGTATTTCAGGCGGATGGCCGGCGTGGCCAGCGGATAGATCGGCCCGCCGCTCGGCATCACGACCGCGCCAACATTCGGCCAGCCGAATCCGGCATTGATGAACACCACCCCCGACTGCGCGATGGCGAACTCCGTGTCGGCCGAGACCTGCCCGATCTTCACCGAGAGCCGGTCGTCGAAGAAGCGCTGCTCGATCCACAGCTCGAACAGCCGGGTCGAGGGCAAAGCCTCGATGCCGCTGACCGTCGTCAGGTTGTTGACGAAGCGCCGCGACAGGCCGTGCCCGTGGATCTGGAAGAAGTCGGTGTGAAACCGGGCGCCGCTCCAGCCGGCGAGCCGGTCGAGATCGATGTCGAGCGAGGTGTCGAGGCGACCGCCGAAGGTCGTCCCGCGCCGTAGCCCGCCGGAGGCACTGGAAAACCCCTCGCCGATATAGGTGAGGACGTAGGTGACGCCCCGTGCGGCCAGCGCCGCGCGCAGGCCGAACGGATCGCCGTAGGGGCCGAGCGCATCCTGGATCGAGCCCTCGTTCGTCACCGACACCTGATCCGACGTCCGCGATTGCGCGATCGCGGTCTGCGGGTCGCCGCCCGCACCCGTCAGCGGTAGGGCCAGGGATGGCAGCGATTGGGCACATGCCGGGACGGAGGCGGCGCAGAGCAGACCGGACAGGGCGAGGACCGACGCGCCGCCCTCGAGGAGACGGCGTGTTCGGGCCGCGCGACCGCGTGTCGTTTCCGCTCTCAAGGCATCGCTCGGCTCGGCACACAGGGGTGTCTGCGCGGTCGGCGCCCCTCCGTCGAGGGGAGCGGTCCGGCCGGGACATATCGGACGATATCCAAGCAGGCGCAAATGACAGCCCTGCGAAACGCCGGTCCTCGGCACGGTTTCGGATGGGGATCACCGCCCGTCAAAGCGGTTCGATCCCGAGCACCTTCATCCGCGAGCGCAACGTCGTCGGCTTGAGACCAAGGAGTTCGGCCGCGCCGCCGGCACCGAAGACCTTTCCGCCGCTGATGTGAAGCGCCGCCTCGATTTCGCTGCGCGCGCGGGCACGGCGCTCCTCCTCCGACAGCGGCCGGCCAAGATCCGCCGGGCGCTCCGGCGCGGGCGTGACAGGGCCGGTGCTGCGGGCTTCCGGCAGATCGAAGCGCAGCCGCCCGCGCTCGGCGAGGATCGCGGCGCGCTCGATCACATTCTCCAACTCCCGCACATTGCCCGGCCAGTCGTAACGGGACAGGCGCCGCGCGTCGGCCTCGGTCAGGCGCAGATCCGTCCGGTTCAGGCGCCGCGCGGCAGCCTTCAGGACATGCTGCGCGATGAGCGGCACGTCCTCGCGGCGCTCTCGCAAGGGCGCGGAGGTTAGGGGGAAGACGTTGAGGCGGAAGTAGAGATCCTCACGGAATCGCCCGCGGCGCACCTCCTCCTTGAGGTCGCGGTTGGTTGCGGCGATCAGCCGGATATCGACCGCGCGGGTGCGTTCCTCGCCGACCCGCTCGAACTGGCGCTCTTGCAGGACGCGCAGGAGCTTGCCCTGGAGGTCGAGCGGAATTTCCCCGACCTCGTCGAGGAACAGCGTACCGCCGTCGGCGAGTTCGAACCGTCCGATCCGGTCGCGCAGGGCTCCGGTGAAGGCGCCCTTGGCGTGGCCGAAGAACTCGCTCTCGAACAGGTCGCGCGGGATCGCTGCGCAGTTCACGCGGATCAGCGGCCGCTCGCGGCGGCGGCTCGCCTCGTGGATCGCCCGGGCGATCAGCTCCTTCCCGGTCCCGGATTCGCCGGTGACGAGGACGGTGGCATCGGTGCCTGCGACCACGTCGATCTGGCGCAGCAACGCCTCCATGACCGGGCTACGCCCGATGATGCCCTGATGGTGGCTCTCGGCGCGAATCTCCTCCTTCAGGTAGGCGTTCTCCTGCTCCAGGCGCTCGCGCAGGGAATCGACCTCGGCGAGCGCCGCGCGCAGCCGGTCCTCGTCCTCCCGGCGCTGGCTGACGTCGCGAAACACGATCACCGCGCCGAGCAATTGCCCGCTCTCGCGGATCGGCGTCGAGGTGTACTCGACGGGAAAACAGGTGCCGTCCTTGCGCCAGAACACCTCGCCATCGACCTGATGCACGGCTCCGTCGCGGAAGGCCGCGTAGATCGGGCAGTCGCGATGCGGGTAATGCGCGCCGCCCGGATGGGTGTGGTGGACGGTGGCGTGCATATCCTTGCCGACGAGGTCGGCCGAGGCCCATCCCAGCATCCGCTCCGCGGCCGGGTTGACGAAGGTGGTGATCCCCTCCGCATTGACGCCGTAGATTCCCTCCCCCGCCGCGCCCAGGATCAGCCGGTTGCCGCGCTCGATGTCGCGAAAGATGCGCTCCATGCGCTGCCATTCCGGCAGGCCGGCACGCATATGCGCCTCGGCCTCCCGGTCGATGCGGCGGCGCTCGCGCTCATCGAGATCAAAGAGGGTGACGAGCAGCCGTGTCGGCTCGCCCGAGAGGACGCAGCCGGCATATTCGAGCTGCAACGGCTTTCCGCCGCCGTGGCGCGGCGTGAGGGTGTGCGTCCACCATCGCCCCTCCGCGAGGACAGCCTGGGTGAATACCACGAGCGCGGGCCGTTGATCGGGGTGGAGGACGCTCACCGGCATGGCGCGCAGCGCTGCACGCGAATGGCCGAGGAGGCGGATCGCGGCCGGATTCGCGTCGGCGATGCGGTCGGCCAGCGGCTCGAAAACCAGCATCGCTTCGCCATTCTCATCGAAGGCGCGGCCGTAATCCGACATGGCTGCCTGCCTCGACGTCGCTGTCATCACTGCGAAATCTCGCATCATCACTACGGGATTTCGTCATATGCGAAATGTCGTAGCCGAGCCACGAGGTGCTAAGTCTCTGCAGATACGAGAGTTGCGCCGCGTTGCCGATATGGCACGTCGCTTGCCAAACGACTGGGTGAAGACGCAGCGAACACGTCGGTGCGTCGTCCCAGGCTCGTTCCGGCACCTCGGGACACGCCGGAACGGCCCGCCCGCAGGGAGACAAGCATGAAGCGCGAAGACCTCACCGAGAAGCTTCTCGACATCAAGCGCGAGAAGGGCTGGACCTGGAAGTACATTCAGGAGGAGATCGGCGGCATCTCACCGATCCTCATCACCGCCGCCTGCATGGGCCAGATGAAGCTGCCCAAGGCGCAGGCCGCCAAGGCCGCCAAGCTGTTTGGGCTGAGCCAGGCCGAGGAGCGGATGCTGAACGAGGCCCCCTATCGCGGCTCGATCCCGCAGATGCCGCCGACCGACCCGCTGGTCTACCGCTTCTACGAGTTGGTGATGGTCTATGGCACGACCTGGAAGGAACTGATCCAGGAGGAGTTCGGCGACGGCATCATGTCGGCGATCGACTTCAACATGACGATGGAGCGCGAGCCCAACAACAAGGGCGACCGGGTGAAGATGAATCTTTCCGGCAAGTTCCTGCCCTACAAATACTACGGCAACGACGAAGGCGTGCCGGAATACGGCTTCAAGGAGCCGTAGGAGCCCGCCGGTTGAGAGAAGCCCGGTGCGACGGCGCCGGTCTTCTCTTCGTGTCAAAGGGTTTTCGTCCGGATCGATATCGGCTTCGCCTGATCCGGTTCAGCAGCCGACACAGATATCCTTCATGAGGAAACTGTCCTTGAACTGAGGTTCAGGCTTCTGCGCGGCCTCGCCGCTTGTCGGCGCGCCCAAGACCTGCGGGCGAGGGATGACTCTTCCTGTCGGCGCGACATGCGGGGCCGTGATCGTGGTCTCCGGGCCACCGCCCGTCCCGGTCTGCGCCGGATGATTCATCGCGTTTGCGACCGTGGGCGCGACCAGGCAGATCGCGCCGACGACCGCGATTCTCAAAGATGTCGTTCCATTCACGCTTCGTCTCCCTGTTCGATTGCGGATCCTTCTCATATCTTGCGGATTCTTCTTATGTCTGGGCGTCTATTCCAAATATGCGCCGCCTCTCACCAAATCTGACCGGTCTTTGACTGCAATCGATCCGTCACGATTGGATCTATTTTAAACGAACTGTCGCGATCCCTCCCTCCACGGCGCATCGCGATGCGTTCAGCGTGTTCCGGGGAGATGACAGATCAGCGGGTTCGCTCGACGGCCGCCGCTTTGATAGCTCTTTGCGTGGCCGATCGAGCCGGTCATGTCCTGCGTCGGGTTTCCGCCGGGACGTTTCACCACGATATCGCAGTACATCCGATTGGGATCGCCGGGGCCTTGTAGGTCCATCGTGCGCCGAGCCAGCGCCAACGTCGGCAGCAGGATAGGCGCGACGGCAGCAAGCAGACCCAGTGCGCGGCTTAATCCACGAAACAACAAATTTCTCCTGTCTTGCAGAGCGCGGCCCAAACAAGAGGCAAATTGATTAAATATAAATCTCATAATGGAAGCCAAGTGCGTAAGAACACATCCGAGATAATGCAACAGCTTTGCACAAAGTCGAAATTATAATCAGGAATAAATCTACTGTTTAAACGTGTTAGGCTGGTAGCAACCCGAAATTTACGGGGCAATACGCTCGCTAGCATCCCGATATGACTTGGTCCCTGACCCGCTCCGAGAAAACGCTTCGGATCACATCCGGCGATTTACGGTCGGCCGCGAACGGCTATGCACCGCTGCTCACGGGGTTGAGCGGATCGTACGTCGATCCAAGCGGGTCATCGCCGGGCGAAACGGATGGCAAGGCCAGCGGCCGTCTTCTTCGGACAGGTCGTCCTGCTGCACTATGACCGCGCCGAGCGCGAGGGCGGCGACGGGCTCGGTGACTGTTAGCGCGTCACCACTCCCACTCCGCGCCGACGCCGACCGAGGTGCGGCCATCACTGCCGGCCTCGCCGTTCAGCTTGATCCGCCGCGTCACGTCGTAGTTGATCGTCGCGGCGGTGTCGGCGGGCTTGGCGCCGGCCTTCACGCCGACGCTGATGCGGTCGTTGATGTAGCGCGAGGCGCCGACCGCCGGGCCGCCGCTCGCGCCCGTCGAGACATCGAGGCTGTCGAGGCCGAGCCCCTTGCGGGCCGCCTCGAACACGTCGGGGCCCCCTGCCCCGCCGGAAAGCTGCGCCACGGCCTGAGCCAATTGCAGCGCCTGGAACGCCGAGAGCCCGGCCGCCGCCTTCTTGAACAGGATGCGCGAGAGGATCTCGTCCTGTGGCAGGCTCGGATCTGAGGAAAGCGCGAAGACGGGCTGCGCGGCGGGGCCGGTGACCGCGACGCGGGCGGTGACGTCGGCGGCCTTGGTCTCGGCAGCGAAGTCGAGGTCGGGCTGGGCGATGTCGCCGGCGAAGAACACCCGGCCCCGGGTGAAATCGAGGCGCTGTCCGCCGAGGCTGAACACGCCGCGGCGCAGCGAGAAGTCGCCGTTGGCCTGCGGGTCGCGCGAGGAGCCGGTGACGTGCAGTTCGCCGCCGAGCTCCGCGTCGATGCCGCGTCCGCGCACGAAGATGCGGCTCGGCGCACTCACGATCACGTCCAGACCGGCATCGAAGGGCGGGGTTGCCTTCTTCCGGCGGCCGGCTGCGTCGATCTGCGCCTTGCGCTCGGCCCGCTTGGTGAGGCGCTCGCGCACCTCCGGGGTCACGTTCACCCGTCGGATGCCCGGAAGCGGCTGCACCGTTGCGGGCAGGCGGTCGGGCACCGAGACATCGATGGACACGACATCGATCCGGCCCTTGATGACCGGTTTGCGGGCGAGCGGCCCCGAGAGGGCAAGGTTGAGGCTTGAGACGGCCGTCATCAGCGGGCTCGACACCAGTTCGGCCCGGTCGGCGGTGATGCGAAGCGTGCCGGGAAAGCCGGAGGCCGGTTCGACGGCGACGCGCCCGTCCACGGAGAGGCGCCCGCCATTGCGGGTCGCCGCGGTCAGCCGCTCGATGACGATCGTGTCGCCCCGGCCCGTCACCCGACCCTGGATGTCGGTGATGCGGATGCCGTTGATCGGATCGGTGAGGCTGCCCCCCGAAAGCGTCGCCGAACCTTCCACCTTCGGCGCCGCGACCGTGCCGGCCACGCCCGCATCGAGCCCGATACGGCCGGCGACCCGCTGCCCGCTCCCGCTCAGCATCGAGTTGGCGAGCGCCGCGTCGAGGTTGCCGCGGGCGCGGAGATTCAACCAGCCGCCGGCTTCGACGGGTACTGTGCCCGTTACGGTCACGTCGGCGCCGCGCCCGGCCGAGACCCGCCCGTCGATGCTGGCCTCGCCGTCATTGAGCCGACCGTTCGCCCGCGCGGTGATCGGCGGCAGGCCGGCCTTGCGGGTCTCCGGCGTCACGAGGCCGGCGACGGTGAGGGCATAGCGCCCTTCCGGCCGCGCGGCGGTCCCGTGCAGGTCCGCCTCGCCCTCCAGCGTGCCGGAGAGCGCGAGGCTCGGGCTCGCAATCCGCGCGAGCGACAGCGGCAGGGCACGGATGCCGAGCTTGAGGTCGAGATCGGACCCGGCCCGCCCCTGAACGCTGATCCGGCCGGAGCCCGCGGCCACGACCAGATTCTCGATCAGCGCGGAGCCACCGTCGAGCGTGATCGCGGCGGGGCCAGCCAGCGCCAGACGGTCGCCGCCGCGCTGCGCCGAGAACCGGGCAATCTCGATCCGCGTGCGCTCGGCCGGGATCAGCCGCGCGGCGCCATCAAGCGCGAAGCCGCGGGCCTGGGCGGTGAGGGTGATGTCACTCGCCGCCGCGGTGCCGTTGGCGGTGAGCCGCACCGTATCGACGCTCTGGCCCGCCGCCACGAGCCGCCCGATATCGGCATGGCCGTCGATGACCGGATGCGCTCGAAGATCGCGGCCGGTGAGATCCGCGTCGAGCTTGGCGAGGCCGAACGTGTCGTAGCGCAGGCTGGAACCCGTGGCACGGATCGTCGCGTCCTGACGCCCGCCCGCGCGGGTGAGGGTCACCGCCGCATCGAGGCTGCCGCCCATGGGTGCAAGCGCGAGCGGTGACAGGTCGCCGAGATCCCCGGCGCGGACCGTCAGAGCTCCTTCGGCGAGGAGGCTGTCGGCATTGAGGACCGCTTGTCCGTCCGCGGCGACGGAGCCGAGAGCGAAGGCAAGCCGGTCGAGGGCGTAGTCGCTCCGGCTCGGCCGGGCGATGTGGGCCTCGGCCCGCAACGGCTTGCCGGCGATATCGCCGGTCATGCGCAGCGTGCCGTCCAGGGCGTCGCGGAGGTCGTTCAGCGCCGCATCGAGGCGCAGATCCCGAATCGGACGCCCGTTGGCGCTCACCTCCGGTGCGCGGAGCGCGGCGGTGACGGCCGGCTTGAGCAGGGAGCCGGTCAGCCGCGCATCGGCGCTCGCCGGCCCGGACAGGCGCTCGTCGAAGGCGGAGAGGTTCTTGAGATCGACGCGGGCGGCGACATCGGCGGTCTTGGCGTTCGCCTGCCCCTGGAGGGTGGCGACGAGCCCCGCGCCCTCGAAGCGCAGGCGCTCGAAACCGTAGCCGTCATAGGTCTGCGAGACGCGTCCCGTCAGTGCCGGAGTGCGGCCGACGAGCCGATCGGCGGTCGCCTCGCCCAGCACGAGACCGCCGCCCCGCAGGTCGAGGTCGGCGGAAAGAGCCTTGCGGGCGGGATCACCGCTCAAGACCGCCTTGGCATCGAGACGACCGGCGAGGGTCCGGCCGACGATGCCCGAGAAAGCGCCGACATCGGACAAAGCTGCCTCGAGTGTGCCGGCCAGCGTGTTCTGCCCGATCCGTCCGGCATAGGCGGCGCGGGCCGTCTCCGACTCGACGGTCAGGGTGGTGACATCCAATACGCCGTCCGAGCCGGCGGCGGCGCGTAAGGTGAGCTTGGCGCGGCTGCCGACGGCACGGCGTAGCGCGGGATCGGCGAGACGCAGGCCGTCCATGGCCGCATCGGCGGTGATAGCGAATCGTTGCGCCTTATCGGTGCCCGTCGGCTCGACGTTCAGCACGGCATCGATGCGCTCCAGGCTCGATTCGCTGGTGCGCAGACCGGCGGCCTTGAGGTTGCCCTTCACCCGCGGCGCCGAGAGCAGCCCCTTCAGGCTGCCGTCGAAGACGAGGGTGTCCAACTCGGCATCCGCCGCCTTGGTGACGCCGCCCTCGGTCGGGACCGCCCGCGCCGAGATCGTGAAATCCGCGACCCGGTCGGCGGTGAGGGTTCCGCCGACCGCGAGCCGCGCGGTGCGCGAGGCAAGGTCGAGCCGGTCGATGCGGAACGACCCCGTATCGGAGAAGGCCATGCCGCCGTCGAGCTTGGTCTCACCGGAGAAGATCGCCGCGGCCGGGCCCGGCACGAGGCCCTCGATGCGCGAGGTCAGGTCGAGGCTCAGGCGACGGTCCGTGCCGATGCGCGAGAGGCGCGCGCCGCCTTTGGCACCGATGTCCGGGCCGGCGTCGAAATCGAGCTTCGCATTGAAGGAATCGAGGGTGCCGCGACCGTCGAGGTCGAAGTTGATCGGCGGTGTGCCGGGGAGGTTCGCGGCCTTCGAGAGAAGCCCGCCCTGTGGCTCGACGAGGCTCGCCTTCAGTTCCAGGCGCTCGCCCTTGGGCACGAACAGGAGCCGGGCGATGAAGCGACCGGCCGCGTCGAGGCGGCGGAAATCGGCGCTGACGTCCAGCCCCTCGGAGGGGTTTCCGAGCTTGGCCTTGCCATCACCGGCGAGCCGCGCCGGTTGGCCCGCGACGCTCTCGCCCAGCACCAGTTCGGCCAGCGCGAAGCTCTTGATCTCGACCTTCACCGGCAGGTCCGGCAGCAGGCTGCCATCGGGATCGGCCTCGACCGGCGTCGGGCCGGGTACCGGCTTGCGCAGGACTTCGAGGCGGCCGATCTCCAGAGTGTCGACTTCGAGCCGACCGGACAGCAGCGCGAGGCGCCGCCAGACCAAGCGAGCGCGGTCGAGCTTCAGCCACGGACCGTCGGAATCGCTGATGACCACGTCGCGGATCGTGGCGTCCGAGGACAGGGCGCCATCGACGGCGCCGATCGTGACCTGCGACGAGGGGGTCGAGAGCGCCTTCGACAGGAGGCCGCCGAGCACCGTCTTCTCGCCATCGGCGGCGCGGGTGTCGTCGGTGGCGATGAGGGCGGAGAGAAGCAGGGCGATTGACAGGAACGCGGCCGCGAACAAAGCACTGCCGCGGTCTCGGCCCCTCCCCTCGCCCGCCGTGGCGGCCGGGCTGCGACGGTGTCGTCCGCGAGCAGAAAACGCCATTCAGAACGCCTGTCCGAGGCTGATGTACAGGGCTACCGGCAGCTCGCGATTTCCCTTGATCCGGTCGAGTGGGAAGGCGAGATCGGCGCGGATCGGACCGATGCCGGTGTAGTAGCGGACGCCGATGCCCGCCGCCTTGCGGATACGCTCATCGAAATCCGGCAGTGTCGAGGCGAAGGCGGTGCCCGCATCGAAGAACGGCACGACGCCGATCGTGTCGGTGACCTTGATCCGGGCCTCGATCGAGGCCTCCAGAAGGCTGCGCCCGCCGATCGGCAGGTTGAACGGCCCGCGGGGCCCCAGCGTGCGGAAGGCGAAGCCGCGCACCGAGCCGCCGCCGCCTGCAAAGAAGCGGAAATTGTCGGGGATCTCGTCGAGCCGGGCGCCCGAGACCGAGCCGAAGCCGACGCGGCCGGCGAGCACATATTTCCGCTCGTCGTCGAGCGCGTAGTAGGTCGAGCCCTGCGCCTTCGCGACGAAGATGCCCGGATCCGAGCCGAGGAAGCCGGGATAGGGCGCTGCCGACGCGATCACCCGGAAACCCTCGGTCGGGTCGAGCAGACTGTCGGTCGAGTCGTAGGTGACTGAGAGGGGCACGCCGATCAGCCGGTAATCGACGGTGCCGATGGCATCCTTCGATCGGCCGACCTGCCCGTCGAGGCCGATCTGGGCCGAGAAGGTGTCGGAGAAACGGTGGCGGACCGCGACCGAAGCCCCGGCCGCGTCCACGAAGTAGCTCTGCTGCACCTCGCGGGTAACGAAGAGGTTCGCCAGCAGATCGTTGCGGGTGCCGCCGAGTGCCGGCTTCACGAAGGTGGCCGAGAGGCGCCCGCCGAGGCCGGTCGTGTCGATGCCGGCAAGCTTGCGCTGGGTTGCGAACGGATCGAAGCCGAGGCCGAGATAATAGATGTCGGCGTCGAGCCGCAGCGTCTCGCCGCCGCCCCAGAGGTTGCGGTTGGCATAGTAGGCGCGCACGCCCGGCCCATCGACCGTGGAGTAGCGCGCCGAGACGCCGATGAGGTTGCGTTCGCGCTCGCTCACCTCGACGAAGATCGGCAGGTTGCCCTGCGCATCGAGGCTTTCGCCCTCGCGTACGCGGACCGCGCCGAGGCCCTCGATGCGGGCGACCGAGCGACGGATGTCGGAGACCGCCTTCGGCGAGTAGGGATCGCCGGGCTCGGAATAGATGAACGAGCGGATCACCGCCGGATCGATCCCGTTGGTCGCCTTGACCGACACTTCGCCGAGCCCGGCCATCGGCCCGGGATCGATGGTGAAGGTCACGTCCATGACGTGGGCCGCGTCGTCCACGACGGGATCGCGCGTCACGGCCTTGGCGAAGGGGTGGCCGAGGGCGCGGAAGCGATCGACGATCTTCGCCTCGCGGGCGAGCACGGTCGCCGAGCGGGCTGGAACGTCGTCGCCGGTGCGGGTGAAGCGCTCCGGCAGCACCTCGTCCGAGAACGGACGGCCGCGGGGGTCCAGGGCGCGCACGGTGCGCAGGGTGTAGGCGGGACCGAGATCAACCGCGATCTTGACCGGAACCAGCGCCCGTGCGCGCGACGCCTCCGCGGCACGGGCGGCGGCGGACAAAGATGCCTCGCCGCCCACCGGGATGCCGTCGATCCGGATCGAGACGGTGCCCTGATAATAGCCGTAACCGGACAACACATCGGTCAGGCGGCGTAGGTCTGCCTCGGCGCGCCGCACCAGCCCCTCCCCGTCCGGCGGCGCCTCCTGGCGCAGGCGGTGGAGCGTCGAGGTGTCTTGCAGGGCCCGGAGAATGTCCGAGTCGTCGGTGCCGGTGATCCGAAGGCTGTAAGGCAGTGCCGTCGCGCTCGGCGCCGGCGGCTCCTCGTCCGAGCCGAACAAGCCGAACAGGTCGAAGGCTGCGGCCGGCTGCGGCAGCAGGACCAAAGCCGCGACACTCAGAAGAACGCCACCAAAGACCGGCGAACGCAGCAGGCAGTTCATCCGGACATGCATTCGCTGGGTGGGGTCCGCTGCTCGTGACGGGCGATGCCTCCAGGAAAGCATCCACGTATTAAGTACCCGTCGATCCCATGCGCGGCTACCCCGGCCCCGCTTGGCACAGTGCGAGATCGAGAAATGGTGAGCGGACAACGGCCGGGTGTACCCGATGCGCCGCAGTTCGGGGCTGGCCGCCGTGACACGCGGCGCGTTCGGGGACGCGGCCCTACTCTTCGTCTCCGATGACCGTGATCTGAGCCGGCAGCGGCAGACTGATCGTACAGCGCAGACCCTGCGGTTCGAAGGCGAGGGTCGTCTCCGCCTTCAACTCGTAGCGGAGGCTGCGTTTGAGCACTTCCATGCCGAAGCCGCAGTGCGACGGCGCTGGCTTGAGGTCGGCGAGACCGCTTTCTTCCCAGACGAAGGTCAATCGCGGGCGGGAGCCAGCCGACTCTACCGGCTGCGACAGCGTCCAGGTGACGTGGATGCATCCCTGCGGCACCGTCAGGGCGCCGTGCTCGACGGCGTTCACGGCGAGTTCGTGGATGGCCATGGCCAGCACCTCCGCCGCGCCGGGGCGCAGAAAGAGGCTCGGGCCGGAAATCGCCACCTGTTCCCCCTCGCGCGCGAGATGGACAAGAAGTTCATCCGCGACGAGGGAGTGCAGGCCGATCCCCTCGGGTACGCTGCGCATCAGGGCATTGAGCACGCGGGCGAGCGCGTCGAGCCGTCCGTCGAGATGAGCGACATAGGACTCGACGGAATCGCTCGTCTCGGCGGAGCGTCGGATGATCGCCCGCAGCATGGAAAGCGTGTTGCGCACCTTGTGACGTAGTTCCGCAGGTAAGCCCGTCTCGTCGAGGAAGCGGCGCAGGCGCCGATTCTCGGCCTCCAACTCCTCGATGCGTGCGTCGCGCGGATCCTGGTTCATGACCTAGCCGTTCGCTGACTTTGGTAGGATGAATCGGCCAGTCGCCGATCCTTAATCCTCGTCCATGACTGACGAATCGCGCTCATGATGGAGATAGGACGGGTCGAACAGCGAGGCGGCCTGGAGTGCCGGAAAGTCCGGAATCGTCAGCTGTCGGCCGCGCAGCCGGATCAAACCTTCCGCCCGCAATTCCTTGAGGGTGCGATTGATGTGGACCGTGGAGAGTCCCATCGCATCGCCGAGATCGGCCTGGGTGATCGGGAACTCGCAACTGGTATCGCTCGTCATGCCGACGGCGCGCAGACGCAGGAACAACTCGCAGAACAGATGCCCGAGCCGCTCGGTCGCCAATCGCTGACCGAGGCTGACGGTCCATTCGCGCTGGATCGCCGACGTCACGAGCATTTCCCACCACAGCGCCTCCGCCACACGCGGAAATTGGACGGAGATCTCCCGTATTGCGGCTTCCGAAATTTCGGCGAGAACCACCGAGGTCAACGTACCGAGAGAGTGGTCCATCTTCCGCAGCACGAAGACATGCGGATCGCACAGATCACCGGGCAGAAAGATCGAGATAACCTGACGGCGTCCATCCTCGAGTTGCTTGTAACGGCAAGCCCAGCCTTCGAGCACGACGTTGACATGACGCGGCCGGTCACCGTCGCGGACCACGTCTTCACGCGGTCCCAGCCTTCGTGTCGGCTGAGCGATCTTCTCCAACGCCTGCTTCTCTTCGGAAGTGAGGCGAATGAAGTTTTCCAGCTTGCGGACGAGCAGGTTTGCCACTGGGTTTCCTTGGCCTAGTCGAGGCAACCTAGCGCTCTCGAAATCGAGCTGAACTAACGTACGTTATTTTGGCATCCGAAAGCATTGAGCTGTGAACAGAATCATGCCACCGGGCCGAGGGCGTACGGCCGCAGGCATTCGCTTCAGGTTGCGTCGCCGAGGGGCTCGAGTCGCCTGCCGCCCCGCCAATCAACCCGATCGACAAACGCTGCAAGAGGCGGAATGGTCGGCCGAAATTTTTGAACGTGAAGTTTGGTGGGGGAAGTAGGACTCGAACCTACGAAGCTTACGCAGCGGATTTACAGTCCGCCCCCTTTGCCGCTCGGGACATTCCCCCAAACCGGGTCACCGCGTGTCTTTCGCGGCGGGCGAGGTCCTTATGATTAGGGCGCGAACGGGTGTCAACCGATCTGCTCGGCCCAATTTCTATCCACAGGGCGCCACATCGCAGATTCGGACCTGAGCCCGCTCCGCCCCCCGCCAGCGGTCGCATGACAGGGTTCCGGCGATGTGGAAGCTCCGGCCGATCCCGCCGAGCAGGGCGACGCCCAGCGGTCCCTGCGCGGCCCTGAAGGCGATCGCGCCGACCGCCTGCCCGTCCCCGCTGACGAGGCGGGCGCGGACATGCCCGTTGCCGACGATCCCGGCATCGACAATGCGGTGGCGGGGCAACGCCATCACCGGCTCGGGCGCCCCCTGCCCGAACGGGCCGGCCCGCTGGATCAGGCGCACGAGTTCGGCGGTCGCTCCTCCGGCGCTCACGGTGCCGTCGATCAGCAGCGCCTCGGCGGCACGGGCCCGGCCGACCGCCTCGACGAGATCACCGGTGAGGCTTTCCCCGAAGGCGGTGAGGCCTCCGGGCGGGAGGGTCACGCCCGCGGCCATGGCGTGCCCACCGCCTTTGACCGCAAGCCCCGCCTCGACCGCGGCGCGCACGGCACCGCCGAGATCCGCCCCGACGACGGAACGGCCGGAGCCGACGGCGCTGCCATCTGGCTTCACCGCGAAGGCGAATGCCGGCCGGCCGAATCGCTCCTTGAGCCGGGCTGCGATGAGGCCGACAATGCCGGGATGCCATTCCGGAGAGGCGGCGATCAGGATCGGACGGTCGGGATCGCGGGTCAGGTACGCATCCATCTCCGCCTCGGCCTCGGCGACGGCCTGCGCCTCGATGGCCTGCCGCTCGCGGTTGAGCCGATCGAGTTCGTCGGCGATGCGACGGGCCTCCATCGGATCGGCCGTGGTGAGAAGCCGCGCGCCGAGACCGGCATCGCCGATCCGCCCGCCGGCATTGATGCGCGGCCCGAGGAGAAAGCCGAGATGCCACGCCTCGGGCGGCTCGCTCAGTCCGGCCGCATCGAGCAGTGCTGCCAGTCCCGGACGCCCGCGCCCGCGCATCACCGCAAGCCCCTGGACGACGAAGGCGCGGTTGAGACCGGTCAGCGGCACCACGTCGGCGACGGTGGCGAGGGCGACCAGGTCGAGGAAGTCGGTGAGGCGCGGCTCGGCGGATGTTGCGAAGACGCCATCCCGCCGCAGTCGACGGGCCAGTGCGACGAGGGTCATGAAGACCACGCCCGCCGCGCAGAGATGGCCGAGGCCGGACAGGTCGTCGAGACGGTTCGGGTTGACCAGGGCGCGCGTCTGAGGAAGCTCTTCCGGCGCGCCATGGTGGTCGAGCACGATCACGTCGAGGCCCAGGGCCGCGGCGGCGGCCAGCGGCTCATGGCCGGCGGTGCCGCAATCGACGCAGACCAGTAGGCCCGCGCCCTCCTCCCGGAGGGTCGTGACGGCGCCGACATTGGGGCCGTACCCTTCCGTAATGCGGTCGGGAATGTGGATGCGAACCGGTACGCCGAGGGCTCGAAGATAATCGGCAAGCAGGGCCGCGCTCGACGCGCCGTCGACGTCGTAATCGCCGAAGATCGCCACCGCTTCGCGGGCGCGCACGGCATGGGCAAGCCGCTCGACCGCCGCCTCCATATCCACGAGGACGGAGGGGTCCGGCATTAGGTCGCGCAGACGCGGGGCGAGGTAGGCTTCCGCCTCCGCCGGCCGTACGCCGCGCCCGACGAGAACGCGCGCGAGCAGATCGGGCAGGCCATAGGCCTGGGTCATCGTCACGGCGAGCGCTTGGAGGCTCGGATCGCCGCAGCGCTCGCGCCAGGGCCGCCCGAGCGCCGAGGCGGTGACGTCGAGGAATGGACGCGGGAGGCCCGAGGGCGGATCGATGAGCATGGCGGCGGTCACGCGGCCGACCATAGTCGCTTTCGCGCGCCGAGGCTGCGCCCCGCAAACGACAACGGGGCAGGCGATTGCTCGCCCGCCCCGCCGCGCTGCCGGTCGTATGGACCGGTCAGAGGTTCTTGACGATCGAGTCGACGACCTTCTTGGCGTCACCGAACAACATCATCGTGTTGTCGCGGAAGAACACCTCGTTCTCGACGCCGGCATAGCCGGAGCCCATGCCGCGCTTGATGAAGAGAACGGTCTTGGCCTTCTCCACGTCGAGGATCGGCATGCCGTAGATCGGCGAGGCCTTGTCGGTCTTGGCAGCCGGGTTGGTGACGTCGTTGGCGCCGATCACGAAGGCCACGTCGGCCTGCGGGAACTCGCCGTTGATGTCTTCCAGCTCGAACACCTCGTCGTAGGGCACGTTGGCTTCGGCCAGGAGCACGTTCATGTGCCCCGGCATGCGGCCTGCCACCGGGTGGATGGCGTACTTCACCTCGACGCCTTCCTTCTTCAGCATGTCCACCATCTCGCGGAGGCTATGCTGAGCCTGGGCGACCGCCATGCCGTAGCCCGGCACGATGATGACGCGCTCGGCGTTCTTCATGATGTAAGCCGCGTCGTCGGCCGAGCCCTGCTTGACGGGGCGCGTCTCGACTTGGCCGCCACCGGCCGCCGCGGCGGAATCACCGCCGAAGCCGCCGAGGATGACCGAGATGAACGACCGGTTCATCGCCTTGCACATGATGTAGGACAGGATCGCGCCCGACGAGCCGACCAGCGAACCTGTGATGATCAGCGCGAGGTTGCCCAGGGTGAAGCCGATGCCGGCCGCCGCCCAGCCCGAGTAGGAGTTCAGCATCGAGACGACGACGGGCATGTCCGCGCCGCCGATCGGGATGATGAGCAGTCCGCCCAGGGTGAAGGACAGGAGCACGATCAGCCAGAAGACGAGCTTGCTCTCGTTGCCGATGAACACGGCGATCAGCACCACCAGGGCGATGCCCAGCGCGATGTTGATGGCGTGCCGCTGCGGCAACATGATCGGCTTGCCGGACATGCGCCCGTCGAGCTTGGCGAAGGCGATGACCGACCCGGTGAAGGTGATCGCGCCGATCGCCGCGCCCAGCGCCATCTCGAACAGCGACTCCTTGTGGATGTGGCCGTTCTCGAGGATGCCGACCGCCTGGGGAGCGTAGAGCGTGGCCGCCGCACCCGCCACGGCGGCGAGGCCGACGAGCGAGTGGAAGGCCGCGACGAGCTGCGGCATCGCCGTCATCGGCACCCGCTTGGCGATCACGGCACCGGCGCCACCGCCAATGCCGAGGCCGAGCAGCACCAGGATCCAGGCGCCGAACCCGGCCGGCGGATGGCCGACCAGGGTCGTGAGCACGGCGAGTGCCATGCCGATCATGCCGTACAGGTTACCCTGTCGCGACGTGGTGGGGTGCGAGAGCCCCCGCAGCGCCATGATGAACAGGACGCCGGCGACGATGTAGAGAAGGGATGAGACGTTTTCCGACATCGCCTCAGGCCTTCTTCTTGTACATGCCGAGCATGCGCTGGGTGACGAGGAAGCCGCCGAAGATGTTCACGGAGGCGAGGACGATGCCGATGAAGCCGAAGAAGCGGGCCCAGCCGGTGCCCTTCTCGATGAGCGGCACGCCGGCCGCCAGGAGCGCACCGACGATGATGACCGACGAGATCGCGTTGGTCACCGACATCAGCGGCGTGTGCAGGGCCGGGGTCACCGACCAGACAACGTAGTAGCCGACGAAGATCGCGAGCACGAAGATCGCGAGCTGGAACACCGTGGGATCGACGGCGCCGTGGGTGGCGGCGGCGATGCCGTGCCCGAGCGAGTCGGCGATCGACTGCGCTTGGGCGGCGTTCTGATGGGCGATGTCAGCCGCGGCGCGCGCGGCCGAGGCAGCGGCCTGGGCCTGCTCTGCAGGTGAGACGGGCGGAAGGGGGGTTGCCATGGTGAGATCCTCCGCGACCGATCAGGCTTTGGGCTGAAAGTTGGGGTGGACCACCTGACCGTCGCGGGTCAGATTGGTGGCCTTGACGAGTTCGTCGTCCCACTGCACCGCCAGCGCCTTCGACTCCTTGTCGATCAGGGTCTCGACGAAAGCGTAGAGGTTGCGGGCGTAGAGGCTCGACGCGGTAGCCGCGAGGCGGCCCGGCACGTTGACGTGGCCGACGATCTTCACGCCGTTGCCGACGGTGACGATCTCACCGGGCTTTGCGCCCGCGACGTTGCCGCCGCGCTCGACCGCGAGGTCGACGAGCACCGAGCCCGGCTTCATCGAAGCGACCATCTCCTCGGAGACGAGCTTCGGCGCGGGCCGGCCAGGGATCAGCGCCGTGGTGATGACGATGTCCTGCTTGGCGATGTGGCCCTTGACCAGCTCCGCCTGCTTCTTCTGGTACTCGGCCGACATCTCCTTGGCGTAGCCGCCGGAGGTCTCGGCCTGCTTGAACTCGTCGTCCTCGACGGCGACGAACTTCGCGCCGAGCGATTCGACCTGTTCCTTGGTGGCGGGCCGCACGTCGGTGGCGGTCACCACGGCACCCATGCGGCGGGCGGTGGCAATGGCCTGCAGGCCGGCGACGCCGACGCCCATGATGAAGATGCGCGCGGCCGGAACGGTGCCGGCGGCGGTCATCATCATCGGCAGGGAGCGGCCGTACTCGGCGGCGCCATCGACCACGGCGCGGTAGCCGGCGAGGTTCGCCTGCGAGGAGAGGACGTCCATCACCTGCGCGCGGGTGATGCGGGGCATCAGCTCCATGGCGAAGGTGTTGACACCGGCCTCGGCGGCAGCCTTCAGCGCGTCCTCGTGCCCGTAGGGGTCCATGATCGCGACGACCGTGGCGCCCTTCTGGGTCTTGCCCAGTTCCTCGGCATTGAGACGGCGGACCTTCAGGACGAGGTCGGCGCCGGAGAGAGCTTCCTCGGCGCTTCCGGCGATCTTGGCGCCGGCGGCCTCGTACTCGCCATCGGGCACGCCGGCCTTGGCGCCGGCTCCCGATTGCACGACGACATCGGACCCCAGACCTATGAACTTCTTGACCGTTTCTGGGACGGCCGCGACCCGTGGTTCTGTCGGGTCCGTCTCCGTCAAGACGGCAATACGCATCAGTTGCTCCCGTTCTTACAGCCGCCTTTCGGCGTGCCGGTATCCGAGCTTGCTGGGAAGTTCAGATTTGGAAAAGGCCGACGCAGTAAGTCGGCCTGGAAGTCTCGATCCTCAGCTCAGGAAAAGGATCGCGAGGAGTGCGGCGAAGACGAAGGCCTGGGCCTTCCAGCCGATGGCGGGGACGAAGGCGCCGATGGCTGCGGCCACCCAGGAGACCAGCACGCCGATGATCGCGGTCAGCCACGCTTCGTGCACGCCGCCGATCGCGAGAGCGGTCACCCAGCACAACACCGTGACGGTACCGATCTCGACGAAGCGGACGAAGCCCCGATAGGTCTGCTCGTGGGTCTTCTCGTCCATCGCCGGGCTGTAGTGCATGCCGGTGAGGGTCTTCGTATCCGCCATTGCGCGCCCGTTCCCTGGTATCGTTTTGCTTGTCACGCGCGGATTTAGCGCAAGGCAACTCCGCTCGCAATCAGCTTGACGGTCGCGCTGGGGAGTCGTGAGCCGGCTTTTGTCAGACCGGAGCCGGCAGACCGGCTTCCGCGAGCGCCGTTTCCTGACGCTCCGAGAGCATTTCCAGTGAGAAACGCTCGATCTCGGCTTCGAACAGGCGGTGATAGTTCAACTCGGACCGCAAGTGCAGGAAGACAGCACCGAGCCCGACCGCCGCACGGTCCATGAACACGAATTCCTGTGGAATCGTGACCGGCCCGCGCTCCTTCAGGGCTTGATGTACAGAGAAGGCCTCCCGCCTGCCGTAGGCTCCGGGTTCGATCCCATCCGCGACCGTGCGCGTGCGGTCTTCCAGCAGCGGCCCGTAGATGAAACGGGCCCAGATATTGAGGATGTCGACGGTCTCCTTGTCGAGCTGCTTGAATCCCCAGACTTCGTAGGCGTGGACCACGCGATCCCGGTCGTTTTCCAGCAGACCGCGATAGAGATCGACGACGCCGCCGACGAATCGCGGGTGGAAGATGCGTACGCATCCGTAGTCGAGCAGGTTGATGCCCTGCGCCTCGCCGCCCTCGGAAAAGACGGTGTAGTTGCCCAGATGCGGATCGCCGTGGATGACCGCGGCGCGGCTGAACGGATGCCACCACGCCCTGAACATGGCTTGGGCGATGCGGTTGCGGATCTCGATCGGGGCGTCGGCGAAATTCAGGATCCTTTCGCCGTCGAGCCAGCCGAGGGTAAGAAGGCGTTTCGTCGACAGGGTGGGATGGACCGTCGGCACCCGCACCGAATCAACGTCCCTGAGCACGCTACCGTAGAGCTCGGCATGCTTGGCCTCGCGGCCGTAATCGAGTTCTTCCCGCACCCGGGCGCCGATCTCCTTGGCAATCTCGGAGGTATCGAGCCAAGAGTTCATCCGGCGATGCAGCGCAAAGGCGACCTGAAGCTGCTTCAGGTCGGCTTCGACGGCCGACTGCATGTCGGGATATTGGAGCTTGCAGGCGAGAGCTGCCCCGTCGAGCGATTCGGCGCGATGGACCTGCCCCAGCGAGGCGGCGGCGGCCGGCTTGAGATCGAAGCTGCCGAAGCGGCTCTGCCAGTCGGCCCCGAGTTCGGCCATCATCCGGCGCTTGACGAAGGCCGCGCCCATCGGCGGCGCATCGGCCTGAAGTTTCTGCAATTCGGCGGCATATTCCGGCGGCAGCAGGTCCGGCACGGTGGCGAGCAGCTGCGCCACCTTCATGATCGGCCCTTTGAGGCCGCCGAGCGCCTGGGCCAAAGCCGCCGCGTTGTTCAGGCTCGCACCGTCCTTGCCGCCGAACAGGCGCGCCGCCGCCATCCGCGCGGCCACCCCTCCGACATTGGCGCCGACGCTGGCATAGCGGCTCGCGCGGGCGGTGAAGCGGTTGGCTTCGCGGTCGGTCTCGGCCATGGATTCGGATCGATTCCTATCGGGACTCGACCGGAGATAGGCACCGCCGGGCCTCGCGCCCAGGGCGCTGGGGCGGCGCGCCGCGGGTGGCGCTACGCTTTCGGCCAGTTGTCTCGGATCCAGCGGGTCAGGCCGGATTCATCGATCTCGCCCGCGGCGAGGCCACGGATCATCAGCACCGCCTCCGCCTCGGCAACGAAGAAGTCGATGTCGTTCAGACCGAGAAAGGTCACGAACGCCAGCAGTGCCGCGCGCTTGTTGCCATCGATGAACGGACGGTTATTGGCGATTCTGAAAGCGTAGGCCGCGGCGAGTTCGGACAGGTCTGGCTCGCCGTAGCCCGCGCGGTTGGTGGGCCGACCGACGGCCGATTCGAGCGCCCCCTCGTCGCGCAGACCCGAAGGCCCGCCGAAGAGCTTGAGTTGCTGTGCGTGGATGGCCTGGACGAGCTTGCTCGTGAGCCAGATGATTTCGCTTACTTCGCAAGCTCGGCGAGCGCGTTCCGATAGGACTTCATCGCCTTACCGGCGATCTTCATGCCCTTCTTGAAGGTCGGGTCGTAGGGCGAGAGATGCAGCGTGCCGTCGGCGTTCTCGGTGACGTGCAACCAGTCACCCTGATCCAGCTTGAGCCTGCCGACGAGTTCCTTCGGCAGGATCAGCCCGGTCGAATTTCCGATGCGCTTGATTGCGAGTTTCATGGAATTGGCCCTCGCGCCTATCAGCGTTCAACACGCTCGGGCCACAGCCCATAGAATGTGGGCTACGCTCCCTCCATCGCCTCCAGCTCCGCGATCATCCCCTCGATCATCCCGAGACCAATCTGCCAGAAGCCCGGATCGCTGGCGTCGAGCCCGAACGGCTTCAGCAACTCGCCGTAAGGCTTCGAACCGCCGGCCGACAGCAGGGCGAAGTAGCGCTCGACGAAGCCGGGCTCGGCGCGGGCGTAGACGCCGTAGAGCGAGTTCACGAGGCAATCGCCGAACGCGTAGGCGTAGACGTAGAACGGCGAGTGGATGAAGTGCGGGATGTAGGCCCAGAACGGCTCGTAGCCCTTGTCGAGGGTAATTGCCGGACCGAGGCTCTCGGACTGCACCGACATCCAGAGTTCGTTGATCTGCTCGGCCGTCAGCTCGCCCTTGGCGCGGGCGAGGTGGACCTTCCGCTCGAACGAGTAGAACGCGATCTGGCGTACCACCGTGTTGATCATGTCCTCGACCTTGGCCGCCAGCATCGCCCGGCGCTGGGTCGGGTCCGTGGTCTGGCCCAAGAGGCGCTGGAAGGTCAGCATCTCGCCGAACACGCTCGCCGTTTCGGCCAGCGTCAGGGGGGTCGGCGCCATCAACGCGCCGTTGGGGGCGGCGAGCACCTGATGCACGCCGTGGCCGAGTTCGTGCGCGAGGGTCATCACGTCGCGCGGCTTGCCCTGGTAATTCACCAGCACGTAGGGGTGGGCCGAGGGCACGGTCGGGTGCGCGAAGGCGCCGGGCGCCTTGCCGGGCCGGGTCGGCGCATCGATCCAGCCGCCGTCGAAGAATTTCTTGGCGATGCCGGCCATGTCCGGTGAGAAGGCGTCGTAGGCCTCCAGCACCGTGTCGCGGGCCTGAGCCCAAGGAATCGTGCGCTGCTCGACCTTCGGCAGCGGCGCGTTGCGGTCCCAGTAGGGCAGCGCCTCGACGCCGAACCACTTGGCCTTGAGCCGGTAATAGCGGTGCGACAGCCGCGGATAGGCCGCGCGCACGGCCTCGACCATGGCGGCGACGACCTCCGGCTCGACGCGGTTCGAGAGGTGGCGGGCATCGGCCACGTCCTTGAAGCCGCGCCAGCGGTCAGAGATCTCCTTGTCCTTGGCCAGGGTGTTGGTGATCAGCGTGAAGATACGCAGATTCGCCCGCAGGGTCTCGCCGAGCGCCTGCGCCGCCTCCTGGCGCACCGCCCCGTCCGCGTCCTGAAGCTTGTTGAGCGTCGGCTCCAGCGTCAGGCGCTCGCCCTGAACCGAGAAGCGGAGTGAGGCGATCGTCTCATTGAACAGCCGGTCCCAGGCGGCGTTCGATGTCACCGACTTGTCGAGGAACAGCTTTTCCGTGCGGTCGTCGAGCTGGTGCGGCTTCTCGCGCCGCAGATCCTCGATCCAGGGCCGGTAGTGGGCCAGCGGCCCGGCCACCATCGCGGCATCGAGCACGGCATCCTCGACGCGGTTCAACTCCAGACCGAAGAACAGCAGGTCGCCCGAGGCCGTAGTCAGCCGCTCGCGGGTGTCGCCATAGAACTTGGCGCGGGTCTCGTCCGTCGTGTCGCCGGAATAGACAAGGCCGGCATAGGACATCAGCCGCCCCATCAGATCCTCGATCCGCTCGAAGGTCTGCACCGACTCGCCGAGCACGGAAGAGGCATCCGGCCCGGCCGCGATCTCGGCAATCCGGCCCGCATAGCGTTCGGCGAAAACTCGACTCTCCGCCTCAGCCCGGTCGAGATCGTCGCGGAAGGCCGGCGCGTCCATGCTCGGATAGAGGTCGGTAAGGTCCCATTCCGGCAGCACGCCGAGATCGGCCGCCTGCAGCGCCCCGCGCACCGCCGCGAGTTCCTCAGCCCCTCTCGGCAAGTCCGGCGACAGGGCGGCGAAAACGGCTCGGCTCGACATGATGTGCTGTTTCCTCGACGTAGTGGATCGCGGGTTCGGCATCGGGCGCGCCCGCGCAGCCAGAGTCAGATATCGAGCGCAGGGCCGTCACGATCAACTGCGCTCCGCAATCCCAGGCGCGTGAGGGCCGACGGATGGTTCCGCCGGGCGGGCCATCACGCCGTTTGGAGGGCCGTGCGGGTTAAATTCGAGCGTCGTTAAGCGGCGCTTTACGCTCTTCGGCGACCCTGTGCCTCGAAACGAAACAGCCGCCGCCATGCGCCGCCGGTTCCCCTTGGGAGGCCGGTTCGGCCCGCGGCCGGCTTGAGCGGAAAGCGAGGCGCCCCGCATGTCGACCACCGTTCTCATCATCGACGACGATCCCGTGCAGCGTCGCCTCGCCGAGGCGATGGTGCGTCGCCTCGGTTTCCAGGCACAGATCGCGGAGAACGGCCATGACGGGCTCAATCTGCTGCGCGGCGGCGAAAGCGTCGATGTCGTGCTGCTCGATCTCGTCATGCCCGGCGGCATGGATGGACTGAGCGTCCTGGCCGAGATGCGCAAGAGCGGCATCGATACCCCCGTCATCGTTCAGACCTCGAACGGCTCCATCGACGCGGTGGTCAACGCCATGCGGGCGGGCGCCGTCGATTTCGTGGTCAAGCCGGCCGGCGCCGAGCGTCTTCAGGTCTCGATCAAGAACGCCCTGCGGGTCGATCAGCTTGAGGAGGAGGTGCGCCGGATGCGCCGCCGCGCCTCGGGCGCGCTGGGCTTCAAGGATCTCGCCTCGAAGAGCCCGGACATGGAGCGGGTGATCCGGCTGGCCGAACGGTCGGCCAAATCGAACATCCCCGTCCTGATCGAGGGCGAATCGGGTGTCGGCAAGGAGGTTCTGGCCCGCGCGATCCAGGGCTCGGGCGACCGGCGCGGCAAGCCGTTCGTCACCGTGAACTGCGGGGCGATCCCCGAGAACCTCGTCGAATCGACCCTGTTCGGTCACGAGAAGGGCGCCTTCACCGGCGCCACCGAGAAGCATGTCGGCAAGTTCGTGGAAGCGTCGGGGGGCACGCTGTTCCTCGACGAGATCGGAGAACTGCCCCTCGATGCTCAGGTGAAGCTCCTGCGGGCGCTGCAGGAGGGCGAGGTCGATCCCGTGGGCGGCAAGCGCGCCGTGCGCGTCGATATCCGTCTGATCTCGGCGACCAACCGCTCGCTGCTCGACCTCGTAAAGCAGGGCAAGTTCCGCGAGGATCTCTATTACCGCCTCAACGTCTTCCCCATGACGCTGCCGCCGCTGCGGGCGCGGCGCGAGGACATCCCGGATCTCGTGCGCTCGTTCTGCGCGCGGTTCGCGGCGGAGGAAGGCAAACGCCTGCGCGGCATCACGGCCGAGGCGATGGCGCTGCTCTCGCGCTATCCCTGGCCCGGCAACGTGCGCCAGTTGGAGAACGCGCTGTTCCGAGCGGTCGTGCTCGCCGACGGCGACGAACTGACGGTGGCGGAATTTCCGCAAATCGCGGCGCAGGTCGAGGGTTTCGATGTCCGCATCCCGCCGTTACCGGCGCAGGCTGCCCTGCCCGCGGGCGGGCTCGAGCCGGTGCGGGAGATCGTCCGCGTCGAGGTGCGCGATCCGCACGCCATGTCGCTCGTCGTCGAGGACACCGGCGACATGAAGACGATGGAGGCGGTCGAGGCGGAGGTGATCCGGTTCGCCCTGCAATTCTACCGCGGCCGAATGTCCGAAGTCTCCCGCCGCCTCGGAATCGGCCGATCGACCCTCTACCGCAAACTCAAGGAGCTCGGCCTCGACGAAGAGGAGCGCTCCGAGGACGCCGCCTGAGGCCGGAACAGTCGTTCAGAGCGGTCGTCCCGAAAGAGGGTCACACCTCTCGGCACGACGCATTGGCCTTCCGCCCCTCGCCTTCAGGTTCCGGCTCGGCCGTGGCATGTGGTCGTGTGGTTGCGCACGGCCGTGCTTCGGTCGATGATCTTTAAGCAGAGCTGCGGCAGTCTCGGCCGTATCCAGGGAGTTGCCGACATGCGCGCTGCATCGGAAGCCGGAACGGGCATCGTGCGGACCTTGTCCGTCGCGCTGGCGGCCCTCCTCGCTTTCAGCCAAGCCCCGGCCTGTGCCGAGGAAGCGCCGGCCGCGACGGAATCGGGCGTCGTCATCCGTAAGGCCGCCGTCGATCTCGCCAACGAACCGGCGGTCACGACCGACGCCACCGACGGCGCGGCAGCGACCGTCGATGCGCCGCCCTCCGGCGAGCCCGCCCCCGCGCCCGCTGCCGAGGGGCCGCCGGCGCCCGTCGCGCCGAGCGAGCCGCTTCCGGCGGCCGTCTATGCGCGTCTCACCGATTCCGCGCCGCTGCTCCAGCGACTGACCGGCAAGGATCGCGAGGCGATTCAGGCTTTCTACGCGCTCGGCAACTTCAAGCCGGTCTGGATCGAGAACCGGACCTTTACCGCCGCCGCCAACGCGGCCATCGCCCGCCTGCGGGAAGCGGGCGAGGACGGGCTCGATCCGAACGCCTATCCCGTTCCAGTCGTGGGCAAGCTCAGCCGCCCGGACACGGAGGCCGAGATCGCCGAGGCCGACCTCAAGCTCTCGGCCGCGCTCGCCCTCTACGCCCGCGACGCCCGCGGCGGACGGGTGAACCCGGCCACGATCTCAAAGCTCATCACGCCCACCCTCGACCTGCCGCCGGCTGACACGGTGCTGACCCGCCTTGCCGCGGCGGGTGCGGGGGCCGGAGAGGTGCTGCAAAGCTACAATCCGCGCCAGCCCGGATACCTCGCCCTGAAGAAGCGCCTCGCCGGACTGCGTGCCGGCCGGACGCAGGGCGTGCCGAGCGTCAGGTTGCCCGACGGGCCGGATCTCAAGCTCGGGATGAGCGATCCGCGCGTACCGCTGCTGCGCAGCCGCTTCGGCCTGGACGCGCGCCCCGCCGGCACCCTCGATATGGCACCCGGCGAGGCGGATGCCTACGACCGCTCCGTCGCCGATGCCGTCAAGAGCTTCCAGCGCAGCCGCGGCCTCCCGGCGAGCGGGACGCTCACCCGCGCGACCGTCGCCGCGCTTGCCAGCCCGAGCGTGCCGAAGACGAGCGCGAGCGAGGCCGACCTTCTCGTCAACATGGAGCGCTGGCGCTGGCTGCCGCCCGAACTCGGGCCGAACTACGTTTTCGTCAACGTGCCCGAATTCAAGCTGAAGGTCATTCGCGATGGGCAGGTGCGTGACGAGACGCGGGTGATCGTCGGCAAGCCGACGAGCCCGACGCCGACCTTCTCGGGGATGATGGAATACGCCGTCGTCAATCCGTCCTGGTACGTGCCGCCCTCGATCCTGAAGCAGATGCTGGCCTCGGGCCGCACCGCCGGGTTCGAGGTGGTGCGTCGGGGCGGCAACATCTCGCTGCGCCAGCCGCCGGGGGAGCGGAACGCGCTCGGCTTCATCAAGTTCATGTTCCCCAACCAGCACGCGGTCTACCTGCACGACACGCCGAACCGCTCGCTGTTCTCCGCCTCGACCCGCGCCTTCAGCCATGGCTGCGTGCGCGTGGACGACCCGTTCCGCTTCGCCGACGCGGTGCTGCCGAACTGGACGCAGGAACGCCTCAAGAAGCTGATCGGCAAGGGCGAGCGGACGCTGCGCCTGCCCGAGAAGCTGCCGGTGCACCTCGCCTACTTCACGGCGGAAGTGGACGATCTCGGGACCTACCGCACCCTGACGGACCTCTACGGCTACGATGGCCCGATGAAGGTCGCGCTGGGGCTGAGCCCCCGCTCGGACGCCGTGGCGAAGGGGCCCACGAAGGAGAAGCGCCCGAGTGCCGAGGCCTCCCGCGCGGCTCCGCGCCAGGCGATCGCGCGTGAGGCAGTACGCAGCGAGCGCCGCGCTGCCCCCCGCCGCTCGTCGGACATGTTCGGCGAACCCGAAAACGCCCCGACCTACGCGTATCCGCCGCGCAGCTACTGGTAGAGCGGCGATCGCGCGCCTTTGCCAACATAGATCATCGGCGCCGTCATTCCGCGCGGGACAGCGTCGGTCCGCGTGCCGTCTTGCATCTTGCGAGGCTCTTTTTTGCCACGGTTGGCCCGTAGCCGTCTTCGAAAGACGGTGAGCAGCACGGGCCCCGACGACCCGCCTTTCCGGTCCTCGGCCATCCTTGCGCCCCGCGGCATCGCCGATGCCGCGCCGTTTCGCGAGGTGAGGACCATGCTGCGCACGATCCGGGACCGCCTGTCCTCGAAACGCACTTCGCCCTCCCCGCGCCTGAAGCGCCTCGCCTCCGCCACCGGCGCGATGGCCGCCCTGCTCATCGCCGGCACGGTCGAGACGCAGGACGCGGTCGCCAACGGCGACACCCGCAGCCTCTCCATGGTGCATGAGCACACCGGCGAGACGCTGAACGTCACCTTCAAGCGCGACGGGCGCTACGATCGCGCCGCCCTCGACCAGATCAACTGGCTCATGCGCGACTGGCGCGAGAACGAATCGGTCAAGATGGACCCGCGCCTGTTCGACGTGGTGTGGGAGGCGCAGCGTTCCGTCGGCTCGACCGCGCCGCTGCGCATCGTCTGCGGCTACCGCAGCCCGAAGACCAACGGCATGCTGCGTCGCCGCTCCTCGGGCGTTGCCGAGACCAGCCAGCACATGCTCGGCAAGGCCATGGACTTCTTCATGACCGATGCCTCGATCGACCAGATCCGCGCTGTCGGCATGCGGATGCAGCGCGGCGGTGTCGGCTGGTATCCCCGCTCGGGCTCGCCCTTCGTGCATCTCGATGTCGGCTCGGTGCGCTCCTGGCCGCGCATGAGCCACGACCAGCTCGCCCGCTTGTTCCCGGACGGCAAGACCGTCCACCTTCCCGCCGACGGCAAGCCGCTTGCCCGCTACGAGGAAGCCCGCGCTGAGATCCTCTCCCGCGGCGGCACCGTGCTGGGCTACACGGCGCTGGCCAGCGCCGACGAGGTCGGCGAAGGGCCGGGGCTCAAGGGCTTCTTCGCCTCCCTCTTCGGCGGAAGCGGTGGGACGGATGCGCCGCCGGCCGCGCTCGCCAGCGCCGCCGTGCCGTCGAAAGCCCGGGCCAAGCCGAGCATCGCCGTCGCGAGCGCCGATCCCGCCGATGCGACTGCCGCGATGGCCTATGCCGCACCGGCCGCCTCCGAGGCTCTGCGCGCGACGAGCCTGCGCCGGGACGGCGCCTCGGCCAAGGAATTGCTGACCGGCGAGGCGGATCAGGCGGTGGTCGCGCCGCTGCCGCCGCGGCGTCCCTCGGAATTCGCCGTCGTCGCCACCGCCCTCACCATTCCGCTGCCGCCGCAGCGCCCGGTGCAGCTCGCCTCTCTCAACGGTGAGGGCTTAGGCGGCATGGTTCACGTCGCGCAGGCCGGAAGCGAGACGCGCGACGAGGCGCCGGAGCCGGGCGCCATCGAGGCGCGTCTGGTGCCGGCGGATGCCGACCCGCGCGAGCAGGTCCGCAGCCTGTTCTTCGCCGCGGTTCAGGGCATCTCGGAGCCGGCCGCACCGACCGCCTTCGTCCGCGTGGCGCTGGCGCGCTCGCGCCCCGACGAGGCGCTGCCCGCCGAAGCGCTTCACATCCCCTCGGTCGAGGCGCTGGGCGGACGGTTCTCGGCCGAACCGGCGACTTTGTCCGCCGCCCGCTTCTCCGGCTCTGCCACGCAGAGGCCGGCTGCCGCCCGTTGACGCCGGGGGCGCCCGCGTTCCATTCGGGGGAACTCATACCAAGTCCGGTTGATTCCTTCGGGATGGTGGATTTGGGTCTCGCTCAAGCGCCGCGCGGGCTTGCCGATACGGTTTCCGCTTGAAGCAAGCGGAAACCGTATCGGCCGAGGCCCTCCCATGCTGCTCTACGAGCACCCGCTTTCGTCCTACGCCCAGAAGATCAAGATCGCGCTACGCGAGAAGGGTGTACCGTTCACGGGCGAGATCCCCGAGAGCTTCGGCAGCGGCCGAAGCGACGGCCCCTTCGCCGCCGCCAACCCGCGTACCGAGGTGCCGGTGCTGGTCGATGGCGACGTCTCGATCTTCGAATCGACCGTGATTCTCGAATACATCGAGGAGCGTTGGCCCGATCCGCCGCTTCTGCCCCGCGACCCGGCCGCCCGCGCGTTTGCACGGCTCACCGAGGAGGTCTGCGATACGCAGTACGAGGCGGTGAACTGGGGATTTGGCGAAGTGCTGTGGTTTGCCCGCGCCACCGGCGCCCTGGCCGACCACCTTCGGGAGCGGGCCGCGGCGCAGACCCGCACGCTCCAGGCTTGGCTGACGTCGCGCCTCGGCGAGGCCGACTGGTTCGGCGGCGACACGTTCGGCTGGGCCGACGCGGCGGCGGCGCCGATGGTCAACCGTTCGGTGCATTACGGCCTGGGGCCGGAGGCAGGCACGCCGCTCGCCCGCTGGCACGCGCGGCTGCGGGAACGGCCCTCCGTCGCCGCGACCTTCGCGGAGTTCGACGCCGCCGCGGAGACAATGGCCGCCGCCTCGAACCATTACACGACGGGCGGGCGCCGCCGGGCATATCGCGACCACCGGATCGAATGGATGGTGAAAACCGGCGGGATCGAGGTGGTGCTGGCCGGCCTACGCGACGGCAACATCCGCTTTCCGTGGCCGGAGGGTTGAGTCGCCTGCATTCCCATCCACATCCCTCATCCTGAGGTGCCCGCGTCAGCGGCCCCCGAAGGATCTTCCAGGGATCGCGCGAAAGCTGGAGGGTCCTTCGAGGCCGCTGCGCGACACCTCAGGATGGGGTCTCGGTGGGGCTGACGCTGCTTGGGTGGCGCTACGCCATGCCGAGGGCCTGAAGGTAGAGTTCGAGGATCGCCTCCTCTTCCTGGCGCTCGTCGTGGTCGCGCTTGCGCAGGGAGATGATCTTGCGCAGCACCTTCACATCGAAGCCGTTGGCCTTGGCTTCGGCGTAGACATCCTTGATGTCGCCCGCGATGCCGGCCTTCTCCTCTTCGAGACGCTCGATGCGCTCGATGATGCTCTTGAGCTGGTCGGCGGCGACCGAGGACGGGTCGACGGCGGGGGCAGGCGAGGCGGCCATGGCAGCGCTCCTTCACGCGAGGGATGGCGTGTGCCCGAAGACCCACGCCGGATGCCTGGGGATTACGGCATCAACCTTACCTGCTCGTTGATGCCGATGCTCCCTCAGTGGCCGCCGGTCTGGGCAGCGGAGAAGCGTGCCTGCTGATCGGGGGCCGCCTCGGTCTGGTGCTTCTGCTTCCACTCTTCGTAGGGCATGCCGTAGACGAGCTCGCGGCTCTGATCCTTCGAGAGGGCGAGGCCGCGCTCGTCGGCCGCGTCCTTTAGCCAGTTCGACAGGCAGTTGCGGCAGAAGCCAGCGAGATTCATCAGGTCGATATTCTGCACATCGGTGCGGTTGCGCAGATGCGAGACGAGGCGGCGGAACACGGCCGCCTCCAGCTCGGTCTGCGTCGCGGGATCGATGCCGGGTGCGGGTTCGGTCATGGCGGCGGCTCTCGCTGTCGAGGGGGATCGCGCAGTGGTCGTCCCGCGATCCCCTCCCGTCAAGCGGGCGGACGCAGCATCGGCCTCAGGATGCGGGCAAAGCGCTGCGCCCACTCCTCCTGGCCCTCGGGCCCGCCGATCAGATCCTGGCGGATCTCGATCAAGGCGTTTGGCAGGCCGCGGACGGTGGCGTGCCGGTCGATCGTGTCGCCGGGCAGGCCGCCGCCGTAGGGCTGGTTGTCGCCGACGCAGAGGCCGGCCGGATCGGCCTTGAGCGCCTCGATCAGCAGCCGGCTCAGCCCCGCATCCCGGTCGTAGAGGACGCCGACCTGCCAGGGCCGGGCAATGGTGCGCCAGAACGGCGTGAAGCTGTGGATCGTCATCAGCATCGGACGTACGCCTGCCGCCTCCGACCGGCTGACCGCCTCGTCCACGGCGCGGTCGAACGGCACGTAGAAGCGCCGGATCCGCTCGGCGATGCCGGCCGCGTCGATCCGGGCGTTGCCGGGCACGATCGCGCCGTCGGAGAGCCGCATCACCAGGGTCGGATCGCGCCGGCCCCGGTTCGGATCGATGATGAGCCGCGAGAACTGCGTCAGCACCGCCGGCACCCCGAGCCGGGCGGCGAGCCGGCGCGTCACCTCGGCGGCGCCGATATCGTAGGCGATGTGGCGGGAGAATTCGGCTTCCGGCACGCCGAGCCGGCCGAGATCGTCCGGCACCGCGTTCGAAGCGTGTTCGCAGACGAGCAGGAGACCCAGGGACGCATCGCCCTCGATGCGCTCGATGGGATGTTCGGGGCGGGTTTCGGTCTCGGGTTCAAGGGACAGCATGGCGCTTATCTGGGCCACTGCTGCGAGATCGAAAGGGGCGCGGCTTTGACCGCCGACCCGCCATGCGCAGGGCGCTCCGTAAGTCGACCAGCAAGGATGGTGCCGGGGTCAAAAAGAATGCTCCGGCGCCCGAAAGTTTTGTGAAACCGGGGAGGCTTGCCGATACGGCGGCGCTCGGGCAAGCAAACGCACAAACAAGAACCGTCAAGAACCGCGCGAGGACGCCCATGACCGCCCCTGCCCCGACCGATCCGGCCCACGCGGAGCGTCGCGCCCTCCTCTCCTCGATCCTCGACGAGGCGATCGCCGCCGCCCATCCGCGCAAGTGCCTCGTCGGGCACCTGCCGGCACCGACGCCGGGGCGGCTCATCATTCTCGGAGCGGGCAAGGCCGGCGGCAGCATGGCCGCGGTGGCGAGCCGGTTCTACCGCCAGGAGCACGGGGTGCCGGAGGACCGGATCGTCGGTCTCGCGGTGGCCCGGCACGGTTACGGCGAGGAGGCTCCCGGCATCCGTATGGTCGAGGCGGGCCATCCGGTTCCCGATGCGGCGGGCATCGAGGCGACCAAGGAAGCGCTCGCCATCGCCGCGAGCGCCGGCCCGGAGGACGAGGTTCTGGTGCTGCTCTCCGGCGGCGGCTCGGCGAACTGGATCGCGCCCGCCGGCAACCTGACGCTCAGCGAGAAGCAGGCGATCACCAAGGCGCTGCTGCGCTCGGGCGCGCCGATCAACGAGATCAACGCCGTGCGCAAGCACCTCTCGCGCATCAAGGGCGGGCGTCTCGCGGTGGCGGCACGCAACGCGAAGTCGATCCTGACGCTCGCCATCTCCGACGTGCCACATGACGACCCGTCGGTGATCGCCTCCGGCCCGACCGTGCCCGATCCCTCCACCCTGGCCGATGCCCGCGCGATCTGCGTGCGCCGCGGCATCAGCCTGCCCGAATCCGCTCTCGCCCTGCTGAACGATCCGGTCAACGAGACGCCGAAGGCGGGCGATCCGGCCTTCGCCCGGGCCGAGTACCGCATCATCGCCCGGCCGATCGACGCCCTTGAAGCGGCGGCCGTGGCCGCCCGGCGGGCCGGCTACGAGCCGGTGATGCTGGGTGCCGATCTCGAGGGCGAGGCCCGCGAGGTCGCGGCCGAACATGCCCGGCTGGCACTTGAGGCGCGTCAGGCGGGACGCCGCGTCGCCCTGATCTCCGGCGGCGAACTCACGGTCACCATCCGCGGCGAGGGCGATGGCGGCCCCAATCAGGAATATGCGCTGGCGCTCGCCATCGCCCTCGACGGGGCCGAGGGCATTGCCGGCATCGCCGCCGACACCGACGGCACCGATGGCGGCCGCGGCGCGGCGACGGACCCGGCAGGCGGCTTGGTCGACGCCACGACGCTGAGCCGCGCCCAGGCCGCGGGACTCGATCCGAGAGCGATGCTGCTCGACAATGATTCGACGCGATTCTTCGCGACAATCGGCGATCTCGTTCAGCCCGGCCCCACTCGGACCAATGTCAACGATTGTCGCGTCATCCTCGTCGATTGAGTTCTCCGGAGCATCGTCCCAAAAGGCAGCCACCGGCTTTTGGAAGAAGACGATGCAGAAACAAGCGAGCGCGCGCTCGCTGCGCAGGGCCGTCCTCGGGCTCTGCGCCGCCGCCTCCGCGCTCCTCCCCCTCCCCGCTTCGGCCGATCTGCGCCTGTGCAACCAGACCGCCAGCAAGGTCGGCGTGACCCTGGGCTACCGGGACGCGCAGGGTTGGGTGACCGAAGGCTGGTGGGATCTCAAGCCGCGCAACTGCGAGACCCTGCTCAAGGGCTCGCTCGCGGCGCAGTTCTATTATCTCTACGCTGTCGATTACAGCCGCGGCGGCGAGTGGAGCGGACGTGCCATGATGTGCACCCGTGACACTTCCTTCACCATTCGCGGTGTCGAGGACTGCCTCGCTCGCGGCTTCGACCGCAACGGCTTCATCGAGGTCGATACCGGCCAGCAGCGGAACTGGACGATCCAGCTCTCCGATCCGGGCCAACCTCTGGCCGGCGGTCCGTAAGAACGCCCGCTCGCTGCGATTCGTGGTGCGACGGGCCAGGGTCACGCCGATCCGAATCAATGAGGCAGAATGTGACCATCGCGGCGTCGCGCCGTGCGGGGGCGATATCCCGCGCCGACAGCGGCAGCCATGGCAGCACTGAACGCCACACGCCGCACAGCTAGAGCATCGTTTTGGATATCGGAGCCAGGACGATGCTCTAGCTTCTTGTTTTTGCATCATCTTTTTCCGAAAGCCGGCAACCACCTTTCGGGATGATGCTCGATCGCCAGCTTTGGCGAAGCAACCGAGCCATCGCGATGCAGGACGGATGAAGTGAGCCGTCGTCCGTGGCCACATCCGAGTAGACTAGCCCAAACGAAAACGGGCGCCTCATGGAGGCGCCCGCTAAACATCGTCGGTCTGTGAAGTTCGAGCCTTAGAGGCCGCTGAACTTGTAGTTGAAGCCGGCGCGGATCAGGCTGCCCTCGGTGGCGAAACGCGAGGTGTAGGAGCCGGGCGGGGTCGGCGCGGTCTGGTTGATCAGCACGTTGCGGCTGCCGAGATCGTAGCGGATGTACTCCGCCTTGATCGTCACGTCGGACTTGATACCGAGCCAGCGGCCAACCGAGAAGTAGTTCAGGAAGCTGTCGACCGGGATCGCGTACTCGATACCACCGCCGTAGTTGTAGCCGGTCTCGAAGATCTTCCGACCGCCACCGGTGTACTGGAGGACGGTGGCGCCCGGGTTGAAGAAGTCCGCGCCGTAGCTGACGTGGCCGAAGGCGAGACCGCCGGTGCCGTAGACGAAGAACCGGTCGAAGGCGTAGCCGAGCTTGCCGTTGACGGTGCCGAGGAAGTCGAGGTTCTGCGTGTAGACGCTGGCGTTGCCGACGGTCGGGTTCGGCGCGCCGTAGAAGCCCGTGCGCTTGTCGAGGTCGAGCCAGGTAGCGTCGAAGGCCAGACCGGCCACGAAGCCGCCGCCCGGCGTGAACTGATGGTTGTAGCCGAAGCCGCCGCCGATGCGGGAGAAGCCATCGACTTCGCTCTTGAGGGAGGCGGGGCGACGGGCGAGCGTCACGTTGCTGGCGGTGAAGGGATCGTTGCCGCGGGTCTGGATGTTCGGGTTGTCGGTGAACGCGTAACCCGTGTGCAGGCCGGCGTAGAAGCCGGTCCAGGTGAAGACCGGGACGGGCGCGAAAGCGATCGGCGGAGCCTCACGGCGCGGCAGATCGGCGGCGAGCGCGGCGGTGCTCACGAGTGCCGCGGTGCCGCCCAGGAAGAGAGCTCTGATCACGATGGGGTCGCCTTCGAAGAATGCTGATTTCGAGGGCTAAGCTACCAGCGGGACGGCCAAGCTGCCTATGACTTTCCAGCAACACGCAGCGTCGATAACGCCAGAGTTGCGTTGTACGGCGCGTAAACGCTTAGATCTCGGAAAGTTGAACAGCACTGAACGAAGAGCCATAGAAAAAGTTCCCGCACCGGTCTTGGCGTTGAAATGCGTCGATGCTCCGGCCTTGACCTCGCGGGCCGGGGAATGCTTGTGGCCGCCAAGCCCCCGTCCGGCCATCGGCGCCTGCCCGCGCGCCGCCCATCCGCCGGGCCGTTCCCGCACGCGTTCACCGCGCTCCGTGGGTCCAGCGGGTATGATGGAGGCCCCATTGAAGCGCTCGCGCCGCACCAAAATCGTCGCCACCCTCGGCCCGGCATCCGACACGCCGGAGATGATCGAGAAGCTGTTTCATGCCGGTGCGGACGTGTTCCGCATCAACATGAGCCATCTCGCCCGCGAGAAGCTGCCCGAGCGCATCGAGGTGATCCGCACCATCGAGCGCGAGGCCAAGCGCCCCATCGGCATCCTCGTGGACCTTCAGGGCCCGAAGCTGCGGCTCGGCACCTTCGTGGGTGACGCGGCGGTACTCGAGAACGGACAGACCTTCGTGCTCGATTCGGATCCGACGCCGGGCGATGCCGACCGCGTCTTCCTTCCCCATCCCGAGATCCTGTCGGCGCTGGAGCCCAGTCACGGCATCCTGATCGACGACGGCAAGCTTCGCCTCGTCGTCACCGAAGTGAGCGAGGGGCGTGCGGTCACCCGCGTCGAGGTCGGCGGCCGCATCTCGAATCGCAAGGGCGTGTCGCTGCCTCACACCGTGCTGCCGGTGCCGGCGATGACCGAGAAGGATCGCGGTGATCTGGAAGCGGGCCTCGCGGCCGGCGCCGACTGGATCGCCGTTTCCTTCGTGCAGCGCCCGGAAGACGTGGCGGAAGTGAAGAAGGTGGCCGCCGGGCGTGCCCTGGTGATGGCCAAGATCGAGAAGCCTCAGGCGCTCACCCGACTCGACGAGATCATCGAGATTTCCGACGGCATCATGGTCGCCCGCGGCGATCTCGGCGTCGAGATGCCGCTCGAACAGGTGCCGGGCGTGCAGAAGCGCATCACCCGCGGCGCGCGCCGGCTCGGCAAGCCGGTCGTCGTCGCGACGCAGATGCTCGAATCGATGATCACCTCGCCGGTGCCGACCCGCGCCGAGGTGTCGGACGTGGCCACCGCCGTCTACGAGGGCGCGGATGCGGTGATGCTCTCGGCCGAGAGCGCCGCCGGCGAGTTTCCGGTCGAGGCGATCGGCACCATGAACCGCATCGCCGAGCAGGTGGAGCGCGACGCGCTCTACTGGTCGATCCTCATGGCGCAGCGTTCCGAGCCGGAGCCGACGGCTTCCGACGCCATCGCGGCCGCGGCCCACCAGATCGTCGAGGCGCTGAGCCTGCGCGCGATCATGGCCTGGACCCATTCGGGTTCGACGGTGCTGCGGCTTGCGCGCGCCCGGCCCAATGCCAGCGTCATCGCGCTGACGCCGAAACGCGAGACGGCGCGGCGCCTTACCATGGCCTGGGGCGTGCACCCGATCGTCACCAAGGATGCCAGCGACGTGGACGACATGGCCTTTCGCGCGGCGAAGTTCGCGGTGCGCGAGCGCTTTGCTGAAATCGGCGACCGGGTGATCATCGTGGCCGGCGTGCCGTTCGGCATTCCGGGAGCGACCAACATGGTGCGCATCGCCTTCGTCACCCGCGAGCACGCCGAGCGGGCCTGAGGCATCGGCCTGGATATCGGATCCAGATGGACGCTCGATCGCGCGGAGGTTCTACCGCGCGATCACCTCCGTCAACGCCTCAACCTCGCGCACGAGGGTGTCGGGGGCGGTGTAGGTTAGCATATGTCCGGCGCCCGGCACCACGACCCGCCGGGCGTGCGGTATCGCCCGGCTCAGCGGATCGGTCTGCAAGCGGGTTTGAACGACCGGATCGGCCTCGCCCGCCACGATCACGGTGGGCACGGCGATGGTTTGGTAGCGCGGCGCCTGTTCGGCGAGCGTGGCGGGAAGTCCGGCGAGATCCTGGATGTTGGCGAGCGCCGGACCCGGTCGCAGAATCAGCGGCGCCCGGCTCGCCTCGATGTAGTTCTCCACCGGAGCTTCCGGTTTGAACACGCTTCTCGCCACCGAGGGCAGATAGGAGAGGCCGATCGGGACGGCGACGGTCTGGGTGAGTAGCCACGTCACCGGCGGCATCAGGGCGATCCGCGCCCACCAGGGCAGCGGGCGCGATGGAAACGGCATCGCCACGGGCGCCACGAGAACGAGGCCTGCCACCTGCTCCGGCCGGTCGAGGGCCATCCGCAGGGCGAGCGCGCCGGACCAGGAATGGCCGAGCAGGATCGCCGGCCCGGTGCCGAGCCGTTCCAGGGCCTGTCCCAACATCCTTCCCTGGAAGGCTGGTGAAGCGGCGTCCGCGCCGCCGATTCGGTCGCTGTTGCCGTAACCCGGCCGATCGAAGGCGATGACGCGAAAGCCGGATCGGGCAAGGTGCCGGCCAACGCCCTCCATCGGATCGTAGGCGTTCGCCGAAGCGCCGTGGAGCAGGACGACCGTGCCCCGCGCGCCCGTCTCGGGCCCGTCCGCGAGATAGGCGATCCGGCCGCCCTCGACATCGATGCTTCGGTCAGCGGCCGGATAGCGTGCCTCGGTGCGCCATGCGATCAGCCGCGTCGCCACGGCCGCGCAGAGGAGCAGCAGCGCGACGAGAGCGATGAGCGCTGCCGAGAGGACGGCAACGAGTCGGAGGGGTTCAGCGAGGCTCACGGGGCGCGAATCAAAGATCGCGTCCCTGCACGTCGGGTGTCAGCCGCTCGATCGCCTTCTTGAGCACGTCCCATTGCGGATAAAGCGCTTCCGCCCGGCGGAAGGCATCGAGGGCCCGGCCCTTGTCGTCCTGGGCGAGATAGAGCTTGCCGAGCGCGGCCCAGGCCTCGAAATGGCGCGGCTCCAGCACAAGCGCGCGCTGAAGGTCGGCAATGGCGGTCGCGGTGTCGGACAGACGCCAGAACAGGGTGGCTCGCCGGCTCCAGCCTTCGGACCAGTTCGGCTCGAGGGCGACGGAGCGGTCCATCAATTCGACGGCCAGCGGCAGGTCGTTGCCGCTCATCGCCTGCCGGGCACGATCGGAGAGCAGGTCGGCCGTGGCACTGCCGGAGCGGCCGAGACGACGCTCGATCAAGGTGGCGACGGCCTTGGCCTCGGTCTCGTCCTCGGCCTGCTTCAGGCGGGTGTAGAGATCTTCGAGACTGACCGGCGGATGCGCCTTGCGCTCCTTCTCCGGTCGCGCCTTGTCGGCTGCCGCAAGGCTGGCGGTGGCCGCAGTACCTGCGAGCGCGAGGCCGAGGCAAAGGGCGGTCAGGAGAGGGGTGCGGCGAGCGTCCATAGGTCCGGAGCTTCCACCCCGAACCCGGCTCCCGTCAACGCGCTTCGGTGCCGCGTCCGAGTCGCAGCACCGAGGGATCAGCCCTGGCGGGCCTTGAAGCGCTTCTGGGTCTTGTTGATGACGTAGACGCGGCCCTTGCGGCGCACGAGCTGGTTATCGCGGTGACGGCCGCGCAGGGACTTGAGCGAGTTGCGAATCTTCATCGGTCTCACATCGGCACGGATTCGAGACCGGCCGCCTGTTGTTCATGTGTCTCGAAGGAACGGAGCGCCACGGGGACGCTCCGGCGATGACATCAGCGACATCGCGGGGAGGCGGTCGCCTTATCAGACAACCTGCCCGTCAGGCAAGGTCAGGCAATCGCTCGAAGCCGCGGGCGGCTTGCCGGCGCAAAGAGTCCCGTGCGGAGCGGACTCTTCGGGACTTCGGTCCTGATGAGCATCGAGCAGAGCGGAAGCCAAGCCGGCGGAGGCGGGCGCCGGCGTCTGAGGTCGGCGAGGGACCAGAGTGATCGCCCAAGAGTGTCAGCGCTCCCGCCACGCTTTTGCGATCTGATCGGTCAGAGGGCGCGTGAGATAGGACAAAACGGAGCGCTCGCCGATCTGAGTGAAGGACTCCGCCGGCATGCCCGGCACGAGGCGCAGGCCCTTCAGGCGCTCCTTCTGATCCTCGCGGATGCGGATGCGCGCCGTGTAGTAGCTCTGCCCGGTCTTGGGATCCTGGGTCACGTCCGCCGAGACCCGGGTCACCTCGCCGTCGATCTCCGGCGTCGTGCGCGTGTTGAAGGCCGGGAAGCGCAGCACCGCCTTCTGTCCGACCCGCACATTGTCAATGTCCTGCGGCTGCACCCGTACCTCGACCAGAAGCTGGTCGGAAGCCGGAACGATCAGCATCGCCGGCTCGCTCGGGACCACGAGCCCGCCGACCGTGTGCACGCTCATCTGGTGTACGAAGCCGTCCTGCGGTGCGCGCAGCTCGACCCGCTTGAGCTGGTCTTCCGCCGCCACGCGCTTCTCGCGCAACTCCGACCACTTGCCGCGGATCTCGGCCAGATCCTTGCCGGTCTCGGTGCGCATCTCGCCGTCGATCTGAATGACCTGCAGCTCGGTCTCGGCGATCTTGCCGCGCGCCGAGGCCGTCGAGGCGACGAGCTGGCCGCGCTCGCCTTCGAGCCGGGCGGCGTCGCGCTCCAGGGCGGTGACGCGCGAGAGCGGCACGAGGTTCTTGGCGTAGAGGTCGCGAACGCCAGTCAGTTCGTGGCCGATGAGGCCGATCTCCCGGTCCTTGGCCGCGGCCTGCTTGGTGAGCCCGTCGATCTCCTGGCCGAGCTGGGCGATGCGCTCGCGCAACTGCGCCTTCTGCCCCTCGCGCCCGGCGACACGGGAGGCGAACAGGCGCGACTCGCCGTCGAGCAGCCGGGCGACGCTCGGGTCGTCGTCGATGCGCGCGACGAGGTCGGGCGGGAATGTGACGACTTTCAGCCCATCGCGCTCGGCCTCGTCCCTGGCGCGGCGGGCCGCCAACTCGTCCATGGCCTTGAGCACGATATCGAGGTTCGCCCGGGTCTGGGTTTCGTCGAGGCGGATCAGCACGTCGCCGGCCGCGACCCGCTGGCCCTCGCGGGCGAGGAGCTGGCCGACGACCCCGCCGGTGGGATGCTGCACCTTCTTCACATCGGTCTCGACCACGAGCTGGCCCGGCGCGATCACCGCGGCCGAGATCTCGGTGAAGGTGGCCCAGCCGCCGACACCGAGGACTAGGGCGACGGAGAGGCCGAGCGCGACGGTAAGGTGGCTGCGGATCGAGCCGTGGGCAACGGGGCGCGGCAGGGCCGGGGGAAGACCGCTGAGGGGGGCGAGGGTCGCGGACATCAGGCACTCTCACGGATCGAAGGCGCGGCGACTTGCGGAGCGGTGGCTTCGGCGGCGACCGGAACGGGGGCCGGCGCCGGGCGCAGGACGCGCTTGAGGATTTCGTCCTTGGGCCCGAAGGCCTGGGCGCGGCCGTCGGCCATCATCAGGATCAGGTCGAGGGCGGCGAGCGCGCTCGGACGGTGAGCGACAACGACGCAGATGCCGCCGCGCCGCCGCACGCCGAGGATCGCCTGCGTCAGGGCGTTCTCGCCCTCGCTGTCGAGGTTGGCGTTGGGCTCGTCGAGCACCACGAGGAAGGGCTCGCGGTAAAGCGCGCGGGCGAGCCCGACGCGCTGGCGTTGCCCGGCGGAGAGGCCCGTGCCGCCCTCGCCGATGCGGGTGTCGTAGCCTTCCGAAAGGCGCAGGATCAGCTCGTGCACGCCGGCCGCCTTGGCCGCGGCGATGACCGCCTCGGCCGGCGCGCCCGGCTCGAAGCGGGCGATGTTCTCGGCGACGCTGCCGGCGAAGAGTTCGACCTCCTGCGGCAGGAAACCGATATGGGGCCCGAGGTCGCCGCTCGTCCATTGATCGAGCGCCGCGCCGTCGAAGCGGATCTTTCCGCGGATCGGCGGCCAGACGCCGACCAGCGCCCGCACCAGCGAGGACTTGCCCGAGGCCGAGGGGCCGATGATGCCGAGCCCCTGCCCCGCCCGGAGGCCGAAGCTGACATCCTGCACCACGAGGCGCGGCATGCCGGGCGGGGCGATGCTGGCAGCCTCGACGGTGATGGTCTCAGCGGGCGCCGGCAGGGCGTGCGGCTGCTCGCCCTGCGGCAGCCGGGCCAGCAGCTCGGAGAGCCGGTGCCAGCTCTGGCGCGCGGCGACAAAACCCTTCCAGTTGGCGATGGTGAGTTCCGCCGGCGCCAGGGCGCGGGAGACGAGGATCGAGCTCGCGATGATGATGCCGGCGCTGGCCTCGTTGTGGATGACGAGCCAGGCGCCGAGCGCGAGCACGCCCGATTGCAGGGCCATGCGGAACACCTTGGAGCCGGCCCCGAAGCCGCTGCCGGCATCCGCCACGGCCTGATGCGCCTCCATGTATTCGCGGTTGGCCCCCGCCCAGCGGGCGGCGAGCCGCTCCTGCATGCCCATCGCGGCCAGCACCTCGGCATTGCGGCGGCCGGATTCGGCCAGACTGTTGCGGCGCATGCCGTGGCCGGTCGCGGCCCGCGTCGGCCCCTTGCTGGCGCGGTCGGTGAGGAAGGTGAGTGCGGCGAGGATACCCATGCCGGCGAGGGCGGCGACACCGATCAGCGGATGAAACAGGAAGCAGATCAGCAGGTAGACCGGCATCCAGGGCAGGTCGAAGAAGGCGGAGGGACCGGAGCCGGACAGGAACGCGCGGATCTGATCGAGGTCGCGCAAGGGCAGAAGGCCGTCGCCCTGATTCGCGCCCTTCAGCGGGGCGCGCACCACGAGGTCGAACACCCGCCCGCTCAGCGCCTCGTCCAGCGCCGCACCGACGCGGGTGAGGATGCGGCCGCGGAGAGCCTCGAGCACGCCCTGGAAGGCGTAGAGCACGAGCGCGAGGGCAGCCAGCCCGATCAGGGTCGGCACGGAGCGGCTCGGGATCACCCGGTCATAGACTTCGAGCATGAAGAACGAGCCGGTGAGATAGAGGATGTTCACCAGCCCGCTCATCACGGCCACGCCGATGAAGGCCATCTTGCACCGCGCCAAGGCGGCGGCGATCTCGTTCGTGTCGCGCCTATCGTTCGCCATCGTCACCCTCGATTGCCCGCGGTCCGGATTCACCGCCGTTCCGACCGCCACGCGACCCTCGCCAAGTGAGCGTCTTGATACTTAAAAATGCGACCAAATTTCAGCATAATGACCGTAATCAGAACGGATTACGCCTTTCGATCTATCGATATATTGGGTATATTCTTGAGCCGCACCATCTTCGCCAAAGCATTGGTCGAATGCGCTTTGGTATAAATATTACGTGACCTCACGACAGGGCTCGTTTCAATATTTGCCGGGCGCGAAATCGAGAATCGTAGCCCGTACCGCACCGGATATCCGGCACAGAGCCCCGGAACGAAAAAGCCGCCGGCCCGATGGACCGACGGCTTTTTGCTTCTCGATACGCTGACCCCTGGACGGAGGGGCCACCGGCTATTGCGGCGGTGTGGCGGGTGTCTCCGGCGCCGGCTCGGGCGTTGCCGGAGCCGGCGGAACCGCCGCCATCTCGGCGGTCGTCCGTGCCAGTTCCGGGTAGGTCTCGATGACGTGCGCGCCCGCCAACGGCTTGCTCTGACCATTGTGACAGGTGGCGCAGTTCAGCTTGGGCGCGTCACCGGTCGGGCCGAGGCGGTTGGCCGGGAAGGTCGTCGTCAGCGGCTCGATGTAATCGCCGTTGAGATCGCGCACCATCCGGATCGCGTGCCAAGCCAGCGTGCGCTGCGGCGTGCTCTGCGACCAGTTCGAAACCGCCCTTGTGTTGTGGCAGTAGGTGCAGTTCACGCCGAGCGACGACGACATGTGCATCATCAGTCCGTAGGTCCGTTCGGCGGCCTGGATCGGTTTGCCCTTGCTCTCCGGCAGTGCCGTCGTCGCGTTGACGCGGATCAGGTTCTCGTCCGCGTCCTTCTTGCCGAAGAATTCGCTCAGCGTGTCGTAGGGCAGCGAGGCGAGGCCGACGGAGGGCGAAGCCATGTTCTGCCCGTTGTTGCGGGCGATGAAGCCGGTCTTGTAGTTCGGCCCTGGATTCTGGAACCAGATCTGTGCCGGCACCGGCTTGCCGCGGTGGCAGGTGTAGCAGTTCACCCCCGCCTCGCCGACATGCTTCTCCTTCCAAGTGGTGTTGATGTGCTGCACCATCTGGATCATCCGCCGGGCGACCTGCTTCTGATAGAGGCTGTCGTCGGCCATGTTCTCGGTATTGTGGCAGTAGGTGCAGCCCTGTTCCGGGCTGACCCATTCCGTCATCGAGACCATCAGGCGGTTGAATTCCTCGACGCTGAGATCTTTGAGAACCTTCACGTTCTCGTAGACCGCGCCGGCCTTCTCGGTGCCGGCCTCGACCGGCTCGGCCGGGGCCGGCGCGATGTTGGCCGCCTTCAGGGCCGCCGCGCCGGACTTAGTCTGGATCTGATCCATGCCCGTCCCGCGGAAGCCGTGCTGCTGGGCGAGGATCGGCGGCTTCGTCCAGCCCGCCGTACCGAACTGGGCGATGGTGAGGAACAGGGCGACGACCGCGCCCGCGACGACGAGCAGAGTCTTCATGGCGCCCCCCCTGGCGTCGCGAGCGGGTCGGTGATCGGTCCGTAGATCTGCGGATAGGCCGGCGCGACACCGTGCTTGACCGCCCAGAGGTACCAGTTGTCCACCACGGTGCCGGTGAGCAGGATGCCGATGCCGCCGGTGATCGTCGTCAGCACCGCGAACCACCACGCCCAGCGGTGGATCGATTCCATGGTTGCGTTGAAGCCCATGGTCCAGCGCCAGAACAGGGCGGCACGCTCGGTGGCGGTGCCGCGATCGACGATCTGGTCGATCTCACGCTCGGCGCCGTAGCGGCTCGTGGCCAGGATCGTGGCCCCATGCATCGCGAACAGAAGCGTCGACCCATAGAGGAAGACGATCGAGAGCATGTGGAACGGGTTGTAGAACAGGTTGCCGTAGCGCAGCGAGAATGCGGCGGTCCAATCGAGATGCGGGAAGATGCCGAAGGGCACCGCCTCGCTCCACGAGCCCATCAGGATGGGGCGGATGAAGCCCAGCACGAGGTAGAGCCAGATCGCGGCGGCGAAGGCCCAGGGCGTGTGCGAGCCGAGCCCGAGCGCACGGGCGCGGCGATACATGCGCACCCACCACAGCAGGATCGAGGCGGTGAGGAAGAAGCCCGCGATCAGCCACCAGCCGCCCTCGTTGAGCGGGGGCAGCACCTTCAGCCCGTATTTGGGCAGCGGCGGTTCGAGTGCCAGCCAGGGCAACTGGCGAACGAACTGGATCGGATCCCAGTTCACGCTGGCCCACATGTTGAGGCCGATGATCTCGAAGGCGATCAGGCCGCAGGCGAAGGACAAGGCGCCGAGGTAGCCGCCGTAGATCGGCCCGACCTGGGAATTGCCGATCAGCCCGAACAGGTAGCTGTTGAACGGCCGGCCGATGCGAGCGCCGGACGAGATCGGGATGCCGTTTTCCGGCTCGATCGGGCGGACCTGCACCTGCGTGAAGATGTTCTGATAATAGGCCACGGCGTCTCCCTCCATGGACCTGCGGTCGTTCGAGGCTCACGCCGTCGGCGGAGACCCTCGAGCCCCGAAGATCGAACCTGCGCTTCAGGCCGGCCGGCGCGGATGCCGGGCGGCGATCCGGTTCACCGCCACACGGGCAGGTTGAGCCACCAGCCCCACCATTCCGGCCACCCTTGCGTCCAGAAGGGCCCCGAGATGACGATGCAGACCGCGCTCCAGAATCCCGCGGAGAGCGCGAGGAACAGGCCGAGCCGGTGGATGCCCAGCGTGCCGATCGAGTAGCCGATCGTGTCGCGGAAGTAGGTGTCCTCGTGCTCGGGCGTCTTCACCGTCTCGCCCTTGGCCGGATTGGTCGAGGACAGGATCAGCGAGCCGTGCAGCGCCAGCGCGAAGGTGGTCGTGAAGAAGAACGTCACGGCGAGCATGTGCGCGGGATTGTAGTGGAAGTGCAGATACTGGTAGCCGGTGTTCGACACCCAATCGAGATGGGAGAGGATGCCGTAGGGGAAGCCGTAGCCCCAGGCGCCCATCAGGAACGGGCGGATCACCACCAGCGAAACGTAGGCGAAGATCGCCACCGAGAAGGCGAACGGCACGTGGTAGCCGATGCCGAGCTTGCGGCAGATCTCGACCTCGCGCAGGGCCCAAGACGAGAATGACCCGACCGCGCAGAAGGTAATGATCTGCCACAGGCCCCCTTCCTTCAGAGGTGCCAGCGCCAGCCCGTATTTTAGGTCGGGAGGCGCGATGTTGATCTGCCAGATGTTCCAGGTCGGGCCGATGGCCGCGCCGTAGAGGATCAGTGCGGTGCCAAGCACCGAGAAGAAGATCGTCGTGACGCCGAAGAAGCCGACGTAGAACGGCCCCACCCAGAAGTCGAACAGGTCTCCGCCCAGCAAAGTGCCGCCGCGGACCCGGTATTTGCGCTCGAAGCTCAGCATCGCCATGGCGGAAATCCCCGCGGTGAGGACGAAGGGTGCCGGGGCAGGCGCGACAGGGCCCGCCCGCGGCAGAACCAGCGGTGGGGCCGGTCAGGTCGGCATCGTCGGGAGGACGAGGCTGTGGGCGGCGGCGGCCTTCGCGTCCTTCGGGCCTTCCAGCCAGTTGAACCGATCGGTGCTGAGCAGGATGAAGTGGATCAGCAGCGCCAGGACGAACAGGAAGGTGAAGAGCGCGACGAGAGTGCGCCGGGGATCGAACAGAAGCCAGATCTTGTGCATCGCGCGTCTCCTCAGCCGATCATCGACACAAGGCCGTGGGCGGCGTTGGTCACGCCGTCGAGCAGGGCGTAGCCCTTCGGCCCGGGAAGCCAGGGCCGCCACAGCCACACGAGAATGTGGGCGACCACGGCGATCGCCGTGAAAATGATGAAGCTCGTCAGGAAGATCGCGTGAAATTCCTTGGCTTCGGGTTCCGTCAGCCCGGACAGGCTGCTCGGTCTTTCTGTGATGCCGTTCGCCATCGATCGAACCTCCGCTGGTTATGCCGCGCGCTGACAGGCGTGGCGGGTGTCGCCGTGACCCGATGACATCACGGCGCAGGATCCCCCGTGTCACCGCACGGAAGTTCTGAGGCGCTGGCGCATCGTCGCGAAAGGCGGGGGCCGCCTGCCGGAGTGCGGTGCGCCGAATCCCTAGCCCATGAAGGCGAACGGGATCGCCGAAACGGCCATGACCTTGGCTTCGCCGAAGACGGAGCGGCGCAGGGTCGGCAGGCCGCGCCGCGGGGCCGTGTTCGGCCGGAAACGCTGCACCAGGGCGGCGGCGAGAAAGAACGGGTAGGTCGCGGCAAGGATGATCCGGAACTGGACCGCCTCACTGTGCTGTCGCGACGACGCGGGCATCGATCGTTGCATGACCACTCCCATGACTCAGTGCTCCGCAGGTTTTCCGGCTCCGCGAAGGGCCGGAGGGTGAAGGGGATGGAGGAGACCCGCGCTCATGCAGCGCTCCCCAAGACGAGGTCGCTCTGCGCCCGCTCGACATGGGCGGCAGCGACGCGCTCGGCGGCGACCCGGCGCGCGGCCCGCTCGGCGGCATCGCGCAGGCGTTTGGCGGCGGAGATCCGCGTGAGAACGGGATGGGCCTCGACCAGCGCGTCGAGCCGGGCGCGGGCCGCTTCGTCCCAGGGCAGTTCGCGGTGCGTCCGGGCGGGCGTCGCCTCTACTGCATCCATGTCACGCGCGAGCGGCAGGATGTGGAAGAGCATGTCGAACAGAGCGTTGCAGACTTCCTGCACGAGGTAGGTCGCGCCGGCATAGCCCATGAACGGCGTGCCGGTGTGCCGCCGGATGATGGCGCCGGGGAACGAGGCCGGGACATAGATTGCCCGCCCACCCGCCTCGGCGAGGTACATGCGCTCGTTGAACGAGCCGAACAGGACAAGCGGCGGGTTTGTCTTGATCGCCTCACGCACCGCCGCGTTGTCGGGCTTCGTGCCGGCGCTGCGCGCAAAGGCGAAGTGACAGGGCAGGCCCATCTCCTCTTCGAGGAAATGGCGCACGCCGCGGACATAGGTCTCAGTCGCGACGATGCCGAAGCTCGCGGTGCCGAAGAAATCCTGCGTCACCGAGCGCCACAGATCCCAGACCGGTTTAATCGTGGTGTGGCGCTCGCGCTCGATGAAGGGCTCGGGGTCGAGCCTCAGGATCTCGCCGAGAGTGCGCAGGAACTTGGTGGTCGAGAGCACCCCGATCGGAGCCTGGAGATAGGGCCGCTCCAGGCTCTCGCAGAGCAGGCGACCGAACTCGCGGTAGAGGCAGATGTTGGCATCCGCGTTGACGAGCTTGGGCACGTCGGCGAGATGCGAGCCGAGCGGGAAGGTGAGGTTCACCTCGGCGCCGATGCCCTCGACGAGGCGGCGGATCTCGGCGAGGTCCGAGGCCATGTTGAAGGTGCCGTAGGCCGGGCCGATGATGTTGACCCGCGGCTTCTCCCCGGCTTTGCGCTCGGGACGGGCCGGAATCCCCTTCTTGGCGAAGCGCTTCGCGCCGTATTCCTGCCAGAGCCAGCTCATCGCCCGGTCGGCGGATTGCCACTGGTCCTCGTCGATGGTGCGCGGTAGGAAGCGCTGGAGCCCGGTCCCCTCAGGGGTGACGCCGCCGCCGATCATCTCGGCAATCGAGCCCGTCACCACGACACTGGGCTGGCCGGGATCGAGCGTGGCATGCGCCCGCTTCATCGCGCCTTCGGTGCCGTGTCGGCCGAGTTCCTCCTCCGCCAGCCCGGTGACGACGATGGGCAACTCGTGCGGCGGCAGCGCGTCGGTGTAGTGCAGCACCGAGGTGACCGGCAGGTTCTCGCAGCCCACCGGGCCGTCGATGACCACCTGCAGGCCCTTGATCGCGGTGAAGACGTAGACCGCCCCCCAGTAGCCGCCGGCGCGGTCGTGATCGATGACCAGCATCAGACCATCTCCCCGATCGGCTTCAGGGGAGCCGCGGCCTTCGGCGCCGTCTTGAGCACCGGCACCTCCTGCCAGATGCCTGCGGCGTGGCCGGTACCGACGCCCTCGAAGAAGGCGCGCATGGCGTCGAAGCGGGGCCGGTTGGCGAGCGCGGCGTTGACCACCTTCGCCAGCGAGCCGGCGCCGGCCGCGCCCATCAGCGGACGCGCCGAGATCAGGTTGGTGAAGTAAAGTGCCGGCGTGCCGGCCTCCTTCGCCTTCTGCACCACCGGGGTGGTGCCGATGGCCAGATCCGGCCGGAATTCGTTGAGCGCGGCGAGGTCGTCCTCCAGCGAGGCGCGGTAGCGGATGGTGACGCCGCGTTCCTCCAGCCACGCCCGGTCCGGCTCGGACCAGGGCGTGCGCGGGCAGGCTGTGCCGACATAAGGCACCTCGGCGCCGCTCTCGACGAGGAGGCGCGCGACCAGGAGTTCCGAGCCCTCGTAGCCGGAGAGCGTGATGCGCCCGCGGATCGGCGCTGCACCCAGCGCTCCCCGGATCGCCGGCAGAAGCCGGTTCTGCGCCGCCGCGATTTTCTCGTGCGGCACGTCGCAGGCATTGCCGATGGCGGCGAGCCAGTCGGCGGTGCCGTCATGGCCGACGGGGGCCGAGCCGACCACCGGCCGACCGGCGGCCTCGAACTCACGAATGCTCGCGGTGTAAAACGGGTGGATGGCCGCCACCGCTGCCGCGTCGAGGGCGCCGTAGAGTTCGCGCCATTCCCGCGTCGGCACGACGGGGCCGGCGCTGAGGCCGAGCGGTTCGAGAAGCGCACCGATCACCACCGGATCGGCCGGGAACATCTCGCCCAGAAGCGCGACGGACGGACGCTCCGAGCGGCCCCCGCGCGGCGCCTGGACCGGGCCGCTCTCGGCTTCCGTGCGAGCGAACTTGAGCATCGCGCCGGCCAAGACGTCCTTGGCCTCGGCATGGGTCGGCACGCCGAAGCCCGGCACGTCGATACCGATGACGCGCACGCCGTCGATCTGCTTCGGCAGCAGCCTTAGCGGAACGCCCGAGGCGGTCGGAACGCAGAGGTTGATGACGACGATCGCGTCGTAGTCTTGCGGGTTGGCCGAGGCGTGGACCGCCTCGCGGATGTCCTCGAACAGCTTGCCGGTGACCAGCGTCTCGGAATTGAACGGCACGTAGCCGACGCTCCGACGCGCGCCGTAGAAATGCGAGGTGAAGGTCAGACCGTAGACGCAGCAGGCGCTTCCCGAGAGGATCGTCATCGTGCGCCGCATGCGCAGGCCGACGCGCAGGGAGCCGAAGGCGGGGCACATGCTCTGCGGCTGGTCGTGCGGCCCCGCCGGATAGTCCTTCCGGTACTGCTCCAGCGTTCCGGACAGGCCGGCGGCCTCGGCAGCCGCGCGCATCGTGTCCTTGCCGGCGTGGCAGCCGAGCCCGTCGCCCTGAGTCGCGGCGAGATCGATGCCCTCTGGGCGGCGGGCGCGAAGCGCGCCGATGTCGAGGCTGACCGCCATGGCTCAGACCTCGTCGTAGACGACTTCGAGGGACGGCTTGGTCAGGCTGGTGCGCCCGCACATGTCCTCGATGGTGGCAGGCTCCAGCACCACGTCGCGTCCGGTGGCCTCGCTGGAGAACAGGCCGAGCAGCGCGTCCTGGCTCAGCGGCGTCGGCTGGTGCGGCGCGGCCTCCGCCACGTTCTGCGAAAGGTCGGCGAAGAGCGAGCCCCAGCGCCCGTCGGGCTTGCCGATGATCTCGTAATTCGCGCTCTTGCGGCGGATGTCGTCATCGGCCGGGATCGAGGCCAGCACCGGAATGCCCGCCGCATCGGCGAAAGCCTGCGCCTCGCCGGTGCCGTCGTCCTTGTTGATGACGAGGCCGCCGACGCCGACATTGCCGCCCATCTTGCGGAAGTATTCGACCGCCGAGCAGACGTTGTTGGCGACGTAGAGCGATTGCAGGTCGTTGGAGCCGACGACGATGACCTTCTGGCACATGTCGCGGGCGATCGGGAGGCCGAAGCCGCCGCAGACCACGTCGCCGAGGAAATCGAGCAGGACGTAGTCGAACCCCCATTCGTGGAAGCCGAGTTTCTCGAGCAGCTCGAAGCCGTGGATGATGCCGCGCCCGCCGCAACCGCGGCCGACCTCCGGCCCGCCGAGCTCCATCGCATAGACGCCGTCGCGCTTGAAACAGACGTCGCCGATGGCGACCGCCTCGCCCGCAAGCTTCTTCTTGGTCGAGGTCTCGATGATGGTCGGGCAGGCGCGCCCGCCGAACAGGAGCGAGGTCGTGTCGCTCTTCGGGTCGCAGCCGATCAGCAGCACCTTCTTGCCCTGCTGGGCCATCATGTAGCTGAGATTGGCCAGGGTGAACGACTTGCCGATGCCGCCCTTGCCGTAGATCGCGATGATCTGCGTCTCGCGCTTGACCTCGCCGGTCGCGACCGGATCGGGCTCGATGGCGGCCTCGGCCCGCAGCGTCGTCGCGGCGTTCAACGCCGCCTTGTTGAGCTGAAGGTTCATGAGCAGGTCCTCCAATCGAGGATCATCTTCAGGCAGGCAGGATCGGCGAAGGCCGTGCGGTAGGCCTCCCCCGCTTGCCAGGCGGGCACCCGGTGAGTGATGAGCCCATCGAGCGACAGGCTTCCGGCCTCGATCAGGGCCCGGACCACCGCGAGGTCGCCCGGCCGCCATTCCGCCGAGACCCGGATCCGAGCCTCGCGCATGAAGGCGGGCGGGAAGGCGAAGGCCAGCGGGGCCTCGTAGAAGCCGGCGAGCACGATCTCGCCGCCGGGGGCGAGACGGCCGATCAGCGTATCGAGCAAGCTCGAATCGCCGCTGACATCGGTGATGGTGGCGTAGTCGCGCGTCGGATCGTCCTCGGGCGCGAGCACGGAGTAGCCGAACGTACCCTCCGCCCGCAGCGTCTCGCGCTCCCACACCACCGGTTCGCCGCCCGCGAGCAACGTCAGCCGCGCGAGCAGCCGGCCGAGCACGCCGTGGCCGACGATCAGGCTTCGCTCGCCGGGCACGATGCCGGACAGGGCATGATAGGCAGTTGCTGCAAGGGCGATGAGGCAGGCGCGGTCGCCGAGCGCGGCATCGATAGAGACGAGGCGGGAGGCCGGAGCGATCAGGTGCGAAGCCGCGCCGCCGAACAGCCCGTTGACCTCGCCGAAGCAGCGGGCGCCGGGCACGAATACGGTCTGCCCGATGCGCAGGCCGCTACCGGCACCGGTCTCGACCACCGTGCCGACCGACTCGTAGCCGGGCACCAGCGGATACCCCATGCCGGGAAAGGGCGGCATCCGGCCGGACCAGAGCAGGCGCTCGGTCCCCGTGCTGATGCCGCTCCAAGAGACGGCAACGATCGCGTCGCCCTCGGTGGCAGGGGTCAGCGCGAGGCGGTTGAGTGCCAAGTGCTCCGGTCGTTCAAGGACGACGGCCAATGCCTCCATCTCCCTGCCTCCCCCGTTGCTGTTTGCGACTCTGCGAAGGGCCGAACCGCTTGATGTCATCCTAGATGGACGAGGAATTGCGTCAAGTAAACTTTACACTTCTACCGTCGCTTTGCGGTGATCAATCGCGCCAGCAGCGGACGCCGGGTCGCCCGCTCGCGGATTTCATCGAAGCCGGCCTGGGCCAGCATGGCTGTCAATTCGTCGGCCGTGCGGGGCCGGCCGCTGCCCATAGCGAGGAGGTAGAAGCCGAAATACGCATCACCCACCGGCTTCGCGCCGGGCGTGCCGGCCATCGGCTCGGCAATCGCCAGGAGGCCGCCGGGCGGCAGCGCCGCGTGGGCCGCACGCAGGAGCGCCAGGGCGACCGCATCATCGTGATCGTGGAAAACCCGCACCAGGGTGATCGCGTCGGCGCCCGGCGGAAGGAAGGTGCCGAGAAAGCTCCGGCCGAAACAGGTGACGCGGTCGCCGAGGCCCTCGGCGGCGAGTCGGGCAACCGCCCGTTCCGCAACCGGCGGAAGGTCGAGCAGGCGCAGGGCGAGCCGCGGATGGCGGCGGGCGGCCTGCGCGAGGAACACGCCCTCCCCGCCCCCGACATCCATCAGGCATGCGCGATCGGCGAGCGGCAGGGCATCGAGCACATCGTCCGCGATCAGCGCCTGCGAGGACGCCATCAAGCCACTATAGGCGGCGACCGAATCCGGGCCGAGCTGCACGTCCCCGCCGGCTTCGGCATAGGGCCAGTAGCCCCCGAGCCGCGTCGGCCCCGCCCCGCCCCGCAACAGGGCGACGGGATCGGCCAGATCGGCGTAGAGCATAGCGTGGTGCTCGATCATCGCCGCGACCGAGGGATTGCCGATCAGCGCCGCGCCGAGATCGGCCAAGGCGAAGCGCTCGTCCGGTAGCCGCGCGATTAGGTCGAGCGAGGCCGCGGCTTTGAGCAGGGTCAGCGCGCGATCGGAAGGCAGATCGAGACCCCGGGCGAGGGCGTCGGGCGCGAGCGGGCCGTCCCGCAGCAGCGTAAACAGGTCGAGCCGGACGCAGGCGAACAGCACCTGCGCGTAGACGAAGCCGGCGCAGAGGTCGAACAATGCCCGGGTGTTCCGCTGCGCGATCCCGCGGGTGAGCGGAAACCCCGCCGCCCAGCGCTGGAAGCTGGGGCTAGCGACCGTGCGGTTGCGGAAGGCGAGCCAGCGCTGGCGCCAGCCGCCGCGCCTCTCCGGCGCGGGTCCGGCCTCGGTCATCGCGGCGGGCAAGGCCGGCCCTCACGCCATCGCGCGCAGGGAAGCAGGCATGAACAGCCGGGTCTGCGCCTCGATCTCGATGCGAATCGCGTCCTGCCCGCGGCAGGGGGGAATTACGTCGATCGCTTCCTGCGTGAGATGCTTCAAGCGCTCCAGGGCGCCGCCCATGCCGAGCAGGGCCGCCGCGTTCGGGCGCCCAAGGGTGGCGTCGCGGCCGGCGGGCTTGCCGATCTCCTCCTGGCGGCAGGCGACGTCGCGCAGGTCGTCGGCGACCTGATAGGCCGCCCCGAGGCATTCGCCGAGCAGGCGCCAGGGCAGCGGGGGCGCTCCCGCGGCGGCGGCACCGGCCACCGTGGCCGCTGCAAACAGCGCGCCGGTCTTGGCCTGCTGGTACTCGACCAGATCGACGGTGGGCTCGGATTCCCAGGCCTGCCCCGCGACGATGCCGGAGGGCGAGCCGACGGCGCGGGCGATCAGCCCGACGAGACTCGCAAGGCGCGCGGGCGAGCGGGTTACACCCCGCGCCAGCGTCTCGAAGGCGGCGACGATCAGCGCGTCGCCCGTGAGCACCGCGAGCGGCACGCCGAAAGCCGCGTGGACCGACGGCTTCTGGCGGCGCGTCGGCGCATCGTCGAAGCACGGCAGGTCATCGTGGACGAGGGAGGCGCAGTGCAGCAACTCGATCGCCGCCGCGGCCGCCTCGGAGGCGGCGGGGTCGTCGTCGCCGCAGGCGAGCGCGACGGAAAGGCAGAGCCGCGGGCGGATGCGGTGGCCGCCGGGAAAGACCGCGTAGCGGATCGCCTCCGCCAGCTGCGGGGGTGCACCCGGTGCCTCCGCATGGGACACCGCAATGTCGAGCACTGTCTCGATCCGCCGGCCGACGTCCATAGTGTCCTCCCGATGTCAGGCTGCCTTGCCTTGTCTTTGTGTCAACAATACTTGACACTGTTGCGGGCTCGGATCAACGGCGATGCGAGGCGGAGTGCGTTTTCGGTGGCAGAAAAAAGCGTCATCGTGATCGGTGCCGGCATCGGCGGTCTCGCGGCGGCGCTGAATCTCGCTGTGGCCGGCCATGACGTCACCGTCCTGGAACGGGCGGCGCGCGTCGGCGGCAAGATGCGGTCGCTGGCCGTGAACGGCGTGCCGGTCGAGGCGGGCCCCACCGTCTTCACCATGCGCTGGGTGTTCGAGGAGCTGTTCGCCGAGGCTGGCGCCGATCTCGAATCGGAGATGCGGCTGCGGCCGGCCACCCTGCTCGCCCGCCACGCCTGGAACGCGCACGAGCGGCTCGACCTGTTCGCCGACATCGAGGCTTCTGCGGCGGCCATCGGCGCCTTCGCCGGCCCGCGGGAGGCGGAGGGCTATCGGCGGTTCTGCGCCCGTGCGGCCGAGGTCTACCGCACACTGGAAGGGCCCTTCATCCGCGCCGACCGGCCGAGCCCCGTCGATCTCGCCCAGCGCGTCGGCCTCTCGGGCATCGGCAGCCTCTGGCGTATCCAGCCCTTCGCGACCCTGTGGTCGGCGCTCGGGGAGTACTTCCGCGATCCGCGCCTGCACCAGCTGTTCGGGCGCTACGCCACCTATTGCGGCGCCTCGCCGTTCGAGGCGCCCGCCACGCTGATGCTGGTCGCCCATGTGGAGCAGGCGGGTGTCTGGACCGTCGAGGGCGGCTTGAGCCGGCTCGCGCGCGCGGTCGCGGATCTGGCCGAGCGCCGCGGCGCGAAGCTGCGCACCGGGGCGGACGTGGCACGGATCCTGACTGAGCGCGGCCGTGTCGCGGGAGTCGAACTCGTCGGCGGCGAGCGCATCGTCGCCGATGCGGTGATCGCCAACGCCGACGTCGCGGCCCTCGGCGGTGGCCTGCTCGGGCGCGAGGCCGCGGCGGCGGGCGACCGGGTGCCCGCCCGCGAGCGCTCGCTCTCGGCACTCACCCTCTGTCTGACGGCGCGGGCGAAGGGCTTCGAGCTCGCGCACCACAGCGTGTTCTTCTCCGCCGATTATCGGGCGGAGTTCGACGCGATCCTGCGCGGCCGCCGTCTGCCGCCGGACCCGACCGTCTACGTCTGCGCCCAGGACCGGGACGGCGACGGCGGCGCGGCCCCCAACGGACCGGAACGCCTGCTCATCCTCGTCAACGCGCCCGCCGATGGCGGAGAGCGTCGCTTCAGCCCCACGGAGATCGCCGCATGCGAGACGACCATCCTTCGCAAGCTCTCGGCCTGCGGGCTCACCCTGGAGCCGACGGGGCCGGCGACGATCACGACCCCGCAGGATTTCGCGGGACTGTTCCCAGGAACGGGCGGGGCCCTCTACGGCCGGGCCTCGCACGGCTGGACGGCGACGTTCAAGCGGCCGGGAGCGCGGACGCGGGTAGCGGGGCTCTACCTGGCGGGGGGCAGCGTGCATCCGGGGCCGGGGGTGCCGATGGCAGCGCAATCGGGCCGGCTCGCGGCGGCGGCACTGCGCGCGGACCTCGCTTCGATGGGGCGGTGACGCGCGGCGGCTACGTCTGGTGGTACGTCGATGCCGTGAGCGAGGACGGGCGCCAGGGGCTCACCGTCATCGCCTTCATCGGCAGCGTGTTCTCGCCCTATTACGCCTGGGATGCAGCGCGCGACCCGTTCGCCCACTGCGCCGTCAACGTCGTGCTCTACGGCGAGCGGGGCAATCGCTTCGCCATGACCGAGCGCAACGCCCGTTCGCTGGCGCGCGATGCGACGAGCTTCAGTCTCGGGCCGTCTTCGCTCCAATGGGACGGCAATGTACTGACGATCCGCCTCGACGAGCGGGGCTCGCCGATCCCGCGGGCGGTGCGGGGCACGGTGCGGGTGCGGCCACGGGCACTCACCGCGCAGCCCTTCACCCTCGACACGCACGGCCTGCACCGCTGGTGGCCGATGGCGCCGGATTGCGAGGTCGAGGCCGAGTTCACCGCACCCGCCCTCTCCTGGCGCGGCAGCGGCTACCACGACACCAACGATGGCGACGGCGCCCTCGAAGACGCGTTCACGGATTGGACCTGGTGCCGCGCTCCGCTCAAGCGGGGCTCGGCCATCCTCTACGACGTGCGCCGGACGGATGGCAGCGGACAGAACCTGACGCTGCGCTTCGACGCCGACGGCACCCGCCGCGAGATGCGCCTGCCGCTCGCCGCCGGCCTGCCGCCTACCGGCCTGTGGCGGATGCCGCGCACGACCCGCAGCGACGACAGTCGCGCCGAGGTGATCCGCACGTTCGAGGACACGCCGTTCTATGCCCGCTCTATGCTCGCCACGACCCTCGACGGCGAGGCGGTGCAGCCCGTGCACGAGAGCCTGTCGCTCACGCGCTTCCGCAACCCGCTCGTGCGGCTGATGCTGCCGTTCCGGATGCCGCGGCGGATCGGCTGAGCTTTCGATTCAAGCGCATTCCGAGGAACTGGATGCCGGTTCATCGAAAGAATGCGCGCCAAAACAAAAGGATAGATGCGTGATCCGACCCACCGCGGTCGGGCACAGCTCTAGCCAGCCTTCGCCTCGTCCTTGTGCTCGTAGCGCAGCAGCAGCGGCGTCTGGGCCAGGGCGAAGGCGACCGTGAGCGGCATGATGCCGAACACCTTGAAGCTCACCCAGAAATCCTCGGTCTGCGTCCGCCAGACGACCTCGTTGACGACCGCGAGCGCGAGAAAGAACAGGCCCCAGCGGAAGGTGAGCTTGCGCCAGCCCTCGTCGGTGAGCGCGAACATGCTGTCGAGCACGACCGACAGCAGCGATTTGTTGAAGGCGAGCCCGCCGAGAAGGACGAGGCCGAACAGCGTGTTCACGATGGTCGGCTTCATCATGATGAAGGTCTTGTCCTGAAGCGCCAGCGTCAGGCTGCCGAACACCAGCACGACGACACCCGACACGAGCGGCATGATCGGCAGCCGCCGCAGCAGGGCGAAGTGCACGGCGAGCGCAATCATCGTGGCGACGATGAATACGCCGGTTGCCACGAACAGCTTGCTCTCCGCCGCTACGCCGAAGCGCTCGGCATAGGCGTTGCCGAAGAAGAAGACCGTCAGCGGGCCCACTTCCAGCGCCAGCTTGAGGAGCGGCGGCAGGTGCCGTCGCGGCGGAACGCTCTCGACCTTCATGCTGGGACTTTCACGATGCTCCGAAGAGGCGACGGCCAATCGGCTACTCCTTGGGGAGGCCGGTGATCGCCCGGGCAAAGTCCCGCGCGGCGAACGGCTCCAAGTCTTCCACGCCCTCGCCGACCCCGATGAAGTGCACGGGCAGGCCGAACTTCGTGGCGAGCGCCACCAGAATACCGCCCCGTGCGGTTCCGTCGAGCTTCGTCATCACGAGGCCCGACACGGGTGCGGCCTGCGAGAACAGCTCGACTTGGCTCAGTGCGTTCTGCCCGACGGTGGCGTCGAGCACCAGCAAGGTGGCGTGAGGAGCCTCCGGGTCGAGCTTGCGGATGACCCGGACGATCTTCTCCAGTTCCGCCATCAGCCCGGCCTTGTTCTGCAAGCGGCCGGCGGTGTCGATCAGGAGCACGTCGGTGCCGTTCTCCCGCGCCTCCTTGAACGCGTCGAAGGCGAGCCCCGCCGCGTCCGACCCCTGAGCGCGGCTGATGACCGGCGTCCCGGTGCGGTCGCCCCACACCCGCAACTGCTCGATCGCCGCGGCGCGGAACGTGTCGCCGGCCGCCAGCATGACGCTGCGCCCCTCCGCCTTGAACTTGAGCGAGAGCTTGCCGATCGTCGTGGTCTTGCCGGCGCCGTTCACGCCGACTGTCAGGATCACGTAGGGTTTCTTGGCCGAATCGATCTCGATCGGCAGCGCCACGGGCGTCAGCGCCCGCTCGATCTCGGTGGCGAGGATGGCGCGTACCTCGTCGGGCGAGATGCCCTTCTCGTAGCGGCCCTTGCCCACCGCCTCCGACATACGCGTCGCCGTCTCGACGCCGAAATCGGCCTGGATCAGCGCGTCTTCGAGATCCTCCAGGGTGGTGGCGTCGAGCTTGCGCTTGGTGAACAGGCCCGTCACCCGGTCCGACAGGGCGGAGGAGGTGCGGCGCATGCCGGCAGTCAAACGCGACCACCAGCCCTGCTTCTCGCTGCCCTCGGCCGCGCCGGACATCGCATCGCTCGCGAGCGCCGCTGCGGAATCGACCGGCTGGATGTCGACCTCGGCGGGTGGTTCGGCTTCAGCCGCGGGCGCGGGCGCGGGCGCGGGCGCGGGCGTCTCCCCCTCGCCGCCGGTCAGGCGCGACCACCAGTTCCGCTTCTCCGCCGTCTCGGTGGAGGCGGCCGATGGCTCGTCTTCGTCAGGGATCTCGTCTGGCTGCGGTGCTTCGCCGGTCGGCGGCTGCGGCTCGGGCTGGAGGTCGGCGCCTTCCAGTTCGTCGGGGATGCGATTCTTGTCGGGATCGTCGGAGGCGGGCTCGCTCACCGGCGGCGGCACGTGGGTCACATCGTCCGCCGCGGTGGTGAAGACCGGCTGCCCCTCGGATTCGGAGGCCGGCGACAACGGATCTGGCGTGACCGATTCCTCGGCCGGGGTTTCCTCGACCGGGCTGTCCTCGCCGGGCACCGGCTCGGGAGACTTGGATTCGGGCGCGCCCTTTCGCCCGAACAGGCGTCCGAACCAGCCGGGCTTCTCGTCGTCGCTCATCCGCGTCCCTTGTTCAAAATCTTGCCCTGCTCAAACCTTGCCCGCGACGATCCGACATTCTAGCCCGTGGGGCATGAACGCGCGTGTTTCAGTGCCGGATCGCACCGTCGGACCGGAGATAGGGCCTCCGCTCCTCTACCGCGATGCCCTGATGCTCGTCATCGACAAGCCGGCGGGTTTGCCGGTGCATCCGGGGCCGAAGGGCGGCCCGACGCTGACCGACCATCTCGACGCCCTGCGTTTCGGCCTGCCGCGCCGTCCGGAGGCTGCGCACCGGCTGGACCGCGACACGTCGGGCTGCCTCGTTCTCGGCCGCCATGCCAAGGCGCTTGCGCGTTTGAACCGCCTGTTCGCCGACGGCAAGGTCGATAAGACCTATTGGGCGCTGGTCGAAGGCGGCCCCGAGGCCGTGGAAGGGCGCATCGATCTTCCGCTGGCCAAACGTTCGGACGATCCGCGCAGTTGGTGGATGAAGACCGACCCGGCCGGCGCACCCTCGCTGACGCTCTACCGCGTGCTTGGGCGGGCGAGTGGTCTGTCGTGGTTGGAACTGAAGCCGGTGACCGGGCGGACGCACCAATTGCGCGTGCATTGCGCGGCGATGGGCTGGCCGATCCGGGGCGATACGATCTACGGCAGCGCCGGGCGGGATGGGCCGGGCCTGCAACTCCATGCGCGGGGTTTGAGCCTTCCGCTCTATCCGAAGCGCGAGGCAATCGCGGTGGAAGCGCCGCCCCCCGTGCATATGGGGGCGGGGCTGGAGGCGTGTGGAATGATCGCACCCGCCCCGTAGATCTTTGCTCAAGCCGCGAGCAGGGCCTGCCCGTCATGCCCTGTGATGGTGACGTCGCGAAGCTCTCCGGCCGGTACCGGCTCCGAGAAACGCACCAGCGAAAACGCCTCCGTCCGGCCGGTATCGCCGCGCTCTGTCAGAACGCGGCGGCGGGCGCCGATCTCGCCAGCGAGGTGGCGGGCAAGGGCCGCCGCGCCGGCTTCGCGTAGGCGTGCGGCGCGTACGCGGATCACGTCGCCCGGCACCGCCGGCATCCGCGCGGCGGGCGTGCCGGGGCGCGGTGAGTAGGGGAAGACGTGCAGATGCGTCAGCCCGCATTCCGCCACGAGATCGAGGGAGCGGGAGAATTGCGCCTCGGTCTCGGTCGGAAACCCGGCGATCAGATCGGCGCCGAACACGAGGCCGGGCCGTAGGTCGCGCAGCGTCTCGCACAGGCGGATGGCGTCGGCGCGCGAGTGGCGCCGCTTCATCCGCCTGAGGATCAGGTCGTCGCCCGCCTGGAGCGAGAGATGGACATGCGGCATCAGCCGCGGCTCCTCGGCGAAGGCGGCGATCAAGACGGCATCGGCCTCGACCGAATCGATCGATGACAGGCGCAGACGCGGCAGATCCGGCACCTCGGCGAGGATCGTGCGAACGAGGCGGCCGAGGCTCAAGTCGGCATCGAGGTCGCGACCGTAGGCGGTGAGATCGACGCCGGTCAGCACCACCTCGCGCCCGCCATGCTCGACGATGCGGCGCACCTGCGCCACCGCCTCGGCGACCGGCACGGAACGTGAGTTGCCGCGCCCGAACGGGATGACGCAAAAGGTGCAGCGGTGGTCGCAGCCGTTCTGCACCGGCACGAAGGCACGGGTGTGCCCAGTCATCGCGTCGATGCGCGTCGGCTCGGCCGTGCGGACCGCCATGATGTCTTCAGGCGCCGGCGCGGTACCGCCCTGCCAGCTCTCCGGCCTGAGTTTGGCTGCGTTACCGACGAGGCGCGCCACCTCCGGCATTGCGGCGTAGCTCGCGCGCTCGACCTCGGCGCCACAGCCGGTCACGACGATCTCGGCGCCGGGCCGCTCTCGGGAGAGCCGGCGGATCGCCTTGCGTGCCTGCCGCCCCGCCTCCGCCGTGACCGCACAGGTGTTGACGACGACGAGGTCGCGCCCTTCGGCACCGGGCTCGGCATGGCCGCGCAGCACCTCGGATTCAACGGTGTTGAGACGGCAGCCGAAGGTGAGCGTCTCGACGCTCACCCGTCGATCCCGGCGAACAGGCCGGGCGAGAACGTGCCCTCGCCTTCGAGATAGACCGGGCCGGTCATCAGCACGTGGTCATCGGCGCGCCACTCGATCGAGAGCTCCCCGCCGGGTAACGCCACGCGGGCGGCGCGGCCGATCATGCGCAGGCGCGAGGCGGCCACCACCGTGGCGCAGGCGGCCGTTCCGCAGGCCAGCGTCAGCCCCGCGCCGCGCTCCCACACCCGCAGCTTGATCGTGTCGCGGCCCGTCACCTCGGCAATGGAGATGTTGGCCCGCTCCGGGAAGATCGGGTGGGCTTCGAGAAGCGGGCCGATGCGGCCGAGATCGTAGCTGTCGGGATCGCGTTCGACGAAGAAGATCGCGTGCGGGTTGCCCATGCTCACGGCCGCGGGCGAATGCAGGATCGGATCGTCGATCGGCCCGACCTGAAGCTCGATGCGGCGCGTGTCGAGAAACGGCTCGGCGAGCGGGATCTCGTCCCAGCGCAGGCGCGGCTGGCCCATATCGACGGTGAAGGAGCGGTCGGTGATGCGCTTGACCGCGACCAATCCGGCCTTGGTCTCCAGCGTCAGCGCGCCGTTCTCGGCGGGGCGCGCCATGGCCGGATCGTCGAGCAGCGCGTAGCCGACGCAGCGGGTACCGTTGCCGCAAGCGCCGGATTCCGATCCGTCGGTGTTGTAGATGCGCATGAAGGCATCGGTGCCGGGCGTGACCGGATCGTGCACGACCATGAGCTGGTCGAAGCGCGAATGCACGTCGGCGGCGATGGCGCGAGCCTCGGCCGGGGTCACCCGGACCGCGGTGCCGCGCAGGTCGAGTACGACGATGGCGTTGCCGGCACCGTGCATCTTCAGAAAGCGGCGATTTGCAAGAGGGCTCACGAGAGGGCTCCAAGAGGGCTCATTGGACCTCTGACGACCTTGTCTTGAGGAATGTGAGTTTGGGGAATGCGAGGATGGCGCGGCGTATATGGCAAAAGCCGGCAGGCCGCGAGTCGTGAACGACGAGCCGCAACGTCGCGCCGCAACGGTCTCGCGCGCGGCGTGTTTCGGCCCTACCCTGTCCGAACCGGCCAATCGGAGCGTCCCCACCTTGACCCGTCTCGCCACCCTCGCCGCGGGCCTCCTCGCTCTCGTCCCTTCGCTGACGACCGCGGCGCTCGCCCAGAACGCGCCGCCCCCCACCAACGCGCCCTCCCCTGCCGAGACGAACCCCCTGCCGACCACGACCGTGCCGGACACGGCGAAATCCGGCCCCGACCCGGCAGCGCCCGCGCCGCAGCAGGTGCCGATCCCGCGCCCCGCCCAGGCCGGCGCGGCCCGGGCAGTTACGCCTCCGGCTTCGGCGCTGCCGACCCTCGTGACGGTTCCGGGCGAGCCAAACGACGTCGATGAGGTGACGCTGCCGGCCAAGCCCGTGGCGATCCTGGCGGGCGAGACAAAGTGGGAGGAGGCGCGAGCCAACCTGCGCAAAGCCTACAAGACCATCGGCGAGGCGCTGACGAGGCTGAATCTCAAGCCGGCGGGCCGGCCGATCGCCCTGTTCACCAAGACCGAGGACGACGGCTTTCAGTACGAAGCGATGATCCCGATCGAGGCCGCACCCGCGCAGGGCGTGGAGGGCGGCGACGTCAAGTTCGGCTCGAACCCGAGCGGCAAGGCCCTGCGGTTCAAGCATAGCGGCAGTTACGAGGAGATCGACGGCACCTACGAGACGCTGATCGCCTATCTCGACGCCAAAGAGATCGCGGTCCAGGACCGCTTCCTGGAAGAATACGTCACCGACCTTGGCGAGGGTGCGGACGACAAGCTCGACATCAATATCTACGCTCTGCCCAAGGAGCCGGTGAAGTAGGGTTGTCGCGGGCCGGGAACCGCCGAATCCTTTCGGGGATTCGGCTTCCATGAGGCTTTTCCCCGATACAGCCCTTTCGCCGCCCGTCCGCCCTCGCCGCCGCGAGGTGCCGGCCGCTGCGTCCGAAGCCCTGAAGGACAAGGCGCTGGAGGTTCATCGCCGGCTCTGCGGCGTCTACGAATGCCCGATCCCGTATTTCCACAGCCTCGACCCGCTGTCGGAGCTGATCTCCTCGCTGCTGTCGCATCGGACCCGCAACGCCGATTCCGGACGCGCCTTCAAGGCGCTGCGGGCGCGCTGGCCCAATTGGATGGAGATCGAGGCGGCCTCGGTCGAAGACATCGAGGCCACGATCCGCGGCGTCACTTGGCCGGAGCTGAAGGCGCCGCGCATCAAGACGGTGCTTGCCGCGGTCCGAGAGCGGGTGGGCGGCCTCACCCTCGACTTCTTGGGGGATATGAGCGTCGATGCGGCGCGCGGTTGGCTCGAAGCGATTCCCGGCATCGGGCCGAAGACGAGCGCCGCCGTGCTGTCGTTCTCGACGCTGCGGATGCCGGCCCTGCCGGTGGACAGCCACCATCACCGCGTCGCCCAGCGCACGGGGCTGATCGGTGCGAAGGTCGATGTCGGGCCGAGCCACGCGGTCCTGCGGGCGCAGCTTCCGGAGGATTGGTCGGCGCAGAAGCTCTACGACAATCATGAGGTGCTGATGCTGCACGGACAGCACGTCTGCTTCCACCGCTCGCCGGCCTGCGGACGCTGTGTGCTGCTCGACATCTGTCCGACGGGACAGGAGCGGAAGTCTGTCGGCTGAGATCGCATCCGATTGCGAGTGTCAGCCTTCACTCTCACGTCCAGTACAGGATGCGCGCCATCGGCAGATGAACCGCGATCCGACCGGTGAGGTGGGCCCGCATCGCCTTCATGAGATCGGTCGGAAACACGTACTTCACCGAGCCGAACTTGGTGAGTTTGCGGGTGCGCTCCGCCTCGCGCATCGGTAGGTCGGAGCCCGGATACCATCCTTCGAGAACCGTCTTCGAATTTGGCGTGAAGCGGTGGGTGATGAGTTCGACCGTCAGATCGGGCGCGGCCACACCGGACAAGGCTTCGGCCGCATCGCGCAGCAGGGCGTCGTAGGCGTCCGGCCATCTCTCGACGGGCAGGATCGGTGCGATGGTGAGGCCGACGGGATAGCCGGCTCGGGCCACGGCACCCATGGCGGCGAGGCGCTCGCCGAGCGGAGCGGTACCGCCTTCGTAATGCGCCGCCGCGGCTGCGTTGACTGAGAAGCGGATGCGGGTGCGGCCGTGATGCGGCAAGTCGAGGAGTGGTTCGACCGCAGCGAACTTCGTCGTGAAGCGCAGTTGCACCGGTGCGTCCCAGGCGCCGAAATGGCGGATCGCAGCGGAGAGCGAGCCGGTGAGATGCTCGATCCCGAGCGGATCGGTGTAGCAGGACGCCTCGAACGTGGTGCCCTCCGCCGCCCGCGCTTCCGAGGCACTGGTGACGCCGCCGTGGCCCAAATAACTCTCGAGATTGCCCAGGATCGCATCGAGGTTGGCGTAGACGCGCGTCACCGGCGGCCCCGAGAGGGAGCCGGCGAGATAGCAGTACTGGCAATGCGCCGGGCAGCCCTCGGCAAGATCGAAGCGCCAGTCGGCGCTCGGCGGAATCGGCTGGAGCTTTAGCTTCGTCGGCGGCGCGGTGACGATGGCGAGGGTTGCCTTCGCCTGCGCATAGGCCCGACGCGGGTTCTCGTCGTCGCGCAGGCCGGTGAGACGATTGCTCTTCAGGCGCTCGACCGGCAGACCCATGCCCTCCACCCGCGCCACGATCTGCCGGCCATGGGCATGCTCAAGGGCCGCTGGCGTCACCAGCACGCGGCGTGGATGCCAGAGGCGGAGGGGCCGTCGGTGCTCCGCCGGTCGGCTGCGCGGTTCCTCGGTCAGGAGCAAGGTCATGCCGCACCAACCCCCGGCCTGTGCCGAAGGTCCGAGGATGCGTCCTTTTGGAACTCCGGGCGGCCTTGGGCGCTGTTTTGGCGCGAGGATCCTTATGAGGCTGTCGATGTCGGAGCTGGAAACGAAACGCGCCGCGATCGCCGACCTGCTCGCGAGGATCGAAGGCCTCGATCCGCGGAACGTTGCGGATCTCGACCGGCGGGTGGAGACCGTGGTGAACGGCTTCGATCAAGGGGCGCCGGAGCCGTCCGATCCAGCCAGGGCCGACCTGCATCGTCTAATCAGGACGTACCGCGACCTTCGCGATCTGCCCACCGACCGCAACAACGTGCGGCTTGCCGAGAAGGGCGAGGTGTTCGCCCCGGAGAATGACGCCTGACGCGCGATCCCGCGCTGCCAAGCATGGGAACAGTGGTTGGCTGACAGGCCACACCGACTTTACGAAAACCGGCTTGGCAACGGGGTCGGCCCGCGCCAAGCGTCGCCAATGACCAAGACCCTTCTCGCTTACTCCGGAGCTGCACTTGCCGAAATCGCCGGCTGCTTCGCGTTCTGGGCGTGGCTGCGGCTCGATCGGTCGGTCTGGTGGGTCGCGCCGGGGCTCGTCTCGCTGGCGCTGTTCGCTTGGCTGCTCACCCTGGTCGAAAGCGAGGCGGCGGGGCGGACTTATGCCGCCTATGGCGGCATTTACATCGCCGCCTCGATCCTTTGGCTTTGGGGCATCGAGGGACATCGTCCCGATCGCTGGGATCTCATCGGCGGGGCGATCTGCCTCGTCGGCATGGCGGTGATTCTGTTCGGTCCCCGGAGCGGCTGAGCCGCTCCGGGGACCGAGGCGATCAACCCTCGCGAATCAGGATCAGGGTCGAGAGCGGCGGCAGTGTCAGGCTCAGCGAGTGCGGCTGGCCGTGGCTCTGCTCGGCTCGGCTCTGCACGCCACCCATATTGCCGACATTCGAGCCACCATAGCGCTCGGCGTCCGAGTTGATCGCCTCGCGGTAGTAGCCGGCCGTCGGCACGCCGACGCGGTAGCCTTCACGCGGCACCGGCGTGAAGTTCGACACCACGATGGCGATCTCGCCCTCCGCCTTGCCCTTTCGCGCCCAGGCGATGACCGAGTTATCGGAATCGTCCGCGACCAGCCACTGGAAGCCGCTGGCCTCGACGTCGCGGGAATGGAGCGCCGGGGTCGAGGTGTAGACGTGGTTGAGGTCGCGGATCAGATCCTTCACGCCACCATGCAGAGGATCGTCGAGCAAGTGCCAGTCGAGCGACTGGTTGTGGTTCCACTCGCGCTCCTGGCCGAACTCGCCGCCCATGAAGAGCAGCTTCTTGCCGGGGTGCCCCCACATGAAGCCGAAATAGGCGCGTAGATTGGCGAACTTCTGCCAGCGATCCCCCGGCATCTTGCCCAGCAGAGAGCCTTTGCCGTGCACCACTTCGTCGTGGGAGAGCGGCAGCACGAAGTTTTCCGAGAAGGCGTAGAGCAGGCCGAAGGTCAGGTTGTGGTGGTGGTAGCGCCGGTGGATCGGATCCTCCGACATGTATTTCAGGGTGTCGTGCATCCACCCCATGTTCCACTTGAAGCCGAAGCCGAGACCGCCCGTGTAGGTCGGGTGCGACACGCCCGGCCAGGAGGTCGATTCCTCGGCCACCGTGATGGTGCCCGGCGCGTGGCTGTAGGTGGCTTCGTTGGTCTTGCGCAGGAAGTTGATGGCGTCGAGATTCTCGTTGCCGCCATACTGGTTCGGAATCCACTCGCCCGCGCGGCGCGAGTAGTCGAGGTAGAGCATCGAGGCGACCGCATCCACGCGCAGGCCGTCGAGGTGGTAGTGCTCGAGCCAGAAGCGGGCATTGGCCGTGAGGAAGGCCGAAACCTCGACCCGGCCGAAATTGTAGATGTAGGTGCCCCAATCCTGGTGAAAGCCCTGGCGTGGGTCGGCATGCTCGTAGAGATGCGTGCCGTCGAACAGGCCGAGACCGTGGGCGTCGAGGGGGAAGTGCCCCGGCACCCAATCGAGCATCACGCCGATGCCGGCCGCATGCGCCGCGTTGACGAAGGCGACGAAGTCGTCGGGCGTGCCGAAGCGGCTCGTCGGCGCGAACAACGAAACCGGCTGGTAGCCCCACGAGCCGTCGAACGGGTACTCGGTGATCGGCAGAAGCTCGATATGGGTGAAGCCGAGTTCCTTGACGTACGGGATCAGCCGGTCGGACAGCTCCTTGTAGGTCAGGTAGCGGTTGCCCTCATCCGGCACCCGCGCCCACGAGCCGAGATGGACCTCGTAGACGGACATGGCGGCGTGGCGCGGGTCCTTCTCGCCGCGCGTGTCCATCCAAGCCGCATCGTGCCATTGCGGCTCGTTGAGGCCCTGAAGCACGGAGGCCGTCTGCGGCGGGTGCTGGGCACGGAAGGCGACCGGATCGGCCTTCAGCGGCAGCACCGAGCCATCGGGACCGCGGATCTCGAACTTGTAGTTCTGCCCGGCCTGCAAGCCCGGCACGAACAGTTCCCAGATGCCGCCGTTGAGCCACAGCCGCATCGGGTGGCGCCGGCCATCCCAGTCGTTGAAATCGCCGACGACGCTCACGCGGCGGGCATTCGGTGCCCAGACCGCGAAGCGGAACCCGGCGATGCCGTCGAGTTCGCCCGCATGCGCACCGAGCACGCGGTAGACGAGGTTGCTGCCGATCAGGCGCAGTCCTTCTATCTCGCTCTGATCGAGGGAGGGGCCGAAGCCGTAGGGATCGTGACGGCGGGTGCTGGTGCCATCCCAGGCCTCGACCTCGATCTCGTAGAGGGGCCGGCCCTCGCTCTTGACACTCGCGACGTAGAATCCGTCGGGATGAATGCGCTCGAACGAGATGCTTTGCCCGCCCGTGACGAGGCGGGCTGCCTTCGCCTCAGGCAGAATCGCACGGACCTCCCAGGCACCGGGCGCGACCTGATGCGGCCCGAGGACGCCGAACGCGTCGCCGTGATCGGCCGCCATCACGGCCGCAATGGCATCAGGATGGAGGTGGCCATCGCGCGCTTGCGAGGCCGAGCGGCCCACGCGGGGAGCCCCCTCGCCGCCCAGCGCATCCGCCGACCGAGGCGCGCGCTGCGCCTCGGTCGAGCCTGACCTGTTCGGGACGTTGGCGGCCGCCTGCCCCTCGTTGCGAGCCGCGGCCTTCTCGTCCAGAGCCGTCATCCAGTCACCTCTTCCAGGGATTCGCTCTCGGGCCGGCTCGAGGATCGGGCTCGGCGCGAGCGTGCGCAGGTCACACCGAAGCGCGGTCGCGCTTGGCTTCGTCCAGTATGTTGAGAACACCCCGGGCCGGGATTTCGATCCAGTCGGGGCGGTTGTTCACTTCGTAATCGACCTCGTAGAGCGCCTTGGTCAGCAGGCTCAGGCGCAGCAGACGGGATTGCGTCTCCGCATCCTCCACCGCCGCCCGGCTGCCGGCCACGGCTTGCCCGTAGCCGTCGAGAAACGCTGCATCGATCATGCCGCGCCACGCGATCGCCGCGTTGCGTGCCCGCTCCTCACTGTCGCCGAACCGGGCCGTGATCTCACGCACCACCGTTTCGGCGCCGTAGGCGAAGGAGCGCAGCATGCCGGCCACGTCGCGCAGCGGCGTCGACTTGGCCCGGCGCTGCTCCACCGGACGCGAGGGCTCGCCCTCGAAATCGACGATGATGAGATCGCCCTCGGAGGCCAGCACCTGACCGAGATGGTAATCGCCGTGGATGCGGGTCTTGGTGGCGCCCCGCAGCGGGCCAGCGGCTAACTCGGTGATGAGGGCCTCGACCTCGCCGCGGCGGGACGCAAGCGCCTCGCTCGCCGAGCCCGGCGACCACGCGGTGATCGCGCCGAGCCCCTTGAAGGCGCGCGCGGCCTGATAGCGGGCGTCGTCCGCCAGCACCGCGAGATCGTCCTCACCGAACGGCTCGACCGCGAAGGCCGGATCCTCGGTGTCGATGGCGAAGGCCCGGTGCAGTTCGGCCGTGCGCTGGCCGAGCAGCTCCGCCCAGCGCAGATGCGCGTTGAAGGCATCCTCCGGCGACGGCGCCTCGCTCTCAGGTGCGAGCACCACGGTCTCGAAGTCGCGGCGCAGACCTTCCAGCATCAGCGTCCAGGCGTCGCCCTGGTTGAGGACGAACTTCTGGAGCAGCGCCAGGGCGGTGCGGGTGCCGTCCTCGGCCACGTGTTCCACCACGCCGAGCAGCGCCGGCGTGTTGGCGAAATGGGCCTGTTCGGTGAGGAAGCGGCCGATCTCGATCTCGGGATGCGTGCCGGGCTGGAGGCGGCGCAGCAGCTTGAGCATCATCCGCGCGCCGATGGCGATCGAGGTGTTGCTCTGCTCGGCCGAGAGACGGCGCACGTCGGCGGCCTCGAACGGCACCTCCGGATCGTAGGCCGAGGTCGTCGAGAACGCGAGGCTCCCGCGCTCGGACGGGATCGTCACGCCGTCGCGCATCGCCTCGATCAGGGCCACGGCGAAGGGGGCCGCGGCGGCAGCCTCGTAGAGCAGGCCGGTGCGGGGCCCGCGGCGGACGCGGGCGACGGCGTGGTCCAGAAGCGCCTCGTCCTCACGGCCCTCCTCGACGGCGAGCGGCACGAAGTAGTCCTGGCGCTCCCCGTTGGCGAGGGTCACCGCCACCCGCGGCAGCAGGAACTTGCCCTCGCCGGAGCCGTCCTTGACGATGGCGCTGTCATCGACCTGCACCGACTTGATGCGCGTGCCCTTGGCGCCGAACCAGCGGCGAGAGCCGATGAAGGGCGGGGCCACGGTGCGCTCGAAGGCGGTGCGCTCGCGGCCCTTGATCAAGGTCTCGATGCCGCCGGTAAGCACGAGCGTGAACAGTTCCGGGCTCTGGGGCTGCGGCCCGATCTCGCCGGTATTGGCGACCGAGAGCGAGAACCAGTAGAAGCCGTAGGCCGGCAGGGTCAGCAGGTAGGGCAACTCGCCGATCGCCGGGAAGGCCGTGCCGCCGGTCAGCTCGATCGGGATCGCGCCGCGCAGATCCGACAGGTCGAGCTGCACCGCCTGCGGTGCCCGCGAGAGGTTGGCGACGCAGAGGATGCGCTCGTTCTCGTGCTCGCGAATCCAGGCCAGCACCTTGCGGTTGGCCGGATACAGGAACTGGATCGCGCCGCGCCCGAGCGCCACCGAGTTGTTGCGGATCGCGATCATGCGCCGCGTCCAGTTCAGGAGCGAGGTCTGCGCCTGGATCTGCGCCTCGACGTTGATCGCGTCGTAGCCGTAGATTGGATCCTGGATCGAGGGCAGGAACAGCTTCTGCGGCGTGGCCCGCGAGAAGCCTCCGTTGCGGTCGGGCGACCATTGCATCGGCGTGCGCACGCCGTCGCGGTCACCGAGATAGATGTTGTCGCCCATGCCGATCTCGTCGCCGTAGTAGAGCACCGGCGTGCCGGGCATCGACAGGACGAGGGACTTCATCAGCTCGATCTTGCGGCGGTCGTTCTCCAGCAGCGGCGCGAGGCGGCGGCGGATGCCGAGATTGATGCGAGCGCGCCGCTCGGCGGCGTAGAACGACCAGAGGTAATCGCGCTCCTCTGCCGTCACCATTTCGAGCGTCAGCTCGTCATGGTTGCGAAGGAAGATGGCCCACTGGCAGCCCTCGGGGATCTCGGGGGTCTGGCGCATGATGTCGGTGATCGGGTGCCGGTCCTCCCGGGCGATCGCCATGTACATCCGCGGCATCAGCGGGAAGTGGAATGCCATGTGGCATTCGTCGCCCTCACCGAAATACTGCGCCGTCTCCTCCGGCCACTGGTTGGCCTCGGCCAGCAGCATCCGGTCGGGATACTCGGCGTCGAGGGCCGCACGGATCGCCTTGATGACGACGTGGGTCTCGGAGAGGTTCTCGCAATTCGTGCCGTCGCGCTCGATCAGGTAGGGGATCGCGTCGAGCCGCAGCCCGTCGACGCCCATGTCGAGCCAGTAGCGCATGACCTCGATCACGGCCTCCAGCACGGCCGGGTTGTCGAAGTTCAGGTCGGGCTGGTGGCTGTAGAAGCGGTGCCAAAAATACTGCTTGGCGACCGGGTCCCAGGTCCAGTTCGACACTTCCGTGTCGAGGAAGATGATGCGCGTATCGGAATACTTCTCGTCGGTGTCCGACCACACGTAGAAGTCGCGCTCAGGGCTCCCGGCCGGCGCCTCGCGGGCGCGCTGGAACCATGGGTGCTGATCGCTGGTGTGGTTGATGACCAGCTCCGTAATGACGCGCAGCCCCCGCTCGTGGGCGGCGTCCACGAACCGGCGGAAATCCTCCATCGTCCCGTAGGATGGATTGACGTCCCGGTAGTCGGCGATGTCGTAGCCGTCGTCGCGCAGCGGCGAGGGATAGAACGGCATCAGCCAGATCGCCGTGACCCCGAGGTCACGGACATAATCGAGCTTCTGCGTGAGCCCCTCGAAATCGCCGATCCCGTCGTTCGACGAGTCGAAGAACGACTTGACGTGGATCTGGTAGATGATGGCGTCACGGTACCACTGCGGATCGCTGCGATCGATCATCCCGTCGCTGCCTCACGTCACTTTCGAGAGCGGAACCGGGCCTTGTGGCACCGGGCTGCGAGCCTCCTCGGCCCGCTTCTTGGCGAGAACACGACGGTGACGCCGTATTCCGCCCGATCTAGAGCGCCCCGCACCGAAAGTGGAGGCCAGTTCGGCACAGGGCCGGTCGTCAGGTCCGCCGGGGCCGAATCCGCCAGACGATCGCCGAGCGGTCGGCGGGATCGAGTGCGATGCGGTGGTTCTTGCCGTAGAGCTCAAACGTGTAGCCCAGCAGCAGATCCTCGACCTCGACCGCCCCATCGTCGGGCAGGCCGAGCAGATGCAGCGGCACCTCGTAGGTGCATTCCTGGCGGTTCTTCGGGTCGAGATTGACCATCACGAACACGCAGTTGTCGCGTTCCGGCGTCACCTTCGCGTAGGCGATGATGTTGTCGTTCCAGGCACCCGTGAAGTGGATGTTCCGGAAATCCCATAGCGCCGGGTTATCCCTGCGCGCTTGGTTGAGCTTGATGATGTGATCGCGGATGTTGCCAGGGCGATGGTAGTCCCACGCCTTCAGCTCGTATTTTTCGGAATCGAGATATTCTTCCTTGCCCGGATAGGGCGCAGCCTCACACAGCTCGAAGCCGTTATAGATGCCGTAGATGGAGGAGAGCGTCGCGGCGAGCGTCGCGCGCACGATAAAGCCCGGCCGCCCGCTTGTTTGAAGGTAGTAGGGATTGATGTCCGGCGTATTCGCAAAAAAGTTCGGGCGGTAATATTCGCCCATCTCGCCGGCCAGCTCGAGCGCGTACTCGGTCAGCTCCTGCTTCGTGTTGCGCCACGTGAAGTAGGTGTAGCTCTGCTGGTATCCGGCCTTAGCCAGCTTCTTCATCATCTTCGGCCGGGTGAAGGCCTCGGCGAGGAAGATCGCGTCGGGGTACTGGGCATTCACCTCACCCAGCATCCACTCCCAGAACGGAATCGGCTTGGTGTGCGGATTATCGACTCGGAAGATGCGGGCCCCGTGGGCGCACCAGCCGAGGACGATGTCGCGCAGCTCGATCCAGAGCGAGGGCAGCGCCCCGCCATAGAAGTGGACGTTGGAGATGTCCTCGTACTTCTTCGGTGGATTCTCGGCGAATTTCAGCGTGCCGTCGGGCCGCCATTCGAACCACTCGGGATGCTGCTTGATCCAGGGATGGTCGGGCGAGCACTGGATCGCGAAGTCGATCGCGACCTCCATGCCGTGGGCATGGCTAGCGGCGACGAGCTGGCGGAAATCTTCCAGCGTGCCGAGTTCCGGATGCACGGCCTCATGGCCGCCCTCCTCCGAGCCCACCGCGTAGACCGAGCCGACGTCACCCTCCTTCGCCTTGAGGGTATTGTTCTTGCCCTTGCGGTTGGTCTTTCCGATCGGGTGGATCGGCGTGAAATAGAGCACGTCGAAGCCGAGTTCGCGGATCTCGGGCAGGCGCCGGATCACGTCCGCGAAGGTGCCGTGGCGGTTCGGATCGCCCGATTGCGAGCGCGGGAAGATCTCGTACCAAGCCGAGAATCGAGCCGCGAGCCGGTCGGCGATGACGGGGATGTTCACGGGATAGCGCGAGAGGTTCACCCGCTCGGCGTTTCGCCGGACCAGCGACATCGTCTCCGGCGCCAGGATCTTTTCCAGGAGCACAGGCGAGCCTTCCGGCTCAGCGGCGAGCGAGCGGATCAGCCCGTCGAGCCGCTGCTTGTCGGCGCCGGTCGCCAGATCCTCGGCGATCTGGATCAGCTCGACGCCCTCGATCGTCTCCAGCCGCACGTCCACGCCCGCGTCGCGCTTCTTCAGGGTATCACGCACCCAGGACGAGAAGCCGTCACGCCACGCCTCGACCGTGAACTCGTAGCGGGCATTGCGTTCGAGCGGGAAGTGACCGGCCCAGCGGTCGTTGTCGACGAACACCATCGGGTCGCGACGCCACGTCTCCTCGCCGACGACGCGGGAGAGGATCGCTGCGTTGATGATCTCGTGACCGTCGGAAAAGATGTCCGCCTCGACGCGGACCTGCTCGCCGACGACGCGCTTCACCGCCGAGCGCCCGCCATCGATCTCCGGCGTCACCGCCTCGATGACGACGCGGCCCGTGCCCTGCGGCACGGTCGAAGGCGGCGGTGCAGCGACCTTGGCGCGCTCGGCCACGAGGATGCGCAGTTCGCCCGGCTGAAGGTCGATGCTCGCGCCCGGATGGAAGGCGATCGGCTCGGCGTCGGGCGTGCGGTCGTCGAACGGGCCAAGCTGGCCGCCGGTGCGCTCGATGAGGCGGCCGGCATCGACCGGCGCCGGAGCGTCACCCGGATTGAACAGCAGCAGCGTCGCCGAATGCGCCGAAGCCGCGTGGCCGGTATCGGTGCGGAACAGGGCGGTGAACGGCGCATCGGGCGCCGAGAGCCGCATCTGCGCACCCTCGACATTGGCAGCCGGAATGGAAGCCTTTAGCCCGTTGATCGCCGTCACGTATGCGGAGATGTCGATTCCCGTATCGTGCTCACGCGAACCGGGCGTGGTCTCGACCACGTGGAGCGCACGGCGATAGCCCCACTCGTAGCCGATCGGCATCAGCACGCCGGCCGAGAAAAAGGCGGAGAGGGCGTAGCGTGTCTTCAGCCGTTGAGCGACCGCCTCCGCCCCACCGGGGATGTCGGCGGCGAGCCGGCTCATGTCGTGGTTCTCGGGGAAGGCGATGGAGGGCGCGACCACCCTCAGTCGCTCATACTGCTCCAGGGCCCAAGGCGCCTTCAGGTTCCACCACGCAAAGGAATTGAACAGATAGTCGAAGCCGGCCCCCGCCGTCGCCTGCGCCTCCTCGAAGGTGCAGCCCAACGTCTCGGCGGCGAACAGCGTGTCGGCCTCGCGCTGCTTAGCGGCCTGGATCAGCGCCCGCCACACATCCGGCGGCACCTTGTAAGCCGCGTCGCAACGGAAGCCGCGCACGCCGAGCCGTTGTAGCCGAGCAATGTAGCCGTCGAAGATACGGATCAGTTCACCCCGAGCGTGCTCGGAATGGTAGTCGAGCTCGATCAGGTCGCCCCAGACCGTGCGCTTTGACGGATCGTCGGGATCGATCGCTGCCGGGCTCACCGGCTTGCCCTCGGCGTCGCGCACGAACAGGTCGGGCCTGTCGTGGAACAGGCGCGCGTTGTCGGCGGTGTGATTGATGACGAGGTCGCTCATCACCGACACGCCGTGCGACTCGGCTGCTCGGCAGAACCGCGTGATCTGCTCGTCGTCCGCCGTGCCGTCGCGATCGCGAAACCGCTCGTCGAGCGCGTCGAGATCGGCCACCGCATAGAGGCTGCGCGAGCCGCCGGTCTGGTGGAACGGGTTGAGATAGACCCAATTGAAGCCGAGCTCGGCGATGCGCGGCAGTTCCGCCGTCCATGCCGAGACCGTCCCAACGAGGAGCGGGAACAGGTTGTAGATGCGCGGGCCCTCCGCGCGGGGCGCGAAGGCGGCCGGAAGGGCCACCGTCTCCGCGCCGGTCCGGGTCGCGGGCGTCATCGCGGTGTTCGGTGCGTTCATGGATCGCCTCCGTCTTGTCGCTTTTCGCCAAGCGCGTTCTGATGAATCGAGGCCGTGGTCAGGCATTGACGAAACGCCGACCGACCAAGCTTGCTCACCGCCTGCGTGGGCAGGGAGCCGATGTTTCGTGCGGCGGCCTCAGGCGGCGCGCCGCAACACCAGATAGGGCAGTTTCGCGAAGTGCCGACCGAGGTCGAGCCCGTCGCCCTCCGCCGTGATCTCGCCGCCGCCGACCACGTCCACCCACCGGCTGCCGGCCGGCACGGGCAGGACGGTTCCGGCGAAGGCTTCGCTGGACCAACCCGATTCGGACGTCATCCGTGCGACGAGCCTTGGCACCGCGACCAGCAGATCGTCCTCACCCGAAGTGACGGCCGAGCGGGTAAACGCGATGACGTGATCCGCACGCGCGCCTTCAGCCGGCAGCGCACGATAATCCGCATCGGCGTAGAAGGCCGGGCGCGCAGCCCGGTCGGCGAGCAACCGAGCCAGCGTCGCCTGCTTCACGCGTCCGTCCGGCCAGGAACCGATCAACGCGTCCGGCGTGCCACCGGCCTCAAGCGCCCGAGCCCGCTCCTCGTAATTGACAGGCCGACGGTTGTCGGGATCGACGAAGGAGAAGTCCCAGAACTCGGTACCCTGATACGTGTCCGGAATGCCGGGAAGGGTGCATTTGAGGACCGTGCGGCCGAGGCCCGCGATCATGCCGAGGAAGGCGAGACGACGCACGAGCGGCCGCAGCCGATTGAGGCAATCCGAGCCGGGCACGACCAGGGCCGCAAAAAGCGCGTGGACGGCGCTTTCGTAGCCCTCATCGACATTGACCCAGCTCGACCGGCGCTTGCCCTCGCGCAGGGCCTTCTCGGCATAGGCGTCGAGGCGTTTGCGGAAATCCTCGATCGCGTCCGGGTCGTCACCGTCCAGAAGCTCGAGCGGCCATGCGCCGAGAATCGCTTGCAGGAACATCCACTGGTCGTTCGGGTCCGGTGCCGGCTCGCCTTCGACCTGCTTGATGAGCGGCTCGGACGCGCGCCGCCACGTATCCCAGGCGCGGGCCCATTCCTCCGGCAGTTCGGACAGGGCGAGCTGGCGCGTGCGGGCATCCTCGCCGCGCTTGGTGTCGTGGGTGGCCGTGGTGATCATCGCGTTCGGCCAGTCGCGAGCCCGCGCCGCCTGAAGCGCGTGGAAATGCTCCGCGTCGAGGCCGTACTCGCCGGGATCGCCGCCGACCTCGTTGAGGCCGAGCAGTTCGACGAAGCGATAGAACAACGTGTCTTCCAGGCTTTTCGCCATCACCGGACCGGTGAGCTGCTGGAAGCGGCGGCGGAAGCGCAGAACCACCTGCTGATCCGGGTGACCGGCACTGCCGAGATCGATCCGGCCGAGCAAGGCATCGGCGGCGAAGTCGTGTACCGAACGATCCGGCAAGGCGCTCCAGCGCTTGGCCTTGCGCACCGCGCCCTCGATCAGACGGACATCCTCGGCCTCGATCTCCGTCTCTTCGAGATCACCGGGCAGGTAGGAGCGATAGACGGGAAAGCGCGCCACGATCTCGATCAGCGCCCGACGGATCGCATTGGTGGAGAAGTCGCGGGTGCGCCGGTCCGAATCGGCGATCTGCTTGAGATCGCCGGTCATCACCTCGAGTTCCGAGGCGAAGCTGATCTCAAGAATCTCCGCCTTTGCGGCGCGGAACTGGAAGCCGTAAGGCTCATCCATATCGGTGGCCCACCGATAGAACTTCTCGATGCGCGGCTTCAGCGCCCGATCGACCAAGATGCCGTCGAGCTGATTCAGGACATCGTAGCCGGTGGTGCCGGCAACCGGCCAATCGCGCAACTTCTCGCCGGGCTCGAGGATCTTCTCGACAACGATATAGAAGCCTGGACCGACGGCGGCCTGGAGCGCACGGGCATAGCCCAACGGGTCGGCAAGCCCGTCGATATGGTCGATGCGCAGGCCGTCGATCCGGCCCTCGCCGATGAGACGGAACAGAAGGTCGTGCGAGCGGACGAACACGTCCGACAGCTCGACGCGCAGGCCGGCCAGCGAGTTCACGTCGAAGAAGCGACGGTAGTTGATGTCGCTGGACGCGATCCGCCAATGCGCGAGCCGGTAGGATTGCTGTTCGAGCAGCCGGTGCAGCGGCCCGAAGCTGTCGGGATAGTCCCGGTTGCCGTTGAGAAGGTGCAGCGCCCGGTAGATCGAGGCTGCGATCTGCGGGGAGGCACGCACCGTGCCCGCCAGCTGGCGCTTCAGCTCCTCGGCGGCCTCCGGCATGGCACGGCGGCGCTCGAGATTGGTCTCCTCACCCATGGCCCGCAGGCGCTCGGTGATGGAGAGGACTTCCGCCGACATATCGTCGCCGATCTCGCCGAGCGCGGCGAGCGCCCGGTTGAGGATCGTCGGGTATTGCAGCGGGCAGATCGGAAACTGGTGCTCGTAGTGCCAGATGCTGAAGGCGCCGGCCGCCTCGTCGAATTTCAGCTCCAGCGTGCCCTTCTCCAAAGCCTCGCCGTACCGCTCGCCGAGGAAGGGGATGACGAGCTTACCGTTGGCGCCGAGCCGCTCCCAATCGATGTCGAAGGCGTTGGCCGCGGGCGAGAGACCGCCCCATTCGAGCACCGAGAGCCACCACGGATTGTCGGCGCCGCCGACACCCATGTGGTTCGGCACGATGTCGAGGAGCAGCTTCAGGCCATGGGCGTGGAGCGCATCGGTGAAGCTGCGGAAGCCCTCCTCGCCGCCGATCTCCGGATTGATCTGGGAGTGATCGACGATGTCGTAGCCGTGGGTCGAGCCCGGTCGTGCCCGCTGCAGCGGCGAGGCGTAGACGTGGCTGATGCCGAGCCTCGCGAGGTACGGGACGGTCTTCTCTGCATCCGCGAAGGTGAAGCCCTCGTGGAACTGCAGGCGGTAGGTCGCCCGCGGTGGGGCCGAAGCGAGGCGCGCGGCGCCCGAGCGCGGACCGCGCTCCTCCGCCGAGAGGGCGGCGGCGAGCTTGGCGAGCGGCCCGCCGGGCGCGGCGATGGCTTCGAGGTTTCGGTCGAGCTTGCGCCGCCAGTTCGGATAACCCTCGGTCGAGCCGGGCACGTTGGCCTGCGACAGCTCTCCGACGACGTCTTCGTACTGCACGGCGGTCAGGATGGACGGCGCGCGGGCGAGATAGCGAGCCGCCGCTTCGAGCGGTGCGTGTTCCGGCGGCTCGGAACTCGGCAGGAGCTGCTGGGCCGCCAGCGCCTCCGACAGGCGCCAGCGCTCGGCGACGCGCTCGGTGCGCTCCGTCTCGGCCCGTTCGGCATCGTAGAGGCCCAACGATTGCCGGGTATCGGTATCGACGCCGCGCCACCAGCCGACGAAAGTCGGGAGGTCGTGGGTGGTGATCGCGGTCAGCGCATCCTTCGGATAGGCCTCAGGCGCCTTGAAGGCGCCGCCGGGCTCCCGCTCGAAAGCGAGGATGCGGTAGCTGAGGATACCCGACTGCATCAGCGCATCGGAGAAGCCCTCCGGCGCGGTGCCGAGATCCTCGGCGATGACGAGACACTTGGAGCGGTGGCTTTCCAGCCGCAGCACGGCCAGCATCGGCTCGAAAGGCATCGCGACATAGGCACCCTCGCGCGCCGACCGCCCGAGCGGAATCAGGAACAGCCGTGCAAGCTGGAAGGCGTGGTCGATGCGGATCGCGCCGGCATGGCGCATGTTCGCCTTCACCAGGGCCCGGAAGGCCTTCAGGCCGTCGCGCTCCATTTCGAGCGGGTCGAAGGCCGGCAGGCCCCAGTCCTGGCCCTTGGGCGCGAGCAGGTCAGGCGGGGCACCGATGGAGACGCCGTTGGCGAAGCGCTCCGGATGCGACCAGATTTCTGAGCCACCTCGGTCGGCGCCGACTGCGAGATCGCGATAGAGGCCGAGCCGCATGCCCGCCGCCAGTGCCAGCTCGGAGGAGGCCTCAAGCTGGCTGTCGGCAAGGTACTGCAGGAAGACGTGGTAGAGGATCCGCTCCGCGTGCGTCTCGGAGAAGGCCCGCACGGCGTCGGTGCCGGCGCGGCGATATTCCTCCGGCCAATCGCCGAGCCAGTGCGCGCCCTTGGCCCGGAAATGTTCGGAGAGCGCGTCGAAGGTGGCGTGCGACGTGAGGTTCTCGCCGCCTTCCTCGCGAAACGCCGCGAAACCGGCATCCTTGCCGGCTCGCGCGTCGGACGTCTCCCAGTAGGCTTCGAGGATAGGCGAAAGCACCTCCCACACGCCGGCATGATCGACGAGCGAGGTGTCGCGTAGCGTCTCGATGCGGGCGCGATGGCTTTCCAGGATCTCGGCGGCGCGGCTTCCGGCAAAGCCCGGCAGCGCACCCGGCTCGATGTAGAGGGTTTCGAGGAAGAGGCGCGAGGAAGGCGAATAGGGTGAGATCTTTGCCCGGTCCGTGGGAAACAGGGCGTGGGCCGGGCTGAGCCCGAGGAACGAGGCACCGCGCAAGGCCGCATCGCGGGCGGCACGGCCGGCATCCGCGTAGGTGCCGATGCCGAGATTGCTCGGCGAGCGCAGGCCGTAGAGCTGGGCGGCGAGCCCCCAATCGCGGGCGCCGTCCTCGGCATAGGCGCGCGGGCGCCAGCACCGCTGCGGCGCCGAGACGATCCAGGCCTGGGCCCGGCGGTCGCCGACCGTGGCGGTGAGCCTGTGATAACCCGGCGTCAGCGGCGGCAGGTCGAACCCTGCGCCGTCCTCCGATGCCGTCAACGTGGCACGGCCCTCGCGGGACCGGTCGTGCTCGTCCACCAGCCGCCACGCGACGGCGCCGGAGGTCACGCCCATCCGTACCGGCACGCGCACGCCACGCCGTGCCTCGGCCGCCAGAAGCGGCGGGATCACATTGGAGCGTACCGCCTCGACGGCGGCGAGGCTGCCGCGGATCGCTTCGTCGTCCGCTGCTGAAAATCCGAGGGCTTCGAGCATGCCGCGGCGCACATCGAGCGGCGTCTCGACCCGCTTCCCGAAAGCATCGGTGAAGCCGTCGGCGATGCCGACGAGGTCGGCGAGGCGTTCGAGATCACTCACGTTCGCGGCACTCACGTCAGAGAGGTTCACTTGCTGCCACCAATCAGGAAGACGCCTGTCCAGGACGGCAGTTGCAACGCCTGTCGCACGGCCCCGCTCGACCAGATCACCTGGCCGCCGTCGGCGTCCGCCGAGAATTCCGCGTCGCCGACATTGGCGATGAAGCGCAGCCAGCCGTCGGCGTAGCGCCACGTGCAATCCACGACACCCGGCGCCGGTATCTTGGCATCGGCCCCGAGGTAGCGGCTCTTGGTGAGGGGCACCACGCTCTGCCGACGGATCTGGAGGATGTTTCGGGTGTCGGCCCAGACCGCGCGATGCGGCTCGGTCTCGGCCTCGTCCCAGTCGATCTTCGAATCCTCGAAAGTCCGAGCCTCTGTCGGATCGGGGATCACCGACGTGTCGTCGGCAAAGGCCGCGAAGCTCTTGAACTCCCGGCGCCGCCCTTCGCGCACCGCCTTGTTCAGTTCCTCATCGGGGGCGAAATCCACGAAGAACAGGAACGGCGTGGAGGCCGACCATTCCTCGCCCATCCACAGCATCGGGATCTGCGGCGCGAGTAGCAGTCCGGCGCGGGCGAGCGCCAGCTTCTTAGGGTCGGCGAGGTGGCTCAGGCGCTCGCCGAGCGCACGGTTGCCGACCTGATCGTGGTTCTGGAGGAAGGTGACGAAGGCCGAAGGCGGCAGATGCGCCGAAGGCTCGCCGCGCGGGTGGTTGTCGAGGGTCGGGAAGGGCTCGCCCTGATAGGCGAAGCCCTCCGCAAGGCAGCGGGCCAGATGCTCGACCGGCTTGTCGGCGAAGCTCTCGTAGTAGCCGGCATCCTCGCCGGTTAGCAGCACGTGCCAGCAATGGTGCAGGTCGTCCGCCCACTGCGCGCTGTGGAGCACGGGGGACGCGTTGTCGTCGCGCTCCAGCCAGCGGGCCTGGTTGGCCTCGTTCTCGAGGATCAGGTGGACGTGCCGCTCCGGGAAGGCCGTGCGGATCGTGTCGCCGAGTTCCGCCAGGAAGTGCTTCTCGGAATCGTCGAGGATCGCATGCACCGCGTCGAAGCGGATGCCGTCGAAATGGTACTCCTTCAGCCAGTAAAGCGCGTTCTCGATGAAGAAGTCCCGCACGACCGGGCCCGATTCCTTACCGTCGAAATTGATGCCGGCGCCCCACGGCGTCTGATGACGCTCGGTGAAGAAGGTCTTGGCGTAGGAATGCAGGTAGTTTCCGGCCGGGCCGAAATGATTGTAGACGCAATCGATCAGCACCATCAGGCCCTTGGAATGGGCGGTGTCGATCAGGCGCTTGAGGTCGTCCGGGCGGCCATAGACCGCGTCCGGGGCATAGGGCAGCACGCCGTCGTAGCCCCAGTTGCGCGTTCCCTTGAAGTCGGCGAGCGGCAGCAGCTCGATCGCCGTGACGCCGAGATCGACCAGATCGTCGAGGCGCTTCTCGAGCCCGGCATAGGTGCCCTCGGGCGTCGCCGTGCCGACATGCACCTCGTAGACGATGGCCTCTTCCCAGGGCCGCCCCGTCCACTCACCGTCGGACCATGCGTAGGCGCCGGGGTCGATCACCTCCGACGGCGCGGAGACGTCCTCGGGCTGGAAGCGGGAGGCCGGGTCCGGCACTACGAGGTCGCCGTCGATGCGGAAGCCGTAGCGCGCGCCGGCCGTCACCCCCGGAAGCGTCGTCCGGCGCCAGCCTTCGCCGACGTCGGGGATCGGATGATCCGTCCCATCCACGACGAGGGTCACATCCCTGGCGGTCGGTGCCCAGAGGGCGAACCGCACACCGTCCTCGGCAAACTCGCTGCCGAATCGCATCGTATGGGCGCGCCGCATCAGGCCACCGGTCTCCGCTGGAATAGGAATCGATCGTCGCTCAAGCTGGGCGGCCGCTTCTGTGTCTCACAAGGCGCCCGGCGCCGGCTTGTTCCCAGACCTGGCAGTTATGGCGTCATCAGCCTGCGGCAACCGCCCGGTGTGACGGAATCGCTGCACTGCACACAGATTGAGCCGGACAAGCGAAGGGCTCCCCGCCGTTGCCGACGGGGAGCCCTCTAAGATCGAAGTGATCGGCCTGTGCCGGCAAGCCGGCTCTCGCGAATCAGGCGCCGATGGTCGGGCCACCGCCTTCCGAGCGGCGCTTGGCCATGAAGGCATCGAACTGCTCACGGTCTTTCGCCCGCTTCAGTTCCTCCACGAAATCGGTGAAGGCGCGGCTCTCTTCCTGGAGAGCACGGCGGCGTGCTTCCAGGCGCTCCAGTTCGGCCCGCCGATACTCCTCGAAGGCCCAGTTGCCGGACATGGCGCTGGTGCCGGAATACCCCTTGGCGGCCTCGAAGGCGCGGGCGAAGCGCGACCGGCCATCGCCGCCCGCGAAGCTGAAGCTGCCGCTGTTGGCGAACTCCTTCATCTGGCTGAAGGCGGGATAGCCCGCGATCTTCCAGGCGACGTAGGCGACGGCGACCGGCCACCAATAGACGAACGCGACGACGATCGCGCCGATTTCGAGGGAACGCTTGGGAAAAGGGCCGCTGCGGTGAGACGCGCCGCAGGACCAGGGAGAGGTGGAGGACGTGTTCACGGCTGAGGACTCCGGGGTGTGAATGTGAACAACATTCACATGCGGACCCGCCTCGGGCGTTTCAAGGGCGCGGCGACTAAACCTTATCTTTCGTCCGCTCACCGGCGCCATGGACGAGGGCGAGAACGCCCGCGCGCAGCAGTTCGTACTTGTCCGGTCCGGGCTTCGGCAGTTGGCCCGCCGCCGACAGCGTGGCGATGCCGTGCGAGAGCGCCCAAACCTCGAGCGCGAGGAAGCGCGGGTCGACGCCGTCGAAACCGTCGGGGAAAGTCGCGCGAAGGGCTTCGACGAGAAGGTCGAATGGGTTTGGCCGTTCGGGAGCGTGAGCAGGGACTGCCTGGCCGCGCACTTCGAAAATCGCCGCGTAGTAGCCCGGCTCCTCTTCGGCGAAGGCAAGATAGGCTTCGCCCATGCGGGTGAACCGCTCGAGCGGCGTTCCGCGGCCTGTCAGGGCCCGCGCCAGCCGGTCGGCGAGGTCTGCGAAGCCGCGGCCCGCCACTTCCTCCAACAGGGCCTCACGCCCACGGAAATGGCGGTAGAGCGCTGCGGGCGTCACGCCGACCAAGCGGGCCGCGTCGACCAGCGTAAAGCCGCCGATCCCTCGCTCGGCGATGAAGCGGCGCGCAGCCTCGATCAGCGCCTCTTTGAGGTTGCCGTGATGGTAGCTGCGCCGGTCGCCCGGTCCCTCGCGCCACGGTCGCACCCGATCCCCCTCCTTCGCGCAAACCGATCGGCGTGCGGTTGCAACCGATGAAAAGCCTCACCGGTCCCGACGCGCGACCGCACTTCGCCGGCGTCGGAACCGCTCCGGCCTTTTCTCCCGAGACGGTCTACGAGTCGACCATCTTTTCCACCAGTTCGGCTTGACGTCGCCGCGATCTTGCAATGTTATAAAGTAACAATTCTGACGTCACCCTAGCGGATGGACCATGCCTGAGACCACTTCCCGCCTGCCCGTCACCGTGCTGTCGGGCTTTCTCGGCGCCGGCAAGACGACGGTGCTCAACCACGTCCTCAACAATCGCGAGGGTCGGCGCGTCGCGGTGATCGTCAACGACATGAGCGAGGTGAACATCGATGCCGACCTCGTCCGCGACGGCGGGGCCGATCTGTCGCGCACGGATGAGCGGCTCGTGGAGATGACCAACGGCTGCATCTGCTGCACCCTGCGCGACGACCTGCTAGCCGAGGTTCGCCGCCTCGCCGCCGAGGGGCGCTTCGACTACCTGCTGATCGAGGGCACCGGTATCGCCGAGCCATTGCCGGTCGCGAGCACCTTCTCCTTCCGCGACGAGGCCGGCGAAGCGCTCAGCGACGTGGCGCGGCTCGACACGATGGTGACCGTGGTCGATGCGGTGAACCTCCTCAAGGATTACGGCTCGAACGACTTCCTGCGCCAGCGCGGCGAGACCGCGGGGGCCGACGACACCCGCACCCTGGTCGATCTGCTGGTGGAGCAGATCGAGTTTGCCGACGTCGTCGTGATCAACAAGGCGCGCGACGTCTCGCCGGATCACCTCGACCTCGTGCGCTCGGTGGTGCGGGGCCTCAACGCGGATGCGCGCATCGTCGAGGCGTCCCATGGACAAGTGCCGCCAGGCGCCATCCTCGATACCGGGCTGTTCGACGAGGAGAAGGCGCAGGAACATCCACTCTGGTTCAAGGAGCTCTACGGCGCGCACGAGCACGTGCCGGAGACCGAGGAGTACGGGATCAGCTCCTTCGTCTACCGGGCGCGCCGGCCGCTCGACCCGCAGAAGTTTCAAGCGTTCGCCAACACGACCTGGCCGGGGCTGATCCGGGCGAAGGGGCACTTCTGGCTCGCGACCCGGCCCGAATGGGTCGGTGAATTCTCGCTTGCCGGCGCCGTGGCGCATATCGGCGCGATGGGTTTCTGGTGGGCGGCAGTGCCGCGCCAGCGCTGGCCGGAGGAAGAGGTTTTCCGCGAGCGGCTTCACACAGTCTGGAGCGAGGTCTGGGGCGACCGCCGCCAGGAACTCGTCTTCATCGGCCGCAGCATGGACCGGAACGCGATCACCGTCGCCCTCGACGCCTGCCTCGTCGGCCCGGCCGAAGTCCGGCGCTTCGATGCGGACGCCTATCGCGACTTGCCCGATCCCTTCCCGGCGTGGCGCAGGGCGGCGGCCTGAGCGGAGGATTGCACGGGATGGGCTTCGTTAGCCTGAAGGATTGGCGTGCCCGGTCGGCCGGGCTGGCGCAGGCAGCATCGCGCGCAAAGGCTCTGCTTCATCCGGCATTCGGGTTGAGCGAGGCGGACGCCCTGTCGGTCAACGAGATCGCCTGCCCCGACCCCGGCTGCCCGGACGTCGAGACGGTAGTGCTGGTAATGCGGGCCGGCGAGCCAACGCGGGCCTTGCGCTTTCGTGGCCCGCTCGATGACCTGGATGAGGCCGCCGCCCGAGCGCTGGCTGCGGAGGAGGCCGGGCTTCGTGCGCTTTGAAGCCGGCTTTCATCATTCCGTCTTGGTCGGCGTGGGAGTAGGCCAGGGGCCAACACCGATCCCGCCCTGGCCCGAGTCCGGACATGAGTATCAAGCTAAGACCGCTGGAGCGCGAAGACCTCCTCTTCGTGCATCAGCTCAACAACAACGACAGCATCATGCGATACTGGTTCGAGGAGGCTTACGAGTCCTTCGCCGAACTTGCGCAGCTCTACGAGCGCAACATCCACAATCAGACCGAGCGGCGCTTCATCATCGCCACGGAGCGCAGCGAACCCGCGGGCATGGTCGAGCTGGTGGAAATCAATCACCTGCACCGGCGCTGCGAATTCCAGATCGCGATCCACCCCGACCATCAGGGGAAGGGCTACGCCAAGCGCGCGACCCGCATCGCCATCGATTACGCCTTCAAAGTGCTCAACATCCACAAGCTTTACCTGCATGTGGACAAGGACAACAAGCGCGCGGCCGGCATCTATGAAAGCTGCGGCTTCCGCCCGGAGGGCATTCTGAGGGACGAGTTCTTCGTCAATGGCCGCTACCGCGACGCGGTGCGCATGTGCCTATTCCAGCCCCACTATCTCGCCGAACGTGGCGCGGGCGACGTGGCCGAGCCGGTGCTCAAGACCTGACACGGTCGCAAAACGAAAACGGGCCCCAAGGGGCCCGCTCCATCCGTCATGAAAATACGTGAGTCTTACCGGTACGGGTTGCCGTAGCGCGCCACGTAGGAGGTCGGGTCGATCGCGTCGATGGCCGAGAAATCGACATTGCGGATCGCCGTCGAGCGCGCACCGATGAACGGTCCGTTGGTGATCGGATCGGGAAGGAAGCCCTCGCCGTAACGGTCGCTGCGCCCGTAGGGCGGGTTGAGCTGGTTCGAGGCGGCGATGAGGGCCGGGTTGGTCGCCGGGTTCGCCACCGAGCCGTTGCCGGGCTCGACCACGTTGCCGGCATCGAGCCAGGAGCGCGGCTTGATGCGGATCGGCAGCGGCTGGCTCACACGCACGTAGCCGGGGTTACCGTAGGGGCCCTGGGCCTCAGCACTGGTTCCGAAGCCGATCGCGGTGAGGGTCATGGCGCCCATCAGGGCGAGCTTGGAAAAGCGCATGGCGTACCTTGTCGTGTGAGAGGCGACCGTACGGGCCGTTCGTTAAGAATCCCGCTTGTTGCAGAGTAGACGTTCTGGCGTGACCGTTGTTCCCGGAATATGGCCACGCTCGATCATTTTCGCCGCGTTTTTGCCGCATTGTTTCTCGCTGGCGCCTCGGCGACGGCGATCGAGCCGGTGCTGTCGCCCGGCAACGCCGCGGTGGCCTCTTCGGTCCGGCATGCGTTCGCACCGGTGAGGGCATCGGCGCCCAGCGCCGCCGTCACACGGCCGGCCAGGGTGATCCGGTCGATGGCACAGGCGACGGCGCGCGGCTCCGGCGTCTGTCCGAGGATGCCGCACAGCCAGCCGTCGATCGCCACCGCCTTCAAGTCGAGGCTGCGGAAGCCCGTACAACTGCGCTTGCCCGCCGCCGCCAGCGTCGTCTCGACGGTCTCGAAACTGCCGAGGGCAGTCCCGACGATGCCGCGCTCTCCAGTACGGATCACGGAGAGGCCGCGCCCGTCGGCTGCCCGGCGCACCAGGGTCACGAACAGGCTGGCACCGGGCTCGGGCCGCCCGCCCGCATCGGTGGCCGTGAGGAGGAGATAGGGCGCCTCGATGATGTCGAACGCGCCCTGGCTCACGCTGTCCTCACGCTGCCCGTTGCCGGAATTCCAACGCGTCGGTCCAGGTTGTGGCGGCAACTCGGCCGCGTCGTTCCGCAACGTCAGCAGCGGCTCCGTCGCGGCCATCGCCCGGCGTGCGCCCTCGGCCGCCCGCGGCGGCTCGCTCCAAGCCTGTGGCGGCTCGGGCGCAACGGCCCGGTCGCGGGCGACCAGGGAGAGGCCGGCGATCAGGGCCGCGCTGGCCGCAAGCTTGGCCGCCAGCCGCATGCGGCGGAGGGGCCGGGGGCGGGGCAGGTCTTGGCGAAGCAGATCTTGGGAATCGTCCGATCTGTCGAAGGCGTCGTCCGGGTGGGGGAGCATGCGCAGGCCTTTGTCGGGTCCGCGGGGCCGCAGGGGCCCTCGCCGTTGCCCGATCTTTGCCCCGGCTCTCGCCACCAGCGGGTTGAGGAAGCACCGCCTGTCCTCGGATTCCTCGTCCGATGGTGAATGCCGGGTTGCCGCTCGCATCGTCCTGTCACGACCGCACGGCTGCTGGCGGCACGCGCCCCTTGACAGGTGAGCACGCCGGGCATCTTGCTCCGGGTGCTTCGAGAGCCCACCTCGGCGATGAACCGGGTCGGGTTCCTTAGCCTATGGAATCTTCCCGAACCAAGGGCCCGAGCGGTGCGTCCGCCGGCGACGGGAAGAGGCGGTCCGGTGTTATCCGGCCTGCGCAGCGGAGTTTGGTGAGATGGGTTACAAGGTCGCCGTCGTCGGAGCCACGGGCAATGTGGGCCGCGAGATTCTCGACATCCTGGCCGAGCGCGCCTTCCCGGCCGACGAGGTCGTGGCGCTGGCCTCCAGCCGGAGCCTGGGCCAGGAAGTCTCCTTCGGCGACAAGATTCTCAAGGTCAAAACGCTCGACACCTACGACTTCTCCGACACCGACATCTGCCTGATGTCGGCCGGCGGCGAGACGTCGAAGGAGTGGAGCCCGCGCATCGGCCAACAGGGCTGCGTGGTGATCGATAACTCGTCCGCGTTCCGCTACGACGCCGACGTGCCGCTGATCGTGCCGGAGGTGAATGCCGACGCGGTCGCCGGTTTCACCAAGCGCAACATCATCGCCAACCCGAACTGCTCGACCGCGCAGCTCGTCGTCGCGCTCAAGCCGCTCCACGAGGCGGCAACCATCAAGCGCGTCGTGGTCTCGACCTATCAGTCCGTTTCCGGCGCCGGAAAGGAGGCGATGGACGAGCTGTTCAGCCAGACCCGCGCCGTGTTCACCGCCGGCGAGGTGGTGACGAAGAAGTTCACCAAGCGGATCGCCTTCAACGTCATCCCGCACATCGATGTGTTCATGGAGGATGGCTACACGAAGGAAGAGTGGAAGATGGTCGCCGAGACCAAGAAGATGCTCGATCCCAAGATCAAGCTCACGGCGACCGCGGTGCGCGTGCCGGTCTTCATTGGCCATGCCGAGGCGGTGAACGTCGAGTTCGAGCGTCCAATCACGCCGGAGCAGGCGACCGAGATCCTGCGCGCGGCGCCGGGCGTCCTCGTGATCGATAAGCGCGAGAACGGCGGCTACATGACCCCGCATGAGGCGGCTGGCGAGGACGCCACCTACATCTCCCGCATCCGCGAGGACGCCACGATCGAGAACGGCCTGAACTTCTGGTGCGTTTCGGACAACTTGCGCAAGGGCGCGGCGCTCAATGCGGTGCAGATTGCCGAGGTGCTGGTGAACCGCAAGCTCCTGAACAAGGCCAAGCAGGCGGCCTGAACGCTCTCTCTGTCCTGATGACGCAAAGCGCCGTCCCATCCCCGGGGCGGCGTCTTGCGTTTGGAGCCATCATCCGAAGCGAGAATGTAATCCAGTCTTCTTGTGGGTAAATTTCCCACATAAAGCGGAAACAAACGGCGTTCAGAGGCGGCACATGCCCGCGCTCGACCTCCGCCGAATCGACGACCGCCCGACACCGCGCCCCTCCTGCCAAGAGGTCATCGTCGTCATCCTGCTGCTGGCTTGGATCGCCGCAATCCTGGCCACCGAGCATGGGCCGGCGCAGCTCGCCCCGCCGCTGGTGCCCTACGGGGCCGCCGACGCGACCGCTTCGAGCGCGGCGATGTCGCCGCCGCCGATCAGGGGCAGGTGAGCGGTGATGCGCTCTACCGGCCAATCCCACCACGCCACGGCCTGAAGGCGTGCGGCTTCCTCTTCCGAGAAACGGCGGCGGACAATCTTCGCAGGGTTGCCGGCGACGATGGCGTAGGGCGGCACGTCGGCGGTGACGACGGCATGGGCTGCGACCACCGCGCCGTCGCCGATCGTCACGCCCGGCATCACGGTGCTGCGAAAGCCGAGCCAGACATCGTTGCCGATCACGGTGTCGCCCCGGCTCGGAAAATCGAGCTCCCCCGCAAAGCGCCCGATCCAGTCGCCGCCGAAGATCGGGAAGGGATAGGTCGAGAGGCCGTCGAGGCGGTGGTTGCCGCCGTTCATCAGGAAGCGCGTCTCCGCGGCGATGGCGCAGAACTTCCCGATCACCAGCCGATCTCCGATGAAGGCGAAGTGGTAGAGAATCGCGTCGAGAAAGGCCTGCGAGCCAGCCGGATCGTCGTAATAGGTGTAGGCGCCGGCCTCGACATTCTCCGGCAGGTCGAGGTTGCGGATGAAGGTGACGCGGCTGTGCCCGGCCATCGGGTGCAGCGCATCCGGATCCGGTCCGATCGTGGGTGCCGGCAAGGTGCCTCTCCTCTCGCGTGCGATGGAGCCGGTGTTCGCAGCCGGTGATGGCCGGAGCGCGGCATCCGGAACGTGAGATGACGCCTGGAAGCGCTTGAATTCGCCACGCAGCGGGGTTAAGTCACGGCTCAACATTTCTGGTGCAGTCGATAGGCTGCTTGCGGGAGTGGGCCCCCCGGGGTCCGCTCTTTTTTATTTTCGCGAGCACCTCCAGCGCTGGATTTGCCAAGCTTAACCCCGATCGAGACCTTCGGAAAACGACAGCATGGCGGAGCCTACCGAGAAACGTCTTGTCAGCGAGACCGGCGCCGCCGCGCGCGTCGCCCGGATCGTCGAGGGACCGATCGAGGGCCTCGGCTTCCGGCTGGTCCGGGTGAAGATCTCGAACACCAACGGCTGCACCCTGCAGATCATGGCCGAGCGGCCCGACGGCACGATGGGCGTCGATGAGTGCGAGGCCGTGAGCCGTGCGATCTCGCCGATCCTCGATCTCGAAGATCCGGTCGGCGGCGCCTACTATCTCGAAGTCTCCTCGCCCGGGATCGACCGGCCCCTGGTGCGCGTTTCCGATTTCGAGCGCTGGGCCGGATACGAGGCCAAGGTCGAACTTGCCGTGCCGATGGACGGGCGCAAGCGCTTCCGCGGCATCATCGGGGTTCCGAGTGCGGACGGCGCCACGGTGCCGATCGACCTTCCCGACGTGAAGCCGGGCCTTCCGAGCCGCATCGACGTGCCGCTGCGCGATCTCGGCGAGGCGCATCTCGTCCTTACCGACGACCTGATTCGCGAATCGCTCCGCCGTGGCTCCGCCCCGCCGCAGGACGGCGAGGAGATCGATGACGTAGAGGACGCGGAGGCCGAGGACGAGGCGCCGCAGGTACGCTTCATCCCACAGCCGAAGCGGCCCAAGCCCAAGGCGGACAAGAAGGGCGACAAGCCGGTGAAGGCGAAGAAGCCCAAGCCCGGCGGCGGCATCGTCACGAAGGCCGCCCGCCTCAAGAACCGCGACACGCTTCACTGATCCCGCGGCATCGCTTCGGGCAGCCGGTTCCGGCGCCGTCGCGATGCGAAAAGACCTTGAGAGTAAGCCCGCTCCCGCAGCGGAAGACACGACCGAAGAAGGACCAGACCCCATGGCTGTCGTCAGCGCCAATCGGCTCGAACTCCTGCAGATCGCCGAGGCCGTGGCCCGCGAGAAAGTGATCGACCGCCAGATCGTCATCGAGGCGATGGAAGAGGCGATCGCGAAGGCGGCCCGCTCCCGCTACGGCGCCGAGACCGACGTCCACGCCGAGATCGATACGAAGAGCGGTGCGCTGCGCCTGTCCCGCCACCTGCTTGTGGTCGAGCAGGTCGAGAACGACGCCCGCGAGATCACCCTCGATCAGGCCCGCCGCTACAACCCCGGCGCCCTTATCGGCGACGTGATCTCCGATACCCTGCCGCCGTTCGATTTCGGCCGGGTCGCCGCGCAATCGGCCAAACAGGTCATCGTCCAGAAGGTGCGCGACGCCGAGCGTGCCCGCCAGTACGACGAGTACAAGGACCGCATCGGCGAGATCCTCAACGGCGTGGTCAAGCGCGTCGAGTACGGCAACGTCATCGTCGATCTTGGCCGCGGCGAGGGCATCGTCCGCCGCGACGAGATGATCCCGCGCGAGACCTTCCGTCCCGGCGACCGCATCCGCGCCTACCTGTTCGACGTGCGCTCCGAGGTGCGCGGACCGCAGATCTTCCTCTCGCGCTCGCATCCACAATTCATGGCCAAGCTGTTCGGCCAGGAAGTGCCGGAGATCTACGACGGCATTGTCGAGGTGAAGGCGGTCGCCCGTGACCCTGGCTCGCGCGCCAAGATCGCCGTCATCTCCCGCGATTCCTCGATCGACCCGGTCGGCGCCTGCGTCGGCATGCGCGGCTCCCGCGTCCAGGCGGTGGTCGGCGAGCTTCAGGGCGAGAAGATCGACATCATCCCGTGGTCGGAAGATCAGGCGACCTTCATCGTCAACGCGCTGCAGCCGGCCGAGGTCGTGAAGGTGGTGCTCGATGAGGAGGCCGACCGCATCGAGGTGGTGGTGCCCGACGACCAGCTCTCGCTGGCCATCGGCCGCCGCGGCCAGAACGTGCGTCTCGCCTCGCAGCTCACCGGCTGGGACATCGACATCCTGACCGAGGCCGAGGAGTCGGAGCGGCGCCAGAAGGAGTTCGCCGAGCGCACCCAGGTGTTCATGGAAGCGCTCGACGTGGACGAGACGGTCGGCCAGTTGCTGGCGGCGGAAGGCTTCCGCAACGTCGAGGAAATCGCCTTCGTCGATGTCGCCGAACTCTCCAACATCCAGGGCCTCGACGAGGAGACCGGTGCCGAGATCCAGGCCCGTGCCCAGGATTACCTCGCCCGCATCGAGCAGGAGCAGGACGACCGCCGCCGCGAACTCGGCGTCGAAGACGAACTGCGCGACATCGACGGCATCACCACCGCGATGATGGTGGCGCTGGGCGAGAACGAGGTGAAGTCCGTCGAAGACCTCGCCGGCTGCGCGACCGACGATCTCGTCGGCTACACCGAGGGCCGCGGCCCCGAGGCCGTGCGCCATGCCGGCTACCTCGACGGCTTCGAGCTGTCGCGGGCCGAGGCCGAGGCGCTCATCATGGAAGCCCGCCTGAAGGCCGGCTGGATCGACGCGCTGCCGGAGCCGGAGGGTGAGGCCGCCGAGGGTGACGCGCTCGACGGCGACGCGACCGAGGAAGTGCCGGCCGAACCGCAGCAGGCTTGAGCCGGAGGAACGGAGACACAGTGCAGGACATGATTGCGCAGGAGGGCACGGACGGCGAATCGGCCGAGACCGGCCCGGATCTCGACCGTGGCCCGGGCCGCGGCCGGGAGCCTGTGCGCACCTGCATCATCACCCGTACGGCGCAGCCGCCCTCGGCGATGATCCGCTTCGTGCTGGGGCCCGACGCCACCGTCGTGCCGGATCTGCGCGCACGCCTGCCGGGTCGCGGCGCATGGGTGACCGCGACGCGAGCGACGATCGAAGGCGCGGTCAAGCGCCGTGCCTTCAACCGCGCCTTCAAGACCAATGAGGCGAAAGTCTCGCCCGATCTCCCCGATCAGGTTGCCGAGGGGCTCCGAACCGACATGCGTCAGGCCCTGGCGCTGGCCAACAAGGCCGGTTGCGTCGTTACCGGCTTCGGCAAGGTCGAGGCGGCGATCGGCGGAGCCGTCGGCGTCGCGGCGGTGATTCATGCCAGCGACGCCGCTCCGGACGGTCGGCGCAAGCTCGCGGCTGCCTTGCGGCGGCGCTACGGCGATGCCATATCGGTTATTCCCGTTGTCGATGACCTGTCCAACACCGAATTGGACATGGCATTGGGCCGGGATCATGTGATACACGCTGCCCTTATCGCGGGAGCCGGCACTACCGGCTATCTCGCGCGTTGGCGTCGGTTCCGCACCTTCGAGGGTATGGCGTCGGCGTCTGAAGAGGACGCCCCGCTTGCCGCTGGCGCGACCGCCTTCGATTCGCACGACGACGAATTGACATGACACTCGGCCGGGCATGCCCGCCGCCGGCCGATGGGACGATGGAAACCCTCAGGGTTCAGACTGAATGAGCGATACGAACAATCCGGGTGACAAGACGCAGACCAGAGCCCCCTCGAAGCCGTTGACGGTCAAGCGTCCGGTCGAGCAGGGCACGGTCCGTCAGAGCTTCTCCCACGGGCGGTCGAAGTCCGTCGTGGTCGAGACGGTGAAGCGGCGTACGATCGGTGCCGCGCCCGGAGCGGTCGCGCCCCGTGAGCCCACCGCACCGCCGCCGCGTCCGGCTTCCGTGGCACCCGCGCCGGCTCCGGCCGCGCGTCCGGCTGGCCGAAGTGCCTCCGGCGTCGTGCTGCGCACCCTGAGCGAGCAGGAGCGGGATGCCCGCGCCGCCGCCCTGGCTGATGCGCAGCGCCGCGAGGCCGAAGCCCGTGCGCGCGCCGAGGCCGAGATTCAGGCCCGCCGCGACCGCGAGGAAGCCGAGCGCCGCGAGCGTGAGGCGGCCGAGGCCCGCCGCCGCGAAGAGGATGAGCGGCGTCGCCAGGACGATGAACTCCGGCGCAAGGCCGCGGAGGACTCCCGTCGCCGCGCCGAGGAAGAGGCTGCGCGCGTCGCTGCCCAACCCGCCGCCGAGGCTGCACCCGCCGCTGCCGCCCCGGCGGCGCCGGAGCCGGTTGCCGCTGCTGCGCCGACCCCGGCCGCGACCGCAGCCCCGGTCTCTCGTCCGGCTCCCGCCCCCGCGCGTCCGGCTGCCGCTCCGTCGGTGGCGCGACCGAGCGCTGCGGCGCAGCGTCCGTCTGCCACTGGCGCCCGTCCCGGTGTCCGTCCGAGTCCTTCGGCGGCCCGTCCGGCCCCGCAGCCGCCGGCCGAGCCGCGGCGGACCATCACGGCGGACATCAAGAAGCCGCGCGACCTGAACTTCATGGCGCGCCCAGCCCCGGCACCGGAGCCCGAGAAGGCGCCGAGCCCGACCACCGCCGCTCGCCCCGCGGGTCCGGGTGCCGCCGCGCGTCCCGCCGGCCGTCCCGGCGCTGCTGCGGCCGAGGAGGAGTCGGATACCAAGCGGGTGATTCGTCGCCCCGGTATGCCGCTCAAGATCATTACGCCGCCCAAGACGCCGAAATCGCCGGGCGGCGACCGTAACCGTGGCCGCCTCACCATCGCCAACGCAACAGCGGGCGAGGAAGAGCGTACCCGTTCCGTGGCCTCCTTCCGCCGCCGTCAGCAGCGGATGAGCGGGCACCGGCACGAGGAGCCCAAGGAGAAAATCGTCCGCGACGTGACAATTCCTGAGACGATCACCATCCAAGAACTCGCCAACCGCATGTCCGAGCGGGCGGTGGACGTCATCCGTCTGCTGATGAAGCAGGGCCAGATCCACAAGATCACCGACGTGATCGACTCGGATACGGCTCAGCTCATCGCCGAAGAGATGGGCCACACGGTCCGCCGCGTCGCCGAGTCGGACGTCGAGGAAGGTCTGACTTCCGACGAGCCGGATCTGGAGGAGGATCTCGATCCGCGTCCGCCGGTCGTCACGATCATGGGTCACGTCGATCACGGCAAGACGTCGCTGCTCGACGCGATTCGTGCGGCCAACGTCGTCGAGGGTGAGGCCGGCGGCATCACCCAGCATATCGGTGCCTATCAGGTGGCGGCGCCCTCGGGCGATCTCGTGACCTTCATCGACACCCCCGGCCACGCGGCCTTCACCTCCATGCGCGCCCGTGGCGCCAAGGTGACGGACATCGTTGTGATCGTGGTGGCGGCCGATGACGGCGTGATGCCCCAGACCGTCGAGGCGATTCAGCATGCCAAGGCGGCGGGCGTCCCGATGATCATCGCCATCAACAAGATCGACAAGCCCGATGCGAACCCGCAGCGGGTGCGCACCGAGCTCCTGCAGCACGACATCCAAGTGGAGTCGATGGGCGGTGAGACCCTCGAGTTCGAGGTGTCCGCCAAGACCGGCGACGGTCTGCCGGAGCTTCTCGAGGGCCTTCAGCTTCAGTCCGAAATCCTGAACCTGCGCGCCAACGAAAAGCGCGACGGCGAAGGCACCGTGATCGAGGCTCAGCTCGACCGTGGTCGCGGCCCCGTCGCCACCGTGCTCGTGCAGCGCGGCACGCTGTTCACCGGTGACATCGTCGTCGCCGGCGCCGAATGGGGCCGCATCCGTGCCCTCATCGACGACACCGGTAAGCATGTGCCCTATGCCGGCCCATCGGTCCCGGTTGAGGTGCTCGGCTTCAACGGCACGCCCGACGCCGGCGACCGCGTGGTCGTGGTGCCAAACGAGGCCCGCGCCCGCGAGGTCACGGAATACCGCGCCCGCATCAAGCGCGAGCGCCTGAACGCCCGCACCGGCGGTGCCAACCGCTCGCTCGTCGACATGATGCGCGAGGCCAAGGAAGGCGCCAACCGCAAGGAGCTGCCCATCATCATCAAGGGTGACGTGCAGGGTTCGGTCGAGGCCATCAACGGCGCGCTCACGGCCCTCGGCAACGACGAAGTCGGCGTTCGCATCCTGCTCTCGGGTGTCGGCGGCATCACCGAGTCGGACATCACGCTTTCCAACGCCTCGAAGGCGGTGGTGATCGGCTTCAACGTGCGCGCCCACAAGGAGGCCCGCAACGCGGCCGAGCGCGACGGCACCGAGATCCGCTACTACAGCATCATCTACGACCTCGTGGACGACATCAAAGCCACGCTGTCGGGCATGCTGCCGCCGACGCTCCGCGAGGAGAAGCTCGGCGAGGCGCAGATCCTGCAGATCTTCGACGTGTCGAAGGTCGGCAAGATCGCCGGTTGCCGGGTCATGGAGGGTGTGGTCCAGCGCGGCGCCCATGTCCGCCTGCTGCGCAACGACGTGGTGATCCACGAGGGCAAGCTGTCCCAGCTCAAGCGCCTCAAGGACGACGCCAAGGAAGTCACGGCCGGCTACGAGTGCGGTATGTCCTTCCAGAACTACCAGGACATGCGCGTGGGCGATTTCATCGAGTGCTTTAACGTCGAGGAAATCAAGCGCACGCTCTGAGCGGCCCTTCCCTACCGCTCTTCCTTACGGGGCCGCGGCGAAAGCTGCGGCCCCCTTTGTTTCCAGGCACCCGCCTGATGGTTCAGCGACGTCGATCAGCCGATGGCCCAAAAACAGACTCCCTCCGGCCCCACGCAGCGCCAGCAGCGCGTGGCCGAACTCATTCGCCACGCTCTGGCCGAAGTGCTGCAGCGTCGTGATATTCAGGATCCCGTGCTCGACTCGCATGTCGTCACCGTTCCCGAGGTTCGGATGTCGCCGGACCTCAAGCTGGCCACCGCCTACGTCATGCCGCTCGGCGGGCAGGACGAGGCCCCGGTGATCGCCGCGCTCGAGCGGCACAAGAAGATCCTCCGCCAGGAAGTGGCCCGGCGGGTGAACCTGAAATTCGCGCCCGACTTGCGTTTCCGGCGCGACGAGACCTTCGACGAGGCGGCCCGGATCGACCAGATCCTGCGAAGCGAGAAGGTTCAGCGGGATCTGGAAAGTGCGCCTCGCGAAGACGACGAGGGCGAACCGGATTCGCCCTCGCGCGATTGATCACCATCCGGGGGCTGACGTTGCTCCGCCCCTTCGCCCAACGGGCCGCGTGACGGCCCCCTGATGGGCTGAGCCGCTCAAGAGCCTCGTCCTGGAGATCGGATCCAGGGCGATGCTCCCCGCTTTTGTTTTTGCATCGTTTTGTCCGACAGCCAGTGGCCACCTGTCGGGACGATGCTCTGGAAAACCCGTCGATCGAGGACAGGATGCAAGACGACATTTCTTCCGAACGCGCCGGTGAAGCGCCGCAGGAGCCGCGGGGCGATCTTCGTCGGGACGGGCCGCCGCGGGGCGGACGCCGCCCTCAGCGCGGCCGTCCGCGCCATGACCGGCCGAAGAAGAACGACGTGAGCGGCTGGGTGGTGCTCGACAAGGGTGTCGGCATCACCTCGACCCAGGCCGTGGCGGTGGTGAAGCGCCTGTTCAACGCCAAGAAGGCGGGCCATGCCGGCACGCTCGATCCGCTGGCATCGGGCATCCTGCCGATCGCGCTCGGCGAAGCGACGAAGACGGTGCCGTTCGTGATGGACGGCCGCAAGGCCTACCGCTTCGAGGTGACCTGGGGTGTCGAGACCGACACCGACGACGCCGAGGGGCGCCCGGTCGAAACCTCCGACGTCCGTCCGACCCGTGAGGCGCTGGAAGCGGCTCTGCCGGCCTTTGTCGGTGAGATCGAGCAGGTGCCGCCGCGCTACTCCGCTATCAAGATTCAAGGCGAGCGCGCCTACGATCTCGCCCGCGACGGCGAGGTGGTGGAATTGGTTGCCCGCTCGGTGCGCATCGATCACCTCTCGGTGATCGAGCACCACGGCGACCGCACCGTGATCGCCGCGGAATGCGGCAAGGGTACCTATGTTCGCGCTCTGGCGCGCGATCTCGGGCGGGTGCTCGGCTGCTATGGTCACGTCTCCGCCCTACGGCGCACTCGCGTCGGCCCCTTCGAGGAGGCGGCTGCCTGCAGCGTCGCCGCCCTCGAAGAGAGCACGGAGATGCATCTCCACGCGGTCGAGACAGCCTTGGACGAGGTTCCCTCGGTCGCGGTCAGCCGCGATATGGGGCTCCGCCTGATGCGTGGTCAGCCGGTGATCCTGCGCGGGCAGGATGCGCCGATCGGCGGCAAGGCTTACGCGACCTGCGGCGGCGTGCTCGTCGCCGTCGGTGACGTCGAGCGCGGTGAACTGGTGCCGCACCGAGTGTTTCACCTTGGTGGAACGGCACCACCGCGAAACTGAAGGATCGTTCTTTCGGCCTCATCGCTCCGATGAATCACGATAATCGAAACTGATCACGGCCAATTCATCGAACATATTCGAGAATAGCCGGCTTCATTTAACCTAGGGGCAAGCGCCCACTCCCTAGAAGCCCGTCGACTCTACGGATCGGCGGGCTTTTTCATGCGCGTATCTCTGGGCTTCAAGCTGGCCATGGTGGTCGGGCTCCTCGGCCTCGTCGGGGCGGGGATTTCGGCCTTCGCCCTGCGGCAGGCCTCACAGGAGCAGGCCCGCGCCGCGCTTACCGAATCCTTCTGGGATGCCGGGCTCCAGGCCCGAGGTCTGGCCCAGGCCATCGAGCACGCCGTGGTCCAGGCCACCGCCGTCTACACCGCAACCGACACCGACGAGGCCAAGGCGCGGCTCTCCGCGCTTCAGACGGCGCTCGGTGACGTGGAGGCGGCACGCGGGCCGTTCCTGTCCGCGATGGAAGGGCATCTGCCGCCGGAGAAGCGGCGCCGGCTCGACCTCGCGGTGAAGGAGTTCGTCGCCTATCAGGCAGAAACCGCCGAACTCGGTCTCGCGGTCTCACCGCGCGCCGCCCTGATCCAGGCGAGCGACGAGGCGACGGTGAAGAACCGCGAGCGCATGGTGGCGGAGATCTCTGCGCTGGGCCGCGACGTGCTCGCGCGCCTGGATGAGCAGCGGGACGCGGCAGCGCAAGCGCAGCGGAAGGCCTTCATCACGCTCATTGCCGCTCCGGCGGCGGCCCTCATCCTGGCGTTGCTCGCGGCATTCTGGATCATCCGAACGCAGATTCAGCGACCGCTGCACCGGCTGAAAGCCACCATGCAGGCGCTCGCCGACGATCGGCTCGACGAGACGGTGCCGTTCACGGCGCGCCGCGACGAAGTCGGCGAGATGGCCGGCACCATCGCCCGGTTTCAGGCGGCGCTGATCGAGAAGCGCCGACTCGACGATGCGGCTCGCGAGCGGCTGTCGCAGGACGGCGCCCGTGGCGTGCGTCTCGCTGCGGCGACGCAGGACTTCGAGGACGAGACACGGCGGGCGGTGGCCGACCTCGCCGGCTCGGCGCAGGCGATGCGCGCCGCCGCCGACCGACTCCGCGAGACCGCGGGCGACACCACCCTTCGCGCGGCGGAGGTCGCGGGCGCCTCGGATCAGTCGGCGGGCGTGGTGGACAGCATCGCGGGTGCCGCCGAGGAACTCTCAGGCTCGGCCCGGAGCATCGGCGAGCGCGTCCGCCACGCGAGCCGCATCGCCGAAACGGCGCTCACCGATGCCCGCGGGCTGGAGACGACGGTGGCGACCCTGTCGCGGGCGGCGGACGAGGTCGGTGCGGTGGTCACGCTCATTCGCACGGTGGCTGAACAGACCAACCTCCTCGCCCTGAACGCCACGATCGAAGCCGCCCGCGCGGGTGAGGCCGGTCGCGGCTTCGCGGTGGTGGCCGGCGAGGTGAAGGCCCTGGCCGGCCAGACCGCGACGGCGACCGACCGTATCGCGGCCCAGATCGCGGCGATCCAGCAGGCCGCGGGCGGCACAGGCGGCGCCATCGAGGAGATTGGGCAAACGATCGCGCAGCTCAGCCTCATCGCCGCCGAAGTCGCGGCGGCGGCCGAGCAGCAGGGGCAGGCCAGCCACGAGATTGCCTGTGCCATCGCCGGGGCCGCAGCCGATGCCCGCACGGTGTCGCAGAGTATCGGGGAGGTCCGCACCGCGGCCGCCTCCAACGAAGAGTGTTCCGACGAAGTCCGCTCCGGTGCCGAGAGGGTCGGTGACGGCAGCGCCGCGCTGCAAGTTGCGATCGGGACGTTCCTGGCGCGGGTGCACGCCGCTTGATCGCTTCCGGATCCGCCCGCCCTTGCGAGGCGCGGCGTAAGCAATCCGGGGCTCCGCAAGATCCGGAGAAGGCGCGCCCTGGATCTCTTCGGCTTCGCCTCGCGATGACGGAGCCGGGCCAAACCCGATGCGATCGTCCGGAAGCCGTATCACTCAGGCCTGCGGCTTCTAGGCCGGCAGCCCTGTCTCGATGATCCGGGCCCAGAGCGAGGCGCCGTAGGGGATCGCGGCGTCGTTGAAGTCGTATTCCGGGTGGTGGAGGCCGGCGGAGGGGCCGTTGCCCATGAAGATGTAGGCGCCGGGCCGGTGGGCGAGCATGTAGGAGAAATCCTCGGCCGCCATCATCGGAGCGACATCGCGCACCACCTGATCCTCGCCCACGACCTGCGCGGCGACATGGGCAATGAAGTCGGTCTCGGCCGGGTGATTCTCGGTCGCCGGGTAGCCGCTGGCGAAATCGATGCTCGCCCGCGCGCCGAAGGCGACGGCGACATTCTCCGCAATCGCCGCGAGCCGCACGCGCATCAGGTCGCGCACGGCCGGCTTCAGAGCCCGCATGGTGCCGCGCAGCTCCGCCGTCTGCGGCAGCACGTTGAACGCCTCGCCCGCATCGACCGCGCAGACGGAGACGACGCCCGAGTCGAGCGGATCGACGTTGCGGGCGACGATGGATTGCAGGGCGACAACGATATGGCTCCCGACCAGCACCGTGTCGATCGCCGCCTGCGGCAGGGCCGCGTGCCCGCCCCTGCCCTCGATCAGAATCGTAAAGCGGTCGGTGGAGGCCATGATCGGGCCGGGCCGGATCGCGAAGGTGCCGAGCGGCTGATCGGGCACGTTGTGCAGGCCGTAGACCGACTCGACGCCGAAGCGCTCCATCATCCCATCCTGCACCATCGCCTCTCCGCCGCCGCCGCCCTCCTCGGCCGGCTGGAAGATCAGCACCGCGCGGCCGTCGAAGTCACGGGTCGCGGCGAGGTACTTCGCAGCACCCAGCAGCATGGCGGTGTGCCCGTCATGGCCGCAGGCGTGCATCTTGCCCGGCACCGTCGAACGGTAGGGTAGGTCGCGGATTTCCTGGATCGGCAGCGCGTCCATGTCGGCGCGCAGGCCGATCGCGCGGTTCGAGCCGTGTGCCCGCCCGCGGATCACCCCGACCACGCCGGTGCGGCCGATGCCGGTGACGACCTCGTCGCAGCCGAAGGCGCGCAGCTTGTCCGCCACGAAACCGGCGGTGCGATGGACGTCGTATTGAAGCTCCGGATGGGCGTGGAGATCGTGCCGCCAGGCGGTGATCTCCTCCGAGAGATCGACGATGCGGTCGATTACGGGCATGGATCCAACCTTTCCGGAAGATCCCAGCAAGCAGAAGGCCAACACCGGGTCAACGGCCAAGCCTCACCGGTCGTCGGCTCCTCCCGCCAGATCGTCGAGGATGGGGCAGTCCGGCCGGTCGTCGCCGCAGCAGCGCTCGGCCAGATGTTCGAGGGTGCGGGCCATCGCCTCCAACGTACCGATGCGGCGGCGCAGGTCGGCGACATGGTCGAGCGCCACCGCCTTGACGGCGCCGCTGGCGCGGGAGCGGTCGTGCCAGAGCGCCAGGAGATCGGCGATCTCCCGCATCGAGAAACCAAGGTCGCGGGCGCGGCGCACGAAGCGCAGCGCGTGCAGGTCGGACTCGCTGTAGACGCGATAGCCGGCGGCGGTCCGCCCCGCGGGGCCGAGCAGGCCCGTCTCCTCGTAGTAGCGGATCATCTTGGCTGAGACGCCGCTGGCGCGGGCCGCCTCGCCGATGGTGACGGAGGGCGCGCTCATGCGCTGCACCCCGCCCGCCTGAGGCGTAGCGCGTTGCCGACGACGAACACGCTGGAGAGCGCCATCGCCCCGGCCGCGAGCACCGGCGAGAGCTGCGGACCGCCGAACGCCGCGAGCCCACCGGCGGCGACTGGGATCAGCGCCGCGTTATAGGCGAACGCCCAGAACAAGTTCTGGCGGATATTGGCCAGCGTCGCACGCGACAGGACCACTGCCTCGACCAGCCCGGTAAGCGCGCCGGACATCAGCACGACGTCGGCGCTCTCCACCGCGATGTCGGTGCCCGTACCGATGGCGATGCCGATATCGGCCTCGGCGAGAGCCGGCGCATCGTTGATGCCGTCGCCGACGAAGGCGACCGATCCGTGAGCCTCGCGCAAGCGGCGCAAGGCCGCGACCTTGCCCTCGGGCAGCACCTCGGCCTCGACTTCGGTGATGCCGAGCGACCGGGCGACCGCCTCGGCGGTGGGGCGGGCATCCCCCGTCAGCATCGCTACGGTGAGGCCGCGGGCGCGCAGGGCATCGAGAGCCGCGCGCGCCTCCGGCTTGACCGGATCGGCTACCGCGACCACGGCCGCGAGGCGTCCGTCCACAGCGGCGAAGATCGGGCTCTTCCCCTCCTGAGCGAGACGGGCAGCCTCGCTTTCGAGCGCAGCGGTCGTTACATCGAGCCGTTCCATGTAGCGGCGGTTGCCAAGCGCCACCGCCCGTGCCTCGACCCGGGCCGAGACGCCATGACCCGGCACTGCCTCGAATGCTTCAGCCTCGGGCAGTGCCCCGGCCTCCCGCGCCGCCGCGGAAATGGCGCGGGCGACCGGATGCTCGGAGCGCGCCTCGACGGCGCCTGCGAGGGCCAGCACGCTCTCTTGGGAGAAGCCGGGCGTGGTGACGAGATCGGTCAGACGCGGAAGGCCCTCGGTCAGCGTGCCGGTCTTGTCGAGGGCGATGACGCGGGCGTCCCGCAGCGCTTGCAGCGCGGCGCCCTGGCGAAACAGAACGCCCCGCTCCGCCGCCCGGCCGGTGCCGACCATGATCGAGACCGGCGTCGCCAGCCCCATGGCGCAGGGGCAGGCGATGATGAGCACGGAGATCGCCGCGACCAGGGCATGACCGAGCGACGGAGCAGGCCCGAACGCGAGCCAGGCCAGAAAGGTCAGGACCGCAATGGCGATGACAGCGGGTACGAACCAGAGGGTGACCCGGTCCACCCGCGCCTGGATCGGCAGCTTGCCCCCTTGTGCCTCCTCGACCATCCGCACGATCCGCGCCAGTGCGGTGTCGGCGCCGATACGGTCCACGGTGAAGTCGAAGCTGCCGGTGGTGTTGAGGGTGCCGCCGACGATGCGGGCGCCCCTGCCCTTCTCGACCGGCACCGGCTCGCCGGTCATCATGCTCTCATCAACGAAGGAAGCGCCCGACGCGACGACGCCGTCCGCCGGTACGCGCTCGCCGGGGCGCACGCGCACCCGGTCGCCGATCCTGAGATCGGCAGCCGGCACCTCGCGCTCGCCCGCCTCCTCCACCCGCCGCGCCGTCTTGGGCGAGAGGTCGATCAGCCGCGCGATCGCCGCGCCGGCCCGGCCCTTGGCACGGGCCTCCAGGGTGCGCCCGAGCAGGATCAGCGTGACGATGAGGACGCTCGCCTCGAAGTAGAGATGCGCCGACCCGGCCGGCAGCCACCACGGGGCGACGGTCGAGACCAGCGAGAAGAGATAGGCCGCGCCGGCGCCGAGCGCGACGAGGGCGTTCATGTCGGGATGGCCGCGCAGCAGGTTCGGCACACCGATTCGGAAGAAGCGCCGGCCGGGCCCGGCCAGGACCAAGGTCGCGAGCACCGCCTGCATCCAGGCGAAGCCGCCTGCGCCGAGCACACCCGTCACCGCATGGTGAAAGCCCGGCAGCAGATGACTCCCCATGTCGAGAACGACGACGGGGACCGACAGCATGGCGGCAACGACCAGGTTGCGGCGGAGTGCGGTCGCCTCCCGCTCCTGCCGATCCGCGTGCGAAGCATCCGCGGCCGTACCGAGCGCGTGCGCCTCGTAGCCGGCCTGCCGCACTGCCGCTTCGACATCGCCGATGGAGACCGTGCCGGCGGCGTGGCGCAATTCCGCCCGGCCCGTGGCAAGATTTACGCTCGCCGAGGCAGCGCCGGGAAGCGCCATGAGGGCGCGCTCCACGCGTCCGACACAGGAGGCACAGCTCATTCCCTCGACGGTGACGGCGGAGACGGATTCCGGCACGTCGTAGCCGGCATCGCGGATCGCCTCGACCGCCCGCGAGGGCGGCATGCCATCGGGCAGGGCAAGGCCGGCGCGGCCGGTGGCGAGATTGACGGCGACGTCGGTCACGCCGGGCAGCGCGCGGAGCGACCGCTCGACGCGTCCGACGCAGAAGGCGCAGCTCATCCCCTCGACCGGCAGGGTCAGGCGGGACGGCCTCTGCGCACCGGCCGGCGCGGTTTGCATGGTCAGGGGGTCGAGGATCGTTTCCATGCCAGCTCAGATAGGCCTTCCCATGATGGGAAGGTCAAGGGGCGAGGCGCCCCAGGCTCTCAGGGCACTGAAAGCGCCTATGCTTCCCTATATTTTTCGACACGTCTTGCGCGTCGGCCGATGCCGTCGTGGCCGGCACAGCATCGAAGGGCTCCTCCCCGCAAACGGAGCCGAGCGCGCACCGTTCCCCTGCCGTCAATCCCGTACGGGCAGTTCGTCCGGCATCGCCCCCTCGGCGTTGGGCCGATGCTCCGGCAGGCTCACCCGCACCGTAGTGCCATGCCCCGGTTCGCTCTCGATGATGAGCTTGCCCCGGTGGCGATTGAGCGTGTGCTTGACGATGGCAAGCCCGAGACCGGTTCCGCCCTGCTGCCGGCTCGACGCCGTATCGACGCGGTAGAAGCGCTCGGTCAGCCGCGGGATATGCTCGGCCGCGATGCCCGGCCCCTCGTCGCGCACCCGCAGCTCGATCCGGGCCCCCCGCCCATCCAATTCCTCGACGCGGTGGAGCGACACGACGACCACGCCGCCGCTGCCGCCATACTTCACCGCGTTCTCGACGAGATTCTCGATGACGCGCAGCAACTCGTTGCGATCCCCGAGCACCGGAAGCGGAAGGTCGGGCCGCTCGACGCTCAACGCGACGCCGCGCTTGAGGGCGAGCGGCGCTTGCATGTCGACCATCTGGCGGGCGATGCGGCCGAAATCGACCATCTGGGTCGGCACGACGTGCTCGTGCAGCTCGATGCGCGAGAGCGAGAGCAGGTCGTCGATCAGCCCGGTCATGCGCTGGGCCTGGGTCTGCATGATGCCGAGGAACTGCTCGCGGGCGCGGGCATCATCTCGGGCGGGCCCCTGTAGGGTTTCGATGAAGCCGAGAAGGGCTGCGAGCGGCGTGCGCAATTCGTGACTGGCATTGGCGACGAAATCGACCCGCATCGCCTCCAGGCGGCGTGCCTCGGTGAGGTCGCGCAGGAACAGCACGACGTTGGCCTCGCCGCCGCCGGGCATATCGGACATCGGCAGGGCGCCGATCTGCACCTCGAAGGCGCGCTCGGTCGGCACACGGGTCGCGTACTCGGTCCGCACGGCCGAGCCGGTGCGCAGCACCTCCTCGATGCCATCGAGCACATCGGGCGCACGCAGGGAGAAGGAGAGCGGGTGGCGCAGCTTCAGCCCCGGCAGGAGCCGCCGGGCGGCCGGGTTGGCCTCCATCACCACCACCCGGCGATCGACCAGGATCACGGGGTCGGGGATGTTCGCCAGCAGCGCTTCGGCGATGGTGTGGCGGCGCGGCGGACCCGCCTCGGACTGCTGGAGAACCGGCCCCTGCCCGCGGCGCCCGAGAATCCCGCCGATGAGAAGGGCGAGGCTGGCGGAGATGATCAGGGCGGCATCGACCGTACCGCCGACCGCTTCCGCAAACACTATCACGGCCACGGCCAGGGTGACGCCGAGCCACAGGGGGCGGGCCGGGTTGCTCGACATGCCGGGCTAGGGAACCGGCCGGATCACGGGTCGTTCGCGGCCGCCCGGCGCCGCAGACGCTGCGTTCCTTCGTAGATGCCGAGCATCAGCAGGGCGAGGGCGAAGGGAACGAGATAGTAGCAGACCCGGAACAGCAGCAGCGAGCCGAGAACCGACTCGCGCGGAAGGTAGGACAGAGCGAGCAGGATCGTCGCCTCGAACACGCCGATCCCGCCCGGCGCGTTCGAGGCGATGCCGAGCATGGCCGCGAGCACGTAGATCGCCAGGAAGGTTGTGAAGGGCAAGTTCATGCCCTCGGGCATCAGCATGTAGAGCACGGCCGCCGCCGCGCAGACATCGCCGATGCCGACCACCATCTGACTGAACGACACCGTAGCGCCCGGCAATTCGAGCTGCCAGTGGCGCACCTTGATGTAGCGCCGCTTCACCGAGACCCAGGCGAGATAGCCGAGCACGAGCCCGAGCGTACCGAAGCCGAGGATCTGATTGAGGCGCGCGGTGGTGTTGACGCCGATGCTCTTGAAGGTGAGGCTCGCGAGCTGGCCCGCCTCGATGATGAGGCTGAAGCCGAGCACCACGCCCATGCCGAGCCAAAAGGTGAAGCCGGCGATCACCGTCAGTGCGGCGATCTTGGCCGCCGACAACCCGCGCTTCGAGTAGATCCAGTAGCGGATCGTCGCCGCGGTGATGAGCGGGAAGCCGAGGGTGAAGCTCACGGCGTAACTCGTGAAGGAGGCGAGCGCCGTGATGCGGTAGGGCAGCTTGATCCGGAGCTGGCGCAGGGCAAGCGCGTCGTAGCAGGTCAGGAACAGGTAGCTGACCGCCACGAACAGGAAGGCTTCGCTGAGCTGCGTCGCGGCCACCGCCGTGAAGGCCGCCTGCAGCGCGGCCCAACTGATCTCTTCCGAGAGCTTCCACAGAACGCCGAGCGAGGCGACGATCAGGACGAGGCTGGCGATCGTGCCGATCCAGGCATAGCGCCCGCGCTTCGATGCCGTCTTCGATCCAGCATCAGCCTCGCGGTCCGCGTCGGCCGGCTCGGCCTCCGTGACCATCCTGTGCTTCCCGGCAGGTTTCATGTGAGAACGGTGTCCGCCTCCGCTGGTCGACCGCAGGGTATATTCGGCGCGGGTCGTCCCGGGCGGTGTCGATCCCGAACCGCCCCCGCGGCATTTAGGGGCTTCGACCGCCAAAGGCCAGCGAGCGGCCACCGGCACGGGGATGCCCTGCACCGGGAATGCGGCCGAAATCACGCCATCCCGACCGTCACGGCGCCGCAGCGAGATGCGCGGCTGCCTTTGCCAAACCCGCCAGGATGCGCTCGCGCACGGCAGGCGCGGTGCAGACATAGGTCGGGCTCGGATGGGGAATTGCCACCACGGGCAGCTCCGGCCGCAGGGCGGAGAGCGGCGCCGACGCCTCCCGCGCGAAGCGCCCGGCCGGGACGACCACCGCGAGCCGCGGCAGGAGCGCGAGCAGCAGTGCGAAGTAAGGCGTGGCAGCGCTCGCTTCCGACCGGCGGGGCGCGCGATTGAGCGCGCCGGGCGCGTGGATCACCCAGGGCACGGCGTTCCAGATCAGCGTGTCGCGCCGCGCGATCCCGGCTTGGCCGAGGAAGCGGAACAGGTTGGCGGCGGTGCCGGTCGGATTGTCGCGGGAGACGAAGCCGGTCTGGCCGATCGAGGGGCCCGGTGTTTCGAGCAGCAGGAGCAGCCGCGCCTCCACGCCGCCATCGAGTGGATCGGGATCGGGTACGGCCGCACCCCGCTCGGCGGCGATGGTTCGAGCGAAGGCACGCAGCGGCCGGACATGCGGCGCGTCGGCCATCGCCCGGCGCGCGTCGAGACAGGCGGGATCGCGCAGGCTCCTCGGCGCGTCAGGCGAAGCCGGCATCGCGCAGATCCGGCGGCACCCGGCCCTGCAAGCGGAAGCGTTCGATTCCGTTCTCGGCAGAGAGACGCGTGCGCAAGCCCTCCGGTCCGCCGAACTGGAAGCCGATCTGCGACGCGTAGGCGGCACAGGCTTCCGCCTTGCGGTCCTCCGCTTCCGAATCGAGGCGCACCACTTGCTCAGGCAGGTGCTCGAAGATCGCCCGCAGCGGCTCCTTCGGCTCGGCACTGCGCACCGTGTAGGGGAAGTCCCGCCACCACAGCACCGGCAGGGGCGGCTGCGCGCCCCGAAAGGCGCGCACGACCTGCACGTGATCGACATGACCGCCGACGGCCTGCGGCGCGAGGATCAGGTCGGGCCCGGTATCGGCCACCAGCCGCTCGAACGCATCGGCGAGGTTGGGGCCGATCCGGTCATCGGGGGCAAGTTCGGAGAACAATTCCGGCGCCGACGCGTAGCCGCGATGCGGCGCCTCCCGGAACGGCAGGTGGATCGGCTCGTCGATGCCGAGCGCACGGGCCGCCGCGCGATCCTCCTCGCGGCGCAGGGCCATGTAATCGACCTCCGGCGCCAGCCCCTTGTCGAGCTGGCACGCGAGGGCAAAACCGCGCGGATCCCTGACAGAGGCCGTGAAGATCGTCGCCATGACGACCTGCCAGCCCTGCGCGGCAAGCCGCGCCAGCGTGCCGCCGGCCGAGAAGGCCGCATCGTCGAGATGCGGCGAGATGGCGAGTGCGGTGCGCGTCACAGCAGGTGCGGCTCCTTGCGGAAGCGGCAATCGGCGTCGATCGGCAGCGTGTCCGGGACATCCGTGTGAGGGCGCTCACCGGCGACCTGTGCATAGACATTCATGATCTGCCGGCCGACGGCGGTCCAGGAGTAGACCCGGCGGCACTCCTCCAAGCCGGCCTCGGCGAGACGCTGGCGCAGATCGTCGTCCTCCACCACCCGCCGAAGGGCGGCGGTGAGAGCCCGCACGTCGCCGGGATTCACCAGCAGGCCGTTCTCTTCGTCCCGCAGGCAATCCGAGACCCCGACGGAGTGGGTCGAGACCACCGCGAGCCCGGCGGCCATCGCCTCCAGAATCGTGTTCGAGAATCCCTCCGCATAGGTCGGCGAGACGAACACGTCGGCCTCGCGGTACAGGTCCGGCACGGTGTCGTAATCGGCGTAACCGGTGAAGCGGACCTGCGCCGAGGTGAAACCGATGGCCTCCGCCTTCTCGCGGGCGGACTCGACATCCGGTCCGATGCCCGAGATCGTCGCGTCGAACGGCACGCCGGCTTCCCAGAGACGCTCCAACGCGTCGAGGAAATCGAGCACACCTTTCCGGCGATCGACCCTGCCATGGTACAGCAGCCGCACCGGCTCCTCGTCCTCGCGCTCGGCTTGAAATCGCTCGCCGGGGGTGAAGCGCGCGGTATCGACGGCGCCGGGGACGATGGTGAAACGGCTCGGATCGGAGCCGAGCCGGTCGCAGACTTCCCGGAGGAAGGATTGCCCGCCGATCAGCAGGGCGTTGGCATGGGCCAGCACCTCGACCATCGCGCGGCGATGCGTCTCGCAGCAGGAGCCGACCCAGTGGCCGTCGCCGCCCTGGATCGAGACGACCGTCGGCACGCCGAGCCGCTTGCCTGCGATCAGCACCGCCCAGCCGGTCGGGTAGCCGTACTGCGCGTGCAGCACGTCGAACGGTTCTCTGGCATGCTCGGCGCCGATCGTCGCGACGATCTCATCGATGTCGCGCTCGAAATCCCCGCCCTCCTGCTCGCCCTTCTGTTCGAGGCCGATGACGTGAACGCCGGGCACGGCGGGCGGCGGGCCGCCGCCATAGACCCGCGTACCGAATTCGTCGCCGCGATACTGCGAGATCATCGTTACGTCGTGGCCGGCCCCTGCCACCTCGCGCAGGAGGTTCTGCGCATAGACGCTCATGCCGGAGATCGCCGGGAAGTAGCGGCGGCTGACGAAGCAGATTCTCATGACGTGGGCAGCCCGGGCATCGTGGCTTCGCGCCGTGTGGTGTCCGGCATCGGAAGACCGGGGCCGGGACGGCGGCAGGTGCGGAGATAGTCGAGGGACTGGCCGACCATGACGTCGGCGCGGTGCGACTCGCGCGAAAGCTCGACGCAGACGAGTTTCCGAAATCCGATCGCGTCGAGCGCATCCAGAACGGCGGGGACATCCATGTCACCCTCGCCGAAGGGCAAGTGGATGTGCTCGCCCCGCTTCATGTCCTCGATTGCCACGGTGCCGAGGCGCGGGGCGAATTCGTGAACGGCCGCGGCCGGATCACGCTCCCCCGTGACGAGGCAGTGGCCGGTATCGAGGGCGAGCGACAGGCCCGGCAGATCGATCGCGGCAAAATCGTCGAGCGTCTCGATCAGCATGCCGGGCTCGGGTTCAAGTGCGGCGACGACGCCCTTCTCGGCGGCGAAATCGGAGACCTCGCGCAGCCCTTCGATCAGCCATCCCCGCGCTTCGCCGTGATCCACGCCCGGCTTCGGCACGCCGGCCCAGAACGAGACGGCCTCGGAATTCAGGATCTTTCCGATCTCGATCGCCCGTTTGAGGAAGCCGACACGCCGCGCCCGGCCCGAAGCGTCGGCGGTGACGAGCGTGGGCTCGTGCTTAGCGGTCGGGTCGAGCAGGAAGCGGGCGCCGGTCTCGATCACCGAACCGAGTTCGAGCCGGTTCAGGAGGCTGGCGATGCGATCGGCCTCGATCACCCAATTCTCGGCGAAGGGGTCGAGATGGTGGATGTCGAGGGTGAGCGCCACGCCGTCGTAGCCCGCATCCTTGATGAGGCGGATCGCGTCCTCGATGCGGTGGTTGGCGGTGCCGTTCGTGTTGTAGGCGAAGCGCAGGCTCATGCGGGCCTCCGATCGGCGCGCCGCCCCTGGCGCTCGTAGCGGAACGGCGCGTGGTGCGATTCCGGCTCGCGGTAGAGCGGATAGTGCGAGCCGACGATCTCATCGGCCAGCGCCACGTCGAAGAGCGGCTGGCCGCCGAGGCGCTCGATGGCTTCCGGCGTCAGGCGGACGGGCAGCAGCGTGTCGCTCGGCGTGCCGAAACGGATTAGAGGGTGATCGCGCTCGATCAGTTTCTGCGCGTTGCGCTCGCCGATCCGGTAATAGCTCATGGTCTCGACTTCGAGCCCCGGCACGATCGCCTTGACCACGCCGATCCCGCCGCCGGGCGGCGTGCAATCGACGTACAGAACGTCGAAGCCCGCTTCCTCCAGCCGGTCACGGGCGATCTTTCCGCGGGCGTGCCCATCCGGAGCCGGTGTCGTCGGCAAATCGGAGAATGCCTTGGTGCTGCGCTCGGAATAGACCGTGCCGCTCAGAACCTCACGCAGTTCGGCCGAAGACAGGTCGAGCCAAGCGAGCATCGCCTGGAGCGCGCGGCTCTCCTCAAGGTCGAGGCTCGGCAATGCCTTCTGGATGAAGGACTCGACATAGCCGGGCGGCGCAACGGTGTCGGCGAGCGCCAGCGGCCCGTGGCCGAAGGTTTTCCGAACCCGCGCGGCTTGGAACTCCAGCAGGGCCTTGCGCAGTGCCCGCTCACGGTCCGGATCGCAGGCCTCGCCGCAGGCCGAGAGCGCGATCGGCGCGGGTGTGCGGGCCGGATCCATGTCGTAGCCGACGACGTAGAGGTTGGTGAGCCCGAATTGGTCGGTGGCGAATTTTGGCAGCGCCCGGATGCCGAGGCTTTCCAGCCGGTCAAGCATGCCACGCGTCTCGGGGCCGATCCCGTCGAGATCGAGCATCACACCCTGGTCGAGGGCCCGGAACAGCAAACCGTTGCCGTCACGCTGGAGCAACTCGAGCAGGCCGTGGCCGAGCGCGAAATCCACGTCCGGCCCGGCGCCGAGGCCGTTGGTGATGAGGTTGGTGAAGGGCTGATAGCCCTCGCGCAACTCGAAGTAGTCGGTCGCAGCGATGTCGAGGGGCATCCACACCGACTCGCCGGTTCGGGCGCGGACCGCCTTGGTCCAGTCGAGCGGCGTCTCGCGGCCCACCGACGAGCCGGCGGGCAGGCACAGCGTCAACGGATCGGCGACGGAGGATGCGCCGTAGACGCGCACGAGGTCGGCGTAGGTGACGGCCGCTTGGTTGTCGCCCTTGCGCGGCAGCAGGGCGACGGACGGCATCAGATTCTCGGCGATCTCGGCCACGGCGCCGATCAGGGCCTCGTCGTCGGTCGCGCCGTAGCCGATGCCTGAGGGCATGGCGCCGACATAGAACGGATCATCGAGAAAGAGCGCCACAAACCAGACGGGGATGCCGGTGCGGTCGAGCCCCGCCAGATTGAAGCCGACGACCCGGCCCTCGGGCAGGATGTCGAGATAGGCCTTCACGACATCGGGCAGCCGCGCGGGCAACCCCTCGATCCGGCGCGAAGAGCCGCGGCGATAGGGGCGCGGCGCCGCCAGATTCGGGTGGTGGGCGCGGTCGTCCCGGTCGAGGGCGTCGGTCGCTGTCATTTCCGTTCCATCAGCAGCGGCGGACCGTCCTGTCTCCAACCCTGCCCCTCATCCGAAGGTGCCGCACCTCAGGATGAGGGCGAGGGTGGGATCCTACGGTCTCCTCCCATTGATCGTTGTCAGGCCGCGTCGCGGCCGGCCGGTCTGCCCGCCGCCGCGTAGGCGCGGGCGATCAGGCGCATGGTGTGCAGGTCGCGTTCGGCGTCCCAGGCGGCGCGTTCGTCCGGTTCCCGCAGGGCGCGGCCGAAGGCGCGCACCTGTTCGAGGAAGGGGGAGGCCGTCGTGTCGAAGGGGATCGCTTCGACCCGGCCGTCCGCACCGTTCGTGAAGATGACGCTACCGCCCGCGGTCTGGCCCATCGTGTCGGTCGCGGTCAGCATCCCGCTCGTGCCGACCACCTCCAGCCGGCGGCGCGGTAGGGCGTCGGGGCAGTTATAGGCGACGTTGAGCTGGGCGAGCGCGCCTGAACCGGTACGGCCGATCAGCAGGGCGCCGTCATCGACGGCGTAGTCCTGCGCGCGGGCCTGGGTCATGGCTGCGATCTCGGTGATCGGCTCGCCGAGCAGGAAATCGACGAGGTCGATCCCGTGGGGCGCGAGGTCGATCAGCGCGCCGCCGCCCGCCTGGGCGGGATCGATGCGCCAGTTGTCCTGGCCCCGGAACGAGGCCCAGGCCCGGTCGAGCCAGCAGGCATAGACGATGCGCACCGCCGTCACCGTGCCGAGCCGGCCCGCGCGGATGAGGTCGCGCATGGCACGGTGGCCGGGATGATGGCGCTGGTCGAAGGCGGTGCCGTAGAAGGCGCCGGACTGGTGCACAGCCGCTGCCATCGCCTCCGCGTCGGCGAGGGCGGCGGCCATCGGCTTCTCGCACAGAACCGCCTTTCCGGCGGCACAGAGCGCTTCGACCGCGCCGCGATGGAGATGGTTCGGCGTGGCGACATAGACCGCCTCGACCTCAGGCTCGGCGATCAACCCGGCGAGGTCGGCATGTGCCCGCGCGCCCTCCGCTTCCGCCGCCGCACGCGAGGTCGCGCCGGGATCGGCGACGGCGATCAGCCGGTGCCCCGCGGCGCGGATTCCCGGCGCCATGTAGTCGCGGGCGACCCAGCCGTAGCCGACGATGCCCCAGCCGACGCTTCCCACCATCACCAGCGCTCCGGCAGATCGACGTATTCGCGGCGGCGGACTCGCGCCGCCTCCGACGCGCTGGGCTTACCATTCCAATCGATGGCCTTCGGGCCGTCCGAATGCAGCGGATAGGTCGCCTGCGAGGCATACTCGGCCTCGTAACGCTCCGACGGCCAGCGGATGGCGAAGCCGCCCTCATCGGACACGTAGAGGGGATTGAGCTGCAGGGCCGCATCCGGCGGCGGCAGCGTGATCCCGTCGACGATCGCCCGCGGCGCCGGGCGCATCCCGGGCCCGGCCACCACCGAGAATGCCTCGCAGCTCCGGAGGTCGCGCGGCTCGCGGGGCTGCGGTGCGCGGGCTTCGACCAGCGCACGGGTCAACTCGGCATCGTCGTAGACGAGGCCGTCCGGGAACAGCTCCTCGATCTCAGTCGACGAGATCGCCTTGCCGGCCGAGAAGCCCGGCCGTCCGCTGTTGTGGATGTGGCTGAGGGCAAGCCAGCCCTCCTCTCCTGCGGTCTGCCGCAGGCAGGACAGGATGCCGGGCTTGTCGTCGAGGAAGTAGAAGGCGTCGTTGCAGATCACGAGATCGACCGGCGCCTCGGGGATCGGCCAATGCGCGGATGACGCGTCGAAACAGACGAGCTGCGCCCTCTCGCCAACCACCCAGTGCCGGGCGACCCAGAGCTTCGCGAAGACCACGTCCGCCCCCGCGACCTTCACACCGCGGCGCTTCAACTCGCGCAGGTAATGGCCGATGCCGCAGGCAAGCTCGAACACGCAGACCGGGCTGTTCCAGTGCGCCTCCAGCAGGCTCAGTCCCGCCAGGAAGGTCGGGTCGGTCCAGCGGTTGACGAAATAGTCGCCGACGCGGCCCCAGCCGAGCCAGTCCACGGCCTGCCGCAGGGAGGCGCTCTCGCGCTCCCGCACCAGCCGGCGCAATGCCTCCGGGTCGGCCGGCGGGCCGGTCCACCAATCGTCCTGATCGGCCAGAAGGAGGATGAGCGCGTCCTCCACCCTGTCGGCGTCGAGATGGTCGAGCGCCGCCGCGACGAGGCTGTCGCGGCCGGTGCGAAGATAGGGAATGCCGTCGATGACCGGCCAGCGGGCTCCGGTTTCGGCGTCGCGCAGGGCATGCGCGCCGTCGGCCTTGAGCCTGTGGCCGGTCTCCGGCGAAAGGAGATCGAAGGGGATCATGATCCTCGGTTCTGCCGGACAGCGCGAAACGTCACGGGATGCGCATATCGGTCAGAACGCGATCCTGGAAAGCCTTGACCGGCCCGGCATGGACCAGTTCCATCTCACCGAGTACCGTCTCCATCGTGAGCGAGGCGGCCCGGAGGTGCTGCGCGATCTGCAGGACGCGGTCGATGGAATCGGCGGCGTGGAAGGCGCGGCCCTCCGCCGTGGCATCGTCCGGCAGGACGAGGCGAGCGGCGCGGACCGTCTCACGCAGCGGCTGGTCAAGCTCCGCTAGAGCCCATTCGGAGCAGCGCCCCACGATCGGCCAGAGATGGTCGCCGAGCAGCATTTCGCCGGTGAAGCCGGCATCCGGCATCGCCGCATTGTGGAAGTGATGCGCCATCGCCGCCAGGAACACGGTCGTCGGATCGGCCCGGTAGAACGGGCTGAGCAGCACGCCGTAGACCGCCACGACGAGGCAATGCTCGGCGTGGTTCTCGGGTGGTTCGAGCAGGATGCGCGGCTTGCCGGGGCAGGTTACGCCCGCGCGGGGCTGATGCGCCAGAGCGCCGACGAAGCCGGGCACGGGCCCGGCCGGCAAGACGGCGGGCTCGCGCAGGCAGGCCCGCAGCCGATCCCGCAACACGGCCTCGACCGATTCGGACACGGCATCAAGGCCCGCGACCAGCACGGCGGACGCCTGCGACTCGCCGAGCCCGGCGGCCGAAAGGAACGCAGCGTCGAGATCGCAGAGCCGTGCGGCGGCCAGCGCCTTGGCCGTGATGTCGAGGGCGACCGTCTCCGGCGCGGCGCCGCCGGTAAGCGCCGACCATCCTTGAGCGAACAGGCGCTCGGCAATCGAGCCCGCGCGTCCCGCCGAGCGGACGCGCTTGAGATCGCCGAGCTCGACCAGCAGTTCCCGCACCGCGACGGGGGCTGCCGGCCCGGTTTCCGAGAAACCCGTCACGGGCGCGCGGCCTTACTGCTGCGCACCGAGCCAATCGAACAGCATGCGCTGCTGCTTGCCGAAATCGTGCTCCGGACCGTGGCCGTTCTTCACCATCGGCGCCTTGAAGAAGGTCGAGAGCTGCTCCTGTACGCCGCCGTCGCCACGGCTCTTGGCGAGGTCCAGCACACGGGCGATTTCGATGACCAGCGGGGCCGCCAGGATCGAGTCCTTGCAGAGGAAGTTCACCTTGATCTGCATGCGCTGGCCCATGAAACCGGTGACATCGATGTTGTCCCAGGCTTCCTTGTCGTCGCCGCGCGGGCGGTAATAGTGGATGTGCACGAGGTGATCTTCAACCGGGTAGCCGAGGATCGAATCGAGCACCGTGCCCTTGGTGTTGAGCTTCGATTGCAGCGAGTTCGGATCGTTGAGGGCGAGGCCGTCACGGTTGCCGAGGATGTTGGTCGAGAACCAGCCATCGACGTGAAGCTGGCGGGCCTTCAGAGCCGGCGCCAGCACGGTCTTCATCATGGTCTGGCCGGTCTTGCCGTCCTTGCCGGCGACTGGGACGTTCAGTTCGCGGGAGAGTTCCATCAGGGCCGGTACGTCGGCGGCGATGGAGGGCGTGAAGTTCGCGTAAGGCACGCCGCTCTTGATGGCCGCATAGGCATAGAGCATTGCCGGAGAGATCGACTCGTCGCTCGAATCCAGCCCCTTCTCGAAGGCTTCGGCCGAGTTCAGCACGGGCTCGGACAGATCGGGCCAGCGCTCGGTCGAGGCGAGGTTGATCACCACGATGTCGTCGAGGTTGCTCTCCTTGCGGAAGCGGTTGAGGTCGTTGGCGATGACCGAGACCGTCTCGCGATGGTCCCTGGCGACGATGCGGTTGCCGCCGTCGATGTTCTTGCAGAACTTGGCCGAGCCGACCGCCGGCCAGGGGGTGATTCCCTTCAGGGCCTGGGCGCCGTTCTCGATGTCCTCGCGGGTCAGCACGCCATGGCCGGTGGCGGCGGAGGCGAGGTCGTCGCCGTTCAGGTCCCAGCCGCCGAACACGAGATCCTTGTAGTCGGCCATCCCGGCGACGGACACGCCAGCGAGCGGGAGGCCATCCAGACGGTTCGAACCCGATTTGATGGTTTCGATGCCGGCGATGGCTGTCGTCGCGACTGCACCGCCCATGCCAACGAACGCCACTCCGACGCGGCGACCGGTCTGAATGCCCATGGGAACTCGATCTTTCTGTTGTGGTGGCGCTGACGCCTTAGGATGAGCCCTAACGGGAGGCCGCGCGGCCCATGACAACTGTGACCAACCCGGTGCGTTCCGGGGCCGGCCCTGCCATCTTTGCCGCAGGCCCAGTTTCGCCGGAACCGCATCGTTTGGTTAAAATATCGTAAACACAATGGCTTAACGCTGCATTAACGGGATCACGTTTGGATCACGGGGTGGTCCCATTGTGGTCACACCCGGCGGCGAAACCTCCGCCGGTCAAACGAAGCCCGGCACAAAAGAACGCCGAGGCACCAACAAGGAAGACCGATGGGGGTTTACCCGGAGCCGGCGCGCTGCGCCGACGACGTAAGCCGACTCGTGCCTTGCGGGTCGAATGCCGGCAACGGTGCTGCTCCGCAGCCGTCGCGCGTTCGTTCGCCGCTCGTGCGTAGCCTTGCCGCCCTGAGCGCCAGCCTGACCCTGCTGCTGGCCGGGCCGCAGGACGTGTCCGCCTACGAGAACGCACATGTCGCGATAACGATCCCGACGATGGTGCGGGCCGATCTCCGCCCGGCCGGGGCCGCGGCGGAATGGGGTGGCACCGCGCTGATCTGTCAGGACGGGGGGCTAACCGCCTCGATCGACCGCATGCAGGCCTCGCTGGCCAATCCCCGCACGGACAACGACGACGAGATTCTGCGCTTCGGCGAGATGAGCGTGCCACGTCCGCTGGTGGAGACGATCCTGAAGGCCTCCGAGGTGACCGGCGTCGATCCCGTCTACATGATGGCGCTGGCCGACAAGGAATCGAGCTTCGATACCAGCGTGAAGTCCTCCGCCTCCTCGGCGCAGGGTCTGTTCCAGTTCGTCACCGGCACGTGGCTGGAGATGATCCGCCAGTACGGCGCCAAGCACGGGATGGCCGACGAGGCCGCCGCGGTGAAGGGGCATGGCACCGGCATCACCATTGCCGATGCGGGACTGCGCAAGCGGGTGCTCGACCTGCGCAACGACCCCTTCGTGTCCGGTTTGATGGCCGGCGAGCTGATCAAGCGTGACCGCAGCCGGATCGAAGCCCGGATCGGCCGCGAGTTGAAGACCACCGAACTGTATCTCGCGCATTTCCTCGGCACCGCGAGCGCCGGCAAGTTCCTCTCGCTCAGCGCCGAGGATCCGGACAAGGTCGCCACGGCCGCCTTCGGCCGCGCCGCGCGGGCCAACCGCGCGATCTTCACCGCCAAGGACGGGGCCAAGCGCCGCAGCCTGACCGTGGCCGAAGTCCACGAGAAGCTCGACGGCATGATCGACCGGCGCCTGAGCCAGTATCAGGCCATCGCCGACCTCGCGCAGCAGCAGGCCGACGAGCTGGCTGCGCCGATCCTCGACGCCCGCTTGCGGCTCAATGAGGTCGTGGCGCCGTCGCTCGCGCTCCACTCGGTGCAGTAGCCACCACGGGATTGAAGCATTGTCATTTTCCGAAAGCCGGTGACCACCTTTCGGGACGATGCACTAACCCCACAATTCGGGCAGCGGCGGATAGACCGTGCTGCCCTCGTAGCGCAGGGCCGGCTCCCGGTCCTGGGCGAGCAGCAGCGGCCCGTCGAGATCGACATACCCTGCGTGGTGGGCGAGCAGCATGGCCGGCGCCATGGCCAGCGACGAGCCGACCATGCAGCCGACCATGATCTCGAAGCCCCGTGCTCGCGCCTCGTGCGCGAGCTTCAGTGCCTCGGTCAGCCCGCCGGCCTTGTCGAGCTTGATGTTGATCGCGTCGTAGCGCTTGGCCAGCGCATCGAGCCCGGCGCGGTCGTGCAGGCTCTCGTCGGCGCAGATCGGGATCGTGCGGTCGATCTCGGCGAGCAACTCATCCTCGCCCGCCGGGAGGGGCTGCTCGATCAGGCCGACGCCCGCTGCTGTGCAAGCCGCGAGGTTGTCGTGGATCGTCTCAGGGCGCCACGCCTCGTTGGCATCGACGATCAGGCGTGAATCCGGCGCGCCGCGGCGCACGGCGGCGATCCGCTCGGGGTCGCCCTCGCCGCCGAGCTTCACCTTCAAGAGCGGACGGTGCGACGCCGCGCGGGCCGCTTCCTCCATCGCCTCGGGATCGCCGAGGCTCAGAGTGTACGCAGTGGTGACGGGCCCCGGCGCGGCGACGCCCGCGAGTTCGTAGGCGGGCGTGCCGGTGCGTTTCGCCTCGAAATCCCACAGGGCGCAGTCGAGGGCGTTGCGGGCCGCGCCCGGCTTCATCCGCCCGGCAAGATCGAAACGTCCTCCCCCGCTGGCGATCCATTCGGCCTGCTCTTCGAGCACGGCAGCGACATTCTCGACCGTCTCGCCATAACGGGCATAGGGCACGCACTCACCCCGGCCGCGAAACGGACCGGCCTCGAGCGTCGCGACGACGACGACCGCCTCGGTCCGGCTGCCGCGGGAGATCGTGAACGATCCGGCGATGGGGAAGCGCTCGACGGAAACGGTCAGACGCGGCATCGGCAACGCTCCCTCAGGCCGGAAACTCGGTGGCGATGCGATCGACGATCCCCTCGACACCGAAGCGTACGGGATCGGTCGCGTGAAGGCCGTGCGTGGACTCCGCCTCGCTCAGGAGCGCGCGCGCCTGCGAGGCGTCGAGCGCCTGCGTGTTCACGGCGATACCGACTGGGCGGATGCCCGGATTGGTCAGAGAGCCGCAGCGGATGGTCAGGTCGATGACCTCCTGGATCGTCGGCAGGCTCGCATCGACGCCCCGCATGCGCGTGCGGGTCGGCTCGTGGCAGATCACGAAGGCATCGGCCTGCGCGCCGTGCAGCAGACCGAGGCTGACGCCGGCGAAGGAGGGGTGGAACAGCGAGCCTTGCCCCTCGATCAAATCCCAATGATTCGGCTCGGCCGCCGGCGAGACCCATTCGACGGCGCCGGATATGAAATCGGCCACAACCGCATCGATCGCCACACCCCGGCCGGAGATGAACACCCCGGTCTGGCCGGTGGCGCGGAAATCGGCGTCGAAGCCGCGCTCGCGCATGCCGCGTTCGAGAGCAAGCGCCGTATACTTCTTGCCGACGGAGCAATCGGTGCCGACCGTGAGCAGGCGACGCCCCGGCCGCTTCGTGCCCTTGCCGGTGGGGAAGGTCTCGGTGGTGTGGCGGACGTCGTGCAGGGCGCGGCCGCTGCGCTTTGCCGCTTCGGCGATCTGCCGGATCGAGCCGAGCCGCACGTGCAGCCCGCTCGCCACGTCGAGCCCGGCATCGAGCGCGGCAACGATCTCCTCGACCCAGTGATCGGGTAGCACGCCGCCCGCGTTGACGACGCCGACGACCATGGTCTTGCAGCCCTTGGCGACCGCCTCGTCCAGCGTCAGGTCGAAGATGTCGAGATCGGCGGCGCAGCCCTCCATCCGGAGCTGGCCGACGCACCATTCCGGCCGCCAGTCGTTGATGCCGTAGGCGGTCTTGGCGGCGAGCCGGTCGGGCACGTCGCCGAGAAACATCAGGTAGGGCGTGGCGATCTGCATGGGCGATGGTCCCGTCCGGAGCGAAGCTCCGCCTGAGAACGCGTCTATGCGCGATCCGTGCCCGATGCGCGAGGCATGACTGCAAAAGCGTTGCAGCCATACTTCATCATGTTGATGCTCCCGACGTGGTCCTTGACCAGGGTCTTGCCTATTCCTCGATCCGCCGCACCGCCCCCTTGGCGGCGCTGGTGGCGAGCATGGCGTAGGCGCGCAGCGCCGTGCTGACCTTGCGCTTGCGGGGCGCGGCCGGACGCCAGCCTTGCGTCTCGCGGGCGGCGCGGCGCTCGGCGAGCACCGCCTCATCGACGGCAAGGTGGATGCGCCGATTCGGGATGTCGATCTCGATCCGGTCGCCCTGCTCCACGAGGCCGATCAGACCGCCCTCGGCGGCTTCCGGCGAGACGTGGCCGATGGACAGGCCGGAGGAGCCGCCGGAGAAGCGGCCGTCGGTGACCAGTGCGCAGGCTTTGCCGAGGCCCTTCGATTTCAGGTAGCTGGTCGGGTAGAGCATCTCCTGCATGCCGGGGCCGCCGCGGGGACCTTCGTAGCGGATCAGCACGACCTCGCCGGCCTTCACCCGGCCGTTGAGGATGGCATCCACCGACGCATCCTGGCTCTCGAACACGTGGGCGGTTCCGGTGAAGGTGAGGATCGAGGCATCGACGCCGGCCGTCTTCACGATGCAGCCGTCCTCGGCGAGGTTGCCGTAGAGCACGGCCAGCCCGCCATCCTTCGAATAGGCGTGGTCGGCCGCACGGATGACGCCGGCCTCGCGGTCGAGGTCGAGTTCATCCCAGCGCGAGGCTTGGCTGAAGGCGACCTGGGTCGGCACGCCGCCGGGCGCGGCGCGGAAGAAAGTCTGGACCGCCTCGCTCTGGGTCTTCTTGACGTCCCAGCGGTCGAGCGCCGCGCCGAGCGTGCCCGATCCGACATTGCCGACGGAGCGGTCGATCAGACCGGCGCGGTCGAGTTCGCCGAGGATGCCCATGATGCCGCCGGCCCGGTGCACGTCCTCCATGTGGACGTTCGCGACCGCCGGGGCGACCTTGCACAGCACCGGAACGCGGCGCGACAGCCGGTCGATATCGGCCATGGTGAAGGGCACCTCGCCCTCGTGCGCGGCGGCGAGCAGGTGCAGCACCGTGTTGGTCGAGCCGCCCATGGCGATGTCGAGCGTCATCGCGTTCTCGAAGGCGGCCATCGTCGCGATCGCACGCGGCAGGACGCTGGCGTCGTCCTGCTCGTAGTGGCGGCGGGCGAGATCGACGATGAGGTGGCCCGCCTCGACGAACAGGCGCTTGCGGTCGGCGTGAGTCGCGAGCGTCGAGCCGTTGCCGGGCAACGAGAGGCCCAGCGCCTCGGTGAGGCAGTTCATGGAATTGGCCGTGAACATGCCCGAGCACGAGCCGCAGGTCGGGCAGGCCGAGCGCTCGATGACGGCCACATCCTCGTCCGACACCCGGTCGTCGGCCGCCGCCACCATGGCGTCGACGAGGTCGAACTTGCGGGTGACGCCGTTCATCACGACCTTGCCCGCCTCCATCGGCCCGCCGGAGACGAAGACCGCCGGGATGTTGAGGCGGAGCGCCGCCATCAGCATGCCGGGGGTGATCTTGTCGCAATTCGAGATGCAGACCATGGCGTCGGCGCAATGCGCGTTGACCATGTACTCGACCGAGTCCGCGATCAGCTCGCGCGACGGCAGCGAGTAGAGCATCCCGTCATGGCCCATGGCGATGCCGTCATCGACCGCGATGGTGTTGAACTCCTTCGCGACGCCGCCCGCCTGCTCGATCTCGCGGGCCACGAGCTGACCGAGATCCTTCAGGTGGACGTGGCCGGGCACGAACTGCGTGAACGAATTCACCACCGCGATGATCGGCTTGCCGAAATCCGAATCCTTCATGCCCGTGGCGCGCCACAGGCCGCGGGCGCCGGCCATGTTACGGCCGTGTGTGGTGGTGCGGGAGCGGTAAGCAGGCATTCTTTCGGGACTTTGCGAATCCGACCGGCCCTTCGACCGGTCATCCAAAACACGCCCTCATCCTGAGGTGCAGAGCGAAGCGGAGCCTCGAAGGAGGCTTCCAGGGATCGCACGCCTTATGGAGCCCTCCTTCGAGGCCGCTTCGCGGCACCTCAGGATGAGGGGATTGGGCGGGACGAGCGCCGGTTACACCACCGCGGCGTGCTGCGCGTGCAGCCGCACGGAGGCCGCCGAGAGCTTGTTGAGTGCCGACAGATACGCCTTGGCCGAGGCGACCAGCGTGTCCGGGTCGGCGCCCCGCGCCGTGACCGAGCGCTCCCCGGCCTTCAGGCGGACCGAGACTTCGGCCTGCGCGTCGGTTCCCTCGGTCACGGCGTGGACCTGATAGAGTTCGAGCACTGCGTCGTGCGGCACGATCTCGTGGATCGCGTTGAAGACCGCATCGACCGGGCCATTGCCGTCGGCCTCCGCGGTAAAGACGCGGCCGTCCATCTCGATCTTCATCGTCGCGCGCTGCGGGCCCCGCGTGCCGGCGATCACCGACAGGGAGACGAGCTTGATGCGGTCGTGGGCGGTGGCGAGCTTCTCATCCACCAGCGCCTCGATATCCTCGTCGTAGACGTGCTTCTTGCGGTCGGCCAACGCCTTGAAGCGCTCGAACACGTCCTGGAACTGGTTGTCGGACAACGAGATGCCGAGTTCGCCGAGTTTCGACTTGAACGCGGCGCGCCCCGAATGCTTACCCATCACCAGCGAGGTCTTGGCGAGACCGACGGAGGCCGGGGTCATGATCTCGTAGGTCTCGGAATGCTTGAGCATGCCGTCCTGGTGGATGCCGCTCTCGTGGGCGAAGGCGTTCCGGCCGACGATGGCCTTGTTGTACTGCACGGGGAAGTTCGCCGCGTGGCTGACGAGCTTCGAGGCGCGGGTCAGCATCGTCGAGTCGATGCCGGTGTCGTAGGGCATCACGTCGGCGCGGGTGCGGATCGCCATGACGATCTCTTCGAGCGCCGCATTGCCGGCGCGCTCGCCGATGCCGTTGACCGTACACTCGATCTGCCGGGCTCCGCCCTCCAGGCCGGCGAGGGAGTTCGCCACCGCCAGCCCGAGATCGTTGTGGCAATGCACGGAGAAGATCGCCTTGTCGGCGTTCGGGACGCGCTCGCGGACTTGGCGGAACATCGCGCCGTATTCCTGCGGCGTGGCGTAACCCACCGTGTCGGGCAGGTTGATGGTGGTGGCGCCCGAGCGGATCGCCGCCTCCACACAGCGGCAGAGGTAGTCGATGTCGGTACGGGTCGCGTCCATGGCCGACCACTCCACGTCCTCGACGAGGTCACGGGCCTGGGCCACGGTCTTGAGGATGATCTCGATCACCTCATCCTGCGTCTTGCGCATCTGGTGGGCGAGGTGGATCGCCGAGGTCGAGACGAAAGTGTGGATGCGGCCGCGCTCGGCGTGCCGCACCGCCTCGCCGGCCCGGGCGATGTCGGCGGGTATGGCACGGGCAAGGCCGGCCACGGTCGCCCGCTTGGTGCGCCGCGCGATCTCGCAGACGGCCTCGAAGTCGCCGTTCGAGGCGATGGGGAAGCCCGCCTCGATGATGTCGACGCCCATGCCGTCGAGCAGTTCGGCCACCGCCAGCTTCTCGTCGAGCGTCATGGTGGCGCCGGGGCATTGCTCGCCGTCGCGCAACGTCGTGTCGAAGATGACGACGCGGTCCTTCGCGCTCTGAGTGGTGTTCGCCATGGGTCTTCGTTCCTCGCAGCCGGCGCGCTCGACACTGTGGGAGCGGCGCCGAAAAAAGCCTGTCTTCCGGTCGATGGGCGGCGTCCCCTGAGAGCCCAGGCGATCACGCCCGGACGGCCCTCAGGGGCGGCTAAGAAGCAGGCCTACGAGAATGAGCGCGCACGACGAAGCGGCCGCGAGAGCGGCGCCATCGTTCGTCTGCGCAGGGCGGCCAGGGGCCACGCTCGATTCTCCTCAAGAGGCTGACTCGCGGTAAGACCGTCACGAGACCAGGGTGGCGGTATGTACCGATTGGCGGGGATCGTGACAAGCACATGCCAGGGGATCGCTTGCAAGCGATCGCCCTGAATTCTCTGCGGGCCTCGGTCGCCGGCGCCGGCCTCCGCGGGCTTATGCTTCCGCTCCGCTCGATACTGTCCGGGGCTCACGCCCCGAAGAGCCCGCTCCGCGCGGCGCTCTTCGCGCCGTGAAGCCGCGCAAGCGGCTTCGGACAAATGGCACTGTACCGCGTCTGTCCGACGATTGACCGGCCCATGCCCGAAGGGCACAAACCGCCAGCCAAGCTTGGCTGCAGCGAACCTGCTCTCGCAACCGGAGAGACCCGTCGTGCCCGCGCCGCTTCCCCGTGCCATCTCCCTCCTCCTCCTCGGCTGCGCCTTGAGTGCCTGCCAGTCGAGCGCGCCGCCTCCGGTCGCGGCCGTAGCCGCGGCACCGGCTGTCACCGCTCTGCCAACCGGCGCCGGTTGCGGCCCGACCATCGCCCGGACTCAGGCCATCGTTACGGGCGACGTGAAGACCGGCGATTTGTCCGCGGCCGTCGGCACGCGCTTCAGCGCCGACCTGGACAAGGCGGCGGGTGCCTGTGCCGCCGGCCGCGAGGGCGAGGCGACGAGCCTGCTCGCGGCGGCCAAGGCGCGTTACGGCTACCGGTAAAAGCCGTGCTTTCAGGCGGGAAAGATGCTTGCGAGATAGGCCTGAACGAAGCCCGGCATCCGGGCGGCGTCGATGTCGGCGCGCGAACGGGCGATAACGCTGCGGGCGAGTTCCGGCTCGTCCTCGTGGCCGCGATGCGCTTCGATCCGGGTCTTCAGCGTCTCGGCCGAGCCGTCGAACTGGACCGGGCGCAGGAAGGCGAGTTGGCCGTCGCCGCGCAGCAGCACCCATTCCTCCGCCGCCCCCTCGGGAAGCGTCAGGCCGGTTTCCTCCAAAAGCTCGCGCGCGGCGCTGCCCGCGAGATCGACCGTGCCGTCGTCGCGCAGGTCGCCGGGATCGGGCGTACCGCAGGGGAAGTAGATCTGGCCGGCATTGGCGGTGTGGGCGCCCATCACGCCGAGCAGGACCGCCCCGTCACGGCTGTGCGGAACGATCGCCGCGAAGGCGTTGGCCACAAGCGCGTCGGGCACGCCCGCATCGCGGAAGGCGAGGAAGCGCGAGTAGCGCACCTCGAACAGGCTCGCCTCGCAGGCGCCGTCCGCGAGAGTGCAGCCGCTGGCGAGATAGACCGGCCCGTCGAACAGGCCCGGGGTGTCCACCCGTCGGCGCTCCCAGTTGCGGTCGATCGCCTCGGCGTTGTCACGCGCCCAGGCCCAATCGTGCTCGACGCGCCGCGCCGAGACCCGCTCCAGCGGCGTGAGGCTGAAACCGGGTGCGGCCTCGCCCGCGATCTCAATCGACACGCAGCACGCCCTCGCTGACCACCACGGCCTGCCCGCCGATCTCGACGGAACGCAGGGCGCCCTCCGCGATGACGACCTGAAGGTCGATCGTGCTCGGCCGCCCCATGGCGACGCCCTGGCGGATGGTCACGTCGTGGGTGCCCTCGCCCAGCGGCTCGAACTGCATCAACACGCCGGCGAAGGCCGCCGCGGCGCTGCCCGTCGCCGGGTCTTCCGCGACGCCGAGATGGGGCGCGAACATCCGCGCTTGATAGCTCTGCCCAAGGCCCTCCGCGTCAACGGCGTAGAGGTAGAGCGCGTCGGGCTCGGCATGTCGGAACAAGCGCTCGAACCGGGCAGTATCGAGCCGGGCCTGCGCCAGCGCCTCGCCGGAGGCCAGCGGCACGAAGGTGAAGGCGGGGCCGGCCCCGTGGCGACTCGGCTGATGGCGGTGGAAGCCGAGATCACCAGGCTTCAGTCCCAGGGCGGCCGCCAGGGCATCGTTGGCCGGGGCCTCGCCGAGATAGGTCGGCAGAACCGGCAGCTTGAAGCGCGCACGGCCGCTTTTACCATCCTCCGCCGCCTCGACCACGCAGGAGACGATGCCGATCTCTTCCTCGATGCCGAAGGCAGCGGCATCCGCCAGCGCCACCGCCTGCCGCTCGGCCCGGTCGCGGAGAACGAGCAGCACCGCGGTGCCGACGGTCGGATGGCCGGCGAAGGGCAGTTCGCGGGCCGGCGTGAAGATGCGCAGACGGGCCCGGTGGCGCGGCTCGGCCGGCGGCAGGACGAACACCGTTTCCGACAGGTTGAACTCGCCGGCGATCGCCTGCATCGCCTCGGCGCTGAGCCCCTCGCTGTCGAGCACCACCGCGAGCGGATTTCCGGCCAGCGGCGTGTCGGTGAACACGTCGAGGGTGGCGAAGCGGCGGTCCGGCATCATGACTCCTTTTTGAAGATTCAGACGATCTCGACGGGGAAGGCCGCGCTCGGCGCGACGAATTCTTCCTGCGCCTCAACGGTCAGCAGCTCTTCCGAACCGGCCTCCGCGGTCCGGCGTAGCAGGCCGTGGATCGAGGCCGCCGCCATGCCGAGCGCCAGGGCCGCCGAGCCGGTGCGCAGGTAATGCACGAGATAGAGCGCTGCGACCGCATCGCCCGCGCCCGAGACCGCTTTCAGGTCGAGGCGGGGCGTGCGCACCCGCCAGAACGAGCCGCCCTCGGCCGCCATCATGTCGATTGCGTCCGGCGGCGTTTCGGCAGTGACGAGCGAGGTGACGAGCAGGACGCGGGGCCCGAGCGCCTGCACCGAGGCAGCCGCGCGTTTGGCCGCCTCCAGCGTGTCGCTCGGCGCATCCGAGATGAGATCGAGTTCGAACTGATTCGGGGTGAGGATGTCGGCCGCCGGAACGGCCTGCGAGCGCATGAAGTCGGCGATGCCGGGGCGGACATAGACGCCGGAATAGGTGTCGCCGATCACCGGATCGCAGCAATAGAGCGCCGCGCGGTTGGCCGCCCGCACGGCGGCGACCGTCCGCAGGATCGCGGTGCCGATATCGGCCGAGCCCATATAGCCGGAGAGCACCGCGTCGCATTCCTTCAACGCGCCGCGCTCGGCGACGCCCTGCACCACCTCCTCCACCGCCGGCCCGTCGAAGACGCGCCCGCGCCATTGCCCGTAGCCGGTATGGTTGGAGAACTGCACCGTGTGCACCGGCCAGACCTCGACCCCGAGCCGCTGCATCGGGAACACGGCGGACGAATTGCCCACATGGCCGTAGGCGACATGCGACTGGATCGACAGAACCTTCATGGTGCTCCGGTATCCGCTCCTGAAACCTGATAACCCAGCGGGACTCTGCGCGCATCCGATCGGTGCGGCAGCGCGTTACGGCTCGGCCGAACAGGGCCAATCTTCCGGAGTGAGTATGGATTTCGACGCCGCCCGCCAGTCCATCCTCACCTTCCTCGAAACCTACAAGGCCTGGGCTCCTGTCGTGACGGGGGTGATCGCCTTCTGCGAATCGCTGGCCGTTCTGTCGCTGCTGGTGCCGGCCACGGCGATCCTGCTCGGCATCGGCGCCCTGATCGGCAGCAGCGGCCTCCCGTTCTGGCCCCTGGTCATCGGGGCCGGCATCGGCGCGGGACTGGGGGATTGGGTCTCCTACGAGGTCGGCTTCTACTACAAGGACGGAATCAAGCGCCTCTGGCCGATGAGCCGGCACCCAGAAATGACGGCCAAGGCCGAAGCCTTCCTGCGCCGTTGGGGGGCGGGAGCGATCGTCATCGGCCGCTTCATCGGCCCGGCGCGGGCGGTGGTGCCGCTGGTCGCGGGGAGTTTCGGCCTCGCCCGCATCCCGTTCCAGCTCGCGAATTGGAGTTCGGCCTTCGTCTGGGCCTTCGTGCTGCTCGCCCCCGGCGCGGGCCTGCTGACATGGCTGCATTACTGACGCGCCATGCGACGCTTCCCGCCCGAACGCATCGTCTGCCTCACCGAGGAGACCGTCGAGACACTTTATCTGCTGGGCGAGGATCGCCGCATCGTCGGCGTCTCGGGCTACGCCGTGCGCCCGCCGCAGGTGCGCCGGGAGAAGCCGCGTGTCTCGGCCTTCACCAGTGCCGACCTGCCGAAGATTCTCGCCCTCGAACCAGACCTCGTTCTCGCCTTTTCCGACCTCCAGGCCGAGATCGTCGCCAGCCTCGCCCGCGCCGGCGTCGCGGTCCACCTGTTCAACCAGCGCGATGTCGCCGGCTGCCTTGCGATGATCCGCACCGTCGGCGCCCTCGTCGGCGCGGCGGAGCGTGCCGAGGCGCTGGCGCGGTCCTACGAGGCGCATCTCGCGGAGGTCGCCGCCGAGAACGCGGGGCGCGGACGGCCGAAGGTCTATTTCGAGGAGTGGGACGAGCCGATGATCTCCGGCATCGGCTGGGTCTCCGACCTGATCGGTTATGCCGGCGGGCAGGACGTGTTTCCGGATTTGAGCCGCGCCCAGGCAGCCAAGGACCGGATCGTCACCGCGGATCAGGTGATCGCGGCCGCGCCCGACGTGATTCTCGCCTCCTGGTGCGGCAAGCGCGTCAACATGGAGCGCATCCGCGCTCGGCCGGGCTGGGACGCCATTCCCGCCGTTGCGGAGGGGCGCATCCACGAGATCAAGTCGCCGCTGATCCTCCAGCCGGGCCCGGCGGCGCTGACGGACGGGTTCGCAGCGATCCGGGCGGCTTTGGCCGTGCGGCAAAGCGGCCGGTGACACCGACGTGATCCCACTGGCAGGATGCGCGGACTCGATTCGGCCGCATCCGCAAGCCAGCAGCCCGGCATGTCCACAGCCCTCGCCCACATCGTTCTTCCGCCCGACCGGCGCCAGTCGCCGACCGCGCTGAACATCCAGCGCGGCGTGCGGCGCCTGCTTGCCGAGATGGGCTGCGTGAGCCTGCCGGAATTCTCGCTCGCCAACGGGCGCCGGGCCGACGTGATCGCGCTCTGCGGCGCGGGCCGCCTCACCATCGTCGAGATCAAGTCGAGCGTCGCCGACTTTCGCGCCGACCGGAAATGGCCGGATTACCGCGACTATTGCGACCGCTTCTTCTTCGCGATCCCCGAAACCGTGCCGGAGTCGCTGATCCCGGAGGAATGCGGCCTCATCGTCGCCGATTCCTTCGGCGCCGCGATCCTGCGCGAGCCGCCGGAGCATCCGCTGAGCCCGGCCCGGCGCAAGTCCGTCACCCTACGCTTCGCCCACTCCGCCGCCGGCCTCCTGCACGCCTTGGCCGATCCCGGCGCGATCAGGGAGGGGGCGCTGTAGCGCTCGGACTCAGGCCGGCCGGTCGATCGCGTTTCGAACGAAGGCGATGCGCTCGGCGATCCGTGCGAGAGGTAGGGTCACCAGTTCGTAGCCGAGTTCTGTGTAGATCCGCGCCATCGTGTGACCCGTGGCCTCCGCCTCCTCGGCGGATTGCCGACGCTCGTTGTCCTGCGAAAAGATGTCTGGCCAGAAGGGCGCGAGGAAGACACGGCGATGATAGCGGCACCGCTCGGCGGCTTCTCTCATCACGGGCGGGACCGGAAGGCCGCAGAGCGTGAGGTAACCGATCACGTCCGGGAGCCCACGGTCGAACAGGACAGGCCCCCGAAGCGCGCCAGCTGCGCGGTAGGCGTCGAGGTCGCGCCGGAACATGTGCTCGGCGAAGGCCGAGCGGTCGGCCCAGGGCAGGGCCGTGCCGCCGATGGCGACCTGATCCCGGATGATCGCCCTGCCCGCCTCAGGAACATGGGCAAGGCCGTCATCCGCCAGGGCTTTAACGAGCGAGGTCTTGCCGGAGCCGGGACCGCCGGTGACGACGAAGAAACGGCTTGTCATTCCGGAGACAGACGAGGATCGGCTGATGTATCGCCGCCTTCGGCGATGACGGTCGCCGAGCGGTCCTTCATCGCGTGGAGCACGAACACCCGGATGGCCGAAGACAGGTTGCGCGCGCCGCGCTCGGAATCGATGGCGCCGATCAGCGCCTGCACCGATTGTCCGCGCCCCTGCGCGATCTCTTGAAGTGCGCCCCAAAACTCCGCTTCCAGCGAAACGCTGGTGCGGTGGCCTGCGATCATGACGGAGCGTTTCGCGTTCTCCCGCAGAGGCGCGCGCGTCATTCCTTGTCGGGATCGGCGAGGCGGTGGCCCTCGTGGCGGGACTGCTCGATCGCCTTGCGCGTCTCGGCCAGCGTCTTCGCCTTTTTCGGCCGGCCGAACAGGATGCGGTTCTCCGCGGCCTTGGCCTCTTTCGCCGCCTTCTCACGGTCCTTGCGCACCTGGCGCAGGTTGATGATCTCGGCCACCGTGTCAGCCCTCCGGACGACCCGGCGCGGAAGGTCCGCGCCGGGAAGCGAACCTAGCGCTTATTCCGCGCTCGGCGCCAGCATGGTTTCGGGGCGCACAACCCGCTCGAACTCCTCGTCCGTGACGTAGCCGAGCCGCAGCGCCTCCTCCTTGAGGGTGGTGCCGTTCTTGTGCGCGGTCTTGGCGATCTCGGCAGCCTTGTCGTAGCCGATCGACGGGGCGAGTGCGGTCACCAGCATGAGCGAGCGGCTCATCAGGTCGCTGATTCGGTCAGTGTTGGCCTTGATGCCGACGACGCAATTGTCGGTGAAGCTGACCGAGGCGTCGGCCAGGATTCGCACCGATTGCAGCACCGCGTTGGCGATCACCGGCTTGAAGACGTTGAGCTCGAAATGTCCCTGTGAGCCGGCAAAGCTCACCGTGGTGCCGTTGCCGACCACCTGCGCGCAGACCATCGTCAGCGCCTCGCACTGGGTCGGGTTGACCTTGCCCGGCATGATCGAGGAGCCGGGCTCGTTCTCCGGCAGCGACAATTCGCCGAGGCCCGAGCGCGGGCCCGAGCCGAGCAGGCGGATGTCGTTGGCGATCTTGAACAGGCCCGAGGCCAGAGCCGTCAGTGCGCCCTGGAGGAAGACGAGCGCGTCGTGGGTGGCGAGCGCCTCGAACTTGTTTTCGGCCGAGGTGAAGGGCAGCCCGGTCAGTTCCGCGACCTTGGCCGCGAAGCGATCCGCGAATTCCGGATGCGCGTTGAGGCCGGTGCCGACGGCCGTGCCGCCCTGGGCCAGGGCCAGGACGCCGGGGAGCGTGGCGGCGATGCGCGCGCCGCCGAGAGCGACCTGCGCGGCGTAGCCGGAGAATTCCTGGCCGAGCGAGACCGGCGTCGCATCCTGAAGGTGGGTGCGGCCGATCTTGACGATGCTCTCGAACTCCTTCGCCTTGGCGTCGAGCGCGGTGTGAAGGTGGGAGAGCGCCGGCAGCAGCCGCTCCCGAACCTCGCGGGCGACCGCGATGTGCATGGCGGTGGGGAAGGTGTCGTTCGAGGACTGGCCGCGGTTGCAATGGTCATTGGGGTGGACCGGCGACTTGCCGCCGCGCTTGCCCCCGAGCCGCTCGTTGGCGAGGCTCGCAATCACCTCGTTGGCGTTCATGTTGGACTGCGTGCCCGAGCCCGTCTGCCACACCACCAGCGGGAACTCGTCGTCGTGCCGTCCGGCGACGACTTCGGCAGCGGATTCGGCGATCGCGTCGGCGACCTTCGGGTCGAGGCCACCGAGATCCTTGTTCACCAGCGCGGCGGCCTGCTTGACGATGCCGAGCGCGTGCACGAGCGGCGCCGGCTGGCGCTCGGTGCCGATCTTGAAGTTCTGGATCGAGCGCTGCGTCTGGGCGCCCCAGTAGCGGTGGGCGGGCACCTCGATCGGGCCGAAGGTGTCGGACTCGGTGCGCGTCTCGACGGAAGGGTTCTCGTGCGGCGACATCGTGGCCTCTTCGTTGGCTCGGATGCGGCCCTACTTAACGAAGCACGATGACAAGCGCGATGCCGGCCCGGAATGGGGGATGACGCATCGCGCACTCCGTTACCGCCGAGGTTGTTCGCCTGCCGATGCTGGATACGCTGCCCCTCGCGCCTTCGACGGCCACGCCGCTCTTCCGGCCCAAGGTGCCGCCACCGCTCACGCAGCCGCTCGGTCTCTTCGCCTTCCTGAAGAAGGTGCGTGAGAACCCGATCGCTACCTGGATGGATGCGCATTTCGAGGAATTCGTCGTTGCGGGCGAGACGGCGATGGGGCGCATCACCGTCGTGAGCGATCCGGCCCTGGTGCGCTACCTGCTGGTCGAGCGAGCCGCCTACTACCGCAAGGACGACCTGCAGAAGCGCGTGCTGGCGCCCGGCCTCGGCGACGGCCTGCTGACGGCCGAGGGCGACGAATGGCGGCTGCAGCGGCGCACGCTGGCGCCGATCTTCTCGGCGCGCCACGTCGCCGGTTTCGTCGCGCAGATGGATGCCGCCGGGGCGCGGCTCGGCCGGCGGCTGGCCCGGCGCGACGGTGCCACGGTCGATGTCGCGCTCGAGATGACCCGCGCCACGCTCGACGTGCTGGAGCGGACGATCTTTACGCAGGGTTTGCCCGGCGATCCCGATGCGCTCGGGCGCGCCATCACCCGGCTGCTCGAATCGATCGGGCCGATCGACCCGCTCGACGTGTTCGGCTTCCCCGCCTTCGTGCCGCGGCTCGGCCGCCTGCGGGCCCGGCCGGCGCTACGGTTCTTCGCCGAGGTGGTCGATACGCTCCTCGACGAGCGCAAGGCAGCGCTCGCCCGCGGCGAAGCGCCTCATGATCTGATGACGCTGCTGCTCGCGGCTCAGGATCCGGAGACCGGTCGCGGCCTCACCGACCTCGAGGTGAAAGCCAACATCGTCACCTTCATCGCCGCTGGCCACGAGACAACGGCCAACGCCCTGACCTGGGCGCTCTATTGCCTTTCCCAGGACGAGGCGGCGCGTGAGCGCGTCGAGGCGGAGGTCGATGGCGCCGCAGGCGAGGACGGCGCGTTGCAACTCGACCGGTTGCCCTTCACCAAGGCGGTGATGGAGGAGACGATGCGGCTGTTCCCGCCGGTGCCGTTCCTCAGCCGCCAAGCGCTCCGCGAGGACCGGATCGGGCGGGTAAAGATTCCCCGCAACTCGACCGTCATCATCGCGCCCTGGGTGATGCACCGGCACCGCAAGCTGTGGGACGAGCCGGACGCCTTCATCCCCGAGCGCTTCCTCGGGGAGCGGCGCGACCGCGTCGAGCGATTCGCTTACCTGCCGTTCGGGGCAGGCCCGCGGGTCTGCATCGGCCAGAGCTTTTCGGTGCAGGAGGCGACGCTGGTGCTCGCCCATGTGGCGCGCGCCGTGCGTCTCACATTGCCCGTGGATCACCCGCCGGTCACGCCGCTCCACCGCGTGACGCTGCGGCCGAAGGATGGGCTGCGGATGCTGGCGCAGCGGCGCGCCTGACGCGCAGGACCGCCCCCATGGAGGGGCGGTCGCGGGAAAAATCAGTTCTTCTTGCGGAAGGCGTCGAGACTGACGACCTCGGCGGTGCCGTCGCGCTCGGTCTTCTCGGCAGCCTCGGGCTTGGCCTCGCTGCCGTCCTCGGGCTTGTTGTCCGGCTTGAGATCCGTCTTTAACTTACCCGCGGCAGGAAGGGCCGGAACGATCTTCGGACCATTCTGCACCGTGGCGAGACCCGTGCTCTTCGGCTTGATCTCGGCGGGCTCTGAGCCTGCCCCGCGCGGACCGGCCTTCACAGGAGCACTCGGCCGGGCCTCCTCCGCCTGATCGCCCTCGGCACCCTCGTTGAGATCGAACTTGAGGCCGAACTGAACCGACGGATCGAAGAAGCCGGACAGGGCGTCGAACGGGATCAGCAGGCGCTCCGGCACGCCTGAAAAGGACAGCCCGACCTCGAAGCTGTGCTCGGTCACGCCGAGATCCCAGAACTGGTGCTGCAGGACGATCGTCATGTCCTGCGGGTACTTCTCGCGCAGGCGCTGCGACATGCGCACGCCCGGCGCCTCGGTGCGGAACGAAATGTAGAAGTGATGCTCGCCCGACAGCCCTTCACGCGCGGCGTCGGTCAGCACCTTGCGCACGACACCGCGCAGGGCGTCCTGAACCAGGAGATCGTAACGGATCAGATCTTCGGCCATCGGCGCTCGCTTCACCGGTCACGGCCGGGATTGGGCTGCGCCGGGTCGTGGAAATTGAGTGGAGGTTTCTGTTGCCAGGTACCTCCGAACCCCGCCTATGCGGTGCTACCCGCTAGGACTTTAGGTCGGTTTTTGGCACCGCTTACGCGGCGACAGCCACCGGAGCAAAGTTGTCGTTGGCAACTATTGCAAAGGCCCGATAACGGCGGAACCATGCCGAGCGAAAGTGCTCCCTTTACGCCCTCGTCGATCCTATTTCGCCCCCGCCGGAACCCAACACGCTGAGGCCGTGCGGCCATCGGTCCTGGGTTCGGGTGGAGGCGCCGGGTACCGCCCCCGGGTCCGATAGGTTTATTTCGAAGAACGTTTATCGCCATAGCCGGCCTTGCGACCGGCAAAGCGAATATAGAGAGGCCGACGGCGGTTTTGAAGAGCGATCTGCGCTCAGACCCGCTCCGCGTTGCGAGCGTGGCTGATATGCCGCCCGCCACCGCCGACGCGCGCCCGTCGAAGCCGCCGCTCGCCCCGCTCGCGGCAGGGGCTTCATGGTTCGGTCGGGTGCTGCTGCTTATCGCGGTCCCGCTCGCCATCCTGCTTCTCGCGAGCGGGCTTGCCATCCTCATCGTGCGCGTCGGCGGCGACCTGCGGCTCGGCATCGACCCCCTCACGAGCGCCGCCGCGCGTCCGCGCCTGCCCTTGTCGGAGGTGACGGGACGCGGCGTCATGATGGACGCCCTGCGGCAGGTGCTGATGGCCGGGCTCGTGATCGGGCTCGCCGCCTGGGCCGGCGGCGGCGCGTGGCGCCAGCGGCTCGGACTGACCCGCCCCCTCGAACCACGCCGACCGATGCGGCGGCTCTGGTTGCTGTTTCCCCTCTGGCCCCTGATCCACATCGCCTGGGTGACGACCACGGCGGCGGCACTTCAGATGAGCTTCGGCAGCGGGGTGCGCCTGTCGCCCTTCCTGAGCCCGGTGATGCTCGGCCTGTGGTTCGCCTTCGTCGTGGTGCTGGCCCCTGTCGCGGAGGAGTTGCTGCTGCGGGGCGAGACCTTCGCCCAGGCTAACACCTTCCTCGGACCGGCGGGAACAATCGTGGCGACCGCACTCCTATTCTGTCTCGCCCATGTCTCCCTCGATCCGGGCGCGAAGAGCGCGCTCGCCCGGCCGCTCACCCTGCTGCCGCTGGCGCTCACCCTCGGCTGGCTTCGCTGGCGCACCGGCCGGCTCTGGCCCTGCATCCTGCTCCACGGTTGGAGCAATTTCTGTCTGCTGGCCTACCAGCTCGGGCCGAGCCTCCTGCGATAGCCCTCGATCCCGCGTAACCAAGACAAGGGGAAAGGCGGGACGGCGGGCAGGCCCGACTCGACATCCGCCGGGGCAGTTGCCAGACCTGAGGGGCCATGCGCGCCTATCACGATCTGCTCACCCGCATCCTGTCAGAGGGCGTCCGCAAGGAGGACCGCACCGGCACGGGCACGCTCTCGGTGTTTGGCCACCAGATGCGGTTCGATCTGGCGGACGGCTTTCCCCTGGTGACGACGAAGCAGCTCCACCTGCGCTCGATCATTCACGAATTGCTGTGGTTCCTGAAGGGCGACACCAACGTCGCCTACCTCAAGGCGAACGGCGTCACGATCTGGGACGAGTGGGCCGACGCGAACGGCGATCTCGGCCCTGTCTACGGCAAGCAGTGGCGCTCCTGGGCCAAGCCCGACGGCGGCACCGTCGATCAGATCGCCTGGATTCTCGACGAGATCGCCCGAAACCCGGATTCGCGCCGCCTGATCGTCTCGGCCTGGAATCCGGCCGACCTCGACCGGATGGCGCTCGCCCCCTGCCATTGCCTGTTCCAGTTCTACGTGGCGGACGGGCGCCTCTCCTGCCAGCTCTATCAGCGCTCGGCCGACGCCTTCCTCGGCGTGCCGTTCAACATCGCGAGCTACGCCCTGCTCACCGCGATGATGGCGCAGGTGACGGGGCTCAAGGCCGGCGACTTCGTCCACACCTTCGGTGATGCGCATCTCTACGCCAACCATCTGGAGCAGACCCGCCTCCAGCTCTCGCGCGAACCGCGCGCCCTGCCCCGGCTGCGGTTGAACCCGGAGGTGCGCTCTCTGTTCGACTTCCGCTTCGAGGACATCGTGATCGAAGGCTACGAACCGCATCCCGCGATCAAGGCGCCGGTGGCGGTGTGATGGATCGACCCCGCATCTCCCTGATCGCGGCGGTCGCCCGCAACGGCGTGATCGGCCGCGATAACAGCCTCGTTTGGCGGCTCTCGAGCGACCTCAAGCGCTTCAAGGCGCTCACCATGGGCAAGCCGATCCTGATGGGGCGCAAGACCTGGGATTCGATCGGCCGCCCCTTGCCCGGACGGCGCAGTCTGGTCATCACCCGCGATCGCACCCTCGCCCTTCCCGACGCCACCGTCGTGCGCGACTGGGACGAGGCACTTGCCGCGGCCGGAGGCGACGAGCTGATGGTGGTGGGCGGCGCCGAGATCTACCGGCTCGCCCTGCCCCATGCCGACCGGCTGCATCTCACCGAAGTCGATGCGGCGCCGGAGGGCGATGCGTACTTTCCGCCTTTCGACCGGGATCTCTTCCGTGAGACGCTGCGCGAGGCGCACGGCCCCGGCGAGCGCGACGAGTTCGCGTTTCAATTCGTGGACTTGGAACGGTCGGGCAGCCGTTGACCCACCATCAGGCGCTTTGGCCGCAGGGGCGGAAAGAGTTTCGTGGCACGAACGACCGTTGCGGTTGACGCGGTGTGGGCCCACCTGCCAGCCTTGACAGGACTGCGCGGCGCCACTCAGGTGCGCAGCGTCCGCGCGGCACCGCAAACGCGTTCTGGCGCTTGGGAAAACCGGCTTTTCCCGCCCCATAACGGGGCGACGGATCGAGTTTAGGGCAAGGGTCATCCGCATCCGCGGGGACCGGCTTCAGCAGGAGTTCACGTCGAGAATGCCTTGGAGCAATCAGAGCGGCGGCGGAGGTGGTCCCTGGGGCCGTCCCGGCGGCGGCGGCGGCGGTAACGGCGGCGGCCCCTGGGGTGGCGGGGGTGGCGGCAAGACGCCCCCGGATCTCGAGGATCTGCTCCGGCGCGGCCAGGATCGACTCCGCGGCGTCATGCCGGGCGGAGGCTTCGGCGGCGGCAAGGGAATCCTCGTCGCGGCAGGCTTGGTGCTCAGCGCGTGGCTGCTGACCGGGTTCTACATCGTGAAGCCGAACGAAGTCGGCATCAACACGGTCTTCGGACGCTACACCAGCCAGTCCGGCGAGGGCCTGCGCTACAACTTCCCCTATCCGATCGGCTCCGTGCAGAAGCCCAACGTCGGCATCGTGAACTCGATTCCGATCGGCTACATGGCCGCCGGCAACACGACGCGTCAGCGCGACGTGCCGGAAGAGAGCCTGATGCTCACCGGTGACGAAAACATCGTCGATATCGATTTCGAGGTGCAGTGGCGCGTCAACCCGCTCAAGGCGGAGGACTACGTCTTCAACCTCGCCAACCCGGATGGGACGATCAAGGCCATCGCCGAAAGCGCAATGCGCGAGGTGATCGGCCGCCGCAACATCCAGGCGATCCTGACCAACGAGCAGTCCAGCATCGCTCAGGAGGTCAAGGAGATCGTCCAGAGTGCCCTCGACGAGTACGGCGCGGGCGTGCGGATCGAGGTCGTGCAGCTCACCAGCGTCACCCCTCCCCCGGAGGTGCGGCCCGCCTTCATCGATGTGAACGCAGCGCAGCAATACGCACAGCAGGTACGTAACGAGGCCGAGACCTATGCCAGCCGCGTGACGCCGGAAGCCCGAGGCAATGCCAGCAAGGTTATGCAGGCGGCCGAGGCCTACAAGTCCCAGGCGACCTCGGAGGCGACCGGTCAGGCGTCGCGCTTCCGTCAGGTCTACGACTCCTACAAGGTCGCGCCCGAGGTCATCCGCGAGCGGATCTTCCTCGAGACGATGGAGCGCGTGCTCGGCTCCGTGAACAAGGTCATCATCGATCAGAACGGGGGCGTGGCCGGTGCCAACGCTGCGGGCGTGCTGCCGGTGCTGCCTCTGATGGAGAATGGGCGGACGCAGACGAACGGAGCGACGGGCCGATGAACAATCCAGCCATTCGGACCGGCCTGGTCATCCTCGCGGCGGCAGCCGCGATCGGCCTCTACGCCTCCGTCTTCACCGTCGGGCAGATGCAGCAGGCGCTCGTACTTCAGCTCGGCCGCGTGCGCGACGTGCTGAACCCCGTCGGCCAGAACAAGCCCGGCCTGTACTTCAAGGTGCCGTTCACCGACAGTGTCGTCCTGTTCGACAAGCGGGTGCTGGATCTCGACCTTCCGGTTCAGACCCTGCTCACCGCCGACCGGCAGAACCTCGAAGTGGACGCCTTCGTCCGCTACCGGATCATCGATCCGCTCAAGTTCTACCAGGCGGCGGGGACGATCGCCCTGGCCAACCAGCGTCTGGCGAGCTTCACCAACTCTGCGCTCCGCAACGTCCTGGCCCGGACCAGCCGTGACGCCATCGTGCGGACCGAGCGCGCCGAGCTGATGAACACGATCCAGGAGGACGTGAACAAGCAGGCCAAGAGTCTCGGCATCGAAATCGTCGATCTGCGCATGACCCGTGTCGACCTTCCCGCCAAAAACAGCCAAGCGGTCTACGATCGCATGACGTCGGAGCGGAAGAAGGAGGCGACCGACATTCGCGCCAACGGCGATCAGGCGGCGACGCTGATCCGCGCCAAGGCCGACCGCGACGTCGTCGTGATCCTGGCAGAGGCCAATCAGAAGCAGGAAGAACTGCGCGGTGAGGGCGACGCGGAGAGAAACCGCATCCTCGCCGAGGCGTTCAGCCAGGATGCCAACTTCTTCGCCTTCTACCGCTCGATGCAGGCTTACGAGCAGGCGCTGAAGGGGCAGGACACCCGGCTCGTGGTGAGTCCGAACTCGGACTTCTTCCGCTTCTTCAACGATCCGCAGGGGCGCCGGCCGCAGGGTGCCCGCAACGGCGGCGCCGAGCCGACGGCGTCTGGCGCCGGCGCCACCACAGGCACGGTGCGCTGAACGATCTGCGACCGATACGACCATCGCGGCCGGCACCCTTGATCGGGGTGCCGGCCGCTGAATTTATAGGTGTCTCTCACCAAACGCCCGCCGCTCAGCTCTGACCGAAGGGGAAACGATCGGGGATCGGGCGTTTCGTGAGGCACACAACCGGCCTGAAACAGGCACTCTCAGAGCTTGAGGAAACGTCCATGAGACTCGCCGCGAACGCCGTCCGGGGTCGAACGCCGTCGTTTGCCCGGCGCGCCTCATCGGCCCTGGCCGCCGCGGTGCTGGGCGTCACCGTCACGGTCACCGCCCTGCCGATCCCCGCCTTCGCCCGCGGCCCGGAATCGCTCGCCGACCTCGCCGACAAGGTGACCGATGCGGTGGTGAACATCTCGGCCTCGACGACGGTCGAAGCCAGCAACCGCGGCGGCCGGACCATGCCGCAACTTCCGCAGGGCACCCCGTTCGAGGATCTCTTCGAGGAGTTCTTCAAGCGGCGTGGCCAAGGGACGCCGAAGGGTGACGAGGACAGCCCGCGCGGACCGACGCGCAAGTCGAATTCGCTCGGCTCCGGCTTCATCATCGACGCCTCGGGCATCGTGGTGACGAACAACCACGTCATCGGCGACGCCAACGACATCCAGGTCATCCTGAGCGACGGCACCAAGCTGAAGGCGGAGATCATCGGCAAGGATCCGAAGATCGACCTCGCCCTTCTGCGGGTGAAGCCGACGGCCGAGCGCCCGCTCAGGGCCGTGCCCTTCGGCGATTCCGACAAGATGCGCCCAGGTGATTGGGTGATGGCGATCGGCAACCCGTTCGGCCTCGGCGGCTCGGTCTCCGCCGGCATCGTCTCGGCCCGGGGCCGCAACATCGAGTCCGGCCCCTACGACAACTACATCCAGACCGATGCGGCCATCAACAAGGGCAATTCCGGCGGCCCGCTGTTCAACATGGACGGCGAGGTGATCGGCATCAACACCGCGATCCTGTCACCTTCCGGCGGCTCGGTCGGCATCGGCTTCGCGGTTCCCTCGGGGACGGCAAGCCAGGTTGTCGATCAACTCCGGCAGTTCGGCGAGGTCCGTCGCGGCTGGCTCGGCGTGCGCATCCAGAACGTCGATGAGGCGACCGCCGAAGCGCTCGGCCTGAAGGGCGGCGCCAAGGGCGCGCTCGTGGCCGGTGTCGATGAGAAGGGCCCGGCCAAGACCGCGGGGCTCGAAGTCGGTGACGTCATCGTCAAGTTCAACGGCGTGCCGGTGAAGTCGTCGAGCGAGCTGCCGCGCATCGTCGCCGCGACCCCGGTCGGCAAGACCGTGGACATTCAGATCGTGCGCAAGGGCGAGGAGCAGACGAAGGCGGTTCTGCTCGGTCGCCTGGAGGACGGCGAGAAGACCCAGGTCGCCAACGTCAAGCAGCCGGAACCGGAATCGGTCAATCGCCAGATCCTCGGCCTCAACCTCTCCGGCCTCAACGACGAGGCGCGGCGCCGCTACGGCATCAAGGAGAGCGTCAAGAACGGCGTCGTGGTCACCAAGGTCGATCCCGACTCGACCGCCGCCGACAAGCGCATCCAGCCGGGCGAGGTCATCGTCGAGGTCGGCCAGGAGGCGGTTTCGAACCCTGCCGACGTGACGAAGCGCGTCGAGGCACTCAAGAAGGAGGGCCGCAAGTCTGTGCTGCTGCTGGTGGCCAGCATCAGCGGCGACGTGCGGTTCGTGGCGATCGGGTTGGAGTAAGCAGCGATCCGATCGACGGTGTTGCCCTCCCCTCTTCCCGCACCGGGTGGAAGGGAGGGGCACGCAGCCGAATTGCATCTCGGAGCGTTGCGACGTCGCCGAGGAAATTAAGCTACGAACTCAGCCGCCGAGAAACCTTGCAGGTAGAGCAGCGCGGTCAGATCGCCGTGCTCGATTCGCACCTGCGCGGCCTGCGCCACTTTCGGCTTGGCGCGGAAGGCAACACCGAGACCGGCCTCTTCGAGCATCGGCAGATCGTTCGCCCCGTCACCCACGGCGATCGTCTCCGCTGGGCTCAGGCCCAACCGCTCGCGCAGTTCGATGAGGCTTGCGCGCTTGGCTTCCGCGCCGACGATGGGCTCGACAACCTGTCCCGTCAGGTGCCCGTCCGCGACGTCGAGGCGGTTGGCGCGGGTTTCGTGGAAACCGAGACGGGCGCCGATGGGGCCGGTGAATAGGGTGAAGCCGCCTGAGACGAGGCAGGTGAAGGCGCCGTGCGCCCGCATCGTCGCAACGAGGGTGCCGCCGCCCGGCGTCAGGCGGATCGCATCGCGGATCAGACCGTCGATGGCGCCGACAGACAGGCCCTTCAGCAGGCCCACCCGCTCCCGCAGCGCCGGTTCGAAGGCGACCTCACCACGCATGGCCCGCTCGGTAATCGCCGCCACCTGCTCCTTGATGCCGACGACGTCGGCGAGTTCGTCGATGCATTCCTGCTCGATCATGGTGGAGTCCATGTCGGCGAGGAACAACCGCTTGCGGCGGTGCTGATCGTGGGGAACCACGGCAACGTCGATCGGCTCAGACGCAAATGCCGCGCGCAGGGCTTCCGTCAGAGCCGGCGCGTCGTCGGGTGCGCCCGGCAGCAGAAGCTCGGCCGCCACCTCGCCGTGGAGAATGCGCGGTTGATGCTCCGTCCGCGTCACGCGGCGCGCCTCGGCGAGCACTGCATCGGTGATGGCGGGCCGGTCGGGGTTTGCTATCAGCGTCGCGACGAGGGTCATGGAGATCGAGGCCGTGCAGGGTTCGGACGGGCAGGACGCGGGGCACCCGGCCGCCATCCTCATTGCAGGGCCCACCGCCTCGGGCAAGTCGGCGCTGGGCTTGCGGATCGCCCGCGCTTTCGGTGCCACGGTGATCAATACCGATTCGATGCAGGTCTATGCCGATCTGCGCGTGCTTTCGGCGCGGCCCTCCGCCGAGGAGGAAAGGCTGGCCCCCCATCGCCTCTACGGCGGTATCGACGGGGCCGTGAACTTCTCCGTCGGACACTTCCAGCGGCAGGCGGCGGCGCTCCTTTCGAAGATGGATGCAGGAACCCTGCCCGTCTTCGTTGGCGGCACCGGCCTCTACTTCCGTAGCCTCGACGAGGGCATTTCGGATCTGCCGGAAGTGCCTGACGCCATCCGTCAGCGGATTCGCACCGAGGCGGACGGACAGCCGACCGAGGCGCTTCATGCCGCGCTGGCACGGCGTGATCCCGAGAGCGCCCAGCGCCTGCGGCCGTCGGACCGGATGCGCGTGATGCGGGCTCTTGAAATCCACGCGGCGACCGGCCGCTCCATCGGCTCGTTTCAAGAATCGCGTGTGCCGGGTCCGCTTGCCGGAAAGCCGTTGCTGAAGCTCTTCCTCGCCACCGAGCGTGAGGCGCTGCGCCAGCGCATCGACGCGCGCTTCGTGGCGATGATGGAGCAAGGCGCGATGGACGAGGTCGCCGCGCTCCGCGAACGGCGCCTCGACCCGCTATTACCGGTGATGCGCGCCCACGGCGTGCCCGGCCTGATCGCCCACCTCGACGGGACGATCTCCCGCGAAGAAGCGATCCGGCGTGGTCAAGGCGACACCCGCCGCTACGCCAAGCGCCAGTTCACGTGGTTTCGCCACCAGATGGGCGAGGATTGGCATTGGACCACGCCGGAGGGGGCGTGGTCCCTGGTGCAAGCTCGGCTCAGCGCTCCAGCCGGGCGATGAGAGACGAGGTGTCCCAGCGCTTGCCGCCCATGGCCTCGATCTCGGCGTAGAACTGATCGACCAAAGCCGTCACCGGCAGCCGGGCTCCGTTGCGGCGGGACTCGGCGAGCAGGATGCCGAGATCCTTGCGCATCCACTCGACCGCGAAGCCGAAGTCGAACTTGTCCGCGTTCATCGTGCGCCCGCGATTCTCCATCTGCCAGGAGCCGGCCGCGCCCTTGGAGATCACGTCGAGTACCGCTTCCATATCGAGACCGGCGCGCTTGCCGAAGTGGATCGCCTCCGAGAGCCCCTGCACCAGCCCGGCGATCGCGATCTGGTTGACCATTTTGGTCAGCTGGCCCGAGCCGGACGGCCCTAGGAGGCGGCAGGACTTGGCATAAGCCATGATGACCGGTTCGGCCTCGGCGTAGGCCGCCTCCTCGCCACCGCACATCACGGTAAGCACCCCGTTCTCCGCGCCCGCCTGACCGCCGGAGACCGGGGCATCGATGAAGCGAAGCCCGGCCGCGTCCGCCGCTGCGGACAGTTCGCGGGCGACCTCGGCCGAGGCGGTGGTGTGATCGACGAAGATCGCACCCTTCGCCATGCCGGCGAAGGCGCCGTCCCCGCCAAGCACCACCGAGCGCAAATCGTCGTCGTTGCCGACGCAGGCGAAAACGATGGCGCATCCCGCCGCCGCCTCGCGGGGCGTTGCGGCGGCTTGGCCTCCGTTGGCCGCGACCCACGCCTCGGCCTTGGCGCCGGTGCGGTTGAACACAGTGACGTCGTGGCCCTTCTTTGCGAGGTGCCCCGCCATCGGCGAGCCCATCACACCGAGGCCCAGGAACGCGGCTTTGGCCATGGGATTGGTGTCTCCAGTATCCGATTGTCTCAAAGCGTGCTCTAGCCCCATGCGCGAGACATTCAAAATGCAAACCGGATCCGCGCCAGAGCACGTTCGACGAAGTGGACGCCTGCCCAGGGCATCCGGTTAAATCCGGCTCGAGCAAGGGCCGTTGCCGCTGCGGAGCCAGTCGGCTAGGGTCCCGCCCGCCGATGCAAGACCGCGCTCAGAACCCTTATTCCGGTCTTGCCGACCACGCCTTCTGGGATCGCTCCGTCGGCTCGCTGCCGCTATTCGCCCTGGACCCGATGGCCGGACCGCCGGTACCGGACGGCTTCCGCCTGACGCGTCAGACCCGGATTGCCACGGCGGGAAGCTGCTTTGCCCAGCACATCGCCGATAGACTCCAGGCGAGCGGCTACGATTACCTCGTCACGGAAGATGCACCCGACAGCGTCACACCGGACGAGGCGCGTGCGCGCGGCTACCGCCTGTTCTCGGCGCGCTACGGCAACGTCTACACCGCACGCCAACTCCTTCAGCTCATCGAACGGGCCTACGGTCGCTTCACCCCCGCCGATGTAGCCTGGAAAAGAGCCGATGGGCGCTTCGCCGACCCGTTCCGGCCGCGCATCGAGCCCGCCGGCTTTGCCAGCCCCGAAGCGATCGAGTCGGAGCGGCAAGAACACTTCGCCCGAGTGCGCCGGCTCTTCGAGAGCCTCGACGTCTTCGTCTTCACCCTCGGCCTCACCGAGGGCTGGCAGGCAACGGCCGACGGCGCGGCCTTCCCGCTCTGTCCGGGCGTGGCCGCCGGCACCTTCGATCCGGACGCCTACGCCTTCAGGAACCAGCCGGTCGAGGAGGTGATCGCGGACCTCTCGGCCTTCGCCGACGCCCTGAAAGCGGTTAATCCGCGGGCGCGCCTGATCCTGACAGTCTCGCCGGTGCCGCTTGTCGCGACCTATGAAGGGCGCCACGTGCTGCAATCGACCATATACAGCAAGGCGGTGCTCCGGGTTGCCGCCCAGCGTGTCGCCGACACCCGCGACGATACGCTGTACTTCCCCTCTTACGAGATCATCACATCGCCCGAGGGCGCCTTCCGCTATCTCGAGAGCGATCTCAGGTCCGTCAGCAAGGACGGTGTCGATCATGTCATGCGGGTCTTCTTCCGCCATCTCACCGAGGCCGGGGACCAGGACGCCCTCCCCGCCTCCAGCCGCAGCCTTCACGAGGCCCGCCGCGAGTTCGCCCGGCAGGCCGCCGTGGTCTGCGACGAGGAATTGCTGGCAGGCGGAGGCACGCGGCCGTGGCTAGGCGAATCGTCGTCGTCGGCAACAACTGCCAAGTCGCCGTCCTTGCGGGGTGCCTGGGGTTCCTTGCGCCGAATGCTGAGATCGCGTCGGTAGAGCCGGCGACGTTCTCGCAGTTCGACTCAAGTCCCGCGCGGCTGCTCGAAGCGGTTCGGGCTGCCGACCTGACCGTGTGCTTCCCGTTCGAGGCGGGCCCGTTCGGCGAGGTGACAGCCGCGCGGATCTTCGAGACCGCCCGGTTCGTCGTGCCCGTGCCGACGATCGTCTTCCCGGCCTTCCACCCGGACATCGTCTACATCGCCCACAAGGGCGGACTGTTCGGCTCGCCGATGGGCGACTACCACTCGGCGCTGATCGTCTACGGCTTCGCCCGCGGCTTCGCGGCCGATGAAATCGTCTCGCTGTTTCGGGCCGAGGTGTTTTCGCGCGTCGGCTATCTCGACGGCTGGTTTCCGAATCGCGATGCCTTGCTGGCGCTAAGCCATGCGCATGGCTGCGACCTCGACCGCCTGTTCGCTGGGTGGATGCGCCGCGGCTGCTTCATGCACACGATCAATCATCCGAAACTGTTCGTGCTCGCGGACCTCGCTCGCGACGCGCTTCGCCGTGCCGAAATCCCGGCGCGAACGGCGGCCTGCGAGGATTACTTGCCCGATCCGCTCAGCGGGAGCATCTGGCCGGTTTATCCGGACATCGCAGCGCGGCTCGGCGTCACCGGCAGCACGACCTTCAAGCCGCCGCTCGGCGGCCTGAACTTCCTCGTCGATGCCAGCCGCTGCATCGAGCTACGGGCGATGGTCGAGGGATCGCTGGCGATCTACGCGCACACGCCGAAGGTCGCCGCGCATTGCGATCGTGTCCAGGACTGGCTCGCGAGCCGGGAGATTCGCGACAATCTGGTTCCGATCGCGGGTTGAGGCCGATCAGCCCCCGGTGACGCTCATGTGCCGCGGCACGGCCGCCGGGCGAGCGCGCTCGATGACGAAGTCGTGGCCCTTCGGCTTGCGGGAGATCGCCTCGACCACGGCCTGCGTCACCAGCGCATCGTCGGGTGAAGCGCGCAGCGCCGCGCGCAGGTCGGCCGCGTCCTCCTGGCCCAGACACATGTAGAGCTTGCCGGTGCAGGTCAGGCGCACCCGGTTGCAGCTCTCGCAGAAATTGTGGGTCAGAGGCGTGATGAAGCCGAGCCGTCCGCCGGTCTCGTCGATCCGCACGTAGCGGGCCGGGCCGCCGGTCCGGTCGGGCAAAGGCGTCAGGGTGAAGCGTTGCTCAAGGCGTTCGCGGGCAACCGAGAGCGGCAGGAACTGGTCGGTGCGGTCGCCCTCGATCTCGCCGAGCGGCATCACCTCGATCAGCGTCATGTCCATGCCGAGCCCGTGGGCCCAGGCGATCATGTCGGCGATCTCGTCCTCGTTCACGCCTTTGAGCGCCACGGCGTTGATCTTGACCTTGATGCCCGCGGCACGCGCCGCCTCGATCCCCGCCAGCACCACCGACAGGTCGCCACGCCGGGTGATCGCCCGGAACTTGTCGGGGTCGAGCGTATCGAGCGAGACGTTGATCCGGCGCACGCCGAGATCGGCCAATTCGGGCGCGAAGCGGGCAAGCTGGGAGCCGTTGGTCGTCAGCGTCAGTTCGTCCAGGGTGCCGCTCTTCAGGTGCCGAGAAAGCCGGCGGAACAGATGCATGATGTCTCGGCGCACCAGCGGCTCGCCGCCGGTGATCCGCAGCTTGCGCACACCGCGATCGATGAACACGCCGCAGAGCCGATCGAGTTCTTCGAGCGTCAGCAGATCGCGCTTGGGCAGGAACTGCATGTCCTCCGACATGCAGTACGCACAACGGAAATCGCAGCGATCCGTTACCGAGATCCTGAGATAGGTGATCGCCCGCTGGAAAGGGTCGATGAGCGGCGCCGGCCGCACGGGCGCGAGGGTATCGTCGGCGGGGCCCCACATACGCGCCTCTGAACTCGACTCGGTGCCGGCATGGGTGGTTTTGTCGGCTGACAGATCCAACATCGCCATCCATATGAGGGCGGTGGCATCCTCCGGCAAGCGCGCGAGCGCAATGCCGGCATGAGAGCGTGGAATCGACCGTCATGAGTGAGCGCTGGCCCACCGAAATCCGCCTGTCCGGGGACAAGCGCATTCTGACTGTCGCGTTCGACGGCGGCGGCCGCTTCGAGCTGCCCGCCGAATACTTGCGCGTGTCGAGTCCCTCAGCGGAGGTTCAAGGCCATTCTCCGGCCGAGCGCAAGGTGCTGGGCGGCAAGCGCGATGTCGCAATCCTCTCGGTCGAGCCCATCGGCAACTACGCCGTGAAGCTGTTCTTCGACGATATGCACGATACCGGTATCTATGGGTGGGACTACCTGTTCGACCTCGGTCGCGAGTACCGGAACCGCTGGTCGACCTATCTGCGTGAGTTGGACGAGCGCGGCCTCACAAGGGACCGCGTGGCCAGCGCACCGGCGAAAGCGAGCCAAGCCGGCGGAGGCTGCGGAAGCGGCAGTTGCGGCTGCCACTAAGTCCGCGGCAAATCATCGGACATGATGCGGGCCACGCCTGAAGTGGCCCGCACAACACGTCAGCTCGGCTGTTCCTCGACCTGATCGAGATCCTCGTTGGGAATCGCGTCCGGTCGCGGCGGGGGATCTCCGGCAGGGGGCTGCGGAGCGGGGGGCGGATCGCCGATCGGCTTCGGCTCGGTCTCGGATTGCGGCCGATCATTCTGTGTGGTCACGCGTTTCTCCATGGATGCGGTGTCGGCCCTCTCCGCGTGGCGAGGGACGAGTCCGTCCGGCTGGGGGGCAAGAGAATCCATCCGGCCGCTCGACGAACGGCCGGGGCGAATGATGTTCGCTCAGGCGGCGCCCGACGTGCTCCATTCCTGCTTCACCTCGTCCGCACTCCGATTGAGGCGGACCTGATCGCCCTCGACGGCGATCACGAAATCGAGGGGGATGTAGTGATGGAGCCCGCCCGAATCGGCGTCGCTCTTGGTCAGCTTGATCTCGCCTTTCCCGACGTGATCCACCGTGCCGACATGTCCGCCATCAGAACCGACGACGGTGGCGTGCTCGCGTATCTGGCTGGCATCGACCATGGCTATCCTCCCTGTTGAGGGGGGCCAACCGGTGTTGCGGGGGGAGGTTCCGCGTCGGCGATCCACGCGGCTTCGGGGGCAGCCTGCGACGGTCCGGCATTGAACCATCCCCCGCCCCACCCGTTGGCGTGCGAACTTTCAACGGAGGCAGCGCGTGTCAGCCAACGATTTCCAACATCGCGTCGGTCAGGACGTCGACACCGTCGATCAGCTCAGCAGCGTCGTCATTCTTGGCCTCGCCGTGGCGGGCGGCATCGCCGCGGTCGTGCTCGATCTGCTGCTGATCGGCTGACCCGCAGCTCTCTCGGACCAAACCCAAACGAAAAGGGCCGGCATCGCTGCCGGCCCTTTCTCATTTCTATCTCGGGTGAACGATCAGCGCTGGACGACGACCCGGGCGCCGACCTTCACGCGGCTGTAGAGATCCGTCACATCCTCGTTGGTCATGCGGATGCAGCCGGACGACACTGCCGTGCCGATCGTCTCGGGCTCGTTGGAGCCATGGATGCGATAGATCGTGTTGCCGAGATACATGGCGCGCGCGCCGAGCGGATTCTCGATACCGCCCTTCATGTAGCGCGGCAGATCGGGACGGCGGCGCAGCATCTCCGACGGCGGGCGCCAATCGGGCCATTCGCGCTTCATCGTGACAGTCTGCGTGCCACCCCAGGTGAAGCCGGGACGGCCGACGCCGACACCGTAGCGCAGGGCTTCGCCGCCGGGCTGGATGAGATAGAGCCGGCGCTCGGCGGTCGAGACGACGATGGTGCCGGGGGCGTGGGGTCCGGAATAGGGAACCGTATCGCGCGGAATCGCCGTCATCTGCGGCACGGTCGAGGCCAGCGGGTCGGCGGCCGAGGCGGGCGCACCCGGGACATCCGCCGGCAGAGCCGCGTTGGCGGTCGGCAGCGTGTTCTGCGGGCGCACGCGCACCGTCAGAACCTCGGTCAGCGGCTGGCGCGTGAGCGGGTCAATCTCATAGGCTGCGGCGGGGCTTGCCAGCGCGAACGTCGCGCAGGCAAGCCCGCCCAGGGCAACGACGAAACGGCGCATCAGGGCCTCTCGGGGCAGGCGAAGAATCAGGGGACGCGGTGGAAGAACCGCCGCACGATGCCGTGCGGACCCTCGCCAAGGCGTAAACGCTCCCCGATTAAAGCCAAGCTTGATTTGCAGTGCGGTACTGCTTCGGCCATCCTCGTGACCGTGTGGCCACACTGTGGCAGCGCGGCCGTGCGAGCCAGGATTATCGTTGCCGGACGGAACCTTCCCGAGCATCGCCTTCGGCAGAATGCCTCACCGTTCGCCCCTATTCCGGAGCTGCGCTGGACGCGTGAGGATGGTCTCGGAGTCCCTGGGGGGTGCGCCGGGCGCTACGCCGCGTCGAGCCCCAGATCGATGATCGCCGAGCTGTGGGTGATCCAGCCGACCGAGATCAGATCGACACCCGACGCCGCCACCGCGCCGACCGTCTCCCGGTTGATCCGGCCTGAGGCCTCGGTCACCGCGCGTCCATCGACCATCGCCACGGCCTGCCGCAAGGTGTCGGGGTTCATGTTGTCGAGCAGCACCGCGTCGGCGCCGATTGAGAGCGCCTCTTCGAGCTGGGCCAAGGTGTCGACTTCGACTTCGATCTTGACGAGGTGACCGGTCCGCGCGCGAGCCCGCTCGATGGCGGGGATGATGCCGCCCGCGACTGCGACGTGATTGTCCTTGATCAGCACCGCGTCGTCGAGGCCGAAGCGGTGGTTCGAGCCACCACCGGCGCGCACCGCGTGTTTCTCCAGCGCCCGCAGGCCCGGCGTGGTCTTGCGGGTGCAGACGATCCGCGCCTTGCCATGCGGCCGCGCCGCCTCGACCAGTGAGGCCGTGGCCGTGGCGACGCCGCTGAGCCGGCAGAGCAGGTTGAGGGCGACGCGCTCGGCGGTCAGGACCGCGCGCGCCGGACCGGAGAGGCGGATCACCGTATCGCCCGGCGCGACGCGGGAGCCGTCGCCGCGCTCGACCGTCACCGACAGGCTCGGATCGATCAGCTCGAACGCGATGGCGGCGGCATCGGTCCCGGCGATCACCCCGTCCTGACGGGAGGCGATGACCGCCTCCATCCGCTCACCCGCAGGCACGATCGCATCCGTTGTGATGTCGCCGGCCCGACCGAGATCTTCGAGGAGGGCCGCCCGCACTACGGGCTCCACGAGAAGGCGCGGCAGCGGCAGCAGGACATCGTCAGGCATCGGTGAGTTCCTGAAGCGCGCACGGGGCGTTAGCGGCGGCGGGCGTGAACACGGAGTGCCGGGCCGGGAGCTGACCCGGATGATCGCTGCGCCAATGGGCGCCGCGGCTTTCGCACCGGTCGAGGGCGGAGCGAGCGATCATCAGGCCCGTGGCGGCCGCGTCGCTGCCGCGCTCGGACAGATCGGCCAGCCGAGCGATGGCCTGGGACAGGCCGGCCTCATCGCGCACCACGCCGACGCAAGCTTCCATGATGCCGCGAACCTCGGCGAGTGGCGCGTCATCCTGCGGCTGTATCTCGGGCAGCGGCGCCGGGCGATCCGTGCTCGCTAGGGCCGAGGCGGCATCGATCGACTCGGCGATGCGCGGCGCGAAGGCCAACGCTTCGAGAAGCGAGTTGCTGGCAAGCCGATTGGCGCCGTGCAGACCGGTCGAGGACACCTCGCCGCACGCCCACAGGCCCGGCACGGTGCTGCGGCCGGCGGCGTCCACGAGAATGCCGCCCATGTGGTAGTGCGCCGCCGGCCGGACCGGGATCGGTTGGACCGCCGGATCGATGCCGGCCTCGGCGCAGAGCGCGAAAACCGTCGGGAAGCGCTGCGGCATGCGGGCGCCGAGTGGGCCACGGGTGTCGAGATAGACCGTGCGGCCACGGCCGAGCGCCTGGAAGATGCCACGGGCCACGACGTCGCGGGGGGCAAGGTCCCCGCCTTCGATCCCCGCCATCACGGGCGCGCCGTCCTCGTCGATCAGCACCGCCCCCTCGCCGCGGAGCGCCTCGGTCGCGAGCGGCATCGGATCGCGGCCGGCGGCGATGGCAGTCGGGTGGAACTGCACGAATTCGAGGTCGCGCAGCGCGGAACCCGCCCGTGCAGCAACGAGAAGACCTCGCCCGAGGGCGCCCCGCGGGTTCGTGGTCGAGGCGTAGAGCGCGCCGGTACCTCCGGTCGCCAGCACCACCGCGCGGGCGGGCAGACGGAAGGCCGCGCCGTCGCGTTCACACACGACACCGCAGACACGGCCGTCGGCATCCTGCATCAGGCCGTGCAAGCCGGCCACGAGAACCTCGATCGAGGGTGTCACCTGGACGGCGCGGACCAGCGCATCCAGCACGGTACGGCCGGTGGAATCACCCCGCGCCCGCACGATCCGGCGCCGGCTATGGGCCGCCTCCAGCCCGAGCGCCAGGGCGCCGTCCGCCTCCCGGTCGAAACCGGTTCCGAGGGCGACGAGCCAATCGATCAGACCCGGACCGGCTTCGGCGACGCGCAAGGCGACTGCCGGGTCGGTCAGGCCGGCGCCCGCGACGAGCGTGTCGTCCGCGTGGAGCGAAGGCGCATCGTCCGTGCCCATCGCGGCGGCGATGCCGCCCTGGGCCCAACCCGTGGCGGTGCCGGCCCCGAGGGGCGCGGCGGTGATGAGGGTGACGGGGCGCGGCGCGAGCCGCAGAGCCGTGGCGAGTCCGGCTACCCCGGCGCCGACCACGACCACCCGGTCGGCAGGACTCCGGGCGAAGACGCTCATCAGGCGGCCTGCCGCGGTGAGACGGTCTGGGTCGGCTTCACCGCGAGCATCCGCTCGACGGCGAGGCGCGCCCGCTCGGCCAATCCTTCCTCGACCGTGATCTCGTGCGTCATCGTCTCCAATGCCTCACGGATGTTGCGCAAGGTGATCCGCTTCATGTGCGGACAGAGATTGCAGGGCTTGATGAACTCGATGTCGGGGTTGGCCACCGCGATGTTGTCGGCCATCGAGCATTCGGTCACAAGCACGACCTGGGACGGCCGTTTCTCGGTGACGTAGTTCATCATCATCGCCGTCGAGCCGGAGAAGTCCGAGGCTTCGACCACCTCCGGCGGGCATTCCGGATGGGCGATCACGGTGATGCCGGGATAGCTCTCGCGCACGTCGGCGATGTCGGCCGGGGTGAAGCGCTCGTGCACCTCGCAATGTCCGGCCCAGGTCAGCATCTCGACTTCGGGCACCTGCTTCTGGACGTTTTGGGCCAGGAACTCGTCCGGGATCATCAGAACCCGCTTCACGCCGAGCGCGCGCACCACGTCGGCGGCGTTGCCGGAGGTGCAGCACACATCCGACTCCGCCTTTACCGCGGCGGAGGTGTTGACGTAGGTCACGACCGGCACGCCGGGATACTTGGCGCGCAGGGCCCGCACGTCGGCCGCGGTGATCGAATCGGCGAGCGAGCAGCCGGCGGCCATATCGGGCATCAGCACGGTCTTGCCGGGGTTCAGGAGCTTGGCGGTCTCGGCCATGAAGTGGACACCGGCCAGCACGATCACGTCCGCATCCACCCGCGCCGCTTCACGGGCCAGAGCGAGGCTGTCACCGACGATATCCGCCACGGTGTGGAAGATCTCCGGCGCTTGGTAGTTGTGCGCCAGAACCACCGCGTTGCGCTCGCGTTTCAGGCGCAGGATGGCCTCGACATCGGGAGCCAGCGCCGGCCACTCGATCGCGGGCACGTGACGGCTAACGCGCGCGTAGAGATCGGGCAGCGGGAAGGCCCGTTCAGCCGGCTCGCGAGGGGCGGATCCTGCCTCGAACATCGCGGTCTCCTTTATGCTCAAACTGAGCATTGTGCCGTCTAAGTTAGGCGCCGCCTATGGCATTGTCCAGATATGCTGAGACTGAGCATAACGATTTTGCGATGCAAAATTTTGCTGCGGATGCACACAGCATGCTCACCGCGGAATGCAAAAAATATCATGCTCGCCGAGTCGTAAACGAGCGGGCGTCGTCATTTGATAGGTTTTAGCAACACCTTAGGTACCTTTCCGAGCCGATTTAAAGCCAATGTTAACTGGCGGGGAGTGATAAACACCCCCGCCGTCACAGAAAGTGCTCTGCCCAACTTGAATCAATCGGAAGATGCATGGCTGAAGCCGAGCGAAACCATCCTGGGCAGGTCTTTCCATAATAAGTGGCATAAGAATCGGGGGTCTCTGACACCATGCTGTCTCTCAAGCTCGGTCGTAGTACCGGACCGTCCGCACCTGTCTCGTCCGAACTCCCGGCAGCCGGTCCTTCCGACGACGCACGCCTGATCGCGGCGATCCAGCGCTTGGCAAACCGTGCCGGCCTCGACCAAACCGATATGCCCGGTAACGCCGTGGGTGCCGCCTTGAGCGACCTCGACCGGGCGCAGCGCAGCGATCTGCGTACCGAGCGGGCCAACGTCGCCGCCATTGCAAGAGAAGCCTCGGAAGGGGCGATCAACATCGGCTGGACGACCTACGACGTCGGCGAGGTTGCGCAATCGACGCAGACCATCGCGAGCGCGATCGAAGAAATGGGCGCGTCCATCGCCGAGGTGGCCGAGACCTCCGAGGCCGCCGGCTCCAGCGCCGCCGAGGCCCGCCAAGCGATGACGGCCTGCATGTCCGACGTCGGCGACGCCCGCTCGGCCATGGATGCGATCCGCGACCGCACCCAACAGATCGACGAGCGCCTGCAGCTTCTCCAGAACGCCATCGCCCAGATCGGCACGATGGCGGGCACCATCGCGACGATCTCGAGCCAGACCAACCTGCTCGCGCTGAACGCGACCATCGAGGCCGCCCGCGCGGGCGAGGCAGGCCGCGGCTTCTCGGTGGTGGCTGCCGAAGTGAAATCGCTCTCGGGCCAGACCGCGCGCTCGACCGAGCAGATCCGCACCTGGCTCAACACCCTTCAGGGCGAGATGAGCCAGATCGCCCGTGCCGTCGAGGAGAGCCGCGGCGCCGTCTCGACCGGCAGCGGCGTGGTCGACAGCCTCGGCAGCCGTGTCGAGAGCGCGGCCGAACGGATCGCCCGCACGAGCGAGATGAACGCGGCTCTTGCTGCGGCCATCACGCAGCAGAGCAGCGCGACTGCGGAGATTTCGAGCAGCGTGCAGAGCATCGCCGCCAAGGCGGCCAAGACCCGTACCGAGATCGAGGCCATCACCAAGCGCCTCGTGAAGGCCGAGACGCTGGCGCAGACGGCGCTGGCGGATTCGAGCGGGCTCGACCTCTACGAGTTGGTGCGTCTGCCGGCCGATCTCGGCCTATGGAAGCGGGGCCTCGCGACGATCCTGCTCGGCGCGGCACCCGCCGATCCGGCGGCAGCGATCCTGCGGGGCCGGGCCGCCCGGCAGGCGGTGGAAAGCCTGACCTCCGACCCGTCTCGCCGGAATGCGGCGGAGGCGTTCCTGACGGCCGAGGCAACCGCCCACGCCGAGGCCGAGCGGATGGTGAAAGCCCTCGCCCAGAGCAACTGGGATGTGGGCACGCCGGCCTATCAGGCCGCAAACGCGGCGATGAAGGAGATGATCACCGCCGCCGCCCGGATCATCGAAGCGGCCTAAGCACCGCGCAGCCCCGCCGCCGGGGCGCTTTCAGGCTGAAGCGGGCCGCCCCTGCCCTCCGCGGGCGCGGCCCCGGCCGCGATCAGGCCGCTTCCTCGTCGTCATCGAGCGTCGGATCGCCGGTCCAGGCCGTGGCGAAGGCGGCGAGGTGGCGCGCATCGGAGAAGGCCAGCACCGTGACCGTACGCTCGGTCGGCATGCCACCGGGATAGGGTGCGAGAAGCACCGTCTCCTGCGAAAGGCGCGCGTCGGGTGCGTTCGCATCGACCCACACCTTCGCCTCAGGCGTCAGCGTTGCCGGATCGGCCAGTGCCCGCGAATCCGCACGCAGCACGATGATCGTGGTGCCAAGCCCCGGATTGGAGGCCTGGATCTGCTTGATGATGTCGATCATCAGCCTCTCACTTCAGACGCCGCAAACTCGCTGAGCTGAACCGTCGGTTGCGTGTCGGTGAAGTTCGGGATGTCCCCGAAGATCTCCGGCCCATCCTCCGACGCGGCGGCCTTGAACGCGTCGGCGGACTCGAAGCGCAGCAGCGCCACAACCTGATAGGGCGCCGCACCGCCATCGGGCGTACCGGTGCCCGTCACGACTGAGTAGTCGTGCAGACCCTTCGCGGTCCAACGCTCGCTGACCAGCGGCATGTGCTTCTTGAGATAATAGTCCATGTCGAAGCGGGTGCCCGCCCCGCTCGGATACATCACGCTGACGAGGATCATGGCGTCTCCTTCCGCCGGCTTCTTGATCGAGCCGGCGGATCGGGAACATGTCGCGCCCGCCCGCCGGATCAAGCCTCGGACCTGGTCAGTGCAGCTTCACCCGCGGCTCGGTGCGCCGGGTGAGAGCCCGGGCCAGGGCATCGAGGCTCGTCTTCCACCAGCCGTTCACGGCCGTCTCGTGCATCTTGTAGAGCGAACGGTACATCAGCCGGGCGAACAGCCCGGCGATGAACATGTTCTTTCCCTGGATGAAGCCCATCAGGTTGCCGACGGCGGTGTACTCGCCGAGCGAGACCAACGAGCCGAAGTCGCGGTACTTGAACGGCTTCAGCGGCCGACCCGCAAGACGGTTGGCCATCTGCCCGTAGAGGTGCGAGGCCTGCTGGTGAGCCGCCTGGGCGCGCGGCGGAATCGGCGTCTGCGAGCCTTCCTCGACGAGGTAGGCGCAGTCGCCCATGGCGAAGATGTCCCGGTCGCGGGAGGTCTGCAGCGTCGCCGTAACGACGAGCTGGTTGTTGCGGGTGCTCTCCAGCCCGCCGAGATCGTGGAGGAAGGCCGGCCCCTTCACGCCCGCGGCCCAGACCACGAGTTCGGAGGGGATAAAGCCGCCATCGGCAAGCTGGACGCCGTCGGACCGCACCTCGGTGACGCGAGCCTGGACCCGCACCTCGACGCCGATCTTGGCGAGCTGGCCCATCACCTCCCCTGCCAGCCGCTGCGGCACCGCCGGCAGGATGCGGTCGGCGGCCTCGATCAGGGTGATTTTCAGATCCTTGGCCGGATCGATGCGATCGAGACCGGTGCGGGCGACCTCGCGGGTGGTGCGGTGCAGCTCCGCCGCCAGCTCGGTGCCGGTCGCGCCCGCGCCGATCACGGCGACGTGCAACTGGCCGGGACGCACCGGACCCTCCTGGGTGTGGGCGCGCAGCATCCCGTTGACGAGGCGCTGGTGGAAGCGCAGCGCCTGCTCCTTGGTGTCGAGGGCGATGGCGTGCTCGGCGACGCCCGGCGTGCCGAAATCGTTGGTGGTAGAGCCCACCGCCATGATCAGCGTGTCGTAGGCGATGTCGCGCACGGGCGTGACCTCACGCCCCTCGCTGTCGCGGCTGGCGGCGAGATGGATCACGCGCTTCTCGCGGTCGAGCCCGGTCATCTCGCCGATGCGGTAGCGGAAGTGGTTGGCGTGGGCGTGGTGCAGGTAATCGACCGCGTGGTGGCCGACATCGAGCGAGCCGGCGGCGACCTCGTGCAGCAGCGGCTTCCAGATGTGGGTGCGCGCCCGGTCCACCAGGGTGATGTGGGCCTTGCCGCGCCTGCCATACTTGTTGCCGAGCTTGGTTACCAGTTCCAGCCCGGCGGCCCCTCCCCCCACCACGACGATCTTGTGCTGATCCGTGACCGATTCGCTCGGAACCATCCTCGCCCCACTCCCGTCGCCGGCTGCCTCGTTCGGCGGCCTTTCAGTTTGGAATGATCTTACATCGGTAACTGTGAAAGCACCCACACGTTCGCAGCGTGTCTGGAACGCAAATCCAGCATTACTGCATGGGCAGCTTCGTAAAAAAAATTTGCCTTAAGCTGCGGGGGCGCCGGGCTGCCGAAGCGGATGAGCGCGGGCGACGGCGTCGAGCGCAAGGAGTTCGTCGGCGATGCGTTTGACCGTCGGATAGGCGGCGGTATCGATCCCGAAGATGCCGGTGCCGACCCACAGACTGATGAGGCACAGGTCGGCATGGCTCACCGCGTCGCCCTGGCAGAACCGGCCGGTGCCCGCCTCGGTCGAGAGCCGCGTTTCCAGGGTCTTCAAGCCGGTGGTGAAGGCGTTGCGCAGGAACTCCAGCATCCGCTCCCGCGGCAGGCCGTAATTCTCCATCAGGAAGGTGCGCACCCGCGGCACGTAGAGGGGATGGGTGTCGCAGGCGACGACCTGGGCCAGGGAGCGAGCACGGGCCCGCGCCCGCGGCTCTTCGGGAAGCAGCGGCATGCCGGGCCGGGTCTCCTCCAGATAGTCGAGGATCGCGAGCGACTGCGTCAGCGGCGGGCCGTCCCCGTCGAACAGGGCCGGCACCGCCCCTTGAGGGTTGATCGCGAGGAAGTCGGGCTTGTGCTGGTCGCCGGCATCGAGGTCGAGGAAGACCTCCTCGTACGTGATGCCCTTGAGGTTGAGGGCGATGCGCACGCGGAAAGCCGCTGCCGAGCGCCAGTTGCCGTACATCTTCACGAGGCCGTCTCTCCCCTTATCGTCCGGCCTTTTGCGGCCGCTTAGAACGCCTGAAGCGTCAGTTCGGTGTGCTCAACCTGGGGCGGGGCCTCGAAGTAGGGAGAGACCATCGCCCGATAGTCCTTCCAGGCCTGGGAGCCGGTGAAGTCCTGGGTGTGTGCCTCCAGCGTATCCCACTCGATCAGCAGACGGTAGCGCTGCGGCTTCTCGATCGAGCGGCGCACTGCGAAGCTCCGGCACCCGGCGGCGGCACGGAAGATCTCGGCGGCCCGAGCGATGCCGGCTTCGAACTCGGCCTCCGAGTCGGGTTTCAGATCGATCTGCGCGATTTCAAGAATCATGGAGCGTCCTCTCCTCAACCCGCTCGCTGCATCGAGCAGGCGGCGCGTTCGAAGGAGCGGAGATAGCGGATACGCCGATGAAGCGTCGAGCCAGGGCGGACAGTGCAAGGCCATCTGTGCTGTGAGCGCCCCCATCGATCAACAAAAAAGCCCCTCCCTTGCGGGAGAGGCTTTCAGGTCGTGCAAGCCGAGGCGGCGCTTACGCTGCCAGGGACCGCAGCACGTAGGGCAGGATACCGCCGTTACGGAAGTATTCCAGCTCGTCGAGCGTATCGATCCGGCAGGTCAGCGGGACCTCCCGCTTCGAGCCGTCGGCGGAGGTGATCTCGGCGGTCAGCGTCTGGCGCGGCTTCAGCTCGCCGGCCAGTCCCTTGATCGTCACGGTCTCGTCGCCCTTGAGACCGAGCGATTCCCAGGAGGTCTCGCCCTGGAAGACCAGCGGGACCACGCCCATGCCGACGAGGTTCGAGCGGTGGATGCGCTCGAAGCTCTCGGCGATCACGGCGCGCACGCCGAGCAGCTTGGTGCCCTTGGCCGCCCAGTCGCGGGACGAGCCAGTGCCGTATTCCTTGCCGGCGAAGACGACGAGCGGCGTACCCTCCTCCGCGTATTTTTGCGCGGCGTCGTAGATGTACATCCGCTCCCCGTCGGGCTGGTGCAGCGTCCAGCCGCCCTCGACGACGTTGCCGGCCTCGTCCCGCACCATCTGATTCTTGATGCGGATGTTGGCAAACGTGCCCCGCATCATCACCTCGTGGTTGCCGCGGCGCGTGCCGTACTGGTTGAAGTCCTGCACCCGCACCTGATGCTCCTGCAGGTACTCACCGGCGGGCGAGGCCGCGCGGATGTTGCCGGCGGGCGAGATGTGGTCGGTTGTGATCGAGTCGAGGAACAGGCCGAGAATGCGCGCGCCCTCGATGTCGGTGATCGGGTCGGGCGTCTTGGTCATGCCCTCGAAGTACGGCGGGTTCTGCACGTAGGTGGAGCCGCCGTCCCAGGCGAAGGTTTCGGCCTCGGTGACCTCGACGCCCTTCCAGTTCTCGTCGCCGCCGAACACGTCGGCGTAGCGGCTCTTGAACAGGGTCGAGGTGATGTTCTCCTCGATGAAGCGGTTCACCTCCTCCGAGGAAGGCCAAATGTCCTTCAGGTAGACCGGCTGACCGTCCGAACCCTGGCCGAGCGGCTCCGTGGTGATGTCGATCTGGAGCGAACCGGCGAGCGCGTAGGCCACCACCAGCGGCGGCGAGGCGAGGTAGTTCGCCCGCACGTCCGGGTTCACACGGCCCTCGAAGTTGCGGTTGCCCGAGAGCACCGCGGCGGCGACGACGTCGTTGTCGTTGATCGCCTTCGAGATCGGCGCCGGGAGCGGCCCGGAATTGCCGATGCAGGTGGTGCAGCCGAAGCCGACGAGGTTGAAGCCCAGCGCGTCGAGGCTCGCCTGGAGGCCGGACTTGTCGAGATACTCGCCGACCACCTGGCTGCCGGGGGCGAGCGAGGTCTTCACCCACGGCTTCGAGGTCAGACCCTTGGCGACCGCGTTGCGGGCGAGCAGGCCGGCGCCGATCATCACGCTCGGGTTCGAGGTGTTGGTGCAGCTCGTGATCGCGGCGATCACCACGTCACCGTGGCCGATGTCGAAGTTCGTGCCCTCGACCGGGTAGCGCCGGGCAATGTCGGCGGCTCGTCTGAACTCCTTCTCCATCGAGTCGGCGAAGCCGTCCTTGGCGCTATCGAGCAGCACCCGGTCCTGCGGACGCTTCGGGCCGGCGAGCGACGGGCGCACCGTGCCCATGTCGAGTTCGAGCGTGTCGGTGAAGACAGGATCGGGGGTCTTGGCGTCGCGCCACATCCCCTGCGCCTTGGCATAGGCCTCGACCAGCGCGATGCGATCGTCCTGGCGGCCGGTGACCTTCAGGAAGTCGATGGTCTTCTGGTCGATGGGGAAGAAGCCGCAGGTCGCGCCGTATTCGGGCGCCATATTGGAGATCGTGGCGCGGTCGGCCACCGGCATGTCATCGAGGCCGGGCCCGTAGAATTCCACGAACTTGCCGACTACGCCCTTCTTGCGCAGCATCTGCGTGACGGTGAGCACAAGGTCGGTCGCGGTGGTGCCCTCGGGCAGCTTGCCCGACAGCCGGAAGCCGACGACTTCGGGGATCAGCATCGACAGCGGCTGGCCGAGCATCGCGGCTTCCGCCTCGATGCCGCCGACGCCCCAACCGAGCACGGCCAGACCGTTGACCATGGTGGTGTGCGAATCGGTGCCAACGAGGCTATCGGGGTAGGCGATCTCGGCGCCGTCCTCGTTCCTCGTCCAGACCGTCTGGGACAGGTATTCGAGGTTGACCTGGTGGCAGATGCCCGTGCCCGGCGGCACGACGGAGAAGTTGTCGAACGCCGACTGGCCCCATTTCAGGAAGGTGTAGCGCTCGCCGTTGCGGGCGTATTCGAGGGCGACGTTGTCGCCGAGCGCCTTCGGGGTGCCGAACTCGTCCACGATCACCGAGTGGTCGATGACGAGATCGACCGGCACCAGCGGGTTGATCTTTTGCGGGTCGCCGCCAAGCGCCACCATGGCGTCACGCATCGCGGCGAGATCGACCACCGCCGGCACGCCGGTGAAGTCCTGCATCAGCACGCGGGAGGGGCGGAAGGCGATCTCGGTCTCAGCCTTGCCCTGGTTGCCGAGCCACGCGACGGCGGCCTCGATATCCGCCCGCTTGACCGAGCGGTCGTCCTCGAAGCGCAGGAGGTTCTCGACGATGACCTTCATCGAGAACGGAAGGGCGGTCGAATCGGCTAAGCCATTCTTCTCCGCCTCGGGAATCGAGTAGTAGGTGTAGGTCTTGCCGCCTGCTTGAAGCGTTTGGCGAGCCTTGAAGCTGTCGAGGGATGCCACGGCGAGTCGGGTCCTGAGCTGGCGTTAGCGAACACGGAGCAGGCATAACCTGCGCCACGAGAGGTGTTCGGCCGAAAGGCGCTCCAAGGAGCGCGCGCCGCCCCGGGGGTGCCCGGGTAGCGAGTGCCCTCGGGAAACTCCCGGCGGCCGGGAGGCCCGCGAATGACACTCAGGATGGTGCGCGAGGGGCGATTTGGACGCCCTGGAATGATCGCGCGGCGCAGCCTGGGCCGGTCTATAGAACGTTTCGAAATTGGCCGCTACTGGTCCGATGACACAGGCTCGCGACTGATATCGCGGTCCCGCCCTGCCGATGCGCCCGACTCCCATCCGCGGCTAAGCCGTGGCAGCGGTGTACCGCGTCCCAGAACGTCTCGCGTTGATCCAGAGTCAGGCGTGCGAGTCGGGCCTCCGATTGTGTGCGTCCGGCGACGGGATCGCAGGCAAAAGCCTCTCCGGACGTGTCAGGTGGAGCCCGAGCATGTCTCGGCACCCATGGTCGGCCATCCTGCGAAACTGCCATCCGGTATCACCGAATCAATCCGTCGGCGACCGGAGCGGTTCGCGCGCCGTCGAACGATCCGCTATAGGCCGCACGAGACCGACCTCTCCGCTCGCGAGATGTCCCGGTGTCACCTCGCGCAAGGCGAGGAGATCAGACAGGCAGGATCGAGACGAAGCGTGCGGACCTCAACCTCATCGAAGGCCGATCCGTGCGGTTGATCGTCGAGAATCTGGCCTGTCGCCGCTCCGGACGCCGCATTTTTTCCGGCCTTTCCTTCGCGCTTGGACCCGGCGAAGGCTTGATGGTCACCGGGCGCAACGGCGCAGGCAAATCGAGCCTGCTCACGATGCTGTCCGGCCGCCTCAAGCCCGATACCGGCACGATCCGCGCCGAGGGCATCGGCGAGGCGAACCTGCCGGAATGCCTCCACGTGGTCGGGCACAGGGACGGATTGAAATCGGCGCTGACGGCCGCCGAGAATCTCGAATTCGCCCGCGACCTGCTCGGCAGTCCCGCGGCCTCCCCGAAGGCGGCCCTGGAGGCGATGGGCCTGCCGCACGTGGCGCGCTTGCCGGTCGGCTATCTCTCAGCAGGGCAGCGGCGCCGGGTGGCGCTGGCGCGCCTCCTCGTCTGCCGCCGCCCGCTCTGGCTGCTCGACGAGCCGACTGCCGCCCTGGACCTCGCATCGCAGGGTGTTCTCGCCGGACTGATGGGACGCCACCGGGCCGAAGGCGGGCTCGTGGTTGCTGCAACGCACCAAGCCCTCGGCTTGGAAGATGCCCGCGAGCTGCGCATCGCCTTAGCGACATCCGACGCTGTCTCCGAGGCGGCGTACCAGGCAGAGGATTGGCTGTGATCCGTGCCTTCTCCGCCCTCCTCGCCCGCGATCTGAAACTGGCCGCCCGGGTCGGGGGCTCGGGCGCGCTGTCGCTCGTTTTCTTCCTGATGATCGTGGTGCTGGTGCCCTTCGCGCTGGGCCCCGACATGAACCTGCTGTCGCGGATCGGCCCCGCGATTCTCTGGCTGTCGGCAGTGCTTGCAACCCTGATCGGTCTCGACCGGTTGTTTCAGTCGGACGAGGAGGATGGCTCCCTCGACCTGATGACCGCCGCCGCGGTGCCGCTGGAGCTGGTGGTGCTGGCCAAGGTTCTGGCCTCCTGGCTCACCACTGGTCTGCCTCTGGCGCTCGCTTCTCCGCTGTTCGGCCTGCTGGTGGCACTCTCCCCGAAGGCCATGGGTGCCACGGCCCTGACGCTTGCCCTGGGCACGCCGGCCCTGGCCTTCATCGGCGCCGTCGGCGCGGCGTTGACCGCCACCATCCGTCGGGGCGGCCTGATCCTGGCCATTATCGTACTGCCGCTGATGGTGCCGACTCTGATCTTCGGGGTCTCAGCGGCCGAGGCTGCCGTGGGCGGCACGGTGCCGTTCACGACCCCGTTGACGGTGCTGGCCGCCTTGAGCCTGATCGCGGCGGTGGTCGGCACCCTGGCCGCCGCCGCCGCGCTACGCTGGTCGGAGTGACCCTGGCGCGGCGCTCGGGAGGCTGCGTCTCGGTTCGCCGGATCTACTTATCGCAGCCGATGCAGATCCCGGTGTCGATCTTGTCGTTCTTCTTCTCCATGGCGTTCTCGCGATCGGGATTTCCCGAGCCACGAGTCGCACCGCCCGCCCCGGGAGGCGGCATGGTCTGACCGACGGCCGAGGTGTTCGGTGCGTAGATGGTCGAGGTCGGACCACCACCGGTACCGGTCTGCGCCGGCCCTTGGGCGGCAGCGGATGTGGCGAGGGCCGCGACCAGAACCGCGGCAAACGAGAGACGTGTGATCATCGGCAAACTCCCTTGGAGCTGGAACGCACTAGACCCCTGAGGGTTCATGCCGATCCACCGCCGGAAGCTGGCTCACTATCGGTTCTCGCGAGCACCGTTCTATCAAGATCAAGCTCGGCAGCGCTTCTCCGGATTCAGTCAGGCCAGCAGATCGTCGCTTCGCGCAGTCCCATCAGATGGGCTTCGCCGAGCCCGAACGAAGGAGAGGCATCGAACACCTCGCCCGCCACGCTCACCTCGCAGGCTTCGCCGAGAGCGCCACCGGCGCACAGTTCGAGGGCACGTGTGCGGCCTTGCGTCTCCGCGGCCGCGATCCGGATCAGAAGCTTGCCGGCCAAGCGGATATTGCCCGCTGCATCCTCCGGCAACAGGCCGATGCAGGTGATCTCGTCGTCGGTCGCGTGGACGAGGTGGCAATGATCGAGCGTGACGCGTTCACCGACATGGTGACGGGCCGCGGCGGCGAAGGCCGCTGCGTCCGCATGCGCTTCGAATGCGTGAGCGCCGCTCGGGAGCAGAAGGCCGCTCAGGATGAAAACGCATTCGACTCGCATGGAGAACCCCACCGCACGATTGTGACCGCGCAAACTTCGCAATTTGCAGGCCGAAATCGATCAGGGGACGGCGCATTCCGGGAATCGGCGATGTCAGCGGGTCTGTCCGGTCTCGGGAGCGTGGGTGTTCTGGCTGTCGGTCGGGCCGGTCAGCGTGAAGGCGAAGACGACTAGCCCCGCAAGGATCATCAGCGCGACGGGGAACACGAACATCCAACGGGGCATATCTGGCATCCATGAGCGGGCATTCGGAGCACCGAAACCCTTGGGCAGCCGAATGGCTCCGCCTGAGCTGATGAGATCGGAGCCGAACATATGCGACAAATGCATGCCCGATCCGACGCGTCGGCGATTGCTTTGTGCACTGCAACCTGAGAAATCATGGCCATGCCGGATCGCGATGGCGTCGCGGTCCTGCAGCCCTTCTTGGGCGTTTCCTCCCTAGACTTCGGGCCGTCCTTCGGGGCGGCCTTTTTTCTTTTTGGCTGCCATGCGCCCCTGCGCACAGGCCCGATCCGCGATTGTGGATCGCCCCTCGCAACGGGGCACCCCGGGCGACGGGCGCATTGACCGATGCGCAGCCTTGGCGATAGCTTGACCGTTGACGGTTCCCGCAAGGGATCAAAAGGGAACGCGGTGGAGGGCTTTCGAGCCAGATCCCGCGGCTGCCCCCGCAACTGTGAGCGGAGAGCCCTCCATCACCACGTCACTGGGCATGCCTCGCCTGGGAAGACGATGGGGGACAACGACCCGTGAGCCAGGAGACCTGCCGTCAGCCGTGGTCACACGCGAGCCATGCCGGGCGGGGTGTCCCAGCAGGTGTCGAGACGCTGAAGGCTCGTGGCCCGCAGCGGATCGGCCTCGGTCGCGGTGACGTGCCACCGTTGCTGCCGAGGCCTCGTTTCCATCATGTCCCCCCTTCACCGCCGCTCCTGCGGCTGGTCTCTTCTGTCCGCCGTCGCCGCCCTCCCGCTCACACTGTCCGGCCCGGTTCGGGCTCAGGCACTGCTGACGCATCTCGATGAGATCGCGGTGCAAGGCGGTACCGGGATCGGCTTGCCCGCCAACGCGCCGGCCGACGCCGTCGGAGCGGAGGCCGCCGCGGCCCTGCGGACGCCGAGTCTGACGCAGTCCTCGCCCGTCGGCCTCAACCTGCGCACGCCATCGCGCTCGGCGAGCCGTCTCGGTCTCACGCCGCTGGAAACACCGGCAAGCCTCGACATCATCTCGGGCGAGACGATCCGTCTGCGCGGTCAGACCAGCGTGCTGGAAGCCGTGTCGCAGAACGGCACCGGCATCACGGCCTTCGGCTCGCCGGGCAATGGACTCGGCTTCTTCACCGCCCGCGGCTTTGCCGGTCAGAATTCGATCCAGACGCTGTTCGACGGCACCCGGCTCTACGTCGGCGCCAACACCGTTACCTTCCCGTTCGACACGTGGAACGTGGAACGGATCGAGGTGCTGCGCGGGCCGGCCTCGGTTCTCTACGGGGACGGGGCCATCGGCGGCATCGTCAACGTCGTCTCGAAGAAGCCGCTGTTCACGCCGCTCAACGTCGCGCGCTTCGGTCTCGGTGAGGACGGCATCGCCCGCGCGGCGGTCGACTCGACCGGGCCGATCGGCGAGTCGCTCGCCTACCGCCTCAATGTCAGCGGCAACCGTGCCGACGGCTGGATCACGCCGGAGGGCGACTTCCGCAACCTCGCGGTCTCGGGCGCACTGACGCTCCAGGCGAATCCGGATCTGGCCTTCACGCTCAGCCACGATCTCGGCTACCAGGAGCCCACCCGCTACTGGGGCTCGCCGCTGGTGAACGGGCGTGTCCCCGACGCCATCCGCTTCAACAACTACAACGTCCGCGATTCGAAGATCGCCTGGACCGACAACTGGACGCAGTTCCGGACGGAGTGGACCCCCTCGGCCGACGTGACGGTGCGCAACACCGCCTACCGCCTTCAAAGCCGCCGGCATTGGCGCGACGTCGAGCAGTACCGCTTCAACCCGACAACCGGCCTCGTCGACCGCTCCGACTATCTTGAAATCTACCACAGCCAGGAACAGGTCGGGAATCGGTTCGACGCGACCTTCCGCGGTTCCCTTTTCGGGTTAGCCAACACGTTCTCGGCCGGCTTCGACGTGAACCACGTGAGCTTCCGGCACACCAACAACTTCACCTTCTCCGAAACGCCGACGAGCGTGCCCCTGAACAACTACGATCCCGGCTTCTTCCCGCCGGAAGGGCGGGCGAGCCCGGCCTACGCCACGCGCACGAACCAAGCTTCGGTCTTCGCCGAGGATCGGCTTTTCCTGACCGACCGGTTGTCGTTCCTCACCGGCGTGCGCTTCGATGCGCCGCGTCTGTACCGGGAGGATCTGCGCAGCGGCGCGACCTTCGAGCGCTCGTTCCGCGCCCTCGGCTACCGCTTCGCGCTGCTCTACGAGCCGACGCCGGACACATCGCTCTATGCGCAATACGCCACCGCGACGGATCCGGTGAACAGCCTGATCACTCTCTCGCAATCGCTGGCCGGCTTCGAACTCTCGACTGGCCGTCAGGTCGAGGTCGGCGCCAAGGGCCTCGTTTTCGGCGGCGCCGTCGAGTGGACGCTGGCCGGCTACCGCATCGTCAAGGACAACCTGATCTCGGCGGTTCCGGGCCAGCCGACGGTCTCGACGCAGGTCGGCCAGCAATCCTCCCTCGGCGCGGAGGCCGCGCTGTCGTGGCTCCCCGCCCCCGGCTGGCGCATCGATGCCAACCTCGCCTTGCTTCACGCCCAGTACGACGACTTCACCCAGAATGTCGGTGGGGTTGCCGTCTCCTATGCCGGCAATCAGCCGATCAACGTGCCGGAGCAGGTGGCTAACCTCTGGGTCAACTGGGCCTTCGCCCGCGATTGGGAGGGGCGCGTCGGCCTCCAGCATGTCGGCGAAGTCTTTTCCGATTTCGGCAACACCGCGCGGCGGCCGGCCTACACGCTGGTCAATCTCGGCCTCGACCATCAGGTCACCGCCGGCTCCCGCCTGTCTCTGCGGGTCTTCAACCTGCTCGATACGATCTACGCGGTCGATGGCAGCGCCGTGAACGGCGTCGGCACCGCCTGGGTGCTGGGGCGCCCGCGCTCGCTGGAGGTCGCCTACACGATCGCGTGGTGAACGACGCGCCGGGACGCTCGAGCAAGGACGCCTGCGCGTGTCGTCACCACGCCGCAGGCTCCACCGGGAAACCAGACGGCCGATGGGGGACTTGCCTTGCGGATGGTTGATCCTTCGCACGCCTTCGGGATGCGAAGGGTTCGTTTCGTTCAGGAGTTCCTCGATGCACCGCATCGCTCTCACCGTCACCGTTCTGAGCTGCCTCGGCTCTGGGGCAGCCATCGCTCAGGCGCGCCCCCCGGGCATCCCTGGCGGCCCGTTCCCGCCGGGCACGATCATCCAGCGCCAGACCAACACGACGGGCAACACCGTTGATTACGTCATCGCGCCGGGCGCCACGGGGGCCGACACCATCACCACCAATTCGGCGGCCGGCGGCAATGCCGGCCAGCCGGAGCGTGCCATCCCGCAGGGCAGCGCGGGTGGCGGAAGCGGGGGCGGTAGCTCGCGCTAAGGACCTGCTCGGCGCCGACGATGCCCCCGGACGCGCCGGGCCAGCTATCACCGCAGATAAGTCTCTGAGAAATCGCTTAATTTCGTCGCGCACGCGAGGCCCGATGCAACGTCGGCCAACGCCGTCGCGTTGGGCCCCCGGTCGGTCGGTACCGTGTCCGACGCCATGAGATGGAGCGCGACGATGGGCCGGGCGGCAGCAATGGGTGTTGTGGCGGCGCTGACTCTTTTCAGCCCGTCGCTGGCGGCAGCCCGGCTGAAGATGGACGACAAAGCATCGCTGTGGCCGCGCGCCGGAGCGAGTGAGAAGATCGACTTCACCAACCGTGTCGGCAAATCGATGAGCACGCTCTCGCCGGATCTCGACAGCGGCTATTTCATGCGCTGTCTGGAGGAGGTGGCCAACATCGGCGACACCAAGGATCTCACGCTGAGTGACATGGTGCGAACCTGCGTCTCGCTGCAGAGCAGCCGGTCCGGCGCCGCAGAATGAGGAAGCGCTCGTCCAAGAACGACGAAAAGGCCCGATCCGCCGTTGATCGAGCGCACATACAAAGCGGCAAGCAGGAAATTGGTGCCGCATGCGGCGAAAGTGAAGGCCAAGGCTAGGGCTGCGGTCACCTTCGGCGCCGTCGTCGAGCCCTACCTTGAAGCGGTAGCACCGCATCTGCGCCCGGCCTATCTCGCCGAAGCGGGCCAATAGTGCTCGCCGTATCCGTCCACGCGGACGAAGCCGGGCAAGTTTGATGTCGTCCACCACTCGCCACGACGCAGACGTGCGAGGTCGATGTGCACTCTAGACTCAGCGCCCCTCGAGCTCGGATCCACTGAAGCGGTTGCGTCAACCACTCTTCATTGAGGTGCACTTCAAGCGGCCGAAGATGCTGTTCGAGCCGCACGTCTTCTGGCACAACTTTGCGAGTGCAGAATGGACGCGGGCCGCCTCCCCCGTACTGACCTATGCGGCATCGAAGCCCGGTTCTTAGAGCGCCTAACAAAACGGGTTATGTCGCGTTGGAGAGGATGACCAAACCGATCCTCCCCGACGATCTCTGGCAGGAGATCGCCCCGCTTCTTCCTGCCGCGAAGCCTCGTCCACAAGGCGGTCGTCCTCCCCTGGAGAACCGAGCTGCTCTGACTGGCATCCTGTTCGTTCTGCGCACGGGCATCCCGTGGGAGTGGCTGCCGGTCGAGATGAAGTGCGGCTCGGGCATGAGCTGCTGGCGGCGGCTGCGGAACTGGCAAGAGGCCGGCGTGTGGGCTCGGCTGCATCAGGTTCTCCTAAAGCGCCTTCACGCAGCCGGCGAGATCGACTCGAGCCGAGCGAGCCTGGACAGCGCCTCCGTCCCGGCGAAAAAAGGGGCTCTGCCACTGGCCTGAACCCGACGGACCGGGGCAAGCCGGGCACGAAGCGCCACCTCGTCACCGATGCCCGCGGCACGCCGCTCGGCCTCCTCCTGACGGGCGCCAATCGGCACGACAGCCTGCAGATGGCGCCCACCCTCGATGCCATTCCGCCGCTGAGCACGGGTCGGCGCGGCCGGCCGCGGCACCGGCCGGACAAGCTGCACGCCGACAAAGCTTACGACGCAAGGATCCGGCGGCAGGAGTGTCGTGCACGCGGCATCGTCCCGCGCATCGCCCGCAAGGGTGTCGAGAGCAGCGAGAAACTCGGCCGTCACCGCTGGGTCGTCGAGCGGACCCACGCTTGGTTCAACCGCTTCCGCCGCCGGCCCGTGCGCTACGAACGCCGACACGACATCTACGAGGCCTTCACGACCCTCGCTGCAAGCCTCATCACCCTGAACCAGATCAGGCGGTTCTGTTAGGCACGCTTATACGACCGACAGCTATCCGCGCCTGATGCAGGCAATGGCCATCAACGAGACGGCGGCGCTGAAGGCCTCCTCCTGAGGCCTCGGGCCGATCCTGGGCGAGAACCACAGGGCTGCCGGCTAGCGACCCGCAGGCCATGGTGCTGGCCTTCTGCAACGGCGGCGAGGCCGAGTACTCGGCCAGCGATGGTCCGCTTCATCGTCACAAACGGGCTCGACGACGAGTTGCGCCGGCACGATTGGGCCGGGTTCGCTCGCAGCTACAACGGGGCGAGCTACGCCAAGCACGGCTACCACAACAAGCTCGCGGCGGCCCTCGCCAAGTGGTCGAAGATCAAGGACACGCCGTAATCGCCCGGCATGGGTGAGACGATGCCCGACCCGTTGGCGCCGATGACGTCCGCACCTCCCTCGCCCGCCCCGCAGCCCGCCGCCAACGGCGGGCTCCTTCATTCTGGGGTCCAGGCGAACCGGCGGCGCGGTCCGCTCCGGCCTCGCCGAGCTCTACGCCCTCATCCACACCGCGTTCCGGAAGGTCTGACCATGGCACGCCTTCCTCTCCTCGCGCGGGTCCATCTGGGACTGCGCTGCTGCTGGCGTGCGGCCTCGGGCTGGCGCGTCTACCTGCTCGCGAGCGTCATGGCGCTGCCGGACGTCCTAGTGGTTCAGCCCTGACGGTTGAGTCCGTCCGGGGTTCCGGTTTGAAGTCCGTCCTGCGAGTCTCGTGGGATGCGCAGTGACATCTCTTTCACGCTCTCCGCCTCGGATCGCCTTCGGCTAGAGGCCCTGGTCGCGGATCGAAACACTCCGCAGAAGCACGTTTGGCGCGCTCGCATCGTGCTGCTGAGCGCCGATGGGATCGGGACGCACGCGATCATGCGTGAGGCGGCCGTGTCCAAGACGGCGGTCTGGCGCTGGCAGGACCGCTTCGCGCAGGAGGGCGTCGAAGGGCTCCTGCGAGACAAGACGCGGCCGGCGCGCATCCCGCCGCTGGGGCCGGAGGTGGCGGCGCGTGTTGTGGCTCTGACGCAGGAAGATCCGCCCGGCGAGACCACGCATTGGACGGCCGCCGCCATGAGCAAGGTCACAGCCATAAGCATTTCGTCGGTGCAGCGGATCTGGCGGAGGCACGGCCTACAGCCACACCGGGTCCGGCAGTTCAAGCTCTCTACCGACCCGGCCTTCGCTGCCAAATTGCGTGACGTCGTCGGGCTCTACGTCGATCCGCCCGCCCATGCCGTCGTGCTTTCGGTCGACGAGAAGAGCCAGATCCAAGCGCTCGCCCGCACGCAGGCCCCGTTGCCGATGAAGCCGGGCCAGCCGACGACGCGCACCCACGACTACAAGCGCCACGGCACGACGACCCTGTTTGCCGCTCTGGACATCCTGGAGGGCAAGGTGATTGGCCGCTGCATGCAGCGCCACCGGCATCAGGAGTTCATCCGTTTCCTCAACGCGGTCGAGGCGGCGGTTCCGGCGGGCAAGATCGTCCACGCGATCCTGGACAACTATGCCGTTCACAAGCACCCGAAGGTCCGCGCCTGGCTCGATCGCCACCCACGCTGGACCTTCCATTTCACCCCGACCTCAGCCTCGTGGCTCAACGCCGTTGAGGGCTTCTTCGCCAAGCTCGCAAAACGCCGCCTGCGACGCGGCGTGTTCGGATCGCTGATCGAGGTACAGGCGGCCATCAAACGCTTCATCGCCGAGAGCAACGGCGACCCCAAGCCCTTCACCTGGACCGCCGACCCGGATCGCATCATCCAGGCCGCAAGGCGCGGGCACCAAGTGTTAGACTCGCACCACTAGATACCATGCCCGGCATCGGTCTCGCGCCGCTGCTGCCGGAGTGGCTGCCGGGTGCGAAGGTGGCGACCGTCCTCGCCGTCGCCCGGCTCGCGGCCCGCGCCTATGCCACGAAGCTAGCGGCCCTTCCCGCTCGGGAGCCGCCGCGATGAACTTCCTCGGCTGGCTGTCCAATCCGATCAGGTCGGCGCTCGGCGCCATCGGCTCCGGCCTGATCAAGGTGTTCGGCAACTCGGTGCTTCAGCCGGTCCTCAAGGGGGTGGAGAACGGCCAAAACACGCAGCGCGACGTGGCGGTGCAGGTCGTCCGGGCCGAGATCGCAGCGAACCGGGCGAAGGCGGCGATCGCGCCCGCCTTCAAGGGGCCCATCTACGGTATCGGCATCCCGCCGGCCGTACACTTCGGAGTGGCCTGCTGCCGGTTTTACGGACACCCGGTTTAGGTGTGATGGTGAAGCCGGAGGTGCTCCATGCAGCGTCGCAAGTTCGGACGTGAGTTCAAGGTCGAGGCAGTTCGACTGGTTCGGGAACGTGGTGTCAGTGTTGCGCAGGCCGCGCGCGATCTCGATGTTCACGAGACGATGCTGCACCGGTGGGTGAAGCAGGCGGCGGTCGATCCGCACCATGCCTTCCCTGGTCAGGGCCAGATGAAGCCTGAGCAGATCGAGATCGATCGCCTGCGCAAGGAGGTCGCTCGTCTGAGAACCCGTCCGATAAGGGTTGAGTTTGGGGTTGAGTGGCCGGGATGGCGATGCTTCCAGAAGGGTGCTGAAGCCTGACCTGGAAGTGCCATGTGGACCCCGACTACCCGGCGGCAGCATAGCCGCTCGGGCCTGCGCTACGAAACCGACCTGACGGATGCCGAGTGGGCTGTGGTCGAGCCGCTGATGCCCAAGCCTGCACCGTGCGGGCGTCCGCCGGTCTGGACGATGCGGGAGATCCTGAACGCGATCTTCTACGTGCTGCGCGGCGGGATCGCGTGGCGGCTGATCCCCAAGGATCTGCCACCCCGCTCGACCACCTACGGCTACTTCAGCCGCTGGCGCGACGACGGCCTGTTCGGCCGGATCAACCACCACCTCGTCATGGCTGACCGTGAACGGGTCGGACGCGAGGCTTCGCCGTCGGCGGCGGTTCTGGATAGCCAGAGCATCAAGACCACCGAGAGCGGCGGGCCGCGCGGCTACGATGCCGGCAAGAAGGTGAAGGGCCGTAAGCGCCAAGCTCTGGTCGACACGGACGGGCGTGCCCTCGTCCTCGATCCGCAGCCCGCCGACGTACAGGATCGCGACGGAGCGGTGCCGGTGCTGCGTTTGTCGCGTCGCACCTTCCCGTTCATCACCAAGGCGTTCGCCGATGCTGGCTATGCCGGAGACCGACCCGCCACGGCCACGAGCATCACCGTCGCGATCGTGCGCAAGCCACCCGGGCAGGTCGGCTTCGCCGTTCACCCGCGCCGCTGGGTCGTCGAGCGCTTCTTCGCCTGGATCAGCCGCAATCGCCGCCTCTGGAAGGATCCGGAGGCCACCCTCGCCTCGGCCCAAGCCTTCCTCTACGCCGCCGCTGCCATGATCCTCGTCCGACGCCTCGGACGCGCTTCGTGACTTATCGGACGGACTCTGAAGGCGGAGCGTGATATCCTAAAAAAGGCCGCCGCATACTTTGCGAGGGACGCGATATGAAGTTCGCCTTCATCGCAAAGCATCGCGCTGTCTGGCCGGTCGCGTGGATGTGCGCTGCGCTGGGCGTGTCGCGCTCCGGCTTCCACGCGTGGCTCACCCGGCAACCCAGCCAACGTGCGCGGGACGACGAAGCCATCCTGAGCAAGGCCCACACGAGCTTCGTGGCCAGCGACCGCACCTACGGCGCGAGGCGCGTCTGGCGCGACGTGCTGGCCGAGGGCGTCTCATGCGGGCTGCACCGCATCGAACGGATCATGCGCGAGAACGCCCTACGGGCACGGCCACGCCGACGTGGTCTGCCGAAGGACGAGGGAGAGCGGGCGACCGCCTCGCCCAATCTTCTGGATCGGCGGTTCGCGGCCGACGCCCCGAACCGGAAATGGATCGCCGACTTCACGTATATCTGGACGGCCGAGGGCTGGCTCTACGTTGCCGCCGTCATCGACCTGTTCTCGCGCCGTGTCGTGGGATGGTCGATGCAGGCCAGCATGACGGCTCAACTCGTCACGGATGCGCTCGTCATGGCGATCTGGCGCAGAGGCAAGCCGGATGCTTTGCTGCATCACTCCGATCAGGGCTCGCAATATACGAGTGAACCCTTCCAGCGCCTGATGGCCGAGCACGGCGTGACCTGCTCGATGAGCCGGTCCGGCAACGTCTGGGACAACGCGGCAATGGAGAGCTTCTTCTCCTCGCTGAAGACCGAGCGCACGGCCCGACGGACCTACCGGACACGAGATGAAGCCCGTGCCGACGTGTTCGATGACATCGAGCGCTTCTACAACCCGGCGCGGCGGCACTCGACCCTGGGCTACCTCAGCCCTGTCGAGTTCGAGAACCGAGCCCAATGAGCTTAGGACGGTGTCCACCAAACCGGCAGCAGGCCATTCGCCCTGTTCGCCGTCACGCTCCTGAAGGGCGTCGATTAGCTCACCAGCAGGGTGGAGGGCGGGACCTCGGCGGCCGTTTCACCGCTGACCACCGATATGGCGATAGTGAAGATCCAAGTCGCGGCGTAGAACGAGGCCTTGCACAGCTTCAAGGTCGAAGTCGCGCGCACCTACGTGACCGGCGACGTCATCACCCGAATGGAGCGCCGCATTGACGACCTCGTGACTTCGATGCGCGAGGAGATGGCCGCGACTCGCCGAGAGATGCTCCAGGCGATCACGGGCTTCCGGGCCGAGTGATCCCTGCTATTCACGCCTGTCCACACACCGCCCCGGGGCTTCGGCCTCGGGGCTTTTTTTCGTGCCTGACTTCTCGGCACACCCCAGCGCGGCCTAGGAAAACTGATCGGCTCCGAAGGAAAGTCGACGGGGCGGTATCTCCCAAACCTTCTCGATGAATGCGAGCTTTGCTGCACGCTCCTCCGATAGGGCCGCCGCTCTCTCAGGCGAGCACGTGAACCAAGCGTCAACTTCGACGATGTCTCCATCGAAGTGATCGACAGGCTGAAGACGTCGAAGATTCAGACCAGCCCGCGAAAGGAGATCGACCATATCGTGGAGCAGCTTTTGCCCATGATAGATCGGCCTGAAATGCGCCTCGACTTTGACCCCCAGGCACTCATTAAGGGCATTTCCGAAGCCCTCCAGAACTTGATACTCGAACCCCTGCACATCGATCTTGATAGCATCAGGTTGTGGCACTTCGCCATTAGCCATCAGCGTATCGTACCGCTCGCACTCAACCTCGATTTCGTGCATGACGCGAAATGCTGGCGCAATTGTATATGGCTGAAGCAGCTTGTTGTTTGGATCTAAAAGCGATGTGCAGCCCAGGCTGCGGGTGACGTGCAGTGTGCGCTTTTCAGCGCGATTGCCGAGCGCTCGCTCTACAACGATACCGTCGCGACATGGCTCCAACTTCGCTCGTGCCATTGCTGCTTCAGATGGATTGGGCTCGAAGAGAACTGCGCGGACCGAGCTAAGATGCGGTAGCCATTCTTCACCAAGCCCACCAAGCCCGCCCACGTCGACCAATGTTAGCATGCTCTGCTCCAATTTAAGCTTGACTTCAGAAGGTAAATCAGGAAACGAGCGCGTGACTTTACCCATCCACAAATCCGCAACAGCGCCGATATCGATAACGACAGCGCCTTGTTCTTTTAGCTTTGCAGCGTAAATTTTGCCGAGCATGCCTGCAGCAACAAGCCATAACTGACCTTTTCGATCAGTCGGAATGCTAAGCTTCTCTATTATTTCGTTAAATCGGTCAGGCCAGTGGCGGCCTGCTACAGCGCTTGCACCCAGTGTACCGGCGTGGATTTGCTCGCCTGGCGTCTTAATCAGATCAACGCGACCGATTCCGTAAGTTCTCTGTAGTGCCGATGGCAAAGCGTCTTGGCATGAAATAACTCCTACGAGTGGCCGCTTTTCCAGCAATCGAGCTAGTGCGCCGCTCAGCAGCAAGTCGTAATGAATGGTGAGTGAGTAGACTGGAACATTTTCAGCCCAGTCCGGCTTTTGGTCTGCGAATGCTAGGAGCTTTCGCATCACGTTCACTACCCACGCAATGCCACGACGCGAGGCATAGTTGTACTCGGTCTGTATAGCAGCCTCGTACATGCTTCCGCCGATCGCGTCGGCTTGGCCTATGGCTGAATTAAATTTGTCGAGTGCCGCCAGGAATTCTGGGCGGTCGAGCACCGATGTGTCTTTGAACCAAATCTCAGCAAACTCATCGCGGTTCGCTCGGTAATAATCTCTGTTGTTTGCCTCGTCTTCAGCGCCTAGGCGGATGCAAGCACCTTCGCCGTCCCCAAGTCGCAGAAGCAAGTATGGTCGCCCCGCGTCCAGCGCTGCACGGATGTCCGCCTCCAAGTCGGAGACCGACCGACTTGCGAAGCGGGCGCGCACTTCTAGGAGGAGCCGTTGCGCTTCCGAGCGGTCGTACGTCTTCAACAAGGAAAAAAACTGACGATGGATCGCGACCTCACGCTCAACTGCTGGGTGCTCTCGCTGTACACGCGTCAGAACGGCGTGTGCTTCAGCATCTTGCTTAGAAATCGCAAGTTGAACGGCGAGCCACAAAAGACGATGAGGCTGCGGATCAACGGCGACTGACTTATTTAAATAACCAATCGAGCGGTCCGGCTGCCCTGCTACGCCAAAGGCGTATCCTAGCTCCCAAAGCGCTTGATCTTCATATTTCCGGCAGGGAATTAGAGGGCCAACGATAACCTCTGCATCATCCAGGCGCTGTTGTAGGCGCAATAAATAGATCACCCGCGCAGCAAAATACTCGAAATCAGGCTCATCCGCCCTCTCAATCACTTCATTGATCATCTCGCGACGTTCGGTGGGACCTGACGCGAGAAAGGTGTTGCAAAAATTAATGATTTGCTCGTCGGTGATCATTCTGCCCCCGGCGGTTGGCCGCCTGCCTTATGGTCGAAATTAACTCTGCCCGCCAGGGTCGCTACGCTGCAGGCGCATTTTGCGGGCTGCCTCGCTGTTGCTCCTAATGGCGACATCGCAGATCCAGAAAACCTTTAGCGACGGATCCCGGCGCGTCATGCAAGGAGAGGCGAGCAAATGAGGTCGCACCTATCCCACGGCTTCGCATCGGCGTTTCGGTTAGCCAGCCTTGTCCTGCTGCTTTTGACCGCCAGCGCCCTTGCTCAGGTTCGTGTTGCACTTCAGCAACAACCAAATCGTGGGTCTGCGAACGACAGTGCCCCGCGCTCGCTAACCCCGGATGATGCCGCTCCTGCCAAAGCGCCGGTTCAGGACCCGTCGCGTGGCGAGTCGGAAGCTATGGGGCCGGGCGTTCAACGATCTCTCAGAGTGATCGGGAGTGAGCAGCCGCTCGATCTCATCTCCTCCGTTCCGAGCAATGGAATCTTCATGACCGGTGACGACGCACCACTCCAGGCCGAGCCGATCCTCGGCCCGTTTCACGGACTTGATCAGGATTTAACTCGGGCGCAGATGGTGCGCTACTTCTCGCCAACTGGCGATAGCAACAAGGGTGAGTATGGCACCCTTTTGAACGCTCGTTTTGCGACTGGCTTTCCTGAGGCTTGCAGAAGAAATACGTTTTATCCAGAGGGCGGAACTTGCCTCAATGACGGAGGCAAGATGTACCGCGTCAAATCCCGAGGCAGCTCGAGGTCTTACTACGGAAAGACTGCCGCTGTCGGAATCGGTCCAGTGGGTACATCAGAAAACATAATCGACGGCGGTGTAGTCTGGCGTTACGAACCTAGTTATAGTCCAGGCAACGGGGGGAAGACAAATCTTGCCCTGATGACTTATCAGGAGGCTAAATCAGGTGCCGCCTGGACCGGAGCCTTCGCCCATCAGATAGCAAGCGGTGGTCCGAAGAAAACTGCATTTACACTAGAGCTGGATCTTAACAACTACTGGGGCGACTACGCGGGTGATCCGGCCGGTCCGACGGCTACGGCTCTCCAGATCTTCATGGGAGGTCCAAATCGGTCCTCTAAGGCGATTGGTATTGGCCAGTACGACCAACCGTTGGCTGGAAGCACCTCGGTAGTGAATGGAATCGAAATCTGCTGTGCTTCACTTGCCCGTGACAACACAGTCCTCGACCTCACAGAATCGCACAACGGCTACATGAACCAAGGAGCACATCCCGGCTCCGCATTTACCGATGGGTCCGCGTCAGCAATTAGCTTCAATAGCTACGGAGGCGCTGACATAGGGTTCCGCCATACCGGCTCGTCCAGAGTGGGACTTCAGCTAGAGGGTCGCTATTCGGACAGTCAGGTTCAGGGTCAAGGATGGAACGTAGATCCTGTCGGGAAGATCACATCATCTGGCGAGACTATCAGTGGTAATTCGCACATCGCGGGACATGCCACTGTTGGAAATGGTCTCTCAGTTGCCGCTGGCTCATTCAAGCCTGCACAGTATATCGTCACAAAATTGTTTTCATGCAACCCAGAGACGAAGGGAAGCTTTGTTGTCGTGACAGACTTAGATGCTACTCCTACCTATCGGCAAACGAATTTCTCCGGTGGAGGCTCGATCGCAGCGCCACTTTTTTGCAATGGATCTAAGTGGGAAGTGCACTAAGATTGATTGGCGAGCCATGCGCCCTACCAGGATATCGCGACTTCGCTCCTTTTGCTTGTCGCAACACGGAGCGCCATCGTTCACGTAGCGGCCCCAAGCATCCGTTTCCGCACCTGGGCCATGCGGTCGTCATCGCTGGCGCTTGTTGCCATGGCCTCGCGTCCGACGGCGTTGTAGATCTTCCGTACGGTCGCCTCGTCCAGACTGAGGCACTGCGCGATTTGGAGCGGACCGCGCAGCACAGCGTCGAATTGGTCCGCGGCCTCAGTCATCGGCCTACCGGACCACGATCTCGCGTCCACCAACGACGACCGTCGCTGGCTCGGTTGGGTGACAGTCGACGAATAGGCTGATCCCATACGGCCGCAGCCTGTCCCAAGCCGCATCGCTTCCCGTCATAAGCGCACGGGCCAGCAGGTCCGCCAGATCCTTGCCGCCGTCGCTTATGGCCGCGGCACTGTCGTTGCTGATCTCGACGATGCTCCGCATGATCAAGCCTTTTGTGCCCGCGCCAGCAGGATCGCCGTGCGGGTGAGGCCACGCTTCAGGCCAGGGCTCGACTCGGGGTGGGCGACGACCTGGCTCGCCCAGCCATCCCCGGCGAAAGCCGAAGCGAGATCGAGGCTGTAGCCGTCGGCGATCGGGTGGGCGGTGGTGCTGCACTCAGCGAGATATGCATCGACGGCCGCGTTCACCTCGTCGTCGGTGACGGCCTTGGCCTTGAACAGTTCGCGGACGGTGGGGGATTCAGTCATGGTGCTTACTATGTGCTTACCGGAGCAGGGTTTCGGCAAGCAGAGCAAAGCTAAAAAGTGGTGCCGCAAGAGGGATTCGAACCCCCGACCCCCTCATTACGAATGAGGTGCTCTACCAGCTGAGCTATTGCGGCTTCGCATCCGGCCTCGTCGCGTCGACGCCCGATGGAATGTGCCGGGTCTTAGACGGACGCCTTGCCCTTGGCAAGCTCTTGGATGCCGTCTGTTGGCCGAGACCGCGTTGCGGTGCCACCGGGCTTGGGCGTAAGACCTCGCCGATGAACGAGCTTCTCACCTCCGACGCCCTGAAGCCACAGGTTTCCGGGGGGCCTGCACGACCGCCCCTCGTGCTGGCCTCGGCCTCTCCGCGCCGGCTGGCCCTGCTGCAACAAGTCGGAATCGAGCCGGATGCACTGCTGCCCGCCGATATCGACGAGACCCCCCGCAAATCCGAATCGCCCCGCGACCTGGCTCGTCGCCTCGCCCGGGAAAAGCTGGAGGTGGCCCAGGTTGCGGCGCGCCGTCGGGACGACTTGCGCGACGCCTATCTCGTCTCCGCCGACACCGTAGTCGCCGTCGGTCGCCGCGTGCTGCCCAAGGCCGAGCTGCTCGATGAGGCCGCCGACTGCCTGCGGCTGCTCTCAGGGCGGGCGCATCGCGTCTTCACCGCCGTTTGCATCCTGTCCCCGAAGGATCGACGCCGCGAGCGCATGGTCGAGACCCGCGTGCGCTTCAAGCGCCTCTCGAACCGCGAGATCGAGGGCTATCTTTCCTCGGGCGAGTGGCGCGGCAAGGCCGGCGGCTACGCCATCCAGGGCTTGGCGGCAGCCTTTGCGGTGAAGCTCGTCGGCTCGCACAGCGGAGTGGTCGGCCTCCCGTTGTACGAGACGATGAGCCTGCTCGAAGGCGAGGGCTTTCCCGTGCGGGCCGCCTGGGGGGCAGCGACATGAATCGGCCGGTAAAGAGGACGACGGCGGGCAAGGCACTGGCTCCCTGTCCGATCTGCGGCAAGCCGGCCCAGACCGAAACCAAGCCATTCTGCTCGGCCCGCTGCGCCGATATCGACCTCGGACGCTGGCTCGGCGAGCGCTACGTCATCCCAGGGCCGGAGGAGGATGAGCTATCCTACCCACCCCGTTCGGATGAGGAGAATCGCTCGCACTGAGATCGAGATCGGCACCCGGCAAAAAAGCTTCGCCTTCGGTTGTTGGAAGGCTGGACAGGCCCAAAACCCTTCACTATACACCCGCCAGCCGACGACGCAGCGCGACGCGGCGGATGCCCAGGTAGCTCAGTTGGTAGAGCATGCGACTGAAAATCGCAGTGTCGGCGGTTCGACTCCGTCCCTGGGCACCATCAAAATCCTAAGTCGCTCCATCGGCTTATCCCCTCACCCGCAGCTCTGCCGTTCTGACCGTGTTACGGTCTGTGTTGCGGTACCCATGCCGGTGACGTTCTCTCCTCAGCACTTCCATCAGTCCTCGCCACGACGCTGACGGCTCTTCGCGCGCAGCTTGTGGATCTAGTGAGGTGGGGCCGATCCAGTCCCGGTTGTAGAGAAGCGTGGTCGGCAGCGGCGTTTGCGTGGCAGTCGGCATCATGTCGGTCGGCTCGGCGCCGGCGGCAAAGCCCTCCGTGATCGCTCCGGCTCGGCTGTCAATATTACAGACGACACCCGGCCGGCCGCAGCTGCGCGCGATCTTCTGGAGAGTCCGGGAGAAATGGTTCGCCTTCCACGGCAGGCCTGAGCGCTCGTCGAGAACGATCGACCCGACGCTGCGGGCGGTGCCCAGCTGTTGGCGCACGTCGGGCAGCAGGCGGAGCTCGTAGGCAAGCGAGTTGTCGCAGCTCACAGCCACAGGCCACCGCCCGGCGGAGCGTCTGGACACATGCGTCGGCGCGGCGCTCGCCGTACGCTCGGGTGACAACGCTGTCACCGGAGAGGGTGACAGCGTTGTCACCCCCATAGAGAATCCGTCAGAAAAGAATCCCCCTATCCCCCCAGGGAGAGGCGCGGTTCAAAAACAATTCCGGGGTCATCCCCCAGCGGCACCGGCCGAGCGCATCCCCCTCGCCAGGCGATCGCCACCGGGACGGCTCACAGCGGCGACGGCCGAGCAATTCGCTTGGCTCTGGGCGGCCTTACCCGAGGGCGGGCGCCTCGACGCCGACCGAAGCATGGCCGAACGGATCATTCGCCGCCCTCTCAGACGCCGATTGCGACCTTGCCGTGAGCGCAGCCGGCACCGATGCCACGCACCCAGGCCGCTCCGCGAAGGCGCTGCACACCTGTCTGCGCATCCACCGATTCGAGAACGATCGGCCCTGCGCTGCGCCGGCGGTACCGATCGCGGCGACCCGCGCGTTCGTGGAGGAAGGGATGCCGGCCCGGAACGCCTGGATGGCCTCCCGCCTTGCACAAGGTGAGGACCGGTGCGCGACGACGTCAAAGCTGGGCTAAGCCAATGCGGGCTGGCATTTCCCATGCGCATGGCCGCCGGCGGGCCGACGAGGTGCGGGCGACATGATGCAGACGGGGCATCCGCAAAGGGTGCAAGGCGGCGGCCCAGCTTTCCAAGCTGAAGTTCAGTCGCAAACGCCTCGCCGAACGCCAGATGGGGTACGGTACTGAAATCCAATCGATCAAAGCAACACACCAAACAAACATTGCGATAAGTATTTGATCTATGTCCCTAAATTATCCTTTATCGCCTGGTGCAAAGCGAAAATCTCGATTTTTCTCTGATAGCTTAACTTCACAGTAGTATCACATTGATAGCACTGATACTTAGCGACTGTTGCAAACCACTTGCCTGTCTGTGTATGTACGGTTCCGCAAAATGGACATGGGTTGCGCAGCGTATCTTTGTACAGGGCTAACGACAGCGTCATCATATTTCCAGCAATGCCGAAAGGAATCACGGTAATAGATAAATAAGCATTTTGTATAAATACACAAGACAATAATAATAAATCTATGTTAGATTCGATAAATTACTGAAATTTGATCAGCGCCAGAAATGAAAAGCCATAGAGTCGCAATCGCTGCTTCGGATGCTAAGCTCCTTTAAAGAAATGAAATTGAAGGACATGTGATGGCTCTGAGGCGAGCCAAAATGTTCCGGCAACTGAGCTCTTAGACCTCACTGCTACCCCACCATTCCCATTTGCAACCAGTCGACGTGTTGCGGGTGTGTGCAGGACGATGGTGTGGAGCGGGACAGAAGGGGAGTTGGGGGCTAAGGATACTGGACGACGATCACCGCCGGGGATTGAGCGTCCGGCCCCGCTGACTCGGCGTGACATCAAGGACGGTCGAAGTCTGCGCATCCTGACGCTGATCGACGAGCACAGCCGGGCCTACCTCGCGCTGAAGGTGGCCCGGCGCATCAACAGCCTGGGCGTGATCAAGGCATCGGCCGACGCGGTGTGCTTGAAGGGCATCCCGGAGCATATCCGTTGCGACGACGGCCCTGAGATGATCGCGCAGGCACTACGCAAATGGGTCGCCGAGACGGGTCCACAGATCCAGTACATCGCCCCGGTCTCACCGTGGGAGAACGGATCTTGTGAGAGTCTCAACGGAGAACTGCGTGACGAGTGCCTGAGGCAGGAGATCTTCGGCTCGCTGAAGGAGGCGCAGATCGTGATCGGTCTTCGGCAGACCACCTACAATCGTGTCCGGACTCACACATCCTTGGGCTAACGACCGACCACACCCGTCACCTTCCGGGATCTGGCTTTCCGGTTACCCATGGCAGCGGCGATGCAGTCGCCGCCCAACGAGCACAGCCCAAAATACCGGTCAGATCAGCCCAGTTGCTGGCCGAAATTTCCGACTTCCTTGATGACCGCGACCTCAATTTTTGGGACGCCCTGGTAGGGTTCCGCCGAGATGCCCTGACTAACCCCACCGTTCAGCGATGCGAAACAGGGAAAGGTGAACCGCGAGTTCCAAGTCGGGCGACCGGACATGACTCACCTCGCCCGGCTGGAAGCCGCACTATGGTCGGATGGCATGGGCCGGTATTCAAACTCCCTGCCATGCCTGCTTGCACCAACGAGAAACAGGATGGCGATTTCACCCCCCTCCCGCATCGGGATTGGCATAACGAACTTGACGCGCAAGCCCACGCGATGAGACGGAATTGAGCCGAGACAAAGAACGGGAAAATATTACCAATCACCTCAGTCAGAAACGAAGGCATCTGACTTCGAAAAGCTTTAACAGATATATTTTGTATAACCTAATTGATTTGTTGAATATGAAATCACGTCCGATATATCTATTGTGGGACCCTAATCAACTCCACGACGACTGTGGCCCAAACGGGTGAGTACATTACCACTCGAAAAACGAATCAAGCCGCGGCATCAGGCAGATGAGCGTTCCTGCCGCGCCGATCACGCCTGCCATCATCACCATCGCCGCCACAGCCCGAACTCCGCGTCATCTCTTCGCAGCCATAACGCGAAATGGGCGTGAGAAGTTTCACCGTCTTGGCTGGCACGTGGGCGTGCCACAGAGATTCATCACCACTTCAGGAAGCGGTCGGCGCTCGGCCGTCCGGCGACGGTGATGGCGATCGCACCAAGGGCGCCGATCAGCATGATAGCGGCAGCAAGAAACATCACGGTTACTCCACGGCGCAGATTCAGGCAGGTCCTGTTAATCAACGAGTGGAAACGGTGGGGTGTGCCGTGCGGCAGATTGGCGTGCCAAAGAAGGATTTGGGCCGGAACCGGGCCGGAACGTCGCTCTCAGCTATCCCGGCCGATCCCCAGCCCCCGCAGGAGGTCACCGATCGGATCGATGCGAGCAGCCTGCTGCGGCTGTGTTGCAGCCGTCTCAGCGCTTGAGGGCGGCAACGCGTTAGAATTCTGGGTAGCCGGAGCAGGCCTTACGCGCGTCGCGACCTTTGCAGCACGGTGACGCCGCACGGCTTGCACGCGCTGAGTCGTGTCGATCCCCACGAGGTCGTCGGCCGCCAAGAGCGCGACCGTCTTTGGTGACAAGAGAGTGAAGGTCGCGGGCTTCGGCGCCGGGACGCCGCCGCGGTCGTCCGTGCTCGGATTCGCTGCACCGGGCTCCGCAGCCATACGGACAGCGTATCGAGGTGGATCAGCCCAGGTGGATCCATCGGCCGCCTCGGCGCCGCTGATGATCAAGCTTTCGGCACGCGATGGCGACGGCGCCGAATTCTGCGTTCTCATGAGAGGAGAGGTCGCGAGAAGACCGAACACCATGATGGCGGTGGTGGCGAAGACGGATCTATAGTGTTCCATGCTTGCGAAACGTACCGCCAAGGTTCTGGTTCCGGCCGCTCGAACCTGTCATCGCGAGATTCGAATCATCTATCTCCCAAGCTCCCCGGACGAGTGCCCCGGAGCCTGGAGGCACCCTGGCGGAACGTTGCGAATCGCTCTCGCCAACCCGACCGTTCAGTCAGGGGTTCGATCCGGTCATCACCCCCGGGCACCTCGAACTCCATTTGCTTGACGCCCCCTCCGCCCGCCATGCTAGAGACCGCGCTCGACGCAGATGGACCCAGGGTCCGTTTGTGATCAATCACTTAAGCAGCGCTCCGAAAGCATCCGGCTCGGAGCGTACCGATCCGGGCGTCGTCGCGATTGCGCGTCGGTCCTTCGGATCGCAGCCCCTCTCGCCCCGGTGACTGTTTGAGGACCCTCCTCGATCTCCTGCGGGTGATGCGACGGCACGACCGACGGCGGCTCCTGCTGCTCGGGCTCGGGCTCGGGCTCGCCGCCTTGCTCGAAGTGGTCGGCGTCGCCTCGGTGCTGCCGTTCCTCACGCTGGTCGGCGATCCCGGCGCCGCCGCGCGAATTCCTTATCTCGCCAAACTCCGCGATGCCTTCGGCCTCGCCGACGATCGCACCTTCCTGCTCGCGACCGGGTTTGCCGCGCTCGCGGCGATCCTGCTGACCAGCGCGGTGAATGCCGCCTTCGCCTATGCGCAACTCCTGTTCGCCCACCTCGTCGGCTACGGTTTCGCTCGGCGTCTACTCGCCCGCTACGTCGATCGCGAGCGCCTGTTCTTCGCGCATGCCAACAGCGCCGAACTCGCCAAGAACGTGCTGAGCGAGACCGACCGCCTCGTCCTCGGTGTGCTCACCCCGGCCATGGTGATTGCCTCGCGCGGCGCGTCGGCCCTCGCGGTGGTGATCTTCCTGATTGCCTATCAACCCCGGCTCGCGCTGATTCTCGGCGGCGGCTTCGGCGGGCTCTACATCGCGATCTATATCGTGATGCGAGCTCGTCTCTCGCGGCTCGGCACCCGGGCGGTGGCGGGCAACGAGGGCCGCTACCGGGTGGTGCAGGAGACCTTCGGCGCGCTGACCGAACTCAAGCTTTACGGTCGGGCCGAGACGTTCACGAGCAGCTTCGATGCACCGGCGCGCTCCTACGCCCACGCCCTCGCCTCGAGCCTCGTCACCGGACAATTGCCGCGCTTCGTCATCGAATCGCTCGCCTTCGGCGGTGTAATCGCCGTGGTTCTCTTCGCGCTGACGCAAGGGATCGACACCGCCGGCATGCTGCCGCTGCTCGGCCTGTTCGCCTTCGCCGGTTACCGCATGCTGCCGGCATTCCAGAACATCTTCACATCCGTCTCGCAGTTGCGCTTTCACCTGCCCGGTGTGCGCCTGATCGTCGATGCGCTGGCGGGGGAGCGGGAGCGCAGGCTTCGCACCGCCGAGCGCCTGCCCTTCGCGCAGGCGATCCGTCTGGAGAATGTCGCGTTCGACTACGAGCCCGGTCGTCCGACCCTGCGCGGCATCGACCTGACGATCGCCGCGAACACCACCGTCGGCCTGGTCGGTCGCACCGGCTCGGGCAAGTCGACGCTGGTGGGCCTGATCCTCGGCATCCTCACGCCGACGCGGGGACACATCCTAATCGACGGCTGTCCGCTCGATGCCGACAGCCTACCGGCGTGGCAGAACCGGATCGGTTACGTGCCGCAGGACGTGTTCCTCATCGACGGCAGCATCGCGCAGAACATCGCTCTCGGCATCCCGCCGGACAGCCTCGACCGAGCGGCCGTGGAGCGCGCCGCACGGCTCGCGGGCGCGCACGACTTCGTCGCGGCCCTGTCCGCGGGCTACGACACCGGTGTCGGCGAGCGCGGTGCCCGGCTCAGCGGCGGCCAGCGGCAACGCATCGGCATCGCCCGCGCGCTGTACCACGACCCCGATGTCATCGTGTTCGACGAAGCGACCAGCGCGCTCGACGGCGAAACCGAGGCCGCGGTGATGGAGGCGCTCGGCGCGCTGGGCGGCACACGCACGATCATCATGATTGCCCATCGTCTGACCTCGCTGCGCCGGGCCGATACGGTCCACGTCGTCGAAGACGGACGGATCGTCGCCTCGGGGCCGCCCTCGCAGGTGATCGCGGAGCCGAGCGCTTCGCCCTCTCCCGAGAGCGCCGTCGTGGCGCCGGCCCGGTAGCGGTCCCGCCCCGGCCCGGCTATCGCTCTGAATCAAATCAGACGCGTGCGGGGGGGGCAAGGGCAATGGACGGGACGGTCGAGATCCGTACGGATGACGGCAGTACGGCAAGGATCGCGCTGCACGGCGCCGAGCCGGTCTCCTGGCAGGTCGAAGGCCGCGAATATCTGTGGAATGGCGATCCGGAACACTGGAACCGGCATGCGCCCTGGCTCTTTCCCGTCGTCGGTGCGTCAGCCGACGGCAGCGTTCAGGTGGATGGCCGGCGCTACCCGATGGCCCAGCACGGCTTTGCCCGCGATCTTCCTTTCGCGGTCGTCAGCCAAAGCGCGGACGCGGTTTCCCTGCGGCTGACCGACAGCGAGGCCACGCGGGCGCAGTACCCCTTCCCGTTCCAGCTGACGATCGACGCTCGCATCGCAGCCAAGACGCTGGCCTTCGATATCCGGGTCGAAAATCCGGGCGAGACCGCCCTGCCCTATGGCCTCGGCTTCCACCCCGCCTTTCCCTGGCCTTTCGCCGGGGGCGAGCGTCGCGCCGATGGCGGCTACGCGGTTCTGTTCGAGGAGGCGGAGCGACCGTTCGTCCCGGAGGTCGGCGCGGGCGGGCTGCTGGTGCGTAGCGAGCGGGAACTGACCCTGGACGGCGCCCGCCTCGACCTCGATCCGGAGTTGTTCACCGAGGCCCTGGTCTTCCTCAACGCGCGGAGCCGGGCGATGCGCTTCGTGTCGCCGAGCGGGCGAGCCATCGCCATGCGGATGGAAGACTTTCCCCATCTCGCGGTCTGGACCAAGCCGACGGCGCCATTCCTGTCGCTTGAAGCCTGGACCGGACACGCCGACTGGGCCGGCTTCGAAGGCGCCTTGGAGGACCGCGATTCGCAGCGCCTGCTGGCGCCGGGCGCAACCGCCCGGCACGGGATCGCACTGGCGATCGAGGGGTGAGCCTGTAAGGTCGACCCCGACTCGGCTCAGTCGACGGCGATGATGACGTCGGAACTCTTGATCACGGCATAGGCTTCGCCGCCGACCTTGAGCCCGAGCGAATCGACCGACTCGTTGGTGATGGCCGAGGTGATGACCTGACCGTTGGCGATCTCGATCTTCACATGGGCCGTGGTCGAGCCCTTCTCGACCGACACGACCTTGCCCTTGAGGACGTTGCGCGCGCTGAGCTTCATCGACGGGTGTCTCCGCTGTTGAGATGGCCCTCCCTGCCCCAGCGGCAGCCGGCCGGCAAGCGGAGACCATCCGCTCTCCCCTCACGCTTCGGGTAAGCCGTTCTCGCCGGGGTCAGCCTCGTCGGAGACGCGGCGACGGCAACCCCATTCGGCCAGCCTCGCGTTCATGTCGTCGAGAACGAAGTGGCGGGCGCTATCATGGTCGTAGCCCTCGTCGAGGAGGTCGTCGTATTCGGTGAAAGTGTGCCGGGTGAACGCCGTCAGGGCGAGCCACGCTGCGGTTTCCGGCACAGCACCGCGTAGACCGGGGCTGCGCAACGCCCGGTCCAGTACCGCCTCCGCCTCGAAATCCGGAAGACGCGGCGCGAGACGGGTCAAGGCCTCGGTCAGGACGGCGCGGCGATCCGTTGGCGGCACTGCATCGCTCGGACGGTTCGGTCTCCCTGCCCTCTTCATGCGACGGCCCCCCATTGGTCCCGAAAACGAAAAAGGGCGGAGCCTCGCGGCCCCACCCTCTTTTTCGCGCTGGATATCGAGCGATTAACGCTTCGAGAACTGGAAGCTGCGGCGAGCCTTCTTGCGACCGTACTTCTTGCGCTCGACGACGCGCGGGTCGCGGGTCAGGAAGCCTTCGCGCTTGAGCGAGGAGCGCAGCTCCGGCTCGTAGTAGGTCAGAGCCTTGGAAAGCCCGTGGCGCACGGCGCCAGCCTGACCGGAGAGACCGCCACCCTTCACCGTGACGGTGATGTCGTACTGATCGACACGGGACACGATCTCCAGCGGCTGGCGCAGAATCATGCGCAGCACGGGACGGGCGAAGTAGGTCTCGACCGGACGGCCGTTGACGACCACGGTGCCGTTGCCGGGCTTGATCCAGACGCGGGCGACCGCGTCCTTACGCTTGCCGGTCGCGTAGGCGCGGCCCTGAGCGTCCAGCTTCTGAACGTGGACGGGCGCCTCGTTCTCGGGGTTGCTCGTCTGGGTGTTCGCCCGATTGAGGTCGGCGAGAGACTGAAGGGTCGCCATGATCAAGCGCTCACGTTCTTACGGTTGAGGGAGCCGACGTCGAGCGCCTGCGGCTGCTGGGCCTCGTGGGGATGCGCGGCACCCTTGTAGACGCGCAGGTGGCCGAGGATCTGGCGGAAGAGCGGGCCGCGCGGCAGCATGCGCTCGACGGCCTTCTCGACCACGCGCTCGGGGAACCGGCCCTCGAGGATGAACTTGGCCGAGCGCTCCTTGATGCCGCCCGGATAGCCCGTGTGGTGGTAGTAGACCTTCTGGTCGTACTTGCGGCCGGTGAACTTCACCTTGTCCGCATTGATGACGATGACGTGGTCGCCGCAATCGACGTGGGGCGTGTAGGCGGGCTTATGCTTGCCGCGCAGACGCATCGCCACGATCGAAGCGAGACGGCCCACGACGAGGCCCTCGGCGTCGATCACGACCCACTTCTTGTCGACGTCGGCGGGCTTCAGCGAAGTGGTCTTCATGGCCGATTCCCGTGCCGGTGACGTTGGAAATAAGGCGCCGCCGCGTCGGGTGAGGACGCAGCGGCGTACAGCCGGGTCACTAGGGGGATTCGGTGTTCGCGTCAAGGCAGACGGTGAGCGCCCTGCGGAGAAAAACGCAATCCCTAGAAGGCTTTTGCAGCTGTGGTATCAAGATACCTCATGTCGTTTGCCGTGACGGCTTTCGCAACTCGCCAGTCGACGCCCGGCCGAGAACGAAAAAGCCCGCCGCGGACGAAGCCGGGCGGGCGGAGTTTGGAGATTCGTCCAGGCTTGCCTGGAACATATGTTTGACGATCGATAATGCCGTTTAATCCGCCTCACACGAAATAAATTTCATACCGCGCTCGGCCGACCGGATTCGCCGGGTAAGCCGTCGATGATGAGGCGTTTCGTTCAGGCCGCGCCGGCATGCGGAGCCGGCTCCTCCGTCGAAATCGCCTCGACCGTACGCTCCATCGGCTCCGGACCTCCGTCGGCGCGATCGATGCGGATCTCCATACCGGTCGGCTGCATGTCACCGTAGGGCGTGGAGAAGGCGATTTCGGCCGCATCCCGTCCGATCCCGATGCGCACGAGACCGTCGAGATGGGCTTGGCGCGTTGCGTCGAACAGCCACCAGCGCCCTTCGAGATAGGCCTCGAACACGGCGTGGAAGTCGCCCGGCACGAGGCCGTAGGCATAGCAGCTCACGAACCGGGCCGGGATGCCGAGGCCGCGGCAGAAGGCGGTGCCGAGATGGGCGAAGTCGCGGCACACGCCGGCGCGCATCAGCAGGCTCTCGTCGGCCGTGGTCTCGCCATCGCTCGCGCCGCGCCGGTAGGCGATGTTGTCGTGGATCCAGTTGCAGATCGCATTGACCCGTTGATGGCCCTTCGGAAGGCCGCCGAACTCGGCCTGGGCGAAGGCGGCGAGCCGGTCCGACGAGACGAAGCGGCTCGGCAGGAGGAAGGGGAGGATGTCGAGGGGGAGTTCGGAGACGGGCGTCTCGGAGATCGTCGCCGGGTCGGCCCGCACGACGGTCAGTTCCACCTCGGCATTGTACTCGAGCGAGAACGGTCCGGGCTGCACGTTGACGCCGAGATAGCGGTTCTTGAGGTCCGGCGTGACGTAGACGCGCCGTGCCGGGTCCGGCGCCAGGGTCAGGCTTTCGCTGGCGATTTCGAGGCTTTTCAGCTTCGCGACTTCGACGTTGAAGATGAAGGTGGTAGGCGCCTTGACCTCGTAGGCAAGACTGCAACCGAGCTTGAATCGCACGGGGACGGCTCCGAACTTTCCAAGAAGACGCCCCGATCGAGCGAGGCGTTTTGCCGCAAACGCGCAGAGGTCCGTTCGGCTCCGCTTTCAGTCTGCTTGTTTTTTTTGCGCTGCAGCAGAAGCACGGTCAGCGAGCGCACGCCTTGCGCCCCGTGAATCAGCACGCCCTCGATGTCGGCGGTGGCGGATGGGCCGGTATGGAGCACGGCATAGGCCGCCTGTCCGAAGTCCGGACGCTTGTAGGCGGCCTGGATGTTCACGAGGATGTCGGCGGGGTCGAGCAGCACGATCAGGTGCTGGGCGAGATAGGCGACCGCGTTCACGATCAGGTCGTCTTGCGTAAACAACACCGAGCCGGTCTCGGCGACGCCGAAGCGGGCCCGTACCACCGCCACGTCGACATCGTTGACCTCGGTCGGCCCAGCGACAGCGGCGAGGTCGCGGTTCCCTGAGAACTCCGGCACGGCGGAGGCGATCACCGCCGCCCCGTCCAGGCGCGACCGCACCGGGGCGAAGGGATCGGACGGGCTGCCCGCACGCTCGACACGCCCGCCCATCCTGCCCAGACGCTCGGCGAACTCGGCGACGAGATCGTCCCCCACCAGGGGTGCGAAGGTCGGCACGTCGGGCAACGGAAACGAGCCGGCCGGGCGGTTGGCCTTGAGCCGGCCGAGGATGGCCTCGCGGGCGCTCACGCGTCGCCCCCCGTCTTCATCCGGTTCTGGCGGTACCACGCGTGGAAGCTCTGGCGCGGCGCATGGGGCATCTCGCGCTTCTTCCCCCAGGTGTTGGCCGGGTTGTAGACGGCAAAGCGCGGCAGGACGCGCAGGGCCGAATCGGCGGTCTGGATCGCGGCGCGGTACGCGGCCGGACGGCTCAGCACGGCGCCCGCTGCCTTCATCATGCCCTGCTTCAGCAGCGGGATCTGGTGTTCCTCGGCCAGCACCTTGCGCCACGCGAAGATCTGCTCGTGGATGTTGATCTTCACCGGGCAGACGTTGGTGCAGGAGCCGTTCATGGTCGAGGAGAACGGCAGGGTCGAGTATTTCCGCTTGTTGAAGGTCGGATCGATGATGAGCCCGATCGGCCCGGAATAGGTGGCGCCGTAGGAGAGGCCACCGCTGCGCCGGTAGACCGGGCAGGTGTTCATACAGGCGCCGCAGCGGATGCATTTGAGCGAGGTCCAGAACTCCTCCATCGCCAGCCGCTCGGAGCGGCCGTTATCGACCAGCACCATGTGCATCTCGGTGCCCGGCCGCGGCCCGCGGAAATGCGAGGTGTATTGGGTGATCGGCGAGCCGAGGGCCGAGCGCGACAGCAGACGGATGAACACGCCGAGATGTTCGACCCGCGGGATGATCTTCTCGATGCCGATGGAGTGGATCTGCAAGGGCGGCACGTTGCCGGAGAGGTCGGCATTGCCCTCGTTGGTGCAGGTGACCACCGTGCCGGTCTCGGCGATGGCGAAGTTGCAGCCGGTGAGGCCGGCATCGGCCTTGAGGATCAGCGGGCGCGTCGTCTCGCGCTGGCTCTCGGCGAGGTAGTGGGCGTCGTCGTTGTCGGGATCGGTGCCGAGCGTCCGGGCGAACACCTCGGCGACATCAAGGCGGGTCTTGTGAACCGCCGGCATCACGACGTGGCTCGGCTCCTCGTCATCGAGCTGCTGGATGCGCTCGCCGAGATCGGTCTCGATCACGTCGATGTCGTGGGCCGCCATGAAGTGACGGAAGCCGCACTCCTCGGTCAGCATCGACTTCGACTTCACCAGCGACTTGGCGCCATGCTTGCGCAGGATGTCGAGGACGATGCGGTTGTGCTCCGCCCCGTCCTCGGCCCAGTGGACATGGACGCCGTTGGCCTTTGCAGCCGCCTCGAACTGTTCGAGGTAGTGGTCGAGATGGGTGAGCGTGTGCGTCTTGATCTGCGAGGCGATCTCGCGAAGCTCTTCCCATTCGGGAATGCCGTGGGCGGCGACATCGCGCTTGCGGCGCACGTCCCAGAGGCGCTCGTCATGAGCCTTCTGATGCATCGGCGCGGCGAGGAAGCGCTCGGCAGCCTCCGCCTGATCGATCGGCCGGTTGCCGCGCACCTTGGCGCCGCGCGGTTGCGGCTCGCGGGGAGCGTCGGCGCGGATCGGCTTGGAAGCGGCTTCCGCGTGCTGGAGCCGCTCGCCGCCGGGCCCGCGCTCGCTCTCGTCGGAGGGGGCGCGCACCTCGGGGTGGAGCACATCCTCGGTCTGGCGCGGGGTCAGGTCGTCGGCGCTCATGCGGCGGCTCCGTTCAGCACCTGGGCGATGTGGATGTATTTCAGCGGTACGCCGAGGCGCTCGGCGCAGCCCTTCTGATGCATCAGGCAGGAAGAATCGGCCGAGACCACATATTCAGCGCCGGCGCGAGCCTGATCGGTCACCTTGTCGTAGCCCATCTTGGCCGAGACCGCGGGCTCGAACACCGAGAAGGTACCGCCAAAACCGCAGCACTCGTCGGGCCGGGTCAGATCGACGATCTCGACCCCCTTCACCTTCTTCAGAAGGTTGAGCGGCTTGGAGAAGAACGGCCGGTTCAGCTCGGACGGCCGTGCATGGCCGATGCCGCGCAGCGCGTTGCAGTTCGAATGGTAGGCAACCTTGTGCGGGAACTCCGCCCAGGGAAGATCCTCGATCTTGAGCACGTCGTGCAGGAACTCGACGAGTTCGAACGTCCGGGCCCGCACATGCTTGACCTCGTCGGTCTGCGGGATGGCGGTGAGGTGTTCGCGCACCTGATGCACGCAGGAGCCGGACGGTGCGACGACGTAGTCGAACCCGGAAAAATTCCTGACGAACAGCGCCTCTGTCGCGGCGGCCTCCCCATGACAGCCGGTATTGGTCATCGGCTGGCCGCAGCAAGTCTGATCGTAAGGGTATTCGACCGTCAGGCCGAAGCGCTCCAACAGTTCCAGCGTGGCGATGCCGACCTCGGGCTCGAAGGCATCGACGTAGCAGGGGACGAACAGTCCGATCCGCATGGCGCTCTTCTGATGGTGATTTCAGACGGTTGCACCGCTTAACCACCTTGGAACGGTTTCAAGCGGACAGGGGCTGCATACGCCTCCGCCCCCCGGTTTCCAAGCGCGCGCCCTTGTCTTGGTCAGTTGGTCACGGGGGCAGTCCGTCCGGCGGCGCGGATGCGCTCCAGCACGCTCGCGTAATTTTCCGGCGTCAGAATGCCGACGAGCTTGTCGCGGATCCGGCCGTCGGGACCGATGATGAAAGTTTCCGGTACGCCGTAGACGCCGAGGTCGATTCCCGCCCGGCCGCTCGCGTCGTTACCGACCGCCGCGAAGGGGAGACCGTTGCGCTCCAGCCAGCGCCGACCGGCATCGCCCGGATCCTTGTAGTCGATGCCGACGAGGCGAAGGCCGGGCTCCTGCGCGAGCCGCATCAGCATCGGATGCTCGATCTGGCAGGGGGCGCACCACGAAGCGAAGATGTTGAGGACGGTCACCTGCCCCTTGAGGTCCGCACTCGACAAACCGGGCACCGGCCGGCCGGCGGCCTGAAGGCCCGGCACAGGCTCCAGCGCGAAAGCGGGGACCGGCTTGCCGATCAGCGCCGAGGGCAGCGCCGCAGGATCGGCGCCCGAGCGCAGCCGGACCAGGAAGGTGACGGCCAAGATGGCGAAGACCAGCACCGGCAGCAGCGCGAGGAGCGAGCGGCGGGGGCGTTCGCCGGTGCCGGGTGGGGTCGCTTGCGGGGCCTGCGCGCTCACGAGCGACCTCCCCGCTCGTCCTGCAGCTCGGCGAGCGCGCGGCGCTGCGCCCGCCCGTCCCACCAGCCGTTGAGGGCCAGGGCGCCGAGCACCAGGGCCGCGAAGCCATAGGAACCGACGATGAAGGGGGCGTAAGGTCCGAATTCCATGGCGGGTCTCAGAGTGATCGTCCCATCGATCGACTTAGATCGCTTGGCCCACGGGAAGGGTCGTCGCGGCGCGGGTCGTCGGTGCAGCGTCCTGCACGCCGGCATCGAGCCGCTCCGCCTGCCGGATCAGCAGGGTGCGCACCCGGCGGCGGTAGATCTCGGTGCGCATCGCCTGAAGGTGCAGCGTCACGCCGAGCAGGGTCATCGCCAGCACCATCTCGAGCAGCGGGTAGAGCATCGAGGAATCGATGGACGAGCCGCCCATGCGCAGGATCGAGGCCGGTTGATGCAGCGTCGACCACCAGTTCACCGAGAACTTGATGATCGGCAGGTTCACCGCGCCGACCAGCGTCAGGATGGAGACCGCGCGCGCTGCCCGGCTCGGATCCTCGATGGTCCGCCACAGGGCGATGATGCCGCAATAGATCAGGAACAGCACCAGCATCGAGGTCAGGCGCGCGTCCCAGACCCAGTAGGTGCCCCACATCGGCTTGCCCCAGAGCGAGCCGGTGACAAGGCAGATCAGGGTGAAGGCCGCACCGATCGGCGCGGCGGCGCGCTGCGACACGTCGGCGAGCGGATGGCGCCAGACCATCGTACCGATCGCGGAGAGCGTCATCGCGCCATAAAAGCCCATGCCGAGGAGCGCGGCCGGGACGTGGACGTACATGATCCGGACGGTGTCGCCCTGCTGGTAGTCGGGCGGCACGACGAAGAACGTCAGGTACAGCCCGGCGGCGACGAGCAGGACCGAAGCCGCTGCGAGCCAGGGCAAGGCCACACCCGACCAGCGCAGGAAGTGGCCCGGATGGGCGAGGCGGTTCCAGAGAGCGGTCCACATGGAAGCCTCCATACCGCCGAGTGCGCTGCAGCGGCAATGCGCGCCGACGTCCCGCCCGGTGCCTGCCTTTCGAGTCGGCGTGGTGCGAAACATTTGTGCAGCGCGATACTGGAACGCGTGATAGTCCGGAGACTTAATTATTAATCCCGCTCAAACTTTATTTTTCGGGATTGAAGATCGAAGTTACGAGCTGTCGCATGCTGATCAGGACTGGTTACGAGATTACCTTCGAGACTGATGCTGCAACGCCAATGTCGCTGCTCCTCAGCCTCCACCCCTCCCGCCAGGGCGACCTGCGCAGCCCGGAGGCCATCGTCTTCGATCCGCCGATTTCGCAGCGGCAGATGCTCGATTCGTTCGGCAACGTCTGTACCCGAATCGTCGCGCCGCCCGGCCGCCTTACGATCTCGGCAGACCTCTTGGTCGCCGATACGGGCCTGCCCGATGCGGCCGCGCCGGAGGCCGCCCAGATTCCGGTGGAGGACCTGCCCGACGAGGTCATGCTCTACCTTATGGCGAGCCGCTACTGCGACACCGATAAACTGGTCGGGATCGCATGGCCGCTCTTCGGCCAGACGCCGGAAGGGTGGGCGCGGGTGCAGGCCATCGTCGATTATGTGCACCAGCGCATCCGTTTCGACTACCAGAAGGCGGATGCCACACGCTCGGCCTTCGACGGCTATCAGCAGCAGGTCGGCGTCTGCCGCGATTTCGCACATCTCGCCATCGCGTTCTGCCGTTGCATGAACATTCCGGCGCGCTATTGCACGGGCTATCTCGGCGACATCGGTGTGCCGCCGGTTGCCGATCCGATGGACTTTTCGGCATGGTTCGAGGTCTATCTCGGCGGTCGCTGGTACACCTTCGATGCCCGCCACAACACGCCGCGGATCGGACGCATCGTCATGGCGCGCGGTCGCGACGCGACGGATTGCGCGATTTCCACAAGCTTCGGCGCCGCGCGGTTGATCAATTTCACGGTTCACACCGATGAAGTTGCGGACGGGACAAAGACCGATCTGATGCAGGCCGCCTAACCCTACGCCATCACCTGATCGGCCACCGCCTCCGCTAGTGAGAGCGAGGAGGTCAGTCCCGGACTCTCGATCCCGAAGAATTGAACCAAGCCGGGCAGACCGTGTTCGCCCGGTCCGTCGATGCGAAAATCTGCCGCCGGCTCGCCGGGACCGCTGAGCTTCGGCCTGATGCCGGCATAATCCGGCATCAGTCGCCCGTCCGGCAGGCCGGGCCAGTATCGCCGGATTGCCGCCTCGAAGCGGTCGGCGCGTCCCGGATCGACTGCGTAATCGAGCGCGTCCACCCATTCGACATCGGGACCGAACCGCATGCGCCCGGCCAGATCCAGCGTCAGGTGGATCCCGAGGCCGCCCTCGACCGGGGCCGGGTAGATCAGCCGCGTGAACGCCGGCCGGCCGCTGCATCCAAAATAGCTGCCCTTGGCCAGAACCTGCCGGGGGATATCCTCCGACGCGACCCCGTCGATCCGGCGGGCGAGGGCCTGGGCGCCGAGGCCCGCGGCGTTGATGAGACAATCGACCCTCAGGACGTCCGGCGCCTCGCCGCCGAAGCGGACCTCCCAGCGCCCATCTCGGCGCCGAGCCGCTTCGATGGGGGTATTCAACGCCAGCACGCCGCCTGCATCCTCGAGATCGCCGAGGAACGCCAGCATCAGGGCGTGGCTGTCGATGATGCCGGTGGCGGGGGAATGGAGCGCGGCGACGCAGGACAAAGCGGGTTCGAGGGCGACCGCCTCGGCGCGCTCGAGCCAGGTCAGGTCTTCAACGCCGTTCGCAACGCCGCGGGACAGGATCGTTTCGAGCGCCGGACACTCCGCCTCATGCGTCGCCACGATCAGCTTGCCGCAGATTCGGTAGGGTACGCCGTGGCTCTCGCAGAAATCGACGACGCGGCGGCGTCCTTCGACGCAGTGGCGGGCGCGCAGCGAGCCGGGGGGATAATACATCCCGCCGTGGATCACCTCCGAACTGCGGGCGGACACGCCAGTGCCGATCGCCTCGGCCGCCTCCGCCACGATCACGGACGCGCCGCGCTGCGCGAGGGCCCGCGCGATCGCCAGCCCCACCACCCCTGCCCCGACGACGAGCGCCTCCATGCCTGCGGCCTGCCTCACGAACGTTCGGGCCGCCGCACCGTCACAAGGGTCGGCGGCCTCCGGAGAAACAAGCCTTCGGCCAAGCCCCGGATCAGCTTGCTCGTCTCAGTTCTTGCTGTCGAGCGGGCGCCCGAGGAGACGGGCGAACTCGGCTTCGATCTCCTCCACCGAGAAGGGGTTCTGACCCCCGGCGGTGGGCTCGGGCGGTTCGGGCTTCGACGGTTCCGGCTTGGACGGTTCCGGCTTGGACGGCTCAGGCCTTGAAGGCTCGGGTCTTGCGGGCTCGGGTCTTGGCGGCTCCGCCTTCAGAGGTTCGGATTTTGCCGCCTCCGGCTTCGGCGGCGCCACGAACGGAGGGGGTGCGACGGGCTTGGCCGGCGCCGCGGGCTTTGGCTCGGGCCGGGGGCGCGCCGGGACCGGGGCGGGAGGCGGCTCCGGCTGAGCCGGTGCAGCCTGCGGTGGCGGTGCGGCGGCAGCCGGCGGAGCCGCCATCGCCGCAGCGACTGGATCGGGCGCCGGCTCGGGCGGCTTCGAGGCCGGAGGCGGCGGCGTAACCGCGGATGAGGGCCGCTTCAGCGCCACCTGAAGCTGCCGGGCCATGTCCGAGAGAACGGCCGGATCGACCGACCGCGGCCCGCGACCGGCCATGACCGGCGCCTCCGGCACAGGTTCCGGCACCGGCTCGGTTGCCGCGGATTCCGGCCGAGCGGGGCGCTCGGTTGAGACCTCGGGGCGGGGAGAGACCACCGGCGGCGCCGTGCGCCGCATCAGCCGGCTGACCGGCGAGACCGGCCGCGCAGGGGCGTCGGCCGGCAGGACTTCAGGCTCGAACAGGCCGGGATCGAGGGGCGGTGCCCGGTCGATGGCAGGCTGGGGACCGGACACCGCCGAGGGGACCACCTCCGGCATGGCGAAGGTCGGCGGCATCGGGGAATCGAGGAAGGGATCGGTGCGCGGCTCCAGCGCGGGATCGTTCAGGCCGGCCTCGCCGCCGGGCCGGACGCTCCCGTCCGGCGCGTAGCGGGCGCCCGCGCCGCGCTGGATATGGCGCTCGATCACCACATCGTTGGGGCCGCCGACCAGCAGCAGGTGCTCCACGTTGTCCCGCCGCAGCAGGATGAGTTGGCGCTGCCGGTCGAGCTCGTAGATGTCAACGATGCCGAGCCGCGGCTGGCGTCCGCGCTGGCCCGCGCTCGCCGACAGCGTGAGCCCCCGCCCGGACAGCCGCATGAACAGCAGCGCCGCGATCAGGAACAGCACCAGGATGACGAGGAAGATCACCAGGAACTGCAAGGCGTAGGAGCCCTCGGAACTGAAGAACGCTTGCAAGACCCGCGTCTTTCTAAGTCGGGGCTCCGACGCCGCCGCGCGACGTCCGGCGGTGACCGAAGCCGGCGGGAGACGCAATCTCGGCCCCACGCATTACACGCCCCGATTATCGCCGCCGCTTAGCGCTCCGGCAACGTATGTTGACACTCCGTTAACAACTCGGTGCCGCCGGCCGCGGCCATTCCACCATCCGCGGCGACGTTGCCTCACGGGTACCCGGCAGGTTTTGCCCGGTTAACGGCTCTTTAACCATGTGAGCGGCAGATTCTGCCGGGTTCGGACCTGTGGCTCTCCGAAATCCATCGCCAGCCGCGCCGACCCCGAGGCACCATGTCGCTCACCGACCTGCCCCTGCTCGGCATGCTGCGCACCCGGATGCAGTGGCATCAGGCCCGCCAGGCACTGCTCGCCGAGAACGTTGCCAACGCCGACATGCCGGGCTTTCGCCCGCGCGATCTCGCCGAGCCGTCCGCGGCCTCGGTGAAACTCGCGACGCCGCTCGGGGCCTCGGTCGGCGGCGACGGGATCGCCCGCACCGATTCCACGCATATCGGGATGACGGCGAGCACCGGACCGAACGCCGATCCGCGCCGCTTCAAAGGCTTCGAGGTCCGCCCCTCCGGCAACGGGGTGAACCTGGAGGAAGAGATGATGAAGGCCGGCGACAATCAATCCGATTACCAACTCGTCGCCTCGCTCTACCAGAAGAGCCTCGACGCCCTGAAAATCGCCGTCGGCAAGCGCTGACATCGCTCGCTGACATCGTTGAACGGGGATCGGTCATGGATTTCTTGAAGAGCCTCGGCATCGCCGCCTCGGGCTTGAAGGCGCAGTCCGGCCGGATGCGCATCATCGCCGAGAACATCGCCAACGCCGATTCGACCGCCCAGACCGCGGGCGGCGATCCCTATCGGCGCAAGATCCCGACCTTCACCAGCCGCTTCGACAACGAACTGAACGCCAGCGTCGTCGAGGCCGGCCGGGTGCGGCGCGATCCGACGCCGTTCCGCACCAAGCACGATCCCGGCAACCCGGCGGCGGATGCCCGCGGCGAGGTGCGCCTGCCCAACGTCAACGGGCTGATCGAGAACATGGACATGCGCGAGGCCCAACGCTCCTACGAGGCCAACCTCAACATGGTGACCGCCACCCGGCGGATGATCTCCCGCACCCTCGAGATCCTGAAGGCGTAGCCCCGATGACGACCTCCGCCTTCGCAGCCGGTGCCTACGGCAACGCCCAAAGCCTCGCCCGTCCCGGTGCCGCCAAACCCGTCCAAGGCATGGCCCAGGGCCTGACCGCACCGAGCGGCTTCACCGGCTTCCTGCAGCAGAGCCTCGACAACGTCGCCCAATCCGGGGCGCAGGCCGACCGCGCCGCCCTCTCGGCGGCCACCGGCAAGGCCAACGTTGTGGACGTAGTGACGGCGGTGGCCGAGAGCGAAACCGCCCTCCAGACCCTCGTCGCCGTGCGCGACCGCGTGATCTCCGCCTACGAAGAAATCATGCGGATGCCGATCTGATTCCGTTCTGGTTTCCCCTCTCCCCGCGCGCGGGGAGAGGCCGGCTTGTACCTCGTTGTGCGGGCCGGGAGCGGAGGCGAAGCGGGAGCGAGGGTGAGGGGGCGCCTCAGCAAGAGGCTCCTATGGAAACGCCCCCTCACCCTCGGCTGCCGCCTTGCTTCGGCGACGACGAGGTCGCCGAAGCCCTCTCCCCGCAAGCGGGGAGAGGGGATGCTGCCGACGCCCCCCCCAGATTAAAGACGAACTCCCATGACCGGTCTCGCCATCCTCGACATCGCCCGCGACGGCATCTTCGTCTTCCTGAAGGTGGCGGGTCCCATGATGATCGTCGCCCTCGTCGTTGGCCTGATCGTTTCGCTGTTCCAGGCTCTGACGCAAATTCAGGAGCAGACGCTCATCTACGTGCCGAAGATCGTCGCGGTGTTCGGCGTGATGCTCCTGATGCTGCCCTTCATTGGCGACGCCATGGCCGCCTACATGGCCCGGATCGCTGCTCGGATCGCGGCGGGCGGATGATGCGGCGGCAGCGGCAGCCGGCCCAAGCGTGTAGGATGGGACGGCATGACCACGCCGCTCGACCTGCTGCTGCCCGGCCTCGCGGCGGCCTTCCTCATCACCTTCGCCCGGGTCGGCACGCTGATGATGCTGATGCCGGGATTGGGCGAGCAGCTCATTGCGGGCCGCCTGCGGCTCGCCCTCGCCTTGCTCGTGACCCTGGTGCTGTTCCCGACCGTGCGCCCGATGCTGCCGACGGGCAATGCGGCGCTGGCAGCCCCCTCCCTGATCGGGCTGCTGATCGGCGAGATCCTGATCGGGCTGATGCTGGGTCTGTGCGTGCGCATGATCGTCGCCGCGCTCCAGACGGCGGGCGTAGTGATCTCGCAACAGCTCGGCCTGTCCTATGCCATGACCGTCGATCCGACGATGGGCGGACAGCAGGCGGCGATCGGCAACTTCCTGGCGATGCTCGGCGTCACGCTCATCCTGGCGACCGATCTGCACCACGTCGCCCTCGAAGCGATCGGGCGCAGCTACGTCCTGCTGCCGCCGAGCGGCGTACCGGCGATGGCGGATGCGGCCAAGCTCGCCCTCGATGCGTTCAGCCGCAGCTTCGCCCTGGCGGTGCGGATCTCCGGGCCGTTCATCGTGTTCGGCATCCTGTTCAATCTCGGCCTCGGCGTGCTCTCCCGGCTGATGCCGCAATTGCAGGTGTTCTTCCTCGCGGTTCCCGCCTCGGTCATCATCGGCATGATGCTGTTCGTCGGGGCGCTCGGCCTCATCATGGGGCTGTTCCTCGACGATCTCGGCCGCTATCTCGGCGCGTTCCTGGGTCGCTGATCCCCCTTGCGCTGATCGGGAACAGGGGAGCCTGAGCCGGTGTCCGACGAGACCGACGACGAGGACAAGACCGAAGACCCGACGCCACGGCGCATCGAGCAGGCGATCGAGCGGGGCGACGTCCCCAACTCGCCCGAGATCAACACCTTCTTCATTCTGGCGGCTTTCACCCTCGCCCTGATGCTCTCGGCTAAGCCCATGGCGGAGGGGCTGACCCGCGACATGCGCGGCTTCCTCGAACATGCCGGCGGCCTGCCTTCGGATTCGGGCACCTATCTCGGCGTGGCGCTGCGCGCGGCCTGGGTCTGCGCCAAGGCGCTCGCCGTGCCTCTGGGCATCGCGATGCTCGCGGCCATCGCCGCCGGCCTGATCCAGCACCGGCCGATCTTCACCGCCGAGAGCCTGATGCCGAAATTCGCGCGCATCTCGCCCATGGCGGGCGCCAAGCGCCTGCTCGGCATGGATGCCTGGGTGAATTTCGGCAAAGGGCTCGCCAAGATCGTCGTGGTGGGCACCATTGCCGGGACGATCCTGTGGAGCGAGCACGACCGGGCCGAATCCTTCGCCCAGCTCGATCCCGGCGTCGCGCTCCAGGGCACCCTGACCCTCGCCCTCAAGATGATGGGCGGCATGCTCGCGGTCTATGCCGTGATCGCCCTCGGCGACGCGCTCTACCAGCGGAACCGCTGGCACAAGCGTCTGCGCATGACCAAGGAGGAGATGAAGCAGGAGCACAAGGAGAGCGAGGGTAGCCCCGAGGTGAAAGCCCGGATCCGGCAATTGCGCCAAGCGCGCGTGAAGAAGCGGATGATGGCCGCCGTGCCCACCGCGACCGTGGTGGTGACGAACCCGACCCACTTCGCCGTGGCCTTGCGCTACGAAGCCGGGATGGCCGCACCGATCTGCGTCGCCAAGGGCGTCGACTCGCTGGCGCTGCGCATCCGCGCCGTCGCCGCCGACCACGACGTGCCGGTGATGGAGAACCCACCGCTCGCCCGCGCCCTCCACGCCACGGTCGAAGTCGATGCCGAGATTCCCGCCGAGCACTATCGCGCAGTTGCGGAGGTCATCGGTTTCGTGCTTCGCCTTCGCCGAGCCGCCTGAGGCTCGATCCGCTTCCGCATGGGACGGCGAAGTCGTTCAGGCGCCACGGTTTATGCACCATTGTCCGGCAATGCTCCGGCAAAAGGCGCGGCATTCGACGACCCACAGGGCTCGCAGCAGCCATGTGCCGTCCATGTGCGAGGGATGGGTAGGGCCTGATGGCTGAGGTCAGCGGACCAGCGGTGCCGGCGTCCGGTTCGATCGATCGTTCGGAACGGCCCGGCCGGGTCGGCCTGCTGCTGATGCTGGCGGGCCTGCTCGTCGGCGCGGCGGTGGGATTGTCCTTCGTCGCCAACGAGCAGGCGCAGCCGCTTATCCTCGCGCTGCTGGCGCTGCTGGCGATGGCGGGCGTGTTCTTCCTGTTCGCCCTGGCGATCGGCGCGCTTCAGCTCGCCGGCCCGGCCTCGCGCGACGACATCACCCGCGCCATCGTCGATGCCGCCCCCGAGGGCAAGCTCGTCGTCGAGGACAACGGGCGGATGATCTACGCCAACGAGGCCTATATGCGCCTTGCCGGCGGCGACAGCTTCTCGAATCTCCGCTCCATCGAGCGCATCTTCGTCGGCGCGCCGGAAGTCTCGGAGGCGGTCTACCGGCTCGCCCAGGCCTCCCGCGACGACCGCGCCTATGCCGAAGAGATCCGGATGTCGCCGCCGCCCGGCGGCGCGCCGGACCGCGACTTCGCGTGGTACCGCATCGCGGTGCGGCCGATCCCGCGCCACCGCGGCTCCGCCGCGCTCTGGACCGTGAGCGACATCACCCACGAGCGCGAGCGCCAGGAGAACGTCTTCCAGGAACTCCAGCACGCAATCGACTATCTCGACCACGCGCCGGCCGGCTTCCTGTCGATCGATGCCGGCGGCTCGATCGTCTACATGAACGCGACGCTCGCCTCCTGGCTCGGCTACGACCTCGCCACCGTCGGCTCCGGCGGGCTGAAGCTCCTCGAGATCGCACCGGGCGCGGACATGCTCACCGCCTCACCGGGCCTGCCCGGCGAGGTGCGCACCGACCGCTACGACATCGACCTGCGCCGCCGCAACGGGCAGCCGCTGCCGACGCGCCTCTACCACCGCGTCGCCTACGGTCAGGACGGAGCGCCCGGCCCCTCGCGCACCTTCGTGCTCAACCGATCCGCCGGATCGGATGCCGACGAGCCGCAGCGCGCGGCCGAAGTGCGGCTCGCCCGCTTCCTCAATAACAGCCCGATCGCCATCGCCACCCTGGACCGGGACGGCCGGGTGATCCGTGCCAACACCTCGTTCGTGCGCCTGTTCGCCGGCATGCCGCGCCAGCCAGCGGCGGAGGCCGGCCGCGACGCGCCCGATCCGCTGATGCGCGACGCGGTGCTGGAGCGCGACCGTGGCGTCATCGAGGGCGCGTTGGCGCGGGCCGCCAACGGCTTCGGCGGCCTGGATCCGATTGAGGTCGGCCTGTCCGGGCCGGGTGATCGCTCGGCCCGGGTCTGGATGAGCCCGGCGGATTCCGACGGGACGCCGAACCCCGATGCCGAGGCGCAGGCCGGCAGCGATGGCGACCGCGAGCGGGTGATCCTCTACGCGCTCGACACGACGGCCCAGCGCCAGCTCGAACAGCAGGTCGCCCAGACCCAGAAGATGGACACCGTCGGCCAGCTCGCCGGCGGCATCGCCCACGACTTCAACAACGTCCTCCAGGCGATCATCGGCTACTCGGACCTCCTGCTCGCGAGCCACCGGCCGACCGACCACGCCTTCCAAGACATCATGCAGATCAAGCAGAACGCGAACCGGGCCGCATCCCTGGTGCGCCAACTGCTCGCCTTCTCCCGCCGCCAGACCCTGCGGCCCGAGGTGATGGATGTCGGCGAGGCACTCTCCGACCTGACGCTCCTGTTGAAGCGCCTGCTCGGCGAGCGCGTGCAGCTCGATTTCCGCCACGGCCGCGAGATCTGGCCGATCAAGGCCGACGTGAACCAGTTCGAGCAGGTGATCGTGAACCTCGCGGTCAACGCCCGCGACGCGATGCCGGGCGGCGGCAGCCTGACGATCCGCACCGCCAATTGCCCCGTCGATGGCGAGCGCCCGGTCGGCATCCCGGCGGGCGATCACGTCATGATCGAGGTGACCGATACCGGCGAAGGCATCCCGCCGGAGGTACGCCAGAAGATCTTCGAGCCGTTCTTCACGACCAAGGAGATCGGCAAGGGCACCGGGCTCGGGCTCTCGACGGTGTTCGGCATCGTCAACCAGTCCGGCGGGGCGATCGACGTGCAGTCGATCGTGGGCGAAGGCACCACCTTCCGCATCTACCTGCCGCGCCACGAGCCCGGCATCGAAGCCCTGCCCGAGCCGCTGCCGCCGCCGCGATCGGCCTCCGGATCGACGAAAGTCAGCGCCTCCGAGCCGAACTCCGCGTCCGGTGACGATGCCGAGGCGGGATCGGCCGAATCGAGCACGGAGTCCGGCTCTCCCGCTGCCCGTCCCCCTGAGCCGCCACCGAAGCCCGCGGCGGACCATACCGGCCAGGGCACCGTCCTGCTCGTCGAGGACGAGGATCCGGTCCGCGCGGTCAATTCCCGGGCGTTGTCCGCCCGGGGCTACACCGTGTTGGAGGCGGCCTCCGGCATCGAGGCGCTGCGCCTGATCGAGGAGCATGCCGACGGCATCGACGTGGTGGTCTCCGACGTCGTGATGCCGGAGATGGACGGGCCCACCCTGCTGCGCGAGCTGCGCAAGCACATGCCCGACCTCAAGGTGATCTTCGTCTCCGGCTATGCCGAGGACGCCTTCCGCAAGAACCTGCCCGAGGGCGAGGCCTTCAACTTCCTGCCCAAGCCCTTCAGCCTGAAGCAGCTCGTCGAGACGGTGAAGCAAACGATGGCGAGCTGAACGCGCCCGAGGGGAGCGTACGACATCCGATCGGATCCTTCGGGATATCGGATGTCGGCATCCATCAAGCCCGCATGGCGCGCGGCTCGCGCAAGAGGCGGAATCGGCCTCCAAATTCGGTCAGAGCGACATCGGCACAAGGACGGTCTGCATCCTGCGCCGTCGCAGGGAATCTCGATTGGCGGCTTCGCTTCCACATTCTGTTCTTTCCGGCGCAAACCGCGACGTCGAGCTTGCGCTTCGAGAACAAAACAAGTACGAAATCCATCAGCTCCGGCGGATTGAGCGCCGTGCCCCTCCCATGCATAAGGAAGCCTTGCGATGGCCCAGCCTGCGCTGAAGATGGTGGATTCCTCGACAATGGCAGCAGCCGACAAGGACAAGTCCAAGGCGATCGAGGCTGCGCTGACGCAGATCGAGCGGGCCTTCGGCAAAGGCTCGATCATGCGCCTTGGCAAGAACGACAAGGTGCAGGAGGTCGAGACCATCTCCACGGGTTCGCTCGGCCTCGACATCGCGCTCGGCGTCGGCGGCCTGCCGCGTGGCCGGGTGGTCGAGATCTACGGTCCCGAATCCTCGGGTAAGACGACGCTCGCGCTCCACACCATCGCCGAGGCCCAGAAGAAGGGCGGCGTCTGCGCCTTCGTCGATGCGGAGCACGCCCTCGACCCGGTCTATGCGCGCAAGCTCGGCGTCAACCTCGACGACCTGCTGATCTCGCAGCCCGATACCGGAGAGCAAGCGCTCGAAATCACCGACACGCTGGTGCGCTCCGGCGCCATCGACGTGCTGGTGGTCGACTCGGTCGCCGCGCTGACGCCGCGCGCCGAGATCGAGGGCGAGATGGGCGAGAGCCAGCCGGGCCTCCAGGCCCGCCTGATGAGCCAGGCCCTGCGCAAGCTCACCGGTTCGATCTCTCGCTCGAACTGCATGGTGATCTTCATCAACCAGATCCGCATGAAGATCGGCGTGATGTACGGAAGCCCGGAAACCACCACGGGCGGCAATGCGCTGAAGTTCTACGCTTCGGTGCGCCTCGACATCCGTCGCGTCTCCACGCTCAAGGATCGCGACGAGGCCATCGGCAATCAGGTCCGCGTCAAGGTCGTCAAGAACAAGGTCGCGCCGCCCTTCAAGCAGGTCGAGTTCGACATCATGTTCGGCGAGGGTGTGTCGAAGGTCGGCGAGCTGATCGACCTCGGCGTGAAGGCCGGCATCGTCGAGAAGGCGGGCGCGTGGTTCTCGTATGACAGCCAGCGCCTCGGCCAGGGTCGCGAGAACTCCAAGGGCTTCCTGCGCGACAACCCCGACATCGCCAACAAGATCGAAGCCTCGATCCGCCAGAACTCGGGCCTCGTCGCCGATCGGATCCTCGAGACCGCCAAGCCGACCGCCGACGATCTCGATGAGGGAGAGGCTTAAAACAGCGCCTCACGTCACGACCTGAAAGAGAAAGCCCGCCGCGAGCGATCGCTGCGGGCTTTCTTTTGCGAAGGCGAGCGGTCAGGCCGCCGCGTGCCTCGCATCGAACGCGGCCGCGAAACGGGCGCCGGGCCGATCGGTGCAGCGATCGACCCAGGCATCGATGGCCGGCTCGCCGGGCTTTCCGAACCAGGCGTAGGGTGAGTGCAGAAGGAGGTCGGCGGCACTGAAGTGATCGCCGAGCAGGAAGGGCCTGTCCGTCAGCGCCTCGGCGAGCCGTACCTTGATGTCGGCGCTCGTGCGGAAGGTACGGGCAATGGCGGGATGATCGAGACCGATGGCCTCCAGCGTCAGGACCGGCTCGACGACGCCGGCGTACCACGCGAGCCAGCCGAGATAGGCGCCGCGCTGCGGGTGGCCGGCGGGGATACCCAGACCGGATATCGGAAACAGCTCGGCCAAGAGCTGGATGATCGCGCTCGACTCCCGCACCAGAACGCCGTCGTGGTCGAGGAGCGGCACCTTGCCTTCGGGGTGAGGGTTGCGCCCGTCGCGCTCGCCCGAGCCGTCCATGCGCGGGATCGTGACGACCTCGATCCGCACGGCGTCGAGCGCGTCGAGTTCCTTGAGGAGAGCGACGATGCGGGTCGAGCGGCTCTGCGGGGCGTGGAACAGCGTGATCATCGGTGGCCTCTGGCTGGCGGGTTGGCAAGCGAGGGTGTAGCCCAGAGTACCTGCCAGTTTCCGTCAGTTGGGCGATGGCACGAACCGATCGACTGTTCCGGCTGCTGCATGCGATGCGCGTCCTGCCCTCTCCGGTCACCGCCGCGCGGCTGGCGGAGGAAACCGGCGTGTCGCTGCGCTCCCTCTATCGCGACATCGACAGCCTGCGCGCCGCCGGCGCCCGGATCGATGGCGAGCGCGGCTACGGATACCGTCTGATCGAGGACATTGCCCTTCCACCGCAAACCTTCGATCGGACGGAGATCGAAGCGCTGGTTCTCGGCCTCGCCGAGGTCCGCCAGATGGGGGACCCCGCCCTGGCCCAGGCTGCCGCTTCGGCGCTGGCCAAGGTCGCCGCCACTTTGCCCGACCGATCCGAGCAGCACCTGCTCCACGCAGTCTCGCAGGTTCGCCGCTTCGAGGCCCGTTTCCCCGAGATCCCCGATATGGAGACGATCCGGGCCGGGTGCTGGCGGGAGGAGACTCTTGCGCTGCGCTACGCGGACAAGGACGGCGCGGTCACCGAGCGGCAGATCCTGCCGCTCTCCATCGTCTACCTCGACAGCAAGATGACCCTGCTGGCGTGGTGCTGCCTGCGCGAGGCATTCCGCATGTTCCGGCTAGACCGCATCGAAGCGGTGCGGATGGCGGGCACGAGCTTCCGCCCGCGGCGGGTCACGCTTCTGCGCAGCTATCTCGCCGAACTCGCGGGCCGCCACGAACTGCGCGCTGAGCAACGTACTGAGCCGACGTGACTCACACAGCTTGGGCCCGTATGAGGGCGCAAGAATGCCGCCGTGCTGTCCGCAGCCGGCTCCCCGACGCGACATGATTTTCGAGCCTATCCGATGAGCGGCGTCAACGAGATCCGATCGAGCTTCCTGGACTACTTCCGGGATGCCGGGCACGCGGTGGTGCCCTCGTCCTCGCTCGTGCCGAAAAACGACCCGACGCTGATGTTCACGAACGCCGGCATGGTGCAGTTCAAGAACGTCTTCACGGGCGTCGAGAAGCGCCCCTACGTCAAGGCGACCTCCTCGCAGAAATGCGTCCGCGCCGGCGGCAAGCACAACGATCTCGACAATGTCGGCTACACCGCCCGGCACCACACCTTCTTCGAAATGCTCGGCAATTTCTCCTTCGGCGACTATTTCAAGGCCGATGCGATCGAGCTGGCCTGGACGCTGATCACCAAGGAGTTCGGCCTTTCGGCCGAAAAGCTACTCGTCACCGTCTACGCGGACGACGACGAGGCGGCGGGGCTGTGGCGGAAGATCGCCGGCTTCTCGGACGAGAAGATCATCCGCATCGGCACCTCCGACAACTTCTGGCAGATGGGCGATACCGGCCCCTGCGGCCCGTGCTCGGAAATCTTCATCGACCAGGGCCCGGCGCTCGCGGGCGGACCGCCCGGTTCTCCGGACGAGGATGGCGACCGCTTCCTCGAATTCTGGAACCTCGTGTTCATGCAGTACGAGCAGGTCGAGCCGGGGGTTCGCAACCCCCTGCCCCGGCCCTCGATCGATACCGGCATGGGCCTCGAGCGGATGGCTGCGATCCTCCAGGGCGTCCACTCGAACTACGACACCGACCTGTTCCGCGCGCTGATCGATGCGGTGGCCCACGCCGTGTCGCGGGCGCCGGAGCCGTCGACGCGCGCCTCCTACCGCGTCATCGCCGACCATCTGCGCTCGACCTCGTTCCTGATCGCCGACGGCGTGCTGCCCTCGAACGAGGGCCGCGGCTACGTGCTGCGCCGGATCATGCGGCGCGCCATGCGCCATCTCGAACTGCTCGGCGCCCGCGATCCGGTCATGTACCGGCTGGTGCCGACCCTGATGCGCGAGATGGGACAGGCCTTCCCCGAACTCGCCCGCAGCGAGGCGCTGATCTCCGAGACCCTCCGGCTGGAGGAAGGCCGCTTCCGAAAGACCCTGGAGCGCGGCCTCGCCATCCTCGACACCGAGACCCGCGATCTCGGCGCTGGCCAGAATCTGTCGGGCGAGACGGCCTTCACGCTCTACGACACTTACGGCTTCCCGCTCGACCTGACGCAGGACGCCCTGAAGGCGCGCGGCATCGGCGTCGACACGCAAGCCTTCGACGCGGCGATGCAGCGCCAGAAGCAGGCGGCGCGGGCCGCGTGGCAGGGCTCCGGCGAGGCCGCGACCGAGACGGTCTGGTTCGGCATCAAGGAGCGCACCGGCGCCACCGAATTTCTGGGATATGAGACCGAGGCCGCCGAAGCCGTCGTCGGCGCGCTGTTGCGCGACGGCGCGGAGGTCGAAACGCTGAAGGCGGGCGAAAGCGGCATCGTCGTCGCCAATCAGACGCCGTTCTACGGCGAGTCCGGCGGTCAGGTCGGTGATACCGGCACGATCTCCGGGCCCGGCCTCCGGGCGCGCGTCACGGGTACGGAAAAGAAGCTCGGCGACCTGTTCGTGCATCACGTCACGGTCGAGGAAGGCGCGCTCGCCGTCGGCGCAGCGATCGAGCTGAAGGTCGATCACACGCGTCGCGCCGCGATCCGCGCCAACCACTCGGCCACCCACCTTCTCCATGAAGCCTTGCGCCAGGTGCTCGGCGACCACGTCGCGCAGAAGGGCTCGCTCGTCGCGCCCGAGCGCCTGCGCTTCGACATCAGCCATCCCAAGCCCATCGATGAGGCGGAACTCGCCCGCGTCGAGGAGATCGCCAACGCGGTCCTGCTCCAGAACGCGCCGGTGGTCACGAAGCTGATGGCCGTGGACGAGGCGATCGAGTCGGGCGCCCGTGCGCTCTTCGGCGAGAAATACGGCGACGAGGTCCGCGTCGTTTCCATGGGGCGGCCCGTGGACGATGACGGCCGCGAGGTCGAGGGCCGCCTGCCGAACTTCTCGATCGAGCTGTGCGGCGGCACCCATGTCTCGCAGCTCGGCGAGATCGGCCAGATCACCGTGCTCGGCGAGAGCGCAGTCGGTGCTGGCGTGCGCCGGATCGAGGCGATGACCGGCACCGCCGCCCGTCGCCACCGCGCCATCGAGAGCCGTACGCTGAGCCAGCTCGCCGGCCTGCTCAAGGCGCCGGTCGCGGACGTGCCGGAGCGCCTCTCCACGCTGATCGAGGAACGTCGCCGGTTGGAGAAGGAACTGGCAGATGCACGCAAGAAGATCGCCATGGGCGGCGCGTCGGGCGGCGGCGACGAGGCCCGCGAGATCAACGGCGTGAAGTTGATGGCCCGTGTGGTCGAGGGCGTCGAGATGCGCGACCTGAAGGGTCTCGCCGACGAGGGCAAGAGCCGCCTCGGCTCCGGCATCGTCGCCCTCGTCGGCGTCTCCGCGGACGGCAAGGCCGGGCTCGTGGTCGGCGTCACCGAGGATCTGACCGAGCGCTACGACGCAGTCGGCTTGGTGCGCGCCGGGGCCGGCCATCTCGGCGGCAAGGGCGGCGGCGGACGGCGCGACATGGCCCAGGCCGGCGGCCCGGACGGCGCCGGTGCGGACGCCGCGCTCGCCGCGATCGCGGAGGCGTTGGCCGCGGGCTGACCGGCCTTCGCCGACGCGGCGGCGGCGGCAAGAAAAACCTTGTCGCTCACGGAACGGTGAGCGGGTTCGCGGCTTGGTTGGCCGCCACTTCCCGCCGCTTCCGAGCCTTGTGCCCGGCGCGTCCCGTTCCCCGGTTTCCCGCCGGATCCGGAACAGGGCGTCAACGTCCCGTGAGCCGATGAAACTCTTTCGCTGCCAGTCCTGCGACAACGTCCTCTATTTCGAAAACCGCTCCTGCGGGCGCTGCGGCCATCGGCTTGCCTACCTGCCGCAGCTCGGTCGCATCTCGGCGCTCGAGCCGGCGGGCGACAATAACGCGTGGACGCCGCTCGCTGCGCCGGATCGCCCGAGCTTCTTCTGCACCAACGCCGCGCACGACACCTGCAACTGGATGGTGCCGCCGGGGACGACCGACGCCTTCTGCCTCGCCTGCCGCCATAACGGCACCGTGCCGGATGTGAACGACCCGGTGAATCTCGAGCGCTGGCGCGAGATGGAGCATGCCAAGCACCGGCTGTTCTACACCCTGCTGCGCTGGAACCTGCCGCTGAAGACCCGCGCCGAGGATCCCGAGCACGGATTGATCTTCAACTTCCTAGCCGACTCGCCGGATTCGAGCGGCCCCAAGGTGATGACCGGCCACGAGAACGGCATCATCACCATCGCCCTGGTCGAAGCCGACCCGGCCGAGCGCGAGAAACGCCGCACAGCGATGGGTGAACCCTACCGGACGCTGCTGGGCCATTTCCGCCACGAGGTCGGCCACCATTACTGGGACATCCTCGTGCGTGACGCCGGCAAGCTGGAGCCGTGCCGGGCGGTGTTCGGTGACGACTCGCAGGATTACGGCGCCGCTCTCCAGCGCCACTACGATCAGGGGCCGCCGCCGAACTGGCAGGAGACTTTCGTCTCGGCTTACGCCACCACCCATCCGTGGGAAGACTTCGCCGAGACCTGGGCGCACTACCTGCACATCGTCGATACGCTGGAGATGGCGAGCGCCTTCGGCCTGCAGGTGAAGCCCAAGGCCGATGTCGAGGGCGAACTCGCCACACGGGTTGATTTCGACCCCTACGCAGCCGAGACGGTGGAGCAGATCATCGATGCGTGGCTGCCCTTCGTCTTCGCGATGAACAGCGTCAGCCGCGCCATGGGCGAGGGCGACCTCTACCCCTTCGTACTCGGCCCGGCCGTGGTGACGAAGCTCGGCTTCATCCACAACCTCGTGCACGGCCGTGTCTAGAGCATCGTCCCGAAAGGTGGTTGCCGGCTTTCGGAAAAGACGATGCAAAAAGCAGGAGACGAGAGCATCGTCCTGGATCCGGCATCCAGGACGATGCTCTGGAAACGCCTCGCAACGATCGCAGACGGACGGGCCTCGCGTCAGGCCCGTCCGGCTTCCGCCGAGAGCATGGCGGGATCGATGCCGATCGCCTTGAGAACCTGATCGTACTTGGTGCCCAGCCCCGGATCGAAGATCAGTTCGGGATCGGCCGGGCAGTTCAGCCAGCCATTGGCCAAAATCTCGTTCTCAAGCTGGCCCGCTTGCCAGCCGGCATAGCCGAGCGCCAGCACGGCGTTCGAGGGTCCGCGCCCGTCGGCGATGGCGCGCAGGATCTCGACCGTGGCCGTGAGGCACACGCCCTCGTCGATCTGCAGCGTCGATTGGTCGATGTGGAAGTCTGCAGTGTGGAGTACGAAGCCGCGCTTGGCATCGACCGGGCCGCCCATCAGCACCGGCATGTGGCCAACTCGCTCGCGCAGGCGGATCGCATCGGCCTCGCTGGCGATGTCGAGCTGGATCAGGAGATCCGGCATGCTCAGATCCGCGACCGGCTTGTTGACGATGATGCCCATCGCGCCGTCCGCCGAATGGGCGCAGAGATAGATCACCGAGCGCGCGAAGCGCTCGTCGCCGATCCCCGGCATGGCCACGAGGAACTGGCCGTCGAGATAGGCCGAGTCATTGAGCGAGGGATCGGGCGTCTGCATGTGGCTATGCTAATGCGGCGACCGTCATTGATCCATAAGGCAAACGCGCACGCAGCGCGGCCGTGCCTCGACAGTCGCGCGAAGCGCGTCTAACGGTTCCTAGCTTTTGCAGGGCTTGGCTTTTGCGAGGAGAGCACGGATGACGATTCAGGTTGGCGATCACCTGCCGCAGGCCACCTTCCGGGTGAACGGGCCGGACGGTCCGCAGGCCAAGACGACCGACGACGTGTTCAAGGGGCGCCGCGTCGTGCTGGTCGGCGTGCCGGGCGCCTTCACCCCGGCCTGCCACCGCAACCACCTGCCGGGCTTCGTCGCCAAGCGCGAAGAGATCCTAGCTCGCGGCATCGATGCGATCGCCGTGACCTCGGTCAACGACATCTTCGTGCTCAACGCGTGGCAGCAGCAGAGCGGCGCCGAGGGTATCGAGTTCCTGGCCGACGGCAATGCCGAGTTCTCGAAGGCGATCGGCCTGGAGATGGATGGCTCTGGCTTCGGCCTCGGCCCGCGCTCCCAGCGCTACGCGATGCTGGTTGATGACGGCGTGGTGCGGATTCTCAACGTCGAGGACACCCCGTCCAAGGCCGAGGTCTCGGGCGCCGAAGCGCTGCTGAAGGTGCTCTGAGCAACCCAACAAGAGCCCTCCCCGGTCCCGGGGAGGGTTCGACGATCCTTAATTCTGCCAGCCGTAGTCCCGCGCATCGGTCGCGGTGCGGTGGAAGGCGAGCCGGCGGTCGTATTCCAGCGGGTCCTTGGGCTGCACCAGGGCGCCGGGCGGCACATTGAGCCAGTCCACGAGACGGGTCAGCATGAACCGCATGGCCGCGCCCCGCGCCAGGATCGGCAGCGCCGCAATCTCCGCCGGTTCCAGCGCCCGCACCGCATCGTAGCCCGCAATCATCGCGCCTGCCTTGTCGCGGTGGAAGGTGCCGTCGGGGTCAAAACACCACGCGTTGAGGCTGATCGCCAGATCGTAGGCGAAGGCGTCGGTGCAGGCGAAGTAGAAGTCGATCAGGCCCGAGAGGGCATCGCCGATGAAGAAGACGTTGTCGGTGAAGAGGTCGGCGTGGATGACGCCACGCGGCAGGCCCTGAGGCCACGAGGCTTCGAGCCAATCGAGGTCGGCACGGGTGCGGGCCGCGAGGCCGGGCGCCACGGTATCGGCCTGCCCTTCCGCCTGCTTGAAGAGCGGGCGCCATGCCTCCACCGACAGATTGTTCTCACGCACCATCGGAAAGTCGCGGCCTGCGGCGTGGAGCCCGGCCAAAGCGGCGCCGAGCGCCCGGCAATGCTCGGCGTTCGGGCGGCTCAACGACACGCCTTCGAGGAAGGTGACGATCGCCGCCGGCCGGCCGCAGAGATGCCCAAGGGCGGTGCCGGCGCGGTTGCGCACCGGCTGCGGGCAGGCGAGGCCGGCCCGCGCGAGATGGCCCATCAGGTTGATGAAGAACGGCAGATCCGCCGCGTTCACCCGCTTCTCGTAGAGGGTGAGGATGTAGTTGCCCGTGCTCGTATGCAGGAAGAAGTTCGAGTTCTCGACGCCTTCCGCGATGCCCTTGTAGGAGAGCAAATCGCCGAGTTCGTACTCGTTGAGGAAGGCGCGCAGCGCCTCGTCGGATACGTCGGTGTAGACCGCCACGGTGCCGCTGCCGGTTTCGCGCAAGAGAAAGGGGCGCCGTGGGCGCCCCTGGATGTCGTTCGGCCGGCCTTGTTCGGAGGCCGGCGTATCGTCCGCCCTATTCGGCGGCCTCGCTGCGCAGCTCGCGCGGCAGCGGGAAGGACATGTCCTCGACCGTGACCGAGACCTGATCCACCGTCACGTCGAAGCGCGCGGCGAAAGCGTCGATGATCTCTTCGACCAGAACCTCCGGTGCAGACGCGCCGGCGGTGAGGCCCAGGCGACGGATATCCTTGAAGGCATCCCAATCGATCTCCTCGGCCCGCAGGACGAGGCGGGTGATCGGACAGCCGGCCCGCTCGGCGACCTCGCGCAGGCGCTGCGAGTTCGACGAGTTCGAGGAGCCGACCACGATCAGGGCATCGACCCGCGGCGCGACCTCCTTGACCGCTTCCTGGCGGTTGGTGGTGGCGTAGCAGATGTCGTCCTTGTGCGGACCGTGGATCCCGGTGAACTTCGCCTTCAGCGCCTCGACGATGTGCTTGGTGTCGTCGATCGACAGGGTCGTCTGCGTCACCCAGGCCAAAGCCTGGTCGGCCGGCGGGTTCAGCGCATCGATCTGGTCGATGTCCTCGACCAACGTGATCGAACCCTTGGGCAACTGGCCCATGGTGCCGACCACTTCCGGATGGCCGGAATGGCCCACGAGCAGGACGTGGCGCCCGCGCTTGTGATGGATCTCGGCCTCGCGGTGGACCTTGGTCACCAGCGGGCAGGTCGCATCGATGGTGGTGAGGCCGCGGGCGTCGGCGTTCTGCGGGACGGTCTTGGCAACGCCGTGGGCGGAGAAGATGACCGGGGCGCCGCTATCGGGCACCTCGTCCAGTTCGCGCACGAATACGGCGCCCTTCCGCTTCAGGGTCTCGACCACGTATTTGTTGTGGACGATCTCGTGGCGGACGTAGACCGGCGCTCCGTAGATCGCCAGCGCCCGCTCGACCACGTCGATGGCGCGCACCACGCCGGCGCAGAAGCCGCGGGGGGCACACAGGAGAATCTCCAGTGGCGGCTTGTCGCCCGTCACGGCCGGATGCGGGACCCTGTTCGGGTCGGCGGTGAGGTTGATGGTGTCAGCGCTCATGATCCGACGGATGTGGAGAGGGGTGGCCGGGTCTGTCAACAGCGGCCAGCCCGAAAGCCGCAACAGGCTCGCGCCTGTCCGTTATCATTCGCCTAGCACAGATGACGCGATCCGTGACCCCCACCATCCGCCCGGCGGCCCTGCATCCACGCTGCTGTGGCAACGCTGCCGGAATCGAAGGGCCGGGCATGTGACGAACGACACGCGAATCACCCTCGCGATGGCGTGATCGGCGGGCTAAGGGGAAGCCCTTCTCCCATCCGGAACCAGCGAGGCAACGGGCTTTCATGGCGAGCGCCACGGACCACGCCAGCTTCCTGCCGCCGGTGCTGACCTTCCTGTCGGCGGCGGTGATCGGCGTGCCGCTCGTGCGCCTGCTCGGCCAGAGCGCGGTGCTGGGCTACCTCGTGGCCGGTGTCGTGATCGGCCCGGCCGGCTTCTCCCTGATCGCCGAGCCCGAGACGGCGGCGAGCGTCGCCGAGATCGGCGTGGTGCTCCTGCTCTTCATCGTCGGGCTCGAGCTGGAAATCTCGCGCCTCGTCTCGATGCGGCGCGACATCTTCGGGCTCGGCGCCGCCCAGCTGGCGCTGTGCTCCCTCGTCATCGCGGGCGCGGCCCTCGCCTACGGCCTGACACCGGCCGCAGCGAGCGTCGTCGGCATCGCCATCGCCCTCTCGGCCACGGCTGTGGCGCTTCAGCTGCTGGAGGAGCGCGGCGATCTCGGCTCGCCCTATGGCGGGCGCTCCTTCGCCGTGCTCCTGTTCCAGGACATCTCGGTGGTGGCGATCCTGGCGCTGCTGCCGCTGCTGGCCTCGGCCGGCGCCACGCCGAAGGACGGCTGGCTCGACGAGGGCCTGCGCTCCACCGGCCGCGCGGCGGTGGCGGTCGCAGGCGTGGTGCTCGTCGGGCGCTACGGCCTGAACCCGTTCTTCCGCCTGCTCGCCGCAGCAGGCGGGCGCGAGGTCATGACGGCGGCCGCCCTCCTCGTCGTCCTCGGCACCGCCCTGGTGATGGAGAAGGCCGGCCTCTCCATGGCGATGGGCGCCTTCCTCGCGGGGGTGATGCTCGCCGAATCGAACTTCCGCCATCAGCTCGAGGCCGATATCGAGCCGTTCCGCGGCATGCTGCTCGGCCTGTTCTTCATGAGCGTCGGCATGTCGATCGACGGGGGCCTGCTCACGAACCACTGGCTGGCGCTGCTCGCCGCGACCATGGCCGCGATCGCGGTGAAGATCGCGCTCGTCGCCGGGCTGTTCCGCCTGTTCGGCTCGCCCTGGCTCGACGCCCTACGCGGTGCTGCGGTGCTGGCGCCGGCCGGCGAGTTCGCCTTCGTCATCCTGCCGGCGGCGGGCGACCTGCGCATCTTCGCCTCGGATGTGACCCGCTTCTGCGTGGCGCTCGCCGCCCTCACCATGCTGGTCGGGCCGATCGCCGCCAAGGGGCTCGACGCGCTGATCGCCCGCCGCCCGAAAGAGGCCGAGCCGCCCTCGGACGTCGGCGAGGCGCAGGAATCCGGCGACACCCGCGTGCTGGTGGTGGGATTTGGCCGCTTCGGCCAGATTCTGGCGCAAGTGCTGCTGGCGGAAGGCATCAACATCACCGTCATCGACAAGGACGTCGAGCAGATCCGCAACGCAACGAGCTTCGGCTTTCGGATCTATTACGGCGACGGCACCCGGCTCGACGTGCTGCGCGCCTCCGGCCTCGCCAAGGCGGACTTGATCTGCGTGTGCATCGACGACGCGCCGGCCGCCCTGAAGATCGTCGACATCGTCCACGAGGAATTCCCGAACGTGCGCACCTATGTGCGGGCCTACGACCGCACGCACGCCATCGAGCTGATGAACCGCGACGTCGATTTCCAGCTCCGCGAGACCGTGGAATCCGCCCTCGGCTTCGGCCGCGCCACCCTCGAGAGCCTGGGGCTGCCCGCCGAGGCCGCAGCGCGCCGCGTCGAGGACGTGCGCAAGCGCGACGTCGCCCGTCTCGTGCTCCAACAGGCGGGTGCGATGCCGGACGGTTCGGGCTGGCTGCGCGGCACGCCGGAATTGCGGCCCGAACCGCTCACCGCGCCCAAGAGCCCCTCGCGGGCGCTCAGCGCCGAAACCCGCGGCCTGATCGAACAGCAACCGCACGAATCCGCCGCCCGCGCGCTCGAACCCGAAGATGCCGAGCCGAATGCCTGAGACGGGCACAGGCGCAGCACCGGAGAGGAACGAGGGCGCGGCGCGTTTCGTCTCGGGCTCGATCCTGCGCCATGTCGTCGTGATGAGCGCCACCGGCTCCGTCGGCCTGATGGCGATCTTCGCGGTCGATTTGCTGTCCCTGTTCTACGTCTCGAAGCTCGGCGACCCGGCGCTCACCGCCGCAGTCGGCTTCGCCTCGATCGTCCAGTTCTTCGCCATCGCCTTCAACATCGGCCTGATGATCGCGGCCGGTGCCCTCGTGTCGCGGGCGATCGGAGCGAACGATCCGGCCGACGCGCGGCGGATCGCGACTTCGGTCACAATCCACTGCGTGATCGCGTCGGCTCTGCTGGCCGCCCTCTTGCTCGCCGTGGTCGACCCGCTGCTCTCGGCCATCGGCGCGGAGGGGCACACCCTCGAGGTCGCCCGGCGCTTTCTCTGGATCAGCCTGCCGTCGAACCTGCTGCTCGGGCCGGGCATGCTGTTTACGGGGCTCCTGCGCGCGGTCGGCGCGGCACGAGAGGCGATGTACGTCACGCTCGGCGGCGCCGTCATCACCGTCTTCGTCGATCCGCTGCTGATCTTCGGATTCGGGCTCGGCGTGGACGGAGCCGCGCTCGCGGTCTGCGTTGCCCGCGTGACCTTCGTCGCCGTCGGCTGGGCCGGCATCCGGCGCTACCGGCTGCTCGAACCGCCCCGCCTCACGGCCGTCATCGGCGATCTGCCGCTGGTGACACGCATCGCCGGGCCGGCGGTACTCACCAACCTCGCCCCCTCGATCGCCAGCGCCTTTGTGGCGCACGCCCTGTCCGGCTTCGGGCCTCCGGCAATCGCCGGGAACGTGGTCATCGAGCGCCTCGCCCCGGTCGCCTTCTGCGGGCTGTTCGCGATGTCGGGCTCGATCGGCCCGATCCTCGGTCAGAACTGGGGCGCCGGGCGCTTCGACCGGATGCGGGGTGTGCTCCGGGTCGGCGCGGGGGTGACCGCGCTCTACGTCGTCCTCGTCTGGCTGCTCCTCGCCCTGGCGCGGGCGCCGCTGGCCGGGGCCTTCGAACTTCAGGGCGTGGCGGCCGACCTGTTCGCGTTCTTCTGTCTGGTGAGTGGGCCAGTCTGGTTCTTCAACGGGCTCCTGTTCCTCGCCAACGCCTCGTTCAACAATCTCGGCTTCCCCTTCATTTCGACCCTTTTGAACTGGGGCCGGGCGACACTGGGCACGGTCCCACCCGCCCTCGTCGGAGCGGCGTGGTACGGACCGGAGGGTGTGATCGCGGGCACCGGCCTCGGCTCGATCGCCTTCGGGGTAGCCGGCCTCGCAATGGCCTTCCGCACCGTCGGCCGGCTGGAACGCGGCATGACCCTCGCGGCAAGCCCGGCTCCCGAGCCCCCCACCGCCGATGAAGCGGTGCAGGCGGCCCCCTCCAGCGGAATGTCGTTGTAGCCCGGAGAGGGCCGACGGGCGCCGACACGGGCGAAATGTCCGCCTTTCCTCGGGAAATCGCTGCGGAACCGGGGTTATCGCTGGCCAGCCCCGCCCGGTTGCGACACACTCGCGGCCGAGGCCGTTCCGGCGAGCCTTCGGATGTGAGTGTCGGCGGTCATCACCGGTGCGCGTCCGGAACGAAGATGGGCCCGCTTGCACGCGTTGTCATGGCGAGGCCTGGAGGCGTTCGGCACCCGGACCGTTGCTGCTCGCTGAGGCGCCCGGCCATGTACACGATGTTCGACATCCTCCAGAGCCAGGGCGACGCGAGCGTGCGGGCCCTCGGGCAGCCGTTCGGTCTTTCGCCGGACCAGACTCGCCGCGCCATGGAGGCGCTGATGCCGGCCCTTTCGATGGGCATGCAGCGCAACGCTGCGGCCGATCCGATGGGGTTCGGGCGCATGTTCGGGCTCGGCCAGCCGGGAAAGGCGCCGCCACAGGCGGGTGCGGACATGTTCTCGGGGCTGTTCGGCTCGCCGATGATCGCCCAGGCGGTCATTCAGCAAGCGTCGGCGGCGAGCGGCGTCGGGAGCCAAGCCCTCCGGCAGATGCTGCCGATCATGGCCGGCATGATCGTGGCCGGCATCGTCCACCTGCTCCTCAACCCGCCCGCCGGGGCGCCGGCCGCTGAGCCTCCACCCGCCACTTACCCGGTTGGCACGCTTTGGACGGACTGGCTCAACGGCCTCACGGCCGCGGCGGGACAGATGGCCTCTCCTTCCCCGCCTGCAGCGCGCAAGCCCGAGCCGCGCCCGGCCGTCCGTAAGGCAGAGCCGGCGCCGGATGCGACCAAAGCCTCGATGGAAGTGATCCAGCAGATGCTCCAGACCGGAGCCGATGTTCAGGAGCAGAACGTCAAGGCGATGAAGGACGCGTTCGACGCGTTTTGGAGCCAGCCGAAGCCGGACAATACGAAGCCGGGCGCCGCTCCGCCCCCCTCCCCAGCCGCCGGGAGGGAACCGGCTTCCGCAAGGCGCAAGCCGGCGGGGCCGAAATAGGGAGTCGTCGGCCGGCTGGCCTTACCGGACGAGCAGCGCTCGGCGTCGTCCGGTCACGGCGCCGGCCTGCTTCCGACCGCCCGTGATACGGTTTCCGCTTGATCCAAGCGGGGACCGTATCAGCCAGCCCGCGCGGCGCTTGAGGTGGGTACCCACCGCGCCAGGGCGTACGGGATCCCCCGAAGCCCAAATCTGCCATCCCAAAGGGATCAACCGGGTTTGGTATGACTACTCGAACACGAACAGTTCAAAGATCCTCGGAAAAAAATTCCCCAGCGCGGTTCCGTAAACGCGGAAGGCACCGATGACCGCAATTCCGATGAAGGTACTGACCAATCCGTACTCGATAGCGGTCGCCCCCGATTCGTGATGCGCGAAGCGGATGAGGGACGGATACAAAGGCCAGGCGGATTTCGGGACGGGCGCGGATGGAGGAAGCAGAGACACGGCGCATCGTCCTGGACGTGTGGCAGTGACGTGATCCTGCCAGCGCGAACTTGCAGCGAACTTAAAGGAATTGAAGAAAGCGGGGACATTCCCCGCCGACGCGTCTCATTCAGCAGTGGATTCGTTCGCTGACGGAGCGGCGGGCAATGGATCGCCGGACCTGTGTCCCGCTCCCACCGCCCTCCGGACCCGGGGCCGCCTCACCCGCGCAAAGTTCGCGCCTCACCCCGAAAATCGGCCAAAGGCTTCCCGGAGCATATGATGCTCCCGCCCCCGTCAGGCCTTGCCGGTGTCCTTGCGCAAGGCGTCGATGCGCTTGGAGGCCTCCGCCTTGTCGAGGTCAGCCTCGAAGGCCTCCGGTGCCTTGGCCTGCTCTGACAGCGTCTTCAGGTAGGATGCCTGCGCGCCCGTCATCGGCTCGGCACCGGTCGTCCACTCGTCGGGATCCTTGATCCGGTTCGACTCGTCGGTCGGGTCGACCTTCGGATTCTCGGCCGCCGCTTGGTCCTTCGTCGTCTTGCCGGTCGTCTTGCCAGTCATCGGGACACCCCTTCGTTCATGGATTGTTCTAAAAAACGCAGGGGTCCGCGCTAAGTTCCGGGCGCTTTGTTGATGCGCCCGGAACCGTCGATCATGCATGCTTCAGGCGGCGGCCGCCTGCGGCTGCACCTCGGCGAGGTAATCGTCCATCAGCGACTTGGTCAGGGCCGCCGGCGTGAAGCGGTAGGGGCCGATCTCGGAGACCGGGGTCACCTCGGCGGCCGAGCCGGTGATGAAGCACTCGGAGAAGCCGGTCATCTCCTCCGGGCGGATGCGCCGCTCGATCACCTCGATCCCGCGGCTTTTGGCCAACTCGATCACGGTCTGGCGGGTGATGCCGTTGAGGAAGCGGTCGGCCTGGGGCGTGTGGATCACGCCGTCGGCGATGAAGAAGACGTTGGCGCCGGTACATTCGGCGACGTTGTCCTCCCAATCGAGCATCAGCGCGTCGGCATAGCCCTTGTTCTCGGCGCGGTGCTTGGAGATCGTGCAGATCATGTACAGACCCGCCGCCTTCGAGGTCGAGGGTGCGGTCCTCGGATCGGGGCGACGGTAATCGGCGATGTCGAGGCGGATGCCCTTCATCTTGGTCGCCGGGTCGAAGTAGCTCGGCCATTCCCAGGCGGCGATGGCGAGGTGGATGGTGTTCTTCTGAGCGGCGACGCCCATCATCTCCGAGCCGCGCCACGCCACAGGGCGCAGATAGGCGTCTTGGAGGCCGCTGGTCGCGAGCACCTGAGCCTTCGCCGCCTCGATCTGATCGACCGAGTACGGAATCTCGAAATCGAGGAGCTGGGCCGATTGGCGCAGTCGCTCGGAATGCTGGCGGCTCTTGAAGATCCGGCCGCCATAGGCCCGCTCGCCCTCGAACACCGACGAACCGTAGTGGAGGCCGTGACTGAGCACATGGATCTTCGCCTCGCGCCACGGCACCATGGCACCGTCGAACCAGATCGTGCCTTCGCGCTCATCGAAGGGAATCACGGACATCTCTCGAAGTTCCTCTGCGCGGCCTCGGCGAAGCGCGGGGTCGTCGGGTGGGGCAAATGCCGGCGCGCGGACGCGGAACGATGCAGCGAGCGGCTGGACCGGCAGGGTTGACGGGTAACAACGGGGCTGAGATATGTCAACAACACTGACTTATCTTCCCAGGCCGTCCGGAGCCCCGCGATCCGCCGCCGACCGAGGTTTTCACGACGTGAATCGTGTGATGACGCCAGATACCGACATGGCGGTCCAGGCTCCCGGTGAGGCGTCTCCCTCGAACTGTCCCGCAGCGGGCGGCGACAGCGACGACCTGATCGAGCTGCTGTTCTTCGCCTATCGCGATTTCGTCGGCGATCCCGACCGGATTCTGGCGCAGTACGGCTTCGGCCGGGCGCATCACCGGGTTCTGCACTTCGTCGATCGCTATCCCGGCCTCACCATCGCCGAACTCCTCGATATCCTGCGCATCACCAAACAGAGCCTTAACCGGGTACTCAAGGATTTGATCGACCAGGGCTATGTCGAGCAGCAGACCGGCACGAGCGACCGGCGCCAGCGGCTCCTGTTCTGCACCCCGTCCGGCCGGGCGCTGACCGCCGACCTGACGCGGGTTCAGGTCCGCCGGATCGTGCGGGCGCTCGATGCGCCGTCCGAAGAAGACGAGGCCGAGAGCGGACGCGAGGCCCGCGCGGCATCCGCCCAGGATTTTCTGCTCGCCATGATCGAGCCGGCCGAGCGCGCCGCGATCCGTCGGCTGATGGCCCGCCGCACGACGGGGCGTGCCTGATGTCGGCCGAGACCGCCCTCAAGGCGCGCCCCGAGCTTCCCGACCACGCGCCCCATATCCTACTGGTGGATGACGACCGGCGGGTACGCGAACTCTTGTCCCGCTTCCTCTCGGAGCAGGGCTTCCGCGTCACGGCCGCCGCGAACGCGGCCGAGGCGCGCAGCCGCGGCCAGTGCTTCGTGTTCGACGCTCTCGTGCTCGACGTGATGATGCCCGGCGAGAGCGGCTTCGACTATGCTCGCTCGGTGCGCGAGACCTCACGGGTGCCGATCCTGATGCTGACGGCCCGTTCCAACCCGAACGACCGGGTGACGGGGCTGGAGATCGGCGCCGACGATTATCTGCCCAAGCCCTTCGAGCCGCGCGAATTGATCCTGCGGCTCAACAACATCATCCGCCGCCACATCGCCGTGCCGGAGGCGCGTTTCTCGGGCGAGGGCGCGGTGACCTTCGGCCCCTTCAGCTTCCGCGCCGACCGGGGCGAGTTGCGGCGCGAGAACGAGCCGGTGAAGATCACCGAGCGCGAGCGCGAGATCCTGACCATGCTGTCCCAGGCCCGCGGCGGCAATGTCGAGCGCGAGACGCTCGCGGGCAACGGCGGCTTGGCGGCCGAACGCACCATCGACGTGCAGATCAACCGTCTGCGCCGTAAGATCGAGCCGGACCCGGCCAATCCGAGCTTCCTGCACACCGTCCGCGGCGTCGGCTACCGCCTCGCCATCGATTGAGGCCATCATGGCGGCCCCCGCCCGCCCCTCCGCGACCGCACCGTCTCGAACCGGCACCCTCGCCGGGGCGCTCGGCCGCGTTCGGAAGATCTGGCGGCGCCTCAGCCGCGCCATCGGCGATGCCTTACCGAAGGGCCTATACGCCCGCTCGCTGATCATCATCATCGCGCCGATGGTTCTGCTCCAGTCGGTGATCGCCTACACCTTCATGGAACGGCACTGGCAGCTCGTGACCCGCCGGCTCTCGGCGGCCGTCACCGCCGATGTCGCCGCACTGATGGACATCTACGAGTCCTATCCGCAGGACAAGAATGCCGAGACGCTCTCGCGCATCGCCGGGGAGCGGCTGAACCTCGACATCGACATCCTGAAGGGCGCCAAGCTGCCGAATCCGGGGCCGCGGCCGTTCTTCTCGATTCTCGACGAGGTCCTGTCGGAAGAGATCCGCCGCCAGATCCGGCGCCCGTTCTGGATCGACACGGTGGGGCGCTCGAACCTCATCGAGATCCGCGTCGCCATCCCCGAGGGGGTGATGCGGGTCACCGCCCGGCGCAACCAGGCCTACGCCTCGAACTCGCATATCTTCCTGCTCTGGATGACCGGCTCCTCGCTGGTGCTGCTCGGCGTGGCCATTCTATTCCTGCGCAACCAGATCAAGCCGATCCTGCGGCTCTCGGCGGTGGCCGAGGGGTTCGGCAAGGGCCGCGAGATCGAGTTCAAGCCCCGCGGCGCCCGCGAGGTCCGGCAGGCGGGGCACGCCTTCATCGAGATGAAGCGGCGCATCGAGCGGGCCATGGAGCAGCGCACGGCGATGCTCAACGGGGTGAGCCACGACCTGCGCACCATCATCACCCGGTTCAAGCTCTCGCTCGCCCTGGTCGAGCAGACCCCGGAGGTGGAGGATCTCCAGCGCGACGTCGACGAGATGAGCCGGATGCTGGAGGGTTACCTTGCCTTCGCCCGGGGCGATTCCGCCGAGACCGCTGCCGAGACCGACATGCGGACCCTGCTGGAGGACCTGCGCAGCGACGTGGAGCGCCTCGGCGCCCATGTCGAGGCGGTGGAGATCGAGGGGAGCCCCCTCGTCACGGTGCGGCCGGATGCGATGCGCCGCTGCCTGTTCAACCTCGCCGCCAACGCCGCCCGCTACGCCGACACCGTGGCGATCTGGGGCAAACGCGAGCATCGCGCCTTCCTGGTCGCGATTGACGACGACGGGCCCGGCATCCCGGCGGAGAGCCGCGAGGACGTGTTCAAGCCGTTCGTGCGCCTCGACGATGCGCGCCAGGATGCCGGCGGCTCCGGGCTCGGTCTCGCCATCGCCCGCGACATCGCCCGCGCGCATGGCGGCGATGTCGCCCTGCACGACAGCCCGCTCGGCGGCTTGCGGGCGACGGTGCGCATCCCCGCCTGACCGAAACGCCCGCGGATCGATCGGAGATTCTGAAGCGGCGGGAGTTTCCTCCGGCGGAACGGCGATGCTAAGACCGCTTCGCATTGTTCTTCGGGCCGCGCTGCGACCCCTCAACGAACGCGAGTGACGTCGAATGAACCCGCTGGTGCCGCTTTCCGTCGTGCTGCTCCTCCCGATCGCGGCCGTCTGCGCCGTTCTCTTCACGGATACCGGCATCGAGCCGGCCCTGTTCTACGCAGCGGTCAAGACCTTCGCGATCCTGTTCGTCGTCGGCGGCGCAATCTCCTTCGCCGCGAGCCGCCTCGCCGCACGCACCTAAGACCGAGCATCTCCCACGAGACACCCGCCGCTCTGCCGTGCCCCGCGAGGCACGGTCGATGAGCGGGCGTTTCGTGAGGTCCTGCCGAATCCCGGCCCCGACCGGCGTCTGACGGAAGGTCGAGGCCATGCTGCCTGTCGTGTCATCCTTCGAACGGATCGGCGAGGAGAACGCCTTCGCCGTTCTCGCCCGTGCCGGTGCGCTCGCGGCGCAAGGGCGCGACATCGTCAATCTCGGCATCGGCCAGCCGGATTTTCCGACGCCGGCCCATATCGTCGAGGCCGGCATCAAGGCCCTGCGCGACGGCCATCACGGCTACACGCCGGCCATCGGCATCCCGCCGCTCCGTGAGGCGGTGGCGCGGGACCTCCATCGCCGCCACGGCGTCGAGGTCTCGCCCGACGCGGTGATGATCGTGCCGGGTGGCAAGGTCACCATGTTCATGGCGATCCTGATGTTCGGCGAGCCCGGTGCCGAGATCCTGTATCCGGACCCCGGCTTCCCGATCTACCGCTCGATGATCGCGTTCACCGGGGCGACCCCGGTGCCGGTGCCGATCCGCGAGGCCAACGGCTTTGCCTTCTCGGCGGAGGAGACGCTTTCGCTGATCACGGAGCGCACACGCCTCCTGATCGTCAACTCGCCGGCCAACCCGACCGGCGGCGTCACGCCGAAGTCCGAGATCGACGCTCTGGTGCGAGGTCTTGCCGCCCATCCCGGCATCGCGGTGCTGTCCGACGAGATCTATGGCTCCATGACTTATGACGGGGAGGCGCATGTCTCGCTCCTCGCCTATCCCGAGATCCGCGACCGGCTGATCGCGCTCGACGGTGCCTCGAAGACCTATGCGATGACCGGGTGGCGGCTTGGCTGGTCGGTCTGGCCGAAACCTCTCTACGACGCAGCCCGCAAGCTTGCCGTAAACTCGTTCTCCTGCGTGAACGCCGCGACGCAGTGGGCCGGCGTCGCCGCCCTCGACGGACCGCAGGACTGCGTCACCGCGATGGTCGCCGCGTTCGACCGGCGTCGGAGCCTCGTCGTGGACGGGCTGAACGGCCTGCCGAACGTCTCTTGTATCACCCCGAAGGGCGCCTTCTACGCCTTCCCGAACATTGTGCGCACGGGTTGGAAGGCGAAGGCCCTGGCAACCGCACTCCTCGACGAGGCGGGCGTGGCGGTGATCGGCGGGCCGGATTTCGGCGTGCACGGCGAAGGCTATCTTCGGCTCTCCTATGCCAACTCCGCCGAGAACATCGGCCGGGCGCTGGAGCGGATGAACCGGTTCCTCACCGAGCACGCGCCGGGCTGAGATCGAAAGATGTCGTTCGCTCCCGCGACAGCTTTCGCGAGATCTGCCTCCGTTTCAGGCACCGTGGGGTAATCTCGGCCTTTCTCGATTTTCCATGCATCCGAATTCGAGGCTGCGGCGTTACCGGCCCATGCTTCGCTGCGCTGAGACTGCGGCGGACGTCACAACGACGGAGATGCTGACATGAAGATCAAGACCCTTCTCGCTGCTTCGGCCATCGCGCTTGCTCTGCCCATGGCCGCCCAGGCGCAAGGCACGCTGCGCGGCGCGGAGCGCGGCGCTCAGGAAGGTTCCGATGCGGCGGGTCCGATCGGCGGCATCGTCGGCGGTGCGGTGGGTGCGGCGACCGGGACGATCGGTGGCATTCTCGGTGTCGAGGATCGTCCGCGCTTCCGCTCCTATGTCCGTGAGCGCAACGTCCGCTCCTACGACTACGACGGTCGTGTGGTCGTCGGCTCGACGCTGCCGTCCTCGGGCGTGACGTACTACGACGTCCCGAACGACTACAACGTGACCCGCGGAACCCGCTACACCGTGGTCAACGAGCGTCCGGTGCTGGTGGATGGCCGCCATCGGATCATCGAAGTGCTCGACTAGTCACTCCTTTCGTGAGCCGCCCGCAACGGGCGGCACCATCCGGCCCCGGCACCCATTGCCGGGGCCTTTTTTGTAGTTCCGACCTGCCCCTGAGGGCTCGCACGCCGACCGTGCGGTGCCGCCACCCCGGTGACGCATCGCTCGTGCGCACCGGCCAAGGTCCCGGATGATCAGTGTTCGACCTGTTCCGGCCATGCTGTTGCTGAGATGCGAGGCACCGTACGCAACGCTCCGCGTGGTCCACTCGTTGATCCGTCCGAGACGATGTTTGCGCCCGGACAGGACTGACGATGCCCGCCCCCGACACAACCGCCGAAAACCCTCCCGAAAATCCGCCGCTGCCGGAATCGGTCCGTGACCATCTCGGTCATGAGCTGCGAAGCGTCTACACCGAGCCGGCCCCCGAGCCGCGCTTCCTCGGCGACGAACCGACCGTACCGCAGGAATTCGAGCCGCAACTCCGCCGGCTCGAGACGCGCCTGAAGACACACGAGGAAGGCACCGAGGCCGTCGAACAGGCGCTCGACCGGATTCTCGATGCCTTCGGCGTCACGCCCGACGCGGGCGATCCAAAGAAGTAGAGCGATTCAGACTTTTCGCGCCGCCAGCAGATCCCGGATTTCACCCAGCAGCTTCACCTCGGCCGGCACCTCGGCCTCAGGCTTCGGCTTGGCCTCTTCCCGGGATTTTAGAACGTTCTGATCTTCGGCTCGAAGTTCCGTTCCGTTTGCAGAGGGGCTGCGACCGAAAGAAGACCAAAGTTCTGGTCCTGGCGGCTGCAAAGATCCGCTTTCCGAGTGACCGAATGCGGCACGCCTCCGCGAAGGGTTTTGTCCTTTTCGGTGGTGGGTGGGAGGCTCACCGCGATGGGCCGATGGCGCCCATCGACCTTGGGACCTTCTTCATGGCCTACGACTTCTCAAGCCGGCCGAACCGAAGGCGTGCCGCCGCTCTGTTTGAGTCCCTCAAGGGCGAGCTCATCGATGCGAGCGAAGCGGTCGAGCGTCCGGCAACCATGCAGGCTGCAACCTCGTCTCCGCATTGGCGGCTGTCGAACGTCGCCGGCGTCCACCTCTATGAGACCGCCCGCGGCTGGAATGCCGACATTGCGTTCGAGGACCTACCCGTCGGCGTGCCGACCATCATCGGGAATGCGGTCCCCTGCACGACCCGGCAGGAAGCCCTTCAAAGCGCTATCCGGAACCTCTCGCTTTGCGCCGAGCGCGAGAAGACCATCATGGCGAATTTCGACACCACGATGCGCTGGTTCGTATTCGACGACATCGAGGTACCGGTCGACCCCGGCTACCTACCCGGCATCGCCGCCAAGTTGGAGAGGGAGGGATGTACGCATGAGGACGCCCTCGGGCGACTGGCCTACCTCAGGCACGTCATCTCGGGAGACGAGCCGATGACCAAGGAGGCGGTCGAGGCTGCGGATGACGAAATCCGGGAGCGCCTTGCGGTCGATTGCGAGATCGCGATGGCTCTTGGCCGCACGCAATTCTCCCTCACCGACGGAGTTTGGGCCGACTACGCGCCGGCTGCGTCCGGACTGCGGCAATGACGTCCGGCCAAGGATCGGCAAGCGACGACGAGGGTCGAAACCAATTCAGCTTGACCGTGAAAAAGCTGCTCCCTTCCCTCTGCTGCCATTCACACGGTCAAGCCTGTCGCCTTCGGCCGGCTACCGTTCGGCATGGGTTGGAGCCGCGTTCCGAGATTGCGAACGGCCCCTGACCGCACCTTTGCGATGGCTTGCTTCCCAGATGGCGCCCCGGGGCGGGCAGTCGTGCAGGGCTGCATCCAGTGCCTCCGCCCGCTCGTAGATGGCGTTCTTGAACACCGCCGGGTCGAAGGCCGGTACAAGGCCAGCCGCGGCGAGGTGCCTTTTCGCCACGCGGGCGTTCAAGTCCTTCGCATGGCAGATCTCGGTCAGGGTCAGGTACCGTCCCTTAAAGGCCTCGTAGCTCTCGCGGGTCACCACGGGCAGGCGCCGCCGGGTCTCCGGGCAGAACTCCTGCTCGACCATGAGGTGCCCCGCCGCGATCAGGGGGGTCAGGACGTCGAGCCGCAGCCCAGGTGTCTCCGCCGCGATCTCGGCCTTCATCAGGCCGCGCCTGGGCGGTGCCACTCCCTGCAGCAGCGCCAGCACCTCGTCGGCATCGACCAGCAAGTCCGTGTAGCGGCGACCGCCGTGCAGGCAGCCCTTCCACCCGAGCTTGCCGTCGAGGACGAGGCCGACGACGTCGCCGATGTTGGTCGACGCGAAGAAACACGCGCGCCCGAACTTCACCTGTCTCGCGGTCGGTGCCTCGACCGGGACGGCCCCTTCGAACAGGCGGGCCATGAAGGCCTCGACATCGGCCCGCGCCACGCGATGCCGAGCTCGGTGCACCTCGCGCGAGCCGAACAACGTGGGGACCATTCCCCGGGCGATGAGTTCCAGGATGTGCTTGTGCGGGATGCCGACCGTGTCCCGTACGTCGGTTACCGTGAGGGCGGCACCGAACTCCCTGAGTTGCGTCTCGAACGCGTCCACCCGGATGGTCAGGCGCTGGTGGTCGGGTCCACCGGCCGGCGGCGCGATGCCGGACCTCGCGAAGATCGCGCGCAGGGTCGCATGGGTGGTCCCGGACGCGGCGGCGGCGGAGGTCGTCGTGTGCAGACGCCTTTCCTCAAGGACATACCCCAGGACTTGGCTGCCTGCCGCCAAGGGGACGTTCTCGATGGCGTGCCGGCGGACGATGTTCCGGAAAGCGTCGAAGCCGGGGTCGTCGAGGGTACGGTCGAGAACCTCAAGCACGTAGCCGTAGATGCTCTTCGCCCCGACGAAACCCGCCGCGTGGCTCCGCGCCACGAGCGTATCGAGGAAGCTGACGATGGATGCCTCCCCCCCGGACGCGACGCGGAAACCAGCTAGCGAGGAGGCCGCCCACGCATCGTTCCCAAGCTTCGACAGGCGCGGCCGCTCGGCGCCAAGACCTTCGATGCCGAGGCTCTCGCAGGCCGTGACGGCGGCGTTCAGGGGCATGGTATCGAGCCAGTTCCCCGGCTCCTTGACGTTCCTCAGCCGGCGCAGGACCCAAGCCTCGAACGCGTTGGGCTCGACTGTGACCGCCTCCGCGCGTAGCCCGTCGAGTCTCGGAAGCACCTCATTCGCCACCGTCCGCGCGAAATCGATGACTAGATCCCGCCCTTCGAGGCGTCGGGTTTCGACGAGCCGAACCCCGTGCGCCGGGCATGAACGGATCTGGTTGATCGACCATTCGAGGCGCAGCCAGGGACGCGCGGCCAACGGCACGTCCTGAGGGGACTCGACGAGATCCTGCGCCACACAATGGGGGCAGAAGCGGAAGAACCCCGCGAGTACGGCGCCCGGAACGAGCGTCTCGGATCCGAGCCGACCCAACCTGCGCCTCGAAGGCCTGACGGGAGTGCTGGACGCCAAGGCCTCCGCTTGCACGTCATCCAGCCCGCCGAGCTGAGCAACCCCTCGCACGCCCGGCTCCAGGCCGCTGTGCACCTCTTCGGCGGAGATGCCGGCTAGGCGCATCAAGGTAGGGAAATCGAGGCCGTTGAGCGCGGCCAGCCGGGAGGCGTATCCAGCCGCGGGCTCGCCCGGCTTGGGCGGAAACTTCCAATCCAGCGGCTCGATGAGTTGAAGCTCGGTCAATCCTCGTCCTCCTCCGGGCCCTCGACGTCGAGGAAGCTGCCGGGTTCGAGCTCCTTCCAATCGTCGACCAAGAACAGGTTCATCGCGTTGTTGTTGCGCGCGCGAGACCGACTGGCGTAGGCCAGCGCGAAATGGCCGCGCAGCAGCTCCGCCGGGTCATCCGTGGCACGCAAGGCTTGATGGATGGCGGCGACGACAAGTTGGCTAACTCGGGCGTAACGGTATCGGGAAGCATGGGCGATACGCCACACGGCATGTCGGTATCGGCCATTGAGCCGATACCGAGGCCGGAAGCCTCAGACAGCTTCTTGAGGATGCGGATCACGAGCCCTTCCTCCTCGGGCATCGTCAAGTCCGGGAAATGGACCCATCTCGCGCGGCGTTCGAACTGCTCGTCCTTCTTTGCGAGCGCCCGGATGCCGGGGAGCCCGGAGAGGACGAACGCCACGGGCCAGTCGCTCGCGATGGAAACGCCCTTGATCGCGTCCGCAATCCTAGCCAGGTCTGTGCCGTCATTCCTGATGAGGTGTTGGACCTCGTCGATGTGGACGAGGATGACGCGTCGTCGCCTGAGGGCCGGGGACATCTCGTTCCAGGCGTCGCCTTGCCTCGTCCCGGCCTTAACGCGATGCCCGGACTCGGAGATGATCTGTTGGGCCACGATACGTGGCAGCGTGTATCCGGAGAGCTTGACGGATACGTAGGGGCGGACGGTCCCGAAGGAGGTTAGGGTAGGCTGCAGGACCGGGTTCTGCCGTAGCAGCCGTCCGACGGCCGCGGTCTTTCCCGCCCCGCTCTCGCCGGTCAAAAAGAAGATGTCGGCTTCCCTGCGTCTGCCTCCACTCGTCGACAGGAAATCCTCCATGAAAGTCTCGAAGGCCTCGGCCAAAATCGTGTCGCGCCGGCAGGTGACATAGACCTCGTTGACTTGGTCCAGGCGAGCAAGGATGGCCTGGCTCCTCGCGGGCATCCTCTCGCGCAGCGTGCGCAGGTATGCATTGTCGTCGTCCATAAAGCCGGCAACGCCGGGCTGGACATGGCCCTGGGCATCCACGTCGTCGCTCATGCCTCGTCCTCGTCGTCCATGTTGGTCGAGTTGCCGAGGGCCTCGGCCCCGGGGATGGTGGCGACCACGGTAGGTGACCTGCTCCGTCGGCCGGAAGGCTTCGCCAGGGAGGTCCCGATGCTGCCCGGGCCGGCGTCGCCGTTGATGGCAGGCCCGGACGGCGCGGGTTGCTTGGCTCGGGCCAGGGCGCCCCTGCGTTCGAGCAGCTTGACCATGCGGTTGAGCTGCTCCTCTGAGATGATGTGCGAGGGCACGCCGGCCGCCCTACGCGCCTCCTCGGCTTCCCGCATCAGGTCGAGGTGCGCCGTGAGTCGGAACGGGTTTCCGGCGAGCTTCTCCTGCTTCTCGAAGCGACGCAGGTCCCGGTTCTCCTTGAGCCATTCGGCGAGGCTCACCCCCTCCAGCTTCTCGCAGGTGAAGCGGAGATAGGCACCTTCTCCCGGGAAACGGTGCCGGAGGTCGGGCGGGATCCTGACCAAGATGGCGCCTATGTCGCACGGGTCGGTGACGATCGTGAGCCGGCGTTCGCCGAGGAAAGCCCGCAGCACAGCCATCAGGTCATGCGTGTAGACCGCCTGAAGGTAGGTGATCCCGTCGTTCGCAAGAACCCGGTTGGGAACGGCCAGCCCGAAGGCCAGGAGCCGGTTGTGATCGTCCGGCGCCGGGTTCAGCGCATCCCACACCTTGCCTTCCGCGCTGTTGAACTCCCACGCCCGATAGGGCCGTTCGCCGCCCAGCCCGGAGTGGCTCTTGTGGTGGTACTCGTCGACGATGAACCGCACGAGGCTCCGATGGAGCTTGTCGAAGACCAGGCTTGCCATCTGCTCGGACTTGTATTCGCCCTTCTCAACGACATTCGAGAAGGACTGTCCGGTGTAGATGCGGCAAAACCTCTTCAGGGTTCGGAAGAAGGACTCGATTGTTGCGCGCGAGGTCGGGTTCTTGCCAGGGTAGCGGTGCTCCACCTGCAGCTTCCCGAGCGTGGCATGAAAGTCGCCGAGGAAGGCCGCACCGCCATCCGTCGCGACCTCGCGCGGCCGCGCCATCATGGGCCAATCGCTGATGCACCCCGCCAGCTTGGCCATTGGATCCTTGTCGACCACGATGCTTTGGAGGGCCGACTTCGAACCCGCAGCGGACGGGGCGAAGGGCGTGACATGCAGGCCAACGACGCACTTGGTGACCGTGTCGATGGCAACCGTGACGGTGCCGCGAACTGCCTGACGGTTCTTCTGCATCTCACGCGCGGCCTGCCTGGCCTTGGTGGTGACAGCGCCCTTGGAATGCTTGTGCTTGAGGATGGCGAACAGGTCGATTTCCCAGTCGTCCATCTCGACGCGATCCATGCGCCCGAGCTTGGTCAGACCATCGACCGATGTCATGCCCCTGACGGGGTTGTACTTGAGTTCGGCCTTCTTGGGGCCGAGATGCGCGATGTCGACGAGCAGGGGCGGGAGCTTCTTGATGCGTCGGCGAATGGCGGTCTCGTCGACGGAGACGTGGCACTCGGGCGGAAGCCGGCGGTTCAGGGTCATGAGCTCGGTTTCGACCCGCGTGAACACGTCGCTGGGCTTGATCCTGTTGCTGGTCGCGTACGCGCGGACCTCCTTTTCGACGATGCGCCGGACCCGTGGGTCGAGCTGGTTGCGGTTGCCGCACTTGTCGTATTGAGGTCGGAACACGCCCGGTTGTCCGTCGCCCGCCTCGAAGAGGACAAGCCATTCCCGCAGGGTCGTCGGGCCCGGGTAGTCGTAGGTCTTGCGCGGGTAACCCGCGGTCTTGCGGCCCGGGGGACGGGAAACGTGGAAGGTGTCGATATACCAGCGGTGGATCAGCTCCCGTTCGCTGGCGATGAAGGCGCCCATGTCCTCCGGCGTCTTGTTCGGACGCCTCTCGTGGCCCGCGGCGCCCACGCGGGCCTGGTTGAAGCGGACGCACCATTCGACCTTCCAGGCGACCGTACGCAGTTGCCCGTCGTCGAGGTCGGACAGATCCGAAAGGTTGGTGCCCGCCGCCCGGTCCCGCAGCAGCTGATAGGCGAGCGAGAAGTATCCTTCCTCGATGCGGATCTTCCTGGCCGAATGCAGCCGGACGTATTCCTCGTCGGTCAGGGGCTTGATGGATGTGTCCACCACCGCATTGTCGATGACGAGGCGCAGGAGGTTGGCACGCCCCTGACGACCGGACGGCCGATAGTGGACGCCGTCGATGGTGATGCGGTCGTTGCGGCCGAAGTTGTAGCTTTGCGCTGGCATGGCTCTCGTTCTCAGGCGTCCGAACTGCCGGCGGGAAGGCGAAGGTGGGCGTCACCTTCCCGCACGGAGCTGTCGGCTCGATTAAGGGGGATGGTTACTGTTCTCGGGGGCTGCGGCCCGAGATCCGGTTCCCCAGCTCCAGGTCGAGGTCCAGCCTCTTCCCGGGCGGGTTCATTAGGATCCCGGACTGCAGGAGAGCCTTTGCCGCCCGCACCCCGCGTGGGCCCAGGCCGGTGGCCATGGCGACCTCGCGGAGCGTGGTGACCGGACCGAGCCCCGGGAGCGCCTTCCGGATGGCAGCCTTCCCGGCTTCGTCGCGGTCGCGGCCGCACTCGATGATGTCCCGGCCGTTGAGCACCGCGAAGGGGTCGAGGGTCTCGTAGGTGACGGCGCGGTAATCGTCGGCGAGCCTGCTCCCGTGCTGGGCGCAGATCGTCTTCACGATCTCAACCGTCTCGTCCCCTAGCAGGCCCTCGGTGGTCTGCCTGACGGCGATGACCTCACGAACCCCGCCCACCCAATCGACGTGGATGTCGAAGGTGTAGGGGCGGTCGACGTCAGCCATCCGGTACTTCACCGTCCGCTGTTCGCGGATGCGGAGCACGCCCGGGAGCGAGATCAGCACGGTCAGGACCGCGCGTTCAGGCTCGCTCTCGTAGGTGTGCTCGAACCCGCGGAACGGGTCTCCGATGGAGCCGACGGAGGCGCCGCCCCACTTCGGGGCGGGATGGCGGTCCGGATCGGTGTCGGACCAGTCGAAGCCCACGAGCCCGGTGGCCGCTTGCGCGACGTACCCGGTGTCTCCCTTTGGCCGGGACTAGCCTGTCACCCTTTGGGGGCGGAAGCATCCGCGTTGAGATGCCAGGCGCGGCGCTGTTCGATTCTGGACACGAGGATGCTGTGGCGTGACGGCATGACGAACCTCCTGGGACGGGCGTGACGTCGCGCCAGGTGGACCGGGCGCGCCTTCGGGTGCTCGAAGGCTTGGACGCCCGGGAAGGGCGCCAAGTCAGTTCCGGTGAGGGGGTATCGCCGCTAATCGGACGCCGCCGGACCGGAAGGGACGGGCTAATATGCAGGGCATGGTTGCTCTCCTCCGGTTGGGCCAGGTTCTGGCCGTGAGATCGATGTTCGGGCGGTGAAGGCACGATGCCACCGCCCAGGCTGAGGACAGGTTAAAAAAACCCTGGGCGTAGCGATTGGCCCGACAAGCCTGTGGACAACGCGGCGCGGACCCTGGGGTCCGCTCACGGCCCCCAGGTTCCGGGGAAGGCCACGACGTTGCCGTCTGCCCGGCGGGTAAGGCGGCGTTCCTCGACGAGTTCCATCCCGGTCTCGACCTCGACGGCGACGGCCCCGAGCAGGCTGTCCATGTCGTCGGGCGGCAGGAGGCGGGACAGGCGCACCAGACCCATGACGACCTCGGCGATGCGGGCTTCGACGTCCTCAGGCATGGAGGCCTCCCGCCGTGTCCCTGGCCTCGTGGACGGGCGTCGGCGGGGTGTCGGCGATGATCGCGCGCACCTCCGCCCCGCCGAGGACGCGGCGCTCGACCAGCCGGTCGGTGACGCGCTCGATGCGGTCCTTGTTCTCGCGGACCAGGCGAAGAGCCCGGGCGTAGAGGCGGTTCAGGTCACGTTCGACCCCTTCCCTAAACTTGCCGTCGGCGCGGATCAGGGCCTGCGCCTCCGTCCGGTCGCCTCGGTACAGGATCGAGCCCGAGAGCCCCCAGGAAGCGGCCTTCGTCGCGAGGAGCTCGGTGGCGACGGCGAGGTCGCTCCACCGCTCTCCGCCGGCGCCGGAGGTCGGCTCGCCCCAGATCTCGTCGGCCGCCCTGCCGGCGAGTTGGGTCACCGCCAGGGCGTCCACCTGCGCGGAAGTCATCATGGCGGGGTTTTGCAGGCGCACGTTCGTGCAGCCGGCGAACGAGCCACGCTCGACGACGGTCACGAGCTCAAGCTCGCCCGTGGCGGTCACCACCCCGAGAACGGCGTGGCTCGCCTCGTGGCGTGCGATGGCCCGGACGGTCTCCGGCGGGCGCGTCTCGGGCGGGCAGACCTGGCGGACGACGTCGTCCATCGCGACCGCGCGGCCGGCGGAGCGGGCCGCCGCCTTGGCGGCCCTAGCCCAACCGGCGATGTCCGCACCGCTGGCACCGCCACCGAGGATGCCGAACGGGGTCAGGTCGGCTTCCGGGAGCGCGTCGCCCAGGTGCTGCCGAAGGATGCCGATGATGGCGTCGGCGTCCGGCATGCGGATGTTCAGGACGCGGTTCAGGCGGCCGGGACGGACGAGTGCCGGGTCCAGGCGGTCAGGATAGTTCGTCGCTCCGACCACGACGAGGTTGGCGCTGCTCGACGCCGCGGAGTCCAGGGCCAGCAGCAGGGCCGTCACCGCGGGGGTCCAAAAACTTTGGTGCCGGCTATCCAGGGTATCTCGGTTCGGGACGGCATCGAGCTCGTCGATGAACAGGACCGCGGGCCCGTTGGCGGAGGCGTTCGTGAACGCCGAGTTGATGGCTGCGATCACGTCCCCGAGATACCCGCCGTTGGCGCTGAACCATGCTGAAGCACTGGTGATGTGAAGGGGTAGCTTTAGACTCCTGGCAAGGCTTACGCAGAAGCTGGTCTTGCCGGTCCCCGGGGGGCCCCCGATTACCACGGACTTGTCGGGTAGGCTCTCCCAGGGCCTCCCCGAGCGCCATTCCTCGACCGCGGCGGCGAGCGCCAGCCCCCACTCCCTGGCCTCGCCGAGCCCGTGCATCTGCTCCAGCGGCGGGGCGTCGTTCGTGGCGACGACGGCCAGCTTGGTGGCGGCCATCACCGAGAGCCGCTTCGTGCAAGCCGCGGCAGAGGAGTTGCGGCGGATGGCGGCGCAGACGTCGAGGAAGGTCAGGCCGGCGAGCGGCGGCAGCTTCCGGGGCCGGCGGCCGGTGACGAGCCCGATGATCGACCTGACCGCCCTGGGCGTGGGAGCGCCGAGGGTCAGGTGCATGTCTGCGGCGGCCGTCAGTGTCGAGGGCAGGTAGCGCGTGGGCGACGGGGAGACGCCGGCCACGTTGGCGCCGGCCCCGAGCAGGTTGGCCACCTTGTCGCAACCGTGGTCCGGTCGATCCTGCGATCTGTTGCCGCCCGAGCGCTGCAGGATTTCGGAGAACGTCCCTGCCGTGCGGAGGGCGTCGGCGACCGGCGCGACCATCTCGGGATGGGCGACCTCGACCACGACGGCGAGGCCGTTGCGGACGCTGATGGCGGCCTGTTCGCGCTCGGACAGAGCCTCCACCAGCATCGCGGTGGCGAGCATCCGGGGGACGGTGTTACCGTCCAGGAATGCGGCATGGGCCTCCTCGGGCGAGGCGGGCTCGAAAGGTGCCGCGCCGAGGTCGAGGTAGCCCTTTTCGTCGGCTGCGCGGGCGGTGCGCCGGGCGATGTCGTGAAGCGTATGTGCGGGCGTCTTCTTGGGTGTCATGGCGGCCTCCGGCACGGGGCCGCCGCGCGCCTCCATGCGCGCCGGTCAGGGCCCTGCGGGTGTCTCGGATGGGGTGAGGGAGAGGATGGCCGGCGGGCTCGGAAGACGGCCCGCGGCGTACGGTATCGGTTTCAAGCTGTCGGGCATGAGGTGCTCCTCGGATAATCTGCTTGCGGGGTCAGTCGCGTTCGCCGGGGTCCCAGCCGTCGAAGTCGATCCGGCGGGCCGTCGCGGAGACCCTGACGCCGGGGCCGGCCGGCGCGGTCCGCTCCCTCAAGCGGCGAGCCTGCCGCTCGGACTCCTCCATCGCGGCCCTGCCGAGGGCGACGAGGACGGCGGCGACGACCCGGGCGAAGCCGGTCTCGCCGTAGGTGGCATGGCAGCCGCTCAGGCGCCGAAAGATCTCCCCGACCTGGCGGGCGGGATCCTCGGTGTCGGGCGGTAGCGCGGTAAGGCACGGTGAGGGTGTGCGGCCGGGCGCGGTACGGGCGTCGGAATGGTCGGTGACGATGTCGGTCAAGGCAGCCTCTCTCGGGGCCGCCGGACGCCAAGCGTCGGTCAGGCCCCCTGCAGGGCGTTGTGGGAGAGCGAGGTTCGGCCGGCGGCTGACGCTATCCGTATGAGGCGCAGGAGATGGAACACTGAGGTCTCGCGATGGGACGGCGACCGCCCAGGGATGGAACAAACTGGCAACTGAAACCGGCTCCGTCAAGCCGGTACAGGTCGGGGGAGCAACACTTAGGCCTCGCCAGGCCGTAGTCTCGTGGACGCCCAGGACTGGCTGGAAGCGCTCACGGTGCGCCAGCCGTGGCCTGGGCGTTCTCGGCCAGCCGGGTCCGGATCTCGTCGATGGTGACGGGTCGGAAGCCGAAACAATCGACGCCAACGTCGGTGCTGGCGGCTGTGCCCGGCAGGGTGCCATGTGAGTGCCCGTAGAAATGCAGGTCGCCGCGGTGCATGCGCGGCCATACTCGGTGGGCGTAGTGGCTCAGCCAAACGCCTTGGGGTGTGCCGTCCGGTTGCTGGACGACGACCCGAGCGACGTCGACCACATCGTCCCAGGGCAGGCGGGCGCCGATCTTGTCGTGATTGCCACGCACGAGGAAACGGCGGCGTCCTCTCAGACGGCCGAACACGGAGCGGGCGTAGTCCTCGCTGCAGCGGTAGCAGAAATCGCCAAGGTGCCAGACGGTGTCCTCTGGGCCCACCGCGGCGTTCCAGTTCGCGATCAGCGTCTCGTCGTGCTCCTCGATGGAGGCGAACGGGCGACGCGTGGACATCCGTTCGCCCAGCAGGGCGCGGTGGCCGAAATGGTGGTCACTGGACCACAGAACTCTGTGTGACATCGAAGCCTCGCGGGATGCGGAGGCTCGGCACGCGGCGACACTCCGGCGGTCAGTTGGTCGAGTGCTGGTCCTCGGGTTTCATCGGTGCATCTCCTGAATGCAGCCGACCCTGTCGCGGCCGTGGTGCCCGCACAAGTCCGGGCGCTGGGGATCCACAGGTGCACGGCACCAGCACGGTGCTCACCTGGAGCCCGGCCACAGGAGATGCGGCTATGGGAACGTCCCGACCTACCAGATTGGGCAGCATCCAGGACCACTTAGAGTGCGACTGATGCGGCGACGCGCTTGTTTGAGCCCGATTCGCGTGACAGGTTTCCGATAGGCTGAGCAACACCTTCCTGGCAGCTATGAAGTCACTTCTCTGGTCGCCCCTCTTCCGCTTGCCGGCATTCGTTGCGTTTTTTTTGGCAGGCTACGCCCTCTCTAATTTGCTGCCGGTTCTCTCCACAAAATCGAACTTGGGCATACTAAAAAAAGTTGTTGGAGAGGTTGGACGAGGCGACTTCAACAACGTCGGACACTCGGAATTCGCGTTCGCCCTAGCCTGCGCCATTGTTTCGGCGGCCGTGGCAATCGCTTTCGCCATGCTGTTCACACATGTCATCGCGGTTCGCGTATCACTCCGGGCTGCCCGCAGGGATCTAGGCACAACTTCGTCGCCAGCGGCGTTCCTGCAGAACTTCGACCGGATCAACCAGCGCCTACGTGATCATCCGTTGGTTAGCCATGGCTGGGAAGAGTTCTCTAAGACCTGCATTAGGAAGAACTCTGTCGTCCGAACGGCGAGGCCGAACGCGTTTCTCTCTCCGGCTACGGCACGCGAACGGCTGCCTGGCCTGAAGCTGATGCCGACCATCCCCGGCTACTTCGTCGGGCTCGGCCTGCTCCTTACCTTCGTAGGCCTCGTGATGGCGTTGTCGAAGGCCGCGGGCGGGGTCACTGGCTCCCCCGAGAACATGACGCAGTCACTTCGGGAACTGCTCGACGCGGCGACGTTCAAGTTCTCGACATCCATCGCCGGCCTATTCTCGTCGCTCGCGTTGGCCCTGCTCTTTAAGATCTACTCCATCGCCATCGAGGGAGGCTTCGAACGGCTTTGTCGTGAGGTCGAGCGCCGGACCACCCTTCTCACGAACCAGGATGCCTTGGTGGACCTTGCGGATGCCAGCAAGGAGCAACTCCAACAACTCAAGGAGATCAACGACGTCCAGTTCTTCGACCGCCTCGGACAAGCGCTTGGTCCCGCCCTGTCCTCGGCCGTTGGTGAAGCCGTGAAGCCGCTCGCGGAAAAACTGGAGGCCACAGTCGGCAAGTTGGAGGACACCAGCCGGTCGGGCACGGAGGGGTTGCTGAAGCAGTTCTCCGAGACCCTGCACGGGACTGCGGGCACGGAGCTCAAGGAACTCGCCGTCGTCCTCAGCCAGACCAAGGACGCCCTCGGTAACGTACGCGGCGACCTGACCGGTTCGGGCCAGGATTTTGCCCGTCGCATGGCCGAGGTCACCGGTACGCTCGGTCGTCTCATAGAAGGAGCCGGCAACCAGTTTAACGCCAACAACGCCGCGACGCGCGATACCATCGAGGCGGTGCTGGACGCCCTCAGGCAATCCGCAGATGCCACAAAGGAGCGCCTGAACCGGGACGTAGCCGACGCCGGCACAGCCGCCTCCGAGGCGGTAAGAGCCGGAATGGCCGGCATGCTTTCGCAGGTCGAGAAGCGAATGGAGGCTTTCCAGGCTACGATGGCTGGCCTTCAGGACCAAGCGGCACGCGATGCCAGCGACGCTTCGGCCAAAGCCAAGGGTGCGGCGGAAGCCGCGGCTGCAGCCGCGAGCAAGGCGGCAGCCGACACTGCCGAGGCAATCCGGAATGGGTTCGCCGAGACGGTCGCGCAACTGCGCAGCGACGTCGACCGGCTCTCGACCGCCCTCCGCGCCTCCGAGCAATCTTTCGAGGCACAAAACCGCGCCAGCCTTGCAACGGTCGAGCAGACGAAGGTCGTCTCGTCTGCGTTCGGCGACGTCGCCAGTAGCGTGACAGGCGCCTCTCGCCCGCTACTTCAGGCCTCCGACCGGATCGCGACATCTACGGAAGCCCTGGCGGAAGCGGCGAAGGGAGCCGCCGAAAGCCTTCGCGTCGGGCAGGAAGCAGCCCGGACGCTGGCCGCGCGCCTTGAGGACGGGAACCGCCAGATCGAGGTCGCTTGGCGGAACTACGAGGAGCGTTTCGGTGCGGTCGACGAGGCCCTTTCAAGGGCGGTTCAGTTCCTAGCTACCGAGACGGCCAACCAGCAACAGGTGTTGACCGACTTCGTCAGCAAGATCGACCAGGGCTGCGCCGACGCCGTTCAGCGCCTCCAAGTGACGACCGGGGCCATGGAGCAAAACACCGCCGAAATCAGCGAGGTGTTCGAGGAGTTCCTCGGCCGCCTGCCTCGCCAAGCCATGGCGAACGCGTAGGCCCCAACGATGCTGACCGCGACCGACGAGCCAGCCGAAGAGAGCGAGAACTACTTCGTGTCCATGACGGACATGATGGTCGGCATGCTCTTCATTTTCATCATCATGCTCATGGTGTTCGCCCTGAATTTTAAAGTGGGCGACGACGATTCCAAGCGCATCAAGGACTGCCTCACGCAACTGCTGATGCGGAATGCGCAATTGAGCGCCGACATCAACACCAACGTGAACCGCATCCAGGATGAGGTCAGGGGTCAGGTCGAGGCGTTGGAACTCGCCGCCGATCAGCGCAGGCGCTTGCTCGCCGACATCAACCGGCGCCTTGTCGAACAGGACATCAAAGCCGAGATCGATGAGCGCAATGGCGTCCTCCGCCTCACTGAGGCGGCGGTCCGCTTCGAACCGGGGCGCTCGGACTTGGACCAGTCCGCCCGCTACACGATAGCCCGGGTCGGACGCATCCTCGCCGCCGTCGTGGCCGACAACGCTGCATGCAAGGGCACGGCGGTCGGCAGGGACTGCAACGCGACGCGTGGGGCAGGGCTGGAGACCATCTTCATCGAAGGCCACACCGACACCACCGGCGTGCCCGACGCCGCAGAGCGCGACCGCCGAAACTGGTTGCTCTCGACGGAGCGCGCCACCTCCACCTATCGCGAGATCCTGGCGGGCTCGCCCGAGTTGCGCGAGTTCCGCAACCGGCGCGGAGAGCAGATCGTGTCGGTCTCCGGCTATTCCTCCACAAGGCCCATCGCCGCGGGGGACGACAGGACGGTGTGGGCGCGCAACAGGCGTATCGACCTGCGGTTCGTGATGGACGCGGACACGACCATCAACCTGCGGGACATCATCGCCTTGAACGAGCAGGTGAAGGCGCAGATCGCGCGCTTGGCCGCAATAAGCGACGAGAGCGTCCAGGCATGCAAATGAAGGCCGCGTTGGCCGCCATCCCCGGCCGCGTCATTAACCTCCCAGCGGTCCCAGCCGTATCACGGGTGAGCGCGGCCGCGGCGCTCATAGTCGACCCCGGCGTCACCCTGGAACAGCGTAAGCCCGACGACCTTGACCAGATCGCCGGTCGCCTCATCGACGCGTTTGAGACCGGCCGGATACCGGAACGTAGAGACCTCAACCAAGCCGCGTGGTGCATCTGGGAGGGCAGGCGGCCGCTTGCCGACATGCCCGTCGTGCTAGGAAGGTTGCTCGACCACGTTAGGAGGGGTGGCAAGCGGTCGGCGTTCCGTCGTCTGGCCGCAGTCTATCTTTCGAAGTTCGAGCCCCTGGAGACATCCGAACGGGCCGGCGTGATCCGACAAGTGGCCGACACCTTGAGAGGCATCGCACCGGACTTCACGGGCACCTTCTCGGATGCCGCCCGCACCCTTCATCTCTACGAACCCGACGAGGCGCCCCGTATCATCGCCGGCCGCGCCCTCGCGTCAAGGACGTCACCCAGCAAGGCCCTTGAGGACGCGGGTATCCGTAACCTGGCGGCCGAGGGCGGCCTTGCCGAGGCGGCATTCCTAGCCGGCCTTCGTCAACTCGCCTCGGACATGGGCCTGAGCCATCAGGACCGGCTGGCACGCATCTCGGAATGGGGCCTGCGACGCAACGGGACGGTTCTCTACGAGCAGCATCGAGGGGCTCTCGTCGATGCGCTTGTGCTTCCTTACGGCGACACGCTGCCCCCAAGGGACATAACCGACCTGTACCTCAGGTTCTTGGTGTCCAAGTTCGGCGATCCCCGGTTGCGACAGGCGTACTGGATGCCGATGCGCTCGGTCGACACGGTCAGGCGCTGGCTGACGTCTCTGTCGCTTCGCCAATTCCTCGACGTCGTCGACCGGGGTGCCAAAGCCAGCCAATGGCAATACCGGCGCGCCTTCTGGGAGGCGGTTCATCGCCGCGAGCTCATTTCGGACGCTTGGGTCGTTTTCGACGATTTGGGAGACCTGACGGCACGGAAGCTATTCAAGGTCGAGGCTCCCTACGCCCGTTTCGCAGCCGGTGCCGCCAATCAGGTCGAACAGGGTCAAGCGGTCCTGTTGCTGCGCGTCGGCGCCGGCATCATCGCGGAATGGAGCCAGAACGGCCGGTGCAACGTATGGCATTCGACTTCGGACCCGACTGCACCGAAACTGAGCCGTTCCAGGTACAATACGAACGAGGTGAGGCTGTCGCCCGGGCAGCAAGCGGAATTCACGCGGTCAGGGATCAGGCACGATGGCTCCGATGGGTACCGTTGGCAGTCGAAAGTGGCCGACGAGATCTTCGCCTTGACCAACGTCCGGATCATGGAATCGGAATATAGGCTCCCGTGATGGCGACGCGCTTCCGGTCACGCTGCGGCCTCGGAGCCGTTGAAGTCACCCTCGTTCATACCGGGTTATTCGGCGGCGCCAAGACGTTGCCGAGGAACGAGTGGGAAGGGCTAACCGGGGCGAAAGCCGTCGCGGCGCGCCACCTCCTACCCCTCGTCGCCGAAGGCGCAGCGCATTGGGAAGGCGACGCGTTGCTCGTCCGAAATGACGCGGCAGCGACCTTCAACGGCATGCTCGCCTCCCTCATCGGCCTACCTGAGTTGGCGCCACTTCTCGTGGACATCTCCTTCCACGGCACCATAGGCGAGAGCGGAAGCCGGATCGAGACCGCCTGGATGGAGGCCTCGCACACCCCCATCATGCCGAGGCGTACAGGCCTGCAGGTCCAGTGGGGTGAACGCGTCAGGCGCCTGGGCGGCCCCCTCTATTTCCTGACGGAGGCCATCGACGGCTTCAATGCCGCGGCGCCTGGCGACCTCGACGCGAAGGTCACGCGTTGGGGCGCGGTCACCGCGGCGCTCGCCGCGGTGAAGGGGGAGGAAATCAGCGCGGACGCCTACACGAAGAGTCTGACCGTCTTCCAGGCAGGGTCTTTCGCCCTGGACGTGAGGCACGCCCCAGGCACCATCGAGTTCTCGCCCATCCTCATGAGCCGTACGGTGGCGCGCTCGCTGGAGGATAACGCGCCCGTCTCCGAGGACGGGGGCGACGACTTCGACGAACTGGTGGACGACGAGGCCGCCACCCTCCTGGTGAGCGAGGACCGCAAGGCGTTCCTGCGCGCATTCGACAATGCCGCGGACGGCGTCCGCCGGTCCTATGCGCTCAGGCGGAACACGTACCTCCTGATCGACCCGGACCTGCAGCGGGCCCTGGACGTGGTGCGCGAGATGCGTGCCGCTCCCGAGGAGCGGAAGCGCGCCTTCCTGAGGAACCCGCGCACGGCCATCGCGACCAAGCTCGGCCTCGATACGGAGGACGCGTCGCTCTCCGCGATCTTCGTCGAGACGCAGCAATACTCGGATCGGGTTATTGGGCTCGGGGTATGGCAGCGACCCGAGCTGACCTGGCTCTCGAAGGCGGGCACCGAATGGCTGCCGGAGCGCTTCCCCGTCGAGATCGACGGCAAGCCGGACGAGATCACCCGCGAGGAGGCCGGCAAGCTAGGTCGAGACACGCGCGCGGCGGAGGATGCGGGTGAGGACGAGGTCCCCTTCAGGGAAAGCCACGTCCCGCTGCCGACCGCCCGCACTATCCTCGAAGGCGTCGGGATCGCCATCCGGGAACGCATGCCGGTGGATGCCGAGACCGGCCAGGTCGACGAGACGCCCGAGGATAGGGCCGACCGGCCGCGGCAAGGCGCCACCGAGCCGGTCGTTGTCCTGATCGAGACCAATTTCGAGGGGGTGACCTACGAGGTCCGGAGGCGACCCCGCACGGCCGTTATCCCCCTGGAGCCGCCAGCCGGGCGAATGGGCGCCACCCGCTTCAAGCCGCACCAGCAAGAGGGCTTCGATTGGCTCGTCGGGTCCTGGGTGGCCGGCTGGCCGGGAGTGCTGCTGGCGGACGACATGGGGCTCGGCAAGAGTTTCCAGGGCCTCGCTTTCCTGGCATGGCTCAAGGCGAACCGAGAGGCGGCCCGCGACCGCGGCGTGACCGGGGTCAGCAAGGGCCCTACCTTGATCGTCGCGCCGACCGCGCTCCTCCAGAATTGGGTTCAGGAGGCCCGGCGGCACCTCGCGCCCGATGCTCTCGGCAAGAACCTCGCTGACGTCTTCGGAGCCGGCATCAAGAAGTTCAGGAACCCGGACGAGGAGGCCAGGAAGCAGGGTGAGACGCTCGACTGGCGCAAGATCGCGGACCACGACTGGGTGCTCACCACCTACGAGACGCTGGCCGACAACCACGTCTCATTCGCGCGGATCAACTTCTCCGCCGTCCTCTTCGACGAGATGCAGAAGGTCAAGGACCCCGGTACGCTGAACACCTTGGCGGCCAAGGCGGTCAACGCGGACTTCATCCTTGGATTGACGGGCACCCCCATCGAAAACCGGGTCGAGGACCTGTGGTGCATCGTCGATAGGGTCTTCCCTGGATTCCTGCGGGACCTGCGCTCATTCTCGCAGGATCATCGGGACGGCGACCCCGAACGCTACCGTGCCCTCTCGGACCGCATGAGGAAGCCTCTCGACGGGGCACCAGCGGTCATGCTGCGGCGGATGAAGGAGGACGTGCTCGAAGGCTTGCCCGAGAAGCGCGTCCAGACCTACCGGACCGAGATGCCCACAGCACAGGCCGAGGCTTACGGGGACATCGTCGCGCGTGCCCTGGATGGAGGGCCAAGGGCCCGGGGCGCGATGTTGGAGATTATCCAGCATCTTCGCGCGGTCTCGCTCTACCCGGGCGACCCGGGTGAGGTTGACCTCGCTAGCGAGCGGGAGTGCTGGGATTGGATTGAGAGGTCGGCGCGGTTGGGCAAGACCTTCGAAGTTCTGCGCGACCTCCAACGCAGGGGTGAGAAGGGGCTGGTTTTCGTCGAACAGCGCGCGATGCAGAAGCTCCTCGCTGGAGCGATGGCCACGGTGTTCGGGATGGACAGGCCCCTAATCATCAATGGCTCCGTCGCTGGTAGCCAGCGCCAGAATATGGTTGATGATTTCCAGGCGCGACGCCGGGGCTTCGACGCCATGATCCTCTCTCCGAAGGCGGCTGGGGTTGGACTGACCATCACGGCGGCGAACCACGTGATCCACCTTAGCCGCTGGTGGAACCCGGCCGTTGAGGACCAGTGCAACGACCGCGTCTATCGGATCGGGCAAGAGAAGGCCGTGACCGTCCATATCCCCATCGCGGTGCATCCCACGCTGGGGGACAGAACCTTCGACGTGACGCTGCACAAGCTTCTCGAACGTAAGCGGGAAACGTCGAGGAACCTGCTCATGCCGCCGGTCTCCGACGCCGATCTCACCGAGGTCTTCAATATGAGCATGGCGGCTTAGCGGGGGCGCGATGAGGATCTTCGCGAAGCGGTTCTACGGCTTCGACCCGGTTTCCCGCCCCGTCGTTGCGTTCGGCAAGGAGGGCAACCGTGACGCCTTAATCACCGCCTCTTCTCCGGGGGACCTCATTGTCTACGTGGGCACGCAGGGCGAGCCGACGGCTGAAGGCGAGCGTGGCCGCCTGCTCGGAATCGCCGAGTTTGCCCGCGTTGCAGTCGATGCCCGAGACCTGATCGACCCCGCCACCTTGCGCTCGTTCGACGTGAACCCGGACGGCTCGCTGGCGTGGCCGAAGGGCCTCCCGATCTTGCGGGCATGGCGGTTCAGAGAACCTCGTCTCAAGCTGCTCGACGTCCTGCGCGAGCAGCTCACCTTCGAGGCGACGGTGCGCGCGGTCAAACTGGACGAGGCCGATGCGCGAGCCGTCCTGGCGCTCCCGCGGGATGAGGTCGTCGTGCCGACGCATCCCGTTATCGAGCGCCTGACCAAGCTCAATCAAGCCCTGGGACACGGTCGTCCCACCACCGGCCCGGTGCCGGTCGATTGGGAGGGAACGGTGTCCAGAAGCGTCGGCTCGGAGGCATGGACCTATGCCATGCGTTTCGGCCGACGCAACATCTGGAAGGTCGGGCACGCTCAGGACACCGCCGTACGGCAGGCCGAGTTCAACCTGCACGTCCCCCACGAGGAGCTCGGTGAGAGGTGGGAGCTTCGGCTGCGGCAATGCTGGCCGGACTCGGTGCAGGCGTACGGGATGGAACAGCGCCTCTTTCGCGGCATGGCCGCGTTCCGCACCGAGGGGGAACGTTTGCGTTGCTCTGAGACGCAGATGCAAACAGCCTGGACGGCTGCCCTCTGTGCTTAGTCTGAAGTCCCCCATGAACCTGCGCTGTCGGACGCTGGAGTTGAGGGCCCACATACGACGGTGAGGCGTCAACGCTTCTTCGTCGGCGTCGGGGAAGCAGCGTCTTGAGCGTCGGCAGCCGGCCGGCCTCGCCCGCGGCGGCTCGGGCGAGAGGCGGGGGCGGTAGCAGCCTTTGCGGCGGCTTTCGCCGTCTTCGCCGCCTCGGTCTTGGCCTTGGATACTCTCTTCACGGCCTCCACAGTCGCCGCGCTCGGCGCGATCCGACGGCCGGGAACTTTCACAATCAGCACACCCCGCCGGGTCCCGTCACCTAGGAGGTCGCCCACCTCGGTCCGGTAGAGAGTTCTGAAGTGGCCTGAGAGGCCGCCCTTCGTCGTGAGATCTAGGACGAGCAGGATGCCGATGGGGAGGTTGGTGTTCTGGTAGAGGGCGGTCTGGTCGCCGTAGGAGGCCAGAAGGTTCTCGAACGACGCGTCTTCCTCCTCGCGCTTCACCTCCGTGATGAACCTCACGCCATCCACCTGATGCACTACGTCGGCACGGCCGGCGGCGACGCCTCGCAACTCGTCGACGGTACCGAACTTGGCCGTCCGGATGAACCTCATGAAATCCTGCTGGATCTCCTTCTCCAAGGGATCGGTCTCCCCTTCACTGGTGAAGAGGTAAGCTACGGTCGGGTCGACCCCCGGGCTCGGGTCCATCCGACTTTCGAGGAAGAGCAGCGTCTTATAGACCACCGCCTGCACGATGATCCTCACGGTCGGGTTGGTGTCGAAGTAGGGTATGCCCTCGAACGCCGGGAGCACGACCGCCAGCGCCTCCATCAAAGTCGGTGTGAGTGAGCGGACCTCGAACGTGTTGACATTCGAGATGACCTCCCGGGCGAGGCGCTCCTGTAGTTCGAACGACGGTGAGCCCTGCTCAATGACGGCGGCGACCGTGGGGCCTAAGGTCGCCGCCCCGGGAGGGTCCGGGTCCGCCCCCTTTCCGAGTGCGGCATCGGTGCGCGTGATGAGGTGAGAGGCTGCGGCCCCGAGCTCGGAGGCGCCGTGGGCTCCGAGCCAGTCCCGCAGCGCGTAGAGCTGCTCACGGTGTCGAGCGAAGTAATCCTCGATCCGAGGACGCACCAGCCATTCCAGGCCCCCGTCGCTCGACCGCCGGAAGATGGTCCGGTTCGCAGAGTAGACGGCGAGCAGCTCATTTTCGATGATGCGTGCCGCATCCCACCAGGACGGCTTGTCGAGGCTGGGTCCCAGCGTCGCGAGCCGGATCGCCAACGATGCCCAGGCGGACACCTCCGCCGCTTTCGCACCGTTGAGGAAGTCACCGTCCTGATGGGAATAGGCCGAGTAGGCGAATGCCTCTCGGCCGAGTTCATGCACCCGGTCAGCCCACCCCCCGACGCGCTCCTCGTAGAAGTCGTCCAGCAGACCTATCGCCAGCGAGAGCACACGCGCGTCTGAACGGGCCTCCCGCATGGCCGACGCCGCATCGAACCGAATGCGAGCTTCTCGCAGTCGGTTCAAAGCGTCGAGGCCGCTGGTCGCCTGCAGGGCCAAGCCTACGCGCTCCATGCCGAGCTCGAACGTCGCCTCGTCCGCGGCATCGGCCACGTCGAGGAGCCCCTCAAGGAACTCGACGGTCGCGTCGTTCGGCGTTTCCGCGTGCAGGAGACCGGCAATGCGCGCGGCGTGCGCAAGGAAGCTGGCGTCGTCGTCCGGCTCGCAGTTCACGACGAACGCCGACAAGCTGATGGAACGGCGCGAGCTCTGACGCTTCATGAGGAGCGCGCCACGCAGCGCGGCGGTCCGCACGCTGGCCATGGCCGCGCGGTCTCGGGCTAGCGCGAGCCACCGTTTGAACCACCGACCTTCGACCGGCTCCGGTAACGGCGGCCGATCCGCAACGAGGTCCACAAGGGCATTGATGCCAAAATCGTCGGCGAGCCGGTCAACGAGCTCGCCGGAGAACGACTGCATCGCCGCGTCCTCCAAGTCGGCCTCGTCGAGTACGAGGGAAAAAAACTCCGGTGCGAACTTCGAGCCTGCGACCACCTCAGGAGCGGCCAGGATCGATCCCAACCCACCGAATTCCGCAGCCGAAGGCCGCCGCCCCTCGGTCAGCGCCGCGGTCATCCTTTCATCGAGTGCGTCCACAGGCTCACCAGAGGTAATCGTCCCCTTCAGCGTACAGCACGCGGTCGCGAGGCACATGGGCGCGGATGGTCTCGTTGTTGATGGATGCCACGAAGACCTGCAGGTGCGGGATCTCCTTGGCGATTTCCGCGAGCCCCGCGATCAGGTTCGCATAATCGCGTCCGACCATCTCGTTCGCCCCAGGCGAATCGATGAGGAGGAGACCAGGATGTCGCCCGAGGCCACGCCTCTCAGCCACCTTGATGATGGCCAGGGTGGTCGCGACCTTCAGCCGGACCCGCTCGCCGTCGGTCTGCTTAGAGAAAGACGTCTTACCTCCGTCCTTGACCAGGAAGAGGTTGGTGTTCCCCTTGAGGTCGGCGCTTTCCAGGCTCTCCACGCCGAAGCGCACCGCATACTCCCTGATGAGATCGGAAACCTCGGCCAGGAGTTCGTCCTGCAACGGCTTGTAGGCATCCTTAGTGACCTGCTCGGCGAACTTGAGCACGGCTTGGTCGTCGACCGGCGCCGGCACGGCGACTGCCTCCGCATCCAGTTCCTCTTTCTGGGCTTCCTTCCGGACGATCTCTAACTGTAATGCCGCGGCGGGTGATGGCTGGGCCAGCGCCGACTCGATGCGACCGCAATCCCTCTCGGCATCCGCCACTTCGGCACGGGCATCCTTGAGGGCCTGACCGACGGACGCGTGACGCGCCTTCTGTGCCTTGGCCTCCACCTCCGCGTCGGCGACCGCCTTCTTCAAAGCGGCTTCCTGCGCTGCGGGGTCGCCCTCCGGCTCCTCGTTCGAACGGCACACGACGCAGGTGTGGCTCTCGCTGGTTGCGACACGCCGGTCCTCGTCGAACACCTCGTCGCAGCGAGGGCAACAAACCGGATCGAGCGACCTGAACACCCTCTTAGCGGCACGCCCGTCCTTGAAGTCCACTAAGTCACGCCGGGCGGCCGCATATGCCTCCTTCGCCGCTTCGACGTCCTCGTCGACTTTGGTAAGCATGCGCAAAGCGAGCCGCTCACGCGTCTGCGCATCCGCGAACGCGCGGTTCGCCGCCCGCAGGGCGGCCCGCTGGTCCTCAGGCTTCGGCAGCGCATCGAGCTTCTTGCGAAGGTCCCTGATTTCCGCATCAAGTTCGGCGATGCGCCCCAGGCGCCGGTCGCGCGTCCGCTCAAGCGCAACGGACGCCTCGCGCGTATCGGTCTTGATGCGATTTTGCGCCGCGGCCACGTCGCTTGCGGCGTTCGTCCAAGGCACGCCGAGGTACATCTGCATCATGCGGGTGCCGAGCCCCGCGTAGGTTCCGGTGCCGAAGAGAACGGACGGGCTGGGCTCGATCACCATGGCCCCGGACAACCACACCCAGTCGTGAGGTTGGTCGATGCCTTTGCCCTGCCGCTCGATGTGGGTCACCATCATCTGAAGGCCGAGTTGATCCATGAAGAAGGCCGACATCACGGCCTCGAAGTCGTCCTCGGTCGAGAAGGAGGCCTGGGCCTGCCGGCTTTTGTCGTCCACGCGCCACAGCGTGCCGGCCGACGCAACGGCATCTGCGATGTCGACCTCGTAGAGGTGCCCCTCCAGCGTGAACCGCATAGTCACAGTGTGGAACCAGTCCGCCATCTCGCTTGGCACCCCGTCACTACGGCGCCCGTTGAGGCACCAACGGAGCATCGAGAGCAGCGTCGACTTACCCCTGAAATTCCTGTCGCTGAGGATGGCCGTGAGACCGGGCCCGAGATCGTCCCAGGTGAAGGAGATCGGCCCGGGCGCCCTCTCCCCCTTCCTCTCACCGGTGAACGCGAGCGAAAGGATGCAGAGGCGCTTGGGCACCGCGATTGACGGCTTATAGGCCACACCATGACGGGCGAGAACGGCCCGAACGTCCTCTACGCCCCGACCGGATTTCGATGCAATCTGCGCAATCAGCGAGGACGCATCGGTCCGTTGCAGTTCGCTCGCCATCATGCAGCCTTCAGCTTTTCGAGACGGAGCCGGACGCGCTCGGCAGTCGTCGGGATGATCTGACCCGTAGCCGCATCGTGGTATTCCTTCTGCTGATGCTGCCGAGCCTTTAGGTCGTAGCCCCCGCGTCCGCTCGCCACGCGCAGGACGAGATCGACGCGCTGGTCGTACCAGCCCATCTCCGGCACCCCGGCCACGATGCGGTCCAGCAAGTTGACGGCTCGGTCTCCGACAAGGAAGTCGTGTTCGTCGTTGCCCTTCTGCTTCTGGAGGGAGCGAAGCATCACCAACCCCCTGCTTTTGAGGATGCTGAGAACGGTGTCGAGGGGTTCGTAGGCGCCGAAATAGCGACGCAGCATGGGTACGCGACGAAGGTCAGGCTCTTCCTCCGCGAAGATACCGTCGGCGATGTCGAGGTATTCCTGGTCGCGCGTGAGTTCGTAGAGCGTGAGGAGTTCATCCGCCAAGTAGTCCGGGTAGCGGACCCAGAAGTCGAGCGCCTGAACTTTGGTCTCACCCCTGAACACCCGGTGATACCCGTCGACGGGCTCGCCTCCATAGGGCGTGCTGCCCTTCACCAAGATGAAGAGGATGCGCAGGGCATTCCGGTGGTAATCGACCTTGGCCATCCTGAGAGTGCCGTTCGAGCCGTATTCGAGTGTCGTCCGGAGAATCGGTCGGCCAAGCTTACACCGCGCGAGCGGGGGGCGCAGCGGTAGGCCGTACGCATGAAGGCTAGGAGTTAGCCCGAACGGCGTCGGGTGAGGCGGCTGCCGTCACATAGCCGGCCTTGAAATCCTCGTGAGATGCCAAGGCCTCGGGCCGGTAGGCGCCCCTGCCGGCGCACTGCGTCACCTCGGCCATCTCGAACCGCTCGTAAACGGTCGGGTGAACCGGGGCGCCGGGCGGAACCGTCCGTGGCTTCACAGGCCAACCAAACCGGCCCAGCCGGGGCACCAGCCAGCGGGGGAAGATGCCGGCAATGGTGTCGCGCATGCTGGCGACCTCGCAGTGTTGCATGCCGTCCGCGGCCGGGTGCAGGCGCAACCGCCCGTTGCCAGGCTCGCCCGGCACCATGCCATCGACCAGCAGCGGGTTCGGAATGGTCGTCGCCTCCTCGACCATCCAGCCCAGGGCGATGTCGGATAGCCGGCTCTCGGCCTCGGGGTAGCTGCCTCCGATGTCGGAGTGGTTCCCCGCGAACCACATCTGGACGAGCGGCTCCGGCTCGTCGCCGACCTTCTCACGGACCGCACCCTTCTTGCCCCACCCGACCGGCGGGAAATCGGCGCGGGTCTCGTCGATGGCGAGCGCGTGCCGAGCGTAGCCGACGTGACCGGAGAGGAGGCGGTCGTAGTTGCCTGAGCGCCACTGCGCGAGGTGCCGATGGGTCTTCCCGTCGACCGGGCTCTTCTCGATGGTCTTCACCGCCGTCGGTAGCCAGCGCAACAGGATGAAGGCGCCCATCAGAGCCAGGATGGAAACGAACGGTCCCCAGAAGCCCGTATCGAACGAGAGGTCGAGCAGCGCCGCCGGCACCGCCGCTACGAGGGCGGCGAGCAGCGCTAAGCCTGCGCCGATGCCCCAGCGCAGCGGACCGGTCGAACCGAGCGAGGCCACGGTGTCGAAGACGCCTACGAAGTGTGGGGCTACGTTCGAGCGGAGCTCGTCGCCCGAGCCGTACCTATGTCGGAAGCGCCTGGCGAGCTCGAAGCGCTCCTGCTCGTACTGCGCCCGAGGCGAGCCGGCTCCGTACTCGTAGACCTGCAGAACCGCCTCCTTGGCGATGGCGCGCGTTGCTCGGCGGAACCGGGGCAAGTAGCCATCCGGCGCCGTGGTCGGCACCCCACAAAGGAACAGCACGTTGGCTACGCACCGAGCCGTGTAGGCGCCCCGGCTAAAGCCCACGAGATAGATCCGGTCGCCCGGCTCGTAGTGGTTGACGATGAACTCGTAGCAGTCGGTGATGTTTTTTGTGATGCCCAAGCCGGTCACAGAGGACAGCAGCTTCTGGAGCCGACGGTACGCACCGAGGAAGCCAGTGGCCGACCCGTCGGTGCCCAGCCCGGGGTCGTAGAAAGCGACTTGGTCGCGCGGGTCGATGCCGCTGTCCGGGCCGACCCGACAGACGCGGTAAAGCTTGTACACGTTGCTGAGCCGCTGCTCCTCGCGCAGCCCACCTTCCTGGCCGGTGCCATCGGAGAAGACCACGATGTTCTTCGGCATGGCCCCCCCGGAACGCCTGGGCACGACTTCCCGTCGGCCAAGATACCCAACGTATTGGTTCGTCCTTTGTTCCGGCCACGCTCGTAACCGGTCGCGCGGAACTTTCCGCTTCTCCTTAGTAGACCGCGTGGTCTACCTTTCCTTCATCGGCTGAGGATGGTCCGCGACGAGAACTGCCGGTCGCTGCGATAGAGGCTCTCGACGATGCGCCCGTCGTCGCCATGGAAGATGGCCGAGACCGCGTATTCGTCAGTTTTCCGGAATACGATGCCGGTCTCGTTTTCCGGTGTTGGTCCGTATGGAAGCGGGAATACTTCGACTTCGGCATCGGAATAGGCTTCGCGGGTGCCCGCGTAGGGGTCCGCCTTGCCGGCGCCGGAACCCTGACGATAGGCATGGAAGCGCCGAAGTGCATCCTCGATGCGTGTTCGGAAGTGCCGATCCTTGACCCGATGAATGGCGTCCAGCAGGACCTTGTGCTCCCTCTCATCGTGCAAGGGCCGCCGGCGGCCGACATCAGGTTGCCTACGGTTCCGCAGGAAGACCAGCATGCGGGATAGGTCCAGGTAACAGTCCAGCAAGTCGTCGTCTGATAGCGAGCTGCGGCTTTCCGCATATGGCACGAAGTGGCGGGTCCCGATCCGGTCGAACTCCTCGAAGCGGGCCAGCCTGGTGACGAGAGCATGCTCATCGGCCCAGAGCCGGTCCGGGCTCTTCGCCGTTTCCCGCTCCCAATTCCACGCCTTCTCATACGCCCGGCGCATCAGCTCGGGATCGGCTTCCATGATGAGGTTTGCGAACTCCCGCCTGAGCGTCTCTAAGTAGCGGCACTCGGCCTCATCGAGGTTGCGGGCGGCCTCGATGAGCTTGGCCTCCAGCCCTCCCGTTATCCATCTAAACAAACCCACGATTCGCCCCCTTTACGCTGCTGAGAGCGTAACAGACGACATGCGCTCGTTGCGATGAGCCCTCGGCGTGGCGGTCGTCATCGGCCTGCTCTACGAGATGCCATCGCCGGTTGGGTCAAAGCCCGGAGTTTGAACGACTTGGTACACGCCTCAAGACGATTTGAGATCGATCCAGGTCTCAGCCCGTGGAAACGATCTCCTTCTCCCACCTGTCGATGATGTTATCGAGCCGTCGAAATATGCCGGCATCTAAGTCGGGATCGACGACAAGGGCAGCATTCACAAACCCTGGCGCTCCTTCCACGGCGGGCAGTCTCCAGGCGTTGTACCCGATGACGCCGTCACGTGTGCCTTTGGGCGGCGTCCGCCATTCCCTCCACCGAGATGCAAGCTCCGGGCTGGTGCGTTCGAGCTCCTCGAAGTCGATGGTCCAGTGGCGGTCTGAGACGGTCCCGAATTCAGGAGTGAACCGGGGCAAGAGATAATCGCGGACAATGTTGTCGAGATCGTGGAGCACCCCAGATGGCGTATTGAAGTCAGGGCGGACGATAAGCTGCAGCCCAACAGGTACGACCAGCGGCTTCAGCAGCCAGTCCCACCTTGCCTTAAAGCAAGCTATCGCCGAGTCGATACGATGTCGGAAATCATTCGAATTGCCACGCGCGGTCGGGAGCTCGCCTACATCAATGCGAAAAGACGATTTTCGCATCAGTTGTACCCAGGCCTCAGGTTCAATGGGCTGAAACGGCCCTCTCGGACACCTATAAAGATAGGCCAACATTTCGATGTCAAGAATCGATTTACGCAAGAAGACGTCCTGCGCCCCGCTCCTAGTGAGTTTCAGCATCGCCTCATAAAGCAGATCACCCATCCTGCTTCGCTGTGCAGCCTCATTATCCTTCATTCTTTTCAGATCACGGATCGCTTCTTCCCTTATCTCCTTCTCGTACTCATCTTGGGGGTTGTCGTAGTACAGCGCCATCATGGCTTCTAACCCCAACTCGACATCATCGAGCATCGATCTCAGTGGTCTGGCCTCGACGGAGATGGAGGGATAATCCTCCCCGTGGCGGCATAGAACTTCAAGTGCATGGATTTGGGAGTCATCCTTATACAGTAGGCTTTTTTGCCGAATGCCGACTCGTGCTTCGACCATCCCGAACAGATCCAGCAGATTTTTGGCGATAGTATGCACGTGCGGCGCGGTTTTGCTCGTTGTTGCAAGGTCAACACGCAGAGCGATACTGCCCCTGAATGAAGACCTCTTCAACTCGCTCATTTTTTGCGCCAATGTTTCTTGAAATGCATCCTTGTCTTTGGCAGACATCTTTTTGGATTGAGGCTCTATATCGTCGATCCAAATTCGCAGCCGCTTGTTCTTGCGGCGTCGATATTGAGCCAGCTTTCCCTTTGGCGTCTCCATGAATGGGCGTGCGGAAACCGGTGAACTGCCCGAACGCCGTCTGCTACGCCTCATCCGATCTGATCCTTAGCAATCTGTGGCCAACACTATGCAGCCTTTGGGCATTGAACCAACGATGGCCGCTCCCGCTCGAAATGATATCTCAGGTTGCGGAGCGATATCGGGCATGGAACCGACAGGACCGCTCCGAGCAGGCTATCATAGCAAGCGCATTTCAACGGTCGGCACGATATACAGGCGACATGGCCAAGGGCCGTCCACGCAGAATCATACGAGGTTGGAAATGCCGACGGCGCGGCGCATCCCCGACGTCTTTCAGGATGATGAAAGGCTAGCAGGCCGCCTGAAGGTTGCTCTCGCCGAAGCGCTATCGCGCCGATTTGGCGAAAGCGACTGGAAGAAGTTTGCGGCCCTCCATGGCCTGACTGAGCGCCTGGAGCGCCATCCTCGCTTCTATCGGAGCTTGAGTTGGGGCGACGACGATCACGAAGGACATGTCGTCGATTTGGTAAACAACCTCTTTTCGGACGACGAGGATGCGTTCGCTGCCCTGTTCGATAACAAGGATGTGCGGTTCTGGCTCGCAACGCATGGGTACCGAGACATCGTCGAGTTATGGGAAGGTACTGGCGATCCACTGTTGGCTGCCCTTGCACACGGAATGTCCGAGGTCAGCGCATCCCGCGATATTGTGGACCTTGATGCCTACGCGGCACGCATCGAGAAGTCCCTTCCGTCCGATCCCCACGGTGCGCTCGGCGCAACCAAGGACATGCTCGAAGCGACAATGCGTTCGATCCTGCGCAAGCGAGGCGAGACCGATTTCGAGAAACTCGATTTTCCTGGGCTAACCGGGCGCTGCTTCACCCTGCTCGGAATGGCGCCGAACACGCCTCCGGCAACGCCGAGCGAAAAGTACCTGCGGAAGATGGCGTCCAGCGCCCGGGCGATGATCGAGAGCGCCAATGAGCTTCGGAATCTCGCGGGGACCGGCCATGGACGGGTCGTCGGTGAGGAGGTTGCGGTATCGCCTGACGACGCGAGCTTGGTCGGTTCGTCCGGCTTGGTTTTGGCGGCGTGGCTCCTTCGCCGGCACCAGACTGCTCCTTGAGGAGTCTCCAACGTGAGCGAGGCCGCCTTCTCTCGAAAGCAGCCTCGCCTAACGTCAGGTCACTAGCCCACCCAAAGCAGATGCCTCAAAGCGGGAATTTGATCTCGAAAACGTAACATTGCGCCCGAGATCACGTTCATGGCGCGAATCACCATGAACAGCACGAACGCGATGATCGTGAAGTTGACGGCGAGCGTCAGGAACTGGCCGTAGCCGATCACCGCGCCGACTTTCTTCGCCTCGGCATAGGGCATGCCCGCCTGCACCTTGGACGACAACGGGATGTAGTAGTTCGAGAAATCGAGGCCGCCGGTCACCGCGCCGATGATCGGCATGATGACGTCCTGAACCAGCGACGTGACGATGGCGCCGAACGCCGCGCCGATGATCACGCCGACGGCGAGATCCACCACGTTGCCGCGCAGCGCGAATTTCTTGAACTCTTCCAACATACTTGGACTCCTTGAACCACCGGCTCCGGCGCAGGCCGTTGCGTGCACAGCTATGCCGCAGGTCGTGGCCGCCAAGGCAAGCCGATAAAGAGGAAGCCCTGCCGATGACGGTTTGCCACCACGCAGCGTTGCCGATTCCCGCCGGTGCGAAGCGAACCAGCCGTACGCAATTCAAACGGCTAAGCTGAAAGCAAATCGCGGGACACTGCAATCTTCGGCCCCTGTCGCGCTGCGATCCGGCGATCTTTCAGAAAAACTCCGAAACAATTCCAAGGGCTGTGCGGGCGATCTGCTCTACCTGCTTAGAGGGATTGGGGCTTTTTCCGTCTCCGTTTAGCATCAGTTCATTTTTCAATTGCTACCGAAAGGTGACTACTTCAAACGCCCTGCCCTATCCCGAGGTGCCCATCCGGATGCCCGACGAACTGATTCGCAGCCAATTGCCGGAAGATCCCGGTTTTGTACGGGGTGAAGCGGCAAAAGCCGTTCCGCGCCAGTTGGCTCTCGCCTTGCGGGATTACTTCGATCTGGCGGAGCAAGCTCCGTTGCCGAGCCCGCTGGCGGCGCTGTTGCGGCAGTTCGAGACAGCTCTCGCCGCCCACGGCGGACAGGTCGAAGCCATCTTCCGCGACGATCTGGTGAAAGCGCTGCCGATGTTGCGCACCTTCGCGATCTCGCTCACGGCCAACCCGACCCGTGCCGACGATCTCGTTCAGGAGACGATGGTGAAGGCCTGGGCCAACCGCGAGCGGTTCACGCCGGGCACGAACTTCACGGCGTGGTTGTTCACCATCCTACGCAATCAGTTCTACACCGAGATTCGCAAGGGCCGCCGCGAAGTCGAGGATGCCGACGGCGTCCATGCCGGCACGCTCACCGCTCACCCCGACCAGGAGCACGCGGCGGGACTGCGGATGGTGATGAACTTGATCGGCACCTTGCCGCTGCCGCAGCGGCAGGCGCTTCTGCTCGTCGGTGCCGAGGGCTTCACCTACGAGGAAGCGGCCGAGCAGCTTGGCTGTCAGGTCGGCACAGTCAAGAGTCGCGTCAGCCGCGCCCGCGCCTTCCTCGTCGATTCGTACGAAGGCCTTCCGGATGGATTGTCGGCGGCACGGGCCTGACCCGGGCCACCGTCCATCGGCATCGTCCCGAGAGCCGTCACCGGCCCTTCGGGCTCACGCCATCACACGTCGAGATTCGCGACGCTCAGCGCGTTCTCTTGGATGAACTCGCGGCGCGGCTCCACCACGTCACCCATCAGCTTGACGAATAGGTCGTCGGCGTCGGTCGTATCCTTGACCTTTACCTGCAGCAGGGAGCGCACGTCGCGATCGAGCGTCGTTTCCCAGAGCTGCTGGGCGGTCATCTCGCCGAGGCCCTTGTAGCGCTGGAGCTGGAGGCCCTTCCGGCCGAACGCCATCACCGCCTCGAACAAACCAACAGGGCCGTAGAGTTCGGTCTCGTCCCCCTTGCGGGCGAGCGTCACCGGCTCCTCGTAGATCTCGCGCAAGGTCTCCGCCCGCTCGGCAAGTCGGCGTGCCTCCTGCGAGGCGAGCAGCGTCGCATCGAGGTTGGCGATCTGCGTCACGCTGCGAAGCGTCCGGCTGAAGACGTAGCCGCCCTCCGAGGCCGCCCCGGTCCAGCCCTTTTCGATCTCGTCGGCAATCCGGTCGAGACGCTTGGCGGTGCGGTCGGCCAGGACCTCGGCCTCACCGGGATTCTCGGCCACATCCTTGGCGAAGGCGCCGGCCAGAACCGATTGCTCGACCACCGAGCGGTCGTAGCGGGTGTGGAGCCCGTGCAGGATGCCGCGGAAGGCGCGCGCTTCCTCGACCAGGGTCTTGAGCTGGGCACCCCCGAACTCGGTGCCGGAGGCCAGCCGGAGCACGGCGCCCTCGACGCCCTGATCGATCAGGTAATCCTCCAGCGCCCGCTCGTCCTTGAGGTAGAGGGTCCGACGGCCGCGCTCCGCTTTGTAGAGTGGCGGCTGGGCGATGTAGAGGTGACCGCGGTCGATGAGCTCCGGCATCTGCCGGAAGAAGAACGTCAGCAGCAATGTCCGGATGTGCGAGCCGTCCACGTCCGCGTCGGTCATGATGATGATGCGGTGATAGCGCAGCTTATCCGGGTTGAAGCCCTCGCGGTCAGTGCTCGATCGGCCGATGCCGGCGCCGAGCGCGGTGATCAGCGTGCCGATCTCGGCCGAGGACAGCATCCGGTCGGCGCGTACCCGCTCGACGTTCAGGATCTTTCCACGCAGCGGAAGCACTGCCTGGAAGGTACGGTCACGGCCCTGCTTGGCCGAGCCGCCGGCGGAATCGCCCTCGACCAGCAGCAACTCGCATTTGCTCGGATCGCGCTCCTGGCAATCGGCGAGCTTGCCGGGCAGCGAGGCGATGTCGAGCGCGCCCTTGCGGGTGATGGTCTCGCGCGCCTTGCGCGCCGCCTCACGGGCGGCGGCCGCGAGCACGACCTTGCCCATCACCGATTTCGCCTGGGCCGGGTTCTCCTCGAGCCAGGTCGAGAGACCCTCGTTGAGGATGTTCTCGACCGCCGGGCGGACCTCGGAGGAGACGAGCTTGTCCTTCGTCTGCGACGAGAATTTCGGGTCCGGCACCTGCACGGAGATGACAGCGGTCAGCCCCTCGCGGCAATCGTCGCCGGTGAGCGAGACCTTCTCGCGTTTCGCGACGCCCGAGGATTCGGCGTAGCCGGTGAGCTGGCGCGTCAGGGCGGCGCGGAAGCCCGCCATGTGGGTACCGCCGTCGCGTTGCGGGATGTTGTTGGTGAAGGGCAGGACGGTCTCGTTGAACGAGTCGTTCCACCAGAATGCCACCTCGACGCGGATGCCATCGCGCTCGCCCAGCACGGTCACGGGCTTCGTCATGCCCTCGACCGACTTCCGGGACCGGTCGAGATAGCGCACGAAGGCCTCGACGCCGCCCTCGTAGCAAAGCTCCTCGCGCTTGTGCTCGGCGTGGCGCGCATCGGTGACGACGATGCGCACGCCTGAATTGAGGAAGGCGAGCTCGCGCAGACGCTTCTCCAGCGTCGGATAGTCGAACTCCACCATGGTGAAGGTTTCGGTCGACGGCAGGAAGGTCACCTCCGTGCCGCGCCGATCGCCCGCAGGGCCGACGACCTCCAGCGGCGCCACCGCGTCGCCGTGGCGGAACTCCATGCGGTGTTCCTTGCCCCCGCGCCAGATCCGCAGCGTCAGGCTGGTGGAGAGCGCGTTGACGACGGACACGCCGACGCCGTGCAGTCCGCCCGACACCTTGTAAGAATTCTGGTCGAACTTACCGCCGGCATGGAGCTGGGTCATGATGACCTCGGCGGCCGAAACTCCCTCTTCCCGGTGGATGTCGGTGGGGATGCCGCGTCCGTTGTCCGAGACCGTCACCGAGCCGTCGGCATTGAGCGTCACCGTCACGAGGTCCGCGTGGCCCGCGAGCGCCTCGTCGATGGCGTTGTCCACCACCTCGTAGATCATGTGGTGCAGGCCGGAGCCGTCGTCGGTATCGCCGATATACATGCCGGGCCGCTTGCGCACGGCATCCAGGCCCTTGAGCACGCGGATCGATTCCGCGCCGTAGCTGTCGGCGGGTTCGGTGTTCGGGGAGTCAGCCATAAAATTCCTCGGGCAGGCGGCTCTTGAGCCTTTTCTCGAGCCCGTACGGGCCGGGTGTGCCTGCTATTTCCGTCTCGTCTTCATATAGGCGTTCCCCCCTGATTTTGCATCGCTTTTTACGTCTGGAAAGCGTTGTTGCGTGCTCTTTGTGGACCGATCGCGTTAACGACGCGTAAGGGCTCTTCAGCACGCCGTCGCGCGAATGGACAACATCAGGTCGCGGGGTTCCCGCGTGCATCCTTGAGTTCGATCCGCGCTCCGGATCGAAGCGACAGCGCCTCCAGATCGGCTTTCAATCTCGCGCCGTTAAAGCTCCGTTCCGGGAAGGTGTCGGCGGAGGGCTGAAACGAAATCGTCGTTCCGCAATGATCGTCCGTGATCGCCCGGATGCCAAGCGGCGAGAGCTGCACACCGTGCCGGAATGCTAGATCGAACGACGTGCCCCCAATCCGGCTCTCGATCTGTAGCCAGTATGAAAGTGCGTTGACGACACACAGCCCCGTCTGTTCGACACCGCCCGCGAGATCTTTCGGATCGAGCCGCGTCATCGCGGCTTCCAACTCACTGATTTCGCCGCCGCTGCCCGGCTCGCCGGACAAGCCCGGACCATCGTCAGAGACAGTGCAGGAACCGTCAGCGTCGAGGCACACCCGAATACAGCCAGCGCAGCGACCGGAGCGCTCGCGAAGCGCATAACTCACGGTGGCGAGCACCATGTTGTGCAGCCCAGTCCCGTCCTCCGTATCGCCGATGTACATGCGCGGCCGGACGCGCACGGCTCCGAGGCCGAGAAAGACTCGGATCGAACCGGCATCGGACGCCATCATGTCGAGCACTCCCGCATCATCGCCCAAATAGCGCACGCTGCCGGCCCGACCGTTCGAGTCTCACCCGACACGGTGGCCGGCCGGTGAAGCCGTGCGGGCGACGATCCAGACCGTTTCATCCCTGCAGGAACGGGTTCGTCATCCGCTCCTGCCCGAGCGTTCCGGTCGGCCCATGGCCGGGGATGAAGGCGACGTCGTCGCCGAGCGGCAGCACCTTCTCCTTGATCATCCGGATCAGTTGCTCATGGCTGCCGCCGGGCAGGTCGGTCCGGCCGATCGACCCCTGGAACACCACGTCGCCGACCAGGGCGAAACGGGCATCGCGGCTCATGAAGACGACGCTGCCGGGGGAGTGGCCGGGGGCGTGCCAGATGTCGAAGGTCAGGCCGCCGACGGTGACCGTGTCGCCCTCGTTGAGCCAGCGATCCGGCGTGACCGCGCGGGCGCCGTCGATCCCGTAATTCGCGCCCGTCTCGGGCAGGGAATCGAGCAGGAACCGGTCGGCTTCGTGCGGGCCCTCGACGGGAACGCCGAGGCGCTCCTTCAGCTCGGCGGCGCCGCCCGCATGGTCGATATGGCCGTGGGTGAGCAGGATCTTCTCGACCGTCACGCCCTGCGCGCGGATCGCCGCCTCGATCCGGTCCAGGTCTCCACCGGGATCGACCACGGCGCCGGCCTTGGTGGCGTCGTCCCAGACCAAGGTGCAGTTCTGCTGGAACGGGGTGACCGGAATGATCGCGGCGCGGGGCGTGGCGGGCATACGGACTCGGCGGTTCGAGGATGTCGCCCCGGTTCTAGACCGTCACGCCGGGAAGCGCCAAGGGGAGGCGCCTCAGTCCTCGACCGGGATCGAGCGCGGACGGCCCGCCTCGTCGATGGCGACGAAGGTGAAGGTCGCATCGGTGACCTTTTCGCGAATCCGGGTCTGGAAGCGCCGCGCCCAGGCCTCCAAGTGGATCTTCATCGAGGTGCGTCCGACCCGGCCGATCCGGGTATAGACGCACAGCACATCCCCGACCCGCACGGGCCGGATGAAGGTCATTGCATCGACGGCCACGGTCACGACCCGGCCCTGCGCCCGCTCGACCCCGGCGATGCCGCCGGCCTGATCCATCTGCGACAGCACCCAGCCGCCGAAGATGTCACCGTTGGCGTTGGTGTCGGCCGGCATGGCGATCGTGCGCACCGTCAGGTCGCCGACGGGATGCTCGTCGCCCACATCGATCGTCTGCATCATCGATCCCCCCGTTCGCGCCGATTCGAACACGCGTTGTCGGACAGCGAAGCACGGGCGCCGATCCCGCGCCAGAGGCGGAACCGCGTCAGGGCATCAGGCCGAGAAGCTCCAGCCCGGCTGCGAGAAAGATCGCCGCAGCGCAGACGAACAGCTCGAGCGGGATGTCCTGCCAGGATAGGGTACGAGCGGGCGCAATCGCGCGCCGCTGCCGCGTCACGAGATCGATCATGGGACGTCCTCCGGAGCGACCCGTCTCACGCGGGCCATACTCGCTTGAACGCCATCCTATATCGGTCCGCGGCCTTTGGAAAAGCGCGGGGGCTGATCGGTCGCTCCAAGATGTAAGCACGAAAAAGCCCGGAGCGGTGACGCTCCGGGCTCAGATCGGAAACGATCGTCTTCAGAAGTCAGGCGTGACTCCCGAGGGATCCGTTCGGCTTAGTAGTAGAAGCGACGCGGGCCATAGAAACGGCGCGGGCCGTAAAACGGACGGCGGTAATACGGGCGACGGTAGAACGGGCGCGGGCCGTAGAACCGGCGGCCGTAATAGGGGCGCGGACCCCAGCCACGGCGGTAATATTGCGCCTTCTCGACGGTCGCGGGCGTGGCTTCGGTCACGAGCGCGGACGACGGGCCGACCGGGGCGGCCGACGCACCCTGCGGTGCCACCGCAGCGAGGCCAAGGACCATCAGCGCGGCAAGGAGGAGTTTTCTGAGCAAGTGGGCATTCCCTCTTCGGCAATCGCGAACGGACACGCCGAACCCGGCGTACCGCGCGAGCGAGAACGCACGAGGCCGCAAAACGGTTTCGCAAAAAATGAGCGCCTGCGGTGACCTATGAAACGGGGTCAGGCGATCTTCGTCGTCATGTCGACGACGGACGCCTGGGCGCTTCCCTTCACCAGTTCGATGCCGCGCTCGCAATCCTCGCGGCGAACATAGCTCTCACCGGAATCTGCGATGACGTTGCCGTTCTGGACGCGCAGGCGCCAGCGCCACTGCCCACCCGCATCACGATAGAGTTCGTAGCGCATCCCGCCTGATCTCCTGACAGGCCGTGCTCCGAACGAGAACGGCGCGGGATGAACGCATCCCGCGCCGAAAAGATCGATTTCCATGTCCCGTCGAGACCCGAGGATCGGTTGCGTCGTCCCCCGCCGCGCAATGCGGCGAGAGTCCGATGCGGGATCGTCAGGTCATCCGGCGATCAGGAGCGCGGTGCGCGATCGAGCCAGCCGATCGCCCGGCCGCCCTCGCCACCGGAGCGCGCGGGCCGACCGTCGCGACGGCCGTCGCTCGGACGGGCTCCTTGCGGACGCGCACCCTGCGGGCGGGCCTCACCGGCCCGCTCGGGGCGGCGCTGGTCCTGCCGCTGAGCGTCGGGACGCGGTGCGCCGGCGGCGCGCTGGTCCTGGCGGTGGCCCGGCTGTCCGCCGGGACGCCCGCCGCGAGCGTCGTGGGCGCGCGGCTCGCCGCGTCCCTCGCCACCCTGGCCGCGACCGCCGCCCGGACGACCCTGGCGCTGGCCGGGGCGACCCTGCGGCTGACGCGGCGGACGGCGCGCCTCCTCGGCGGCGTTATCCTGCGCCTCCTGGCGCGTCGGCGGCACGAAGCCCTCGGGGAACCCGGCGACGGGTACCTTCTGACGCGTGGTGCGCTCGATGTCGCGCAGGTAGCTGCGCTCCTCGTCGTTGCAGAACGAGATCGCCTGGCCCTCCGCACCCGCGCGGGCCGTGCGGCCGATGCGGTGGACATAGGATTCCGGCACGTTCGGCAGATCGTAGTTCACGACGTGGGTCACGCCATCGACATCGATACCGCGGGCGGCGATGTCGGTGGCCACCAGCACGCGGCAGGAACCGTCACGGAAGGCGGCAAGCGCCCGCTCGCGCTGCGGCTGGCTCTTGTTGCCGTGAATCGCCGCGCTGACGACGTTGGCCTTGTCGAGGCCGCGCACGACCCGGTCCGCGCCGTGCTTGGTGCGGGTGAAGACGAGCACACGCTCGATCTTCGGATCACGCAGGACGTGATTGAGCAGGGCCTGCTTGGCGCCCGTGTGGCAGAAGATGACCTGCTGATCGACCCGCTCGGCGGTGGTCGCCACGGGGGTGACCGCGACCTGCACCGGGTTGCTGAGGTACTGGTCGGCAAGCCCGGCGATGTTCTTCGGCATGGTGGCCGAGAAGAACAGGCTCTGGCGCTTGGCCGGCAGCATCTTCACGATGCGCTTGAGCGCGTGGATGAAGCCGAGGTCGAGCATCTGGTCGGCCTCGTCGAGGACGAGGATCTCGACGCCCTCCAGCGTCAGCGCGCGGCGATCGACGAGGTCGATGAGCCGGCCCGGCGTGGCGACGAGGATATCGACGCCCGGCGCGATCGCCCGCTCCTGGCGGGTGATGTTCACGCCGCCGAACACGACGGTGTTGGTGTAGGGCAGATGCCGGCCGTAGTCCGAGAAGCTGTCGGCGATCTGGCTGGCGAGCTCGCGGGTCGGCGACAGCACGAGCACGCGGCAACCGCGGCGCGGCGCGCGGCGACTGTCGAGCGACAGGCGATGCAGGATCGGCAGGGCGAAGGCAGCGGTCTTGCCGGTGCCGGTCTGGGCGATGCCGCAGAGGTCGCGGCCCTCCATCGCGGGCGGGACGGCCTGCGACTGGATCGGCGTCGGCGTAACGTAGCCGGCCTCTTCCAGCGCGCGGAGCACGGGCTGAGCGAGGCCGAAATCGGTGAATTGGGTCAAGTCGGTACTTTCAAGGCAGCGGAACCCGCAATCCGGCGCATCAAATCGCGCGGGACTATCAAAGGCGGGTCCATCGGTCCGGGAGGCTGCCCGCGTGATGGGGCGGCCTGGGGTGCATACACGTTGAAGAGAGGGGCCGGGGCGCAACCTTGGAAAAGGCGCGAACCGTCACGCAGCCCCCTCAAGCGACCCCGTTCGGTCGCTGACGCTGCAACTGCGATATGCGACGTTGCACCCGCGAAGTCAATGAATGTCGGAGCGCCTCGCTCACGCCTCGTCGAATCGGCTCATGCTGAAAATCTCGATGCCCGCGCCGTCGACGACGCGAACTGCCTCGGCGGCCGTGCGCGCGCGTTGCGGCACTCGCGCCCGGGCGAACAGCCGCTTGGCCCGCTCCGCCGCCGCCTCCGGGCTCGCCGTCCGCACGGAGACCCGCTGCTGCACGCCGCCCGGCGCGTCCGGCTCCTCCGGCCCGAGCACTTCGATGTGATAGGTTTCTCGCACGGACATGCACCCTTTTCGCTGTCGTCCCGCGCTTACCCGAAGATCGCGCCGGTGGCAGGGGCGTAACGGACGCCACACCGTCGCGCCTGCTTTTCACGCAGGGTGATCGCGCGAAGCAATTGCCATGACTTTTGGGCTCGTGGCCTTGCCGAATTCCCGCCAATGCCGGATGTGATGTCTTCCCCGCGAAGACCCGCGCAGCGAGGATGTTCATGACCACATCGCCCTTCGTCACGGTGGAATGGCTGCATCAGCGCCTGAACGCGCCGGACGTCGTCGTGCTCGATGCCTCGTGGCACCTGCCGGCGCAGGGGCGCGACGCCGCGGCCGAGTATCAAGCGGCCCATATCCCCGGTGCGATCCGCTTCGATCTGGACGCGATGAGCGATACCGAATCCGCCCTCCCCCACATGCTGCCGCGGCCCGAGGTGTTCTCCTCGAAGATGCGGACGCTCGGGGTCGGCGACGGGGCGCAGGTCGTCGTCTACGATGGAATGGGGCTGTTCTCGGCGCCGCGGGTGCGCTGGATGCTCCAGACCTTCGGCATGCGCGAGGTCAAGATCCTGGAAGGCGGCATGCCCGCCTGGGTCGCGGCGGGCTACCCGACCGAGGACGGCGAGGGCCGCCCGCGCGACCGGCGCCATTTCACCGCCCGGCTCGACAACGGCGCCGTGGCGGATGCGGGTGACATCGCCCGCGCCCTGGCCGGCGGCACGACGCAGGTGGTCGATGCGCGCTCCGGCCCGCGCTTCCGCGGCGAGGAGGCGGAGCCGCGCCCCGGCGTTCGCCCCGGGCATATGCCCGGCGCCAAGAACCTGCATTACGCCGCCCTCCAAGCGAATGGCCGCCTGCGGGACGAGGCCTCGCTGCGGGCCGCAATCGCGGAGGCCGGCGTCGATCTCGACCGGCCCGTCGTCACCACCTGCGGCTCGGGCGTGACCGCGGCCATCGTCGCGCTGGCACTCGAGACTTTGGGCAAGGAGCCGCGGGCGCTCTACGACGGCTCGTGGTCGGAGTGGGGCGCCGATCCCGCCCGCCCCGTCGAGACCAGCCCCGCCTGAGCGGTGAAGCGCCGCCGCGTCGGGCCGGTGCATTCCGGGGATGCCGGCCCCGGCGAGGACGACACAGCGTTAAAGGGCGGTTAAGAGGACGGGCATAAGCTTGGCCGAAGCCGGCTGCCGGGCGCCCATCGTGCGGGTCCGGGCGGCGACCCGTACGGCCCGTCTCGAAGGCTCGGAGGATACGGCTTGGGCAGGGGCCCCGAACGCTGGCAGCTCTACCGCCTGCTCGGTCACGAGATCGTCCGCGCGGTTCGCGAGCGGACAGCACAGCTCACGGCGCGGCCCGAGATCCTCACCCGCGCGCGGGTGACCGGCCTCGTGATCGCGCCGCACGACCTGCGGACCAGCGACGCCTCGCTCGCCGACGACATCTATTCCGGCCTGTTCGTCTTCGCCGGCCGCTCGCTGGTGGTGAGCGGACGGTCGCCCTTCGACTACGATCCTCCCTCCCCCGAATGGGCGGACGCGCTCTACGGCTTCGGCTGGCTGCGCCACCTGCGGGCTGCCGACACGGCCCTGGCCCGCGCCAATGCCCGCGCCTTCGTCTCGGACTTCATGGGCGGACGCGGCGAGGCCGCCCGCGCCAGCCCGGTGCCGGTCGCCTCACGCCGGCTGATCTCGTTCCTGTGCCAGTCTCCGTTGGTGCTGGAGGGGGCAGACCACGCCTTTTATCAGGCCTTCCTCAAGGCCGTGGGCAAGGGTGCGCGGGAACTGGAGCGCTCGCTGCGGCGCTCGTCACCGCCGCAATCGCGCCTGCTGGCGGCGGTAGCGCTGACCTATGCCGGCCTGTGCTGCGAGGGCATCGAGCCGATCCTGCGCCGGGCCACCCGCATCCTCGTGCGTGAACTCGAAGCGCAGATCCTGCCGGATGGCGGCCATCAGTCCCGCGATCCGCGATTTGCCATGGAGCTGCTGCTCGATCTGCTGCCGCTTCGCCAGAGCTTCCTCAGCCGCAGCGTCGATCCGCCGGAGGCGCTCCTGCGCGCCGTCGACCGGATGCTGCCGGCGCTGCGCCTCCTGCGCCACGGCGATGCCTCGCTCAGCCACTTCAACGGCATGGGCGTGACGGCGGCCGACCATCTCGCCACGCTGCTGGTCTATGACGGGGCCGGCACCGAGCCGCTGATGTACGCCTCCCATTCCGGATACGCCCGGCTCGAACTGGGGCGGGTCGTGCTCGTCTGCGATGTCGGTGCACCGCCGCCGATGGATCAGTCGCGCGAGGCTGGCGCCGGCTGCCTCTCCTTCGAACTGACGAGCGGGGCGCAGCGCATCGTCGTCAATTGCGGCAGTCCCGCGAGCGGCGGCGAGTTGCGCCGGGCCGCGCGCAGCACCGCCGCCCACTCGACGGCGACGGTCGCCGACACCTCCTCCTACCGCTTCCTCGACCAGCCGGAGGATTGGTGGATCAGCCGGATCGCCGCCCGCTGGCTGCTGTATCGCCGCGGCCCCGTGGTCCTGCGCGGCCCCGGTCCGGTCGCGGTCGAGCGGCGCACGGAGAACGGGGCTGCGGTCCTCGCCGCGCGCCATGACGGCTACGTCACCGAATTCGGGATCCTGCACGAGCGCCGCTGGCGCCTTTCCGACAGCCCCGTGCGTCTGGCAGGCGAGGATGCGTTCCGGCGTGACAGCAAGCGCCCGCGCTCGCGGCCCCAGCCGGTGGCGGTGCGCTTCCATCTCCACACCGCCGTCGCGGCGCAGCCTCAGGACGACGGCAGCGTGATGCTGGGCCTGCCGACGGGTGAGCGATGGCGCTTCACGGTGGAGGGCGCGACGGCGGCGATCGAGGAGAGCGTGTATTTCGCAGGCGTCGTCGGTGCACGGCGCACCGCGCAGATCGTCCTGCACCTAACGGTGGACGAGGACGCGCTGGTACGCTGGCAGATCGAGCAGGTCTGATTTCGATCGGCGATGAACCCGGCTCTGCGCCGATTGCTCCCGAGTTGCGGAGCGGCGGGCCTCCACCGGATGCACGAAAGTCCCCCGACGAGGGCTTCCGTACCGCTCGGTCTGACGAGGCTCTTAAGTGTAGCGGTTGAAACAACCGCGTCTTCAAGCGGAGATCGTCCGCTTCAACTGGCCGCCCCAGCCGGTTCCATGCTACCGCGCGCGCAAATTCCCTCACCGACGACACAGGCGATCCCCATGCCGCGCGACCAGATCCGGGTCACCCGCGCCCTTCTTTCCGTTTCGGACAAGACCGGGCTCACGGACTTTGCTGCGGCGCTGAGCCAGCGGGGCGTCGAACTGGTCTCGACGGGCGGCACCCACCGTGCGCTCACTGAAGCGGGGCTGGCCGTCCGGGAAGTGTCCGAGCTGACGCGCTTCCCCGAAATGATGGACGGGCGGGTGAAGACGCTGCATCCGGCCGTCCATGGCGGCTTGCTCGCGGTGCGCGACAACCCCGAACATCAGGCGGCGTTGGCCGCCCACGGAATCAGTGCGATCGACCTGCTCGTGGTCAACCTCTACCCGTTCGAGGAGACGCTGAAGGCCGGCAAGGCCTACGACGACTGTGTCGAGAACATCGATGTCGGCGGCCCGGCGATGATCCGCGCGGCGGCCAAGAACCATGCCGACGTCGCCGTGGTGGTCGATGTCTCGGACTATGCGACCATCCTCGCCGAACTCTCGGCGCACGGGGGCAACCTCACCGCCGCGACCCGCCGCCGGCTCGCGCAGAAGGCGTTTTCGCGCACCGCCTCCTACGACGCGGCGATCGCCAACTGGCTCGCCGAGGTCGAGGGGAGCGACGCGGCCCCGACCTTCAAGGCGCTCGGCGGCACGCTCGCCCAGAGCTTGCGCTACGGCGAAAACCCGCACCAGTCGGCCGCCTTCTACCGCCTGCCAGGGACCCTGCGCCCCGGCATCGCCACCGCCCGGCAGGTCCAGGGCAAGGAACTGTCCTACAACAACCTCAACGACACCGACGCGGCCTATGAATGCGTCGCCGAGTTCGACCCCGCCCGCACGGCGGCGGTGGCGATCATCAAACACGCCAACCCCTGCGGCGTCGCGGAGGGGGCGGATCTGCTGGCGGCCTACGAGCAGGCGCTGGCCTGCGATCCGACCTCGGCCTTCGGCGGCATCGTCGCCCTCAACCGGCCGCTCGACGCCGAGGCCGCGCGAAAGATCGTCGAGATCTTCACCGAGGTCATCATCGCCCCCGACGCCTCCGAGGAGGCACGCGCCATCGTCGGCGCCAAGAAGAACCTGCGGCTGCTGCTGGCGGGCGGCCTCGCCGACCCGCGGGCGAAGGGCGAGGTTGTCCGCACCGTGGCGGGCGGCTTCCTGGTCCAGGGCCGGGATGCGCTCAGCGTGGACGACATGGACCTGAAGGTCGTGACCCGGCGCGCCCCGAGCGAGGCGGAACTCGCCGACATGCGCTTCGCCTATCGGGTGGCCAAGCACGTGAAGTCGAACGCCATCGTCTACGCCAAGGGCGGCGCCACGGTCGGCATCGGTGCCGGGCAGATGTCGCGGGTGGATTCCTCGATCACCGCCGCGCGCAAGGCAGCGGAAGCGGCGCAGCGCCTCGGCCTTTCCGAGAGCCTTGCCAAGGGTTCGGCCGTCGCCTCCGACGCCTTCTTCCCCTTCGCCGACGGTCTGCTCGCCGCGGCGGAAGCCGGTGCCACCGCCGTGATCCAGCCCGGCGGTTCGATGCGCGACGATGAGGTGATCCGGGCCGCCGACGAGGCCGGACTCGCCATGGTGTTCACCGGCGTGCGCCACTTCCGGCATTAAGCGCCGGCCGAATGAACGAAAAAGCCCCGCCTCACGGCGGGGCTTTTTTCATTGACGCGCCTGGAGTTGCGAAGCGCCGTCATCGCGAGAGAAAGCGAGGCGATCCAGGGCTGACCTAGAGCCGTATCCGGCCTGATTACATCAGGCCGGAATCTCCAAATCATCGTTTCGACGCGCATTCTTTCGACGAGACGGTAATCACTCCGTCGGAATGCACTTGAGCCGGAAAGGTCGCTTCTCGGTTCGCTTCGGCTCCGCCTCGCGATGTCGGAGGGCTCCGGGGTGTCCCGAGCGGTTCATCCGGAAGCGGACAAGCGAAAGGGGCGCAGCCTTATCGGCCGCGCCCCTTTTCGTTTCTTGCAGGACAGACGCTTCAGTGCGCGTGCGCGCCCGACGCCCCGATGCCGGTCTCCGAGCGCACGAACTGCGCGTCGAAGGCGGCACGCTCCCGATTGGCCCGGCGGGTCCGGTCGATGGTCGAGATGCCCCAGATCGTCAGGAAGGCGAGCGGCATCGAGAACAGGGCCGGGTTGGCATAGGGGAACAGAGCGGCCGGATAGCCGAAGGTCTTCACCCAGACCGCATCAGACAGCACCACCATGACCACCGCCGCCACGAGCCCGACGAGACCGCCGATGAGCGCACCCCAGGTCGTGGTACCGCGCCACAGGATCGACATGGCCAGGACGGGGAAATTGCAGCTCGCCGCGACCGAGAAGGCGAGGCCGACCATGAAGGCGACGTTCTGGTTCTCGAACACGTAGCCGAGATAGATCGCGACGATGCCGATGCCGACGGCGGAGAGCTTTGAGAGGTTCACCTCCGCCTTCTCCGTGGTACGGCCGCGGGCGAAGACCTGGGCGTAGAGATCGTGGCTGATCGCCGAGGCGCCGGCGAGCGTCAGGCCCGCCACCACCGCGAGGATGGTCGCGAAGGCCACCGCCGAGATGAAGCCGAGGAAGTACGGCCCGCCCACCGCGTTGGCGAGGTTCACGGCCACCATGTTGGTGCCGCCGACCATGTCCTTGATCTTGTCGTAGGCGACGCCGTCGGCGCCGAGCTTGAAGTAGCTCGGATCGGACATCAGCAGGGCGATGCCGCCGAAACCGATGATGAAGGTGAGGATGTAGAAGTAGCCGATCAGGCCGGTGGCGTAGAACACCGATTTCCGCGCGGCCTGCGCATCCGACACCGTGAAGAAGCGCATCAGGATGTGCGGCAGGCCCGCGGTGCCGAACATCAGGCCGACGCCGAGAGAGATCGAGTCGATCGGGTTCGTCACGAGGCCGCCGGGCGCCATGATGGAATCGCCCTTCGGATGGGTCTGCACCGCTGCGGCGAACAGCTTCTCCGGGCTGAAGCCGTACTTGTAGAGCACGGCGCCGGCCATGAAGGTCGCCCCGCCCAGCAGCAGGCAGGCCTTGATGACCTGCACCCAGGTCGTCGCCTTCATGCCGCCGAAGGCGACGTAGATGATCATCAGCGCGCCGACGATCACCACCGCATAGAGGTAGGGCAGGCCGAACAGGAGCTGGATCAGCTTACCGGCGCCGACCATCTGCGCGATCAGGTAGAACGCCACGACGACGAGGGTGCCGGTCGCCGAGATGATGCGGATCGAGGTCTGATCGAGGCGGAAGCTCGCGACATCCGCGAAGGTGAACTTGCCGAGGTTGCGCAGGCGCTCGGCGATCAGGAACAGCACGATCGGCCAGCCGACGAGGAAGCCCGTCGAGTAGATCAGGCCGTCGAAGCCCGAGGAATAGACAAGGCCGGAGATGCCGAGGAAGGAGGCCGCCGACATGTAGTCGCCGGCGATCGCGAGCGAGTTCGTGCGCGCGGAGATGCCGCCGCCGGCCGCGTAGAAGTCGGCCGCCGACTTCGAACCCTTCGCCGCCCGGTAGGTGATGCCGAGGGTGAACAGCACGAAGAACAGGAACATGAAGATCGCGGGCCAGTTCGTGGCCTGCTGCTGCACGGCGCCCATGTCGGGGCCGGCGGCGAGCGCCGAACCGGCGCCGAGCGCGAGGCTCGCGCCGAGGAGCGCGACGGATCGGGAAACGGGACGGATCATTTCGCGAGGCTCCGGATGAGTTCGGCCGAGAGCCGGTCGTAGCGGGTGTTGGCGCGGGCGACGTAGATGCCGGTCAGCACGAAGGCGAAGACGATGACGAACATGCCCATGTAGAACCCGAGCGAGGCCGTGCCGCCGACCTTCGTCGCGAGTAGCGCCTTGTCGAAGGCGATGAGGCCGATGAAGCCGAAATAGACCAGCAGCATCAGGCCGGTGAGAATCCAGCCGAAGCGCGTGCGCTCGTGAACCAACGTCTTGAAGATCGGGTGCTCGGCGATCCGGTCGAGCCGCTGATCGGGCTCGGGCATTTCGGGGGCGCCCGCCCCATGAAGTGTGCGGGCGTCCGACGTCGCGGACGGCCTCACCGTCTGGATGCTACTCATGAATCTCCTCCCGCGCGATCCTGTCTCACCGCGGCCTCGGGGCCGGGTGATCGGCTGCTTTGTTCTGTGATCGTGACGACCGAAGCGTTGGCGTCCGCTCCGGCACAAACCGGCCCCGGACCGCCCGCAAGGGGGCGACCGGCACCGTGGATTCCAGGCATCGAGGCCGTGCCCGGAAGGGCGCCCGCCGCGCGAGGTGGCGGGCGCCTATCGTGATCCGCTCAGGCCGAGCGGTTCTGGCGGTTTTCGATTAGGTCATCGACCACGGCCGGCTCGGCCAGGGTCGAGGTGTCGCCGAGCGAACCGAAATCGTCCTCGGCGATCTTGCGCAGGATGCGGCGCATGATCTTGCCGGAGCGGGTCTTGGGCAGGCCGGGCGCGAACTGCAGCAGATCGGGCGAGGCGATCGGGCCGATATCCTTGCGGACCCAGGTGACCAGCTCCTTGCGCAGTTCGTCCGTACCCTCCTCGCCCTCGTTGAGGGTGACGTAGGCGTAGATGCCCTGGCCCTTGACGTTGTGAGGATAGCCCACGACCGCGGCTTCCGAGACCTTCGGGTGGGCGACGAGTGAGGATTCGACCTCCGCCGTACCCATGCGGTGGCCCGAGACGTTGATGACGTCGTCCACGCGGCCGGTGATCCAGTAATAGCCGTCCGCGTCGCGCCGGGCGCCGTCGCCGGTGAAGTAGAGATCCTTGTAGGTCGAGAAGTAGGTCTGCTCGAAGCGCTCGTGGTCGCCGTAGACTGTGCGCATCTGGCCGGGCCAGCTGTCCTTGATGCAGAGGTTGCCCTCGCAGGCGCCATCCAGCACCTTGCCCTCGGCATCGACCATCACAGGCTGAACGCCGAAGAACGGGAGCGTGGCGGAGCCGGGCTTCAGCCGCGTCGCCCCCGGCAGAGGGGTGATGAGGATGCCGCCGGTCTCGGTCTGCCACCACGTATCGACGATCGAGCACCGGGAATCGCCGACGACACGGTAGTACCAGTCCCAGGCTTCCGGGTTGATCGGCTCGCCAACCGAACCCAGCACCCGAAGGGATTGGCGCGAGGTCTTCTTCACCGGGCCCTCGCCTCCGCCCATGAGCGAGCGGATCGCGGTCGGCGCGGTGTAGAAGATGTTGACCTTATGCTTGTCGATGACCTCCCAGAAGCGGGAATTCGACGGATAGGTCGGGATGCCCTCGAACATTAGCGTGGTCGCGCCGTTCGCGAGCGGACCGTAGACGATGTAGCTGTGGCCGGTGACCCAGCCCACATCGGCCGTGCACCAATAGACGTCGCCGTCGTGATAATCGAAGACGTATTGGTGGGTCATCGAGGCGTAGACGAGGTAGCCACCGGTGGTATGCACCACGCCCTTCGGCTGGCCCGTCGAGCCCGACGTGTAGAGGATGAACAGCGGGTGCTCGGCCTCGACTGCCTCGGCCGGGCAATCGTCGGTCACCTGCTCGGCGGCCTCGTGGTAGTAGACGTCGCGGCCCGGCTCCATCGCCACGTTGCCGCCCGTGCGCTTGACCACGATGACGTGGTCCACGAAGTCCGCGTCGAGGCGCTTGATCGCCTCGTCCACGTTGGCCTTGAGCGGCACCTTGCGCCCGCCGCGCAGGCCCTCGTCGGCGGTGATGACGAGCTTCGAGCCGCAGCCCTTGATCCGGCTTGCCAGCGAGTCGGGCGAGAAGCCACCGAAGACAATGGCGTGGATGGCGCCCAGACGCGCGCAAGCCAGCATCGCGTAGGCGGCCTCGGGGATCATCGGAAGGTAGAGCGTGACGCGATCACCTTTGCCGACGCCGCGGTTGCGCAGAACGTTGGCCATCCGGCACACTTCGGCGTGCAACTGCCGGTAAGTGATGTGCTTCGACTCGTTGGGATCGTCGCCTTCCCAGATGATCGCGGTCTGGTCTCCGCGGGTCTCGAGGTGGCGGTCGATGCAGTTGAGTGCGACGTTGGTCTTGCCGTCCTCGAACCATTTGATCGAGACGTTTTCGGGCGCGAAGCTCGTATTCTTTACTTTGCTGAAAGGCGTCGACCAGTCGATCCGCTTGCCGTGCTCGCCCCAGAACGCCTCAGGATCAGAAACGGAGGCCTCGTACATCTCCCTGTACTTGGCTTCGTCGATCAGCGCCCGGTCCCGCCAGGCATCCTGGACGTCGATGACCTTCTCGCTCATTTGGTTTCTTCCCTGCCGGTGCCCGATCGTATCGCGAAGGTCCGCGCAGCCGGGGCTTCCTCAGAACTCTTAAGCGCAGATGAATACACCCGGCAAGCACCAAAAAGTCGAGTTCGGCGGTTTTGCGCAATCGAGTTGCACAGTAATTCATTGGAGGCGCCGCGCAGACTGGCGGTCTTCCGGAGCAACACCGGGAAACGCTTGTCGTGTCACGGGAATTGGCTGGCCGCCGCTGCGGCTACGATCGGTGCTCCAGCCCGTCAGGCGGCCGGAAACAGCATCTCGACGAGGGTGCCCTCGTCCTTGCGGCTGCTGATGCGGAAACGTCCGCGGTTGGCCTCCACGAGCGCCTTGGTCAGCGTCAGCCCGAACCCCTTCCCATCTCCCTCCGGAGCGGCGCCGAGATCGGCCCCGAACGGCTCGAGGGCGCTCATCAGTTCGTCTTCGGTCATGCCGGTGCCGGTGTCGCGCACACGCAGGGCGACCTCGCCCCGTTCGGCGAGCGTGGTCGAGACGATCACCTGTCCGCCGGCCTCGGTGACGCGGATCGCATTTCCGAGCACGGTCAGCGCCGCCTGCCGGATCGAACGCTCGTCCGCCTTCATCGCCGGCAGGTTGGGAGCGAGGCTGGTGCGCAGGACGATGCGGTCGCGCGCCGCCTTCGGCTGCTGCGCCGCGATGCAGGCGGCGACGAGGTCGTTGAGCGCAAGATCGGCGAAGGTGAGCTTGCCGCGGCCGGCCTGAATCTCGGCGAGATCGCGCAAGTCGTCGATCAAGGCGGCGATCCGGCCGCCGGAGAGACGCACTTCGCGCAAATAGGCCTCCAGACGCTCGGCATCCGCCCGATCGAAGCGGTCGGAGAGCATCATGTCGGTGAGGCCGAGAATCGCGTTGAGCGAGGGGCGAATTTCGTGGCTGACGCGCGCGAGCGCGTTGGCCTTCCAGGCACCTTCCGCCTCGGGCTCGCTCCACCGCGCGGTTTCCGCGGCCGGTGCCGGGGGCGCCCCATCCTCGTCGCGGATCTCGCGCAGGCTGGCGCAGTAACCCGGCGCGTCCTCTCCGAGCAGCCGGGCGATGCGCAGGCGCAACGCCGCCGCCCCGGTGCGGACGGTCACGCCGTGGATCGCGCTCGCACCGGAGCGGCGGGAATCGGTAACGGCCGTCTCCAGCGCCGACAGGCTCTCGGGCGCGAACAGGTCGGCGAAGCGCCCGCCCACGATCTCCTTGGGATGCGCATGGACGAGTTCGGCAGCGCTCGGGTTCAGGCCGACGACGCGGCCCTCGGCATCGAGCGTGACGACGCCCTCCTCCAGGCTGTCGAGCACCTTCTCCGCCCGCAGCCGCGCGGCATTGGCCGGAACGGCCGGGAAATCGACGTCGCCGCCAGCAGGCATCGCCCGCGCGAGGCAGATTTCCGCCGCCGCCCCCTCCCAGACGAGGCCGGCTCGATCGACGAGGAGCGCCACCGTACCGCCTTCGGGCCGCGCGAAGGGAACCGGCCCGATGATCTCCCGGTCCCTGGGCGGAAGGCCGCGGAAGAGATGCGCGAGGCCCGCCTGACGCAGGGCCGGCAGATCCGCGTAGCCGGTGAGATCGAGGAAGGTGCGGCTGGCGAACAGCATCTCGCTGCCACGGTAGACGAGCACGCCGAGGGGGAGGCTTTCGAGCAGGTCGGTGAGCGCGAGGCGCGCGCGCGCCTCGCCCTCCGAGAGGCGGCCCTGCGGGATCGGGAACGGCATCACCGAGCCGCTCAGCGCGGATTCGGGACGCGCGGGCATTGGCGCCGCGTCGTCCCCATCCTCATCGGGGGCGAACCGCAGGCCGAGAACGCGCGCGACCTCGCGGAAAGCGGCATGCTCGTTGACCGACAGGCCGGCTTCCGCCACCGTCTCTTCGACTAACGCCTCTTCCTCGAAGCTCTCCGGTTCATCTTCCTCATCCTCGTGCGCGCTCTCCATCGCGCGGGCTTGACGCTCGCCCAGGATCGCGAAGCCGCCGAACCCGGCGAAATCATCCGTCGCGCGGCCGGTCGGAGCGCCGGAGATTTCGAGCGCGTGCTCATAGGCACGACCGCGCACCAGAAGCGGCAGGGCCCGGAAGGTACGCCGGTCGGCGAGCGCCTGCGTCAGCGCCGCGCCCTCAATCACACCGTCGGCGGCGAGCATCGCCCAGGTGCGGCCGGACAGGGCCTCGGCGAGGTCGGGATGGGTCCGCGAGACATGGGTCAGCACGCCATCGCCATCGCTGCGCCAGATCACACGGAGGGGCAGTTCGGCCGGCTCCACCTCCGACATCGAGGATGGCGAAGGAGCCTCAGGCGTCGCAACATCCGGACCCGCATCCGCGGGGGGGAGATCGGCCTTGGCGGGCCCGCTGTCGAACGGCCGCAGGGCCGGCAAGGCTCCGATCGGAGCCAGAAGCAGGACCGAACGCCCCTCCCCCAACTCGGCCCGCGCGGCGAGAGCGACCACGGGCGGCGCGACGCCGCGGGGATCGACGCGCAAGCGAACCATGCGGGGCCGCGCGTCCAGGACGCCGGCGCGGCGGATCTGCTCGGACAGGCGCAGCGCAGGGAGGACAGTGCCGTCCGAGTCGGCGATGCCGGCCCGTAGGGGGAGCGCCGCACCCGCCGCATGGAGGATGCGACCGGCCGCCTCGTCGAGAACGAGAAGCGCACTGCCCTCGCGAACGAGATGAGCGATCGACGCGTCGCCTCTCCATCGCGCCAACGCGGCACGAATGGCCGCATCGTCGCCCGGATGGGAAGCCTGCAATGCGCGGTCCGACATCCGAACCCTGGTCATGAGCCCCTTCATCGCCCTGTCGCCGGTCGTTCGGGGCATGAACACGTGCGCCCTGTGTAACTTAACTGCGGCCAGACGTGGACACTGAAGCCCGCCGACACACGTTTATCAACTGGTAACCTTAATTGGTCCTCCGGGGCTGGAAAAAAGGCGACCCCCGCGCTATTGTGCATTGCACATTGTGCGCCGCACAACGAGCGCTCGATGCGAACTTAAGGAGAGAGACGTGACGAACACCCCCAACTACGAAGTCCCCACCGAGATGCGCGATTTCGCAGAGAAGAGCGTCGAGCAGGCCCGCAAGGCGTTCGATTCCTTCATCGGCGCGGCCCGCCGCACCGCCGACACGGTCCAGGGCTCGACCGACCTCGCCCGCAGCAACGCCACCAGCATCTCCTCCCGCGGCTTCGAATACGCTGAGCAGAACGTCAACGCGGCGTTCGACCTAGCGCAGAAGCTCGTGCGCTCGCGCGATGTCCAGGAGGCCATGCAGCACCAGGCCGAGTTCGTGCGCGCGCAGTTCGCTGCGATCCAGGCGCAGGCCAAGGAGTTCGGCGGCCTCGCACAGAGCGCATTTCAGCAGAGCGCCGAGAATGCCAAGAGCGCCATGCAGCAGGGTGCTGCCGACGCCCGTCAGGCCTACGAGCAGGGCGTCGAGACGGCCCGCGAGAACGCCAACGACGCGCAGAAGGCCACGTCCTGACGCACCCTCCGCGCTTCGGCTCGGACGGCATGTAAGGCCGACGGCCCGCTCCCGACGGAGTGGGCCGTTCCTCGTTTCGGACCTCGGTCTCCGAGCTTCACCCAGAAAAGCGGTCTCTGGCTCCGCCACTTTTCCGCCGCCCGGACACCGCAAGGCTCCACACCTCGCCGGCTCCGTGTGGGGCGGCCCAGCGGAGGTTTTGGACACGATGCGTCCCGTTCGTACTCTCGGCCTCGCGGCCCTGATCGCCGTCGCGGCCGGAAGCCTCGCGCCCGCCCAGGCACAATATTACGACGACGGCTACGATGCGCCTCCGCCCCGCGCGCGCGCCTATCGTGATCGCGACTGGGGCGGCCCGCCGCCGCGCCGAGCCATGGGCCTCAATTGCGATGCGGTGCAATCGGGCATCAGCGGCCTGCAGCCGTTCTCCTGCCCTCTGCCGGGCCCGCGCCCGCTGGGCGCCCGCTGCTTCTGCGACATGCCGGTGTCGTTCCTGAACGGCCCGCGGACGGCCGTCGGACGGGTCGCACCGTAAACGCCCTTTCGCCCGATAACGACCGCCCTCGGCGCGTCACGATGCGCTAGACCGAGATAATCAAAAAGAGCCGCGCCGGGATGACCGGCGCGGCTCTTATCAAAAGTCTCGATGATCCGACGCGTCAGTTGACGATGACGGTGGCACCAACCTTCACACGTGAATAGAGGTCGGTGACGTCCTCGTTGGTCATGCGGATGCAGCCCGAGGAGACCGCCTGCCCGATCGTGTCCGGCTCGTTGGAGCCGTGGATCCGGTATTCCGACTTGCCGATATACATCGCGCGGGCGCCGAGCGGGTTCTCGATGCCGCCGGCCATGTAGCGCGGCAGATCGGGACGACGCGCGATCATCGCCGCCGGAGGCGTCCAGCCCGGCCATTCCCGCTTGGCAGTGATCTTGTTCACGCCGCTCCAGGTGAAGCCCGGACGCCCGACGCCAACACCGTAACGAACGGCCTGTCCGCCCGGCATCACGTAGTAGAGGCGGCGCTCGGCCGTGGAGACGACGATCGTGCCCGGTGCGTAGCGGCTGTCATACTCCACGATTTCGCGGGGAATACGCGCCACCTGTGCCTGAGCAGCCTCAGCCTCTCCGTAACCCTGGCTGTAGCCTCGCGCGCCGGCGCCGCGCTGCGTGGCATAGGGATCGTAGACCGGCCAGCCGCCGGGCGACGACTGCTCCTGATAATCATCGCCGTCCGAGCCGAACGGGTCGTAGGGCGCGGCGTTTGCGGCGCCCATCGTGAGAACACAGACGCCGACAACGCCGGCGAGAACAGATGCTAAGGTCTTCATCGCAGGTGCCTACCTGTGCAGTAATCTTTGCAATTACAAGCGTGACTGTGCTTGGTCGGTTCCACGCAGTTTACGGATTTTCCACGACTCGGCCGTGCGGCGGCTCGCATCAGCTTGGCCATTGCGATGTGGTTACTCCCGAAGCCGGTATGGCCGGGAGCGACGCGTGACCCGCCTCGGGCCGTCATCCAAGATTTACGGCGCTGCCCAGGACGCTCGGTTGCCGATCATTCTCGGCTCGTAGCGGTCGCCAAGTGCTTCATGCGTCACAACGAGATCGCGTGAGCCGATTCGGTGAAGCCTGCGCCCAACCGCCTGCCGGCAAAGCTGCGGCGTCCGGCGAGAGCTTCCATCAATAGAGCCGTCTCAACGCCCTGACTTCACGAAGCAAAGTCTTCACCGAACCCAATCAACCCGTGGTTCGTTTGATTTTTTCGGTTGCCCCGCCTAGCCTGATTGCCTCGAAACTTAGAAGAGGTCGAAGGTATGGTGGGTTGGCTCCTCGGCAAACTGAAGTGGCTTACGGTCCTCTGCGCGATCGGCGGACCGATCTTGGCTTTCGCATGCTGGCAGGACGGAAATCGTCGGCGGGATGTCATGGCAATGGGCATCCAGACCGAGGCGACGATCGACAGCGCGACACGGGTCAAGCGCCGCCGCGGCGGAACGAGTTACAAGCTCGACCTGAGCTGGATGGATCGCGGCGGCCTACGGCGAAAGGCCGAAGGGGTTTCGATCTCGCATGCGCTGGCCGCCCAGGTCATCGTCGACAACCAACTGGCCACCGATCGCCTGCCCATCAAGTACATCGCCGGGGAAGCGGGATCACTGAGGGCGGACGACAACCTCATCGTCTTGGATGACACCGCGCATCAGGAGAGGACCGACACGGAGCTCGTCTATGTCGGCATGGGTGCCGGCGTCGTCGGCCTGATCGGCGCAGCCGTCTTTTTCCTACCCCGGCGCCGTCGGCGCGATGCAGTCGCGGCCTGAGGGCCGTTCGGACGGCGCTTCGACAATCCTGACCACGCCTTCGGCGCGGTCAGCTCACGGGGGGAGACGGGTCGCGGGCGGCCCGTTCGGCCTCGACTAGCACATCGAAGGCGCGCCACGGCTTCGGGATGAACACCGCCCCTTCCGGCAACGCCGCGCCGTGCTCCGGTTCGACGCCGGAGGTCACGACCAGCCGGGTTCGCGGCCAGAGGGTGGCGATGGCACGGGCGAGTTGAAGCCCATCCATCGCTCCCGCAAGGCGGATATCGGCGAAGACCAGGGCGACATCACCGCCGCACTCCTGCAGGACGCTCAGCGCACGCTCGGCGCTGTCGCAGCCGATGACGCGCAGTTCGCTCTCTTCGAGCACGCTTTCGGCCAATTCGCGGGTGTCGCGCTCATCCTCGACCACGAGGGCGATGCGGGCATCCGCGCGCTCGGTCTTCGCGGGCATGGCGCGTTCAGCATGATCGACTCGCCGAACCAGGGCGGCGAGATGGTCGGGAATGCCTTCCGCGACGAGGTTGTCGTAGCAGGAGGCGAGCGCCTGCCCGATTTGATCGAGTTTCATGCTCGGCAGCAGAGGATCATCGGCGGACCCCCGATGCGATCGGTTTCGAAACGTATCGTTCAAGGCGAAACGATCCTCCCCTGCGCGTCCGGGCCGCACCACAACATAACAAAGCCGGCGGGTGCCGCTCAGTTGCGTCGGAGGAAGATTTTCACCGTCGCGGGCCCGCCGCGCGGCGGGCGGCCGCAGTGCTACTGAACGGCCTCGGCATCGGCGAGCGCGACGAGGCCGGCCACGGTGCGGACATCGCGATAGCGGTCGCCGCGGGCGTTCATCATAGCCTCGAACTTTTGGTGCACCTGCGCGACCGAGAGGCTCGCAGGCTTGCGGTGGCGGCCCCGGCCGGTGGTGCCGGCAAAGAAGATCGAGCGGTTGGCCCGAGCCGGGCCGGGCAGCAGGGTCGCGGCGGCGGCGGTGGGCTTGTCGACGACCTGAGACAGGAAGTTCTCGGCATCGTCCGGTCCGAGGAAGTGGGCGAGGTAGACTTCGCCGAGCGTCAGCTCGCGGCCGA